>NZ_JEMV01000040.1 GCF_000588875.1 Sphingobium sp. Ant17
TCCAGCTGGCGACGCGCGCGCCCGGCTCCAGCCCGAATCCGGCCAGCCAGCCCGCCAGCCGCCCCAGCGTTTCCTCCAGCTCAGCGAAAGTATAAGTGCCCGATCGCCCGTCCAGCGCCGCGCGGGTGGGATCGCCATGCAGGAGGATATGATCGATGGGCAGGCTTTCACCAGACAGGCCTGACACGCTTAACTCCATTTCCAGTATTTTCGCCTAAGCGTTCCTCTTCTGATTGCGGAGATAGTCGGTTGCCGACGACAAGGGAATATCACAGCCTCGCCGAAGTGCGCGATGCCTTGCACGGGCGGCTCGACCGCGCGGCGGTGCCGTCGCTGTTCGACCGGCTCGACTGGTTCGCCCTGCTGCATCGCGATTGTTTTGCCGACAGCCCGGTTCGCGTTCTGATGGCGCAGGAGACGGGCGCGCAGGCGTGGATATTTCTTATGCAGCCGGATGCGCGGCGGGTGTCGGCGCTGGCCAACTGGTATAGTTTTGCCTGGACGGCCATTTTCGTGGGCGATCCCGACGCGGTGCAGCAGGCACGTCTGCTCGATGCGCTGACCCGTCATTTGTTGGCCGATAATAGCCAGATCGACCTGTATCCGCTGGAGCATAGTGGTGCGCTGCTCGACAGTTTGCGGCGGGCGGGCTGGTTTGCGCTGTCGCGGCCGATGGGGGGGCGGCATTTGCTGCGTCCGGCAGGGCGCGATTTTGCGACCTATTGGGCGGCGCGGCCGGGGCGGTTGCGGACGCTGGTGCGACGCAAGACGCGCAACAGTCCCTATACGCTGTCGATCAGCGACAGGCTGACCGACGATCTGTGGCGGGACTATGTCGATGTGCATGCGCGGAGCTGGAAGGCGGCGGAGCCGGGGCTGGGCTTCCTGCGCGCGCTCGCGGAGCAGGAGAGCGCGGCGGGGACGTTGCGGCTGGGCTTTGCGCGGATCGACGGACGCGCGGTCGCGACGCAGTTGTGGACCGTGGAGCATGGTGTCGCGCTCATTCATAAACTCTCCCATGATCGCGCCCATGATGCCGGGTCGCCCGGCACGTTGCTGAGCCATGCCATGTTTGCGCAGGCCATCGACGGGGACGGGGTCGGGCTGATCGACTATGGCACCGGCGACAATGGCTATAAGACCGACTGGATGGAGGAGCGGATCGCGCTGCACCGGATCGACGCCTTCAATCCGCGCTATGCGTCGAGCTGGCTCCCGGCGGCGCGGACGGCCATTTCGGCGCTTGTCGGATAGGCCGGGAGTGACTAGGAAAGCGCCCTTATGCGGGCCAATCATCCTTCGCCGGTCGGTCAGGCCGATACCATCGACCCTCTGACGCGGACATTGCTTCGCGACGTTCTGGGCCTGTCGCAGGAGCGGGTCGATGCATTCGAGACTGACACGCCTTTGTTCGGCGCGCTGCCTGAACTCGACTCCATGGCGGTCGCGGGGCTGCTGACCGAGATGGAGGATCGCTTCGATATCCTCATCGAGGATGACGATATCGATGGCGACACGTTCGAGACGTTCGGGTCGCTGGTGGCCTTTGCGCGGGGTAAGGTTGCGGGCTGAGGATAGCCCCCACCCCAACCCCTCCCCTGAAGGGGAGGGGCTAATTTCAATTACGCCTCCGCCATTGCTTCGAAGTCCGCTTCGGCCAGGAACTTCTCGACATCGAGCGCGGCCATGCAGCCCATGCCCGCGGCCGTCACGGCCTGGCGGTAGATTTTGTCGGTGACGTCGCCCGCGGCAAAGACGCCGGGGATGGCGGTGTGGGTCGTGCCCTTGTCGACCAGCAGATAGCCTTCGTCCATCGGCAGCTTGCCGGTGAACAATTCGGTCGCAGGGTGATGGCCGATCGCGACGAAGCCGCCGTCAGTGGGTTCGTGCGACCGTTCGCCGGTGACGGTGTCGATGAGGTCGACGCCGACAAGACCCTCCGGCGTGCCGCCGCCGACGAATTTGTCGACCGCCTTGTTCCACAATATCTTGATGCTCGGATGGGCGAAGAGCCGTTCCTGCAGGATCTTTTCGGCGCGCAGCGTGTCGCGACGGTGGATCAGCGTGACGTCATGGCTGTGGTTGGTGAGATAGAGCGCTTCTTCGACCGCGGTATTGCCGCCGCCGATCACCACCACCTTCTTGCCGCGATAGAAGAAACCGTCGCAGGTCGCGCAGGCGGACACGCCCTTGCCCTGCAGATGCTCTTCGCCTTCGACGCCCAGCCATTTCGCCTGCGCGCCGGTGCAAATGACGAGCGTGTCAGCGACATAGACGATGCCGCCATCACCGGTCAGGCGGAAAGGACGCTGCGACAGGTCGACATCGACGATCTGGTCATACATCATCTTCGCGCCGACATGTTCGGCCTGCGCCTGCATCTGTTCCATCAGCCATGGCCCCTGGATCACGTCCCTGAAGCCGGGATAATTTTCCACGTCGGTGGTGATGGTGAGCTGACCGCCCGGCTGCATCCCCTGCACCACGATCGGCGCGAGGCCAGCGCGCGCGCCATAGATGGCGGCGGACAGGCCGGCGGGGCCGGAACCGAGGATGAGCATGCGGGTCGAGTGAGTGGCGGTCATGAATGGGGCTTTCCGGCTGCGATTCGTAGTGAGGGGAGAGATAGGCGGTGACGGCGCGCAGGCAAGCGATGGATTTGCTTGGGGGGCGGCAAGAAGGGATGTGGGTGGGGTTACAGCGACGCGACAGGGCGAAATTCACAGTGTCGCAGGCGTGATTTTTGGGCGCGCTTTGGGGGAATTGCGACGGCAAAGCCACCGGGACGCGACGGTGACGCGACAGGTTCGCGCCTGTGACGCGCCGGTTGGGTAACAGCGACGCGACAGTCGCGCGACGGGGGTTGGCTGGGTGATGTATGCGGGGGTTCAGTGGGCGGACGGTGGTAGGCGGCGGATCCATTCCTTGGGAGTAGATCAGGGATTTTCCTACATTGGAAGGCGTTGGCGGGGGATATTTTGCCGACCAGAATAAGATGTTGCATTGACCGTCACCCTGGATCCTTCGATAGGCTCGCTCCGGGGCACCGCTTTATGCGCGAAGAAAAGCGGGATGCCGGGTCAAGCCCGGCATGACGAAGGAGGAATGGGAATGAACGACCAGTTGTTGCCGTTAATGGACGTCAAGGCCATACCCAAGAGCAGACAACAGCTGTCGAGGGGCAATAGTGAAACTGATCTGGCCAATGATTGCCTTTTTGCTCTGCATAGCAGCTATCACATTTGCATGGCTGTGGTGGCATGCGGCTGCCGATCTCGCCCATTTGGAACGAGAAGTATCCAACCCGTTCGATCAGGCGTTCGAAACAGCCGCATATCGCGAAGCTGCGCGATATGAAAATCAGCCTATCGAAAAAATGAAAAGTTACTTTCGGCCCCTCACTATGACCTATCGCGATAAAAAATGTGTTGAACTTAGACCGCGTTGGCATGTCTACGGAGGTCATACTATCTATTGTTATAGCTTAGATAACGGCGCTTTAGTCCACAAAGAGATAATACCTGGATAACGGGCAAATGTGGCCCCAGTTCCCAAAAGCTGACAGTCCGCCAACCACCCAACGTCGCCGATCGCTGCCTGACTAACCGTTGGCAGCGAACATACCGTATCGCTCTCGCCATGCCGCTACTTCGTCCTTCAAATGCGCAGGGGCGGTGCCGCCTGATATGACGAGGCTGGCGACGCTGTTGTCGGGGTACATCAGCATCTTCTTTGCGCCGTCGGTGAACCATACGGGCACCAGTCCATCGCACAGGCTGTCGAGAATGGTTTGAGCCATGCGATTTTCGATCGCCTTGCTGCCGGGGGCCATACGGACCATGATCGAGACCCCTTCGAAGCAATTGCGCGGATTGCGGACAAAATCGAGCGATACCAAAATGCCGGATTGGTCGGGGCGAGCCGCGTCGGGGATGCCCGCGATCCTGCGCCAGGCGCAGAACCAGGTGCGGCAAATGTGCGGGCGCACCGCATGAATGCTGCACCCTTGCGAGCCAAGGTGAACGCAGGGCGTTCCCGCCGGTTTCGCGAAATCAGGCGTATCGACCGTAAGAACCGTGCAGCAGGCCGTGCAATCACCGCAGGCGCGGTCGGCGAGGACCGGCCCCAGCAAAGCGGTTTCCAGATCTGTCTCCGTGTGCATCCGCGCCGAGGTGCCTTGGCCTCAGCCGGAATGCAAGCGGCATGAGGAGCTGACGCGCAATGGGTTCTGTTGGCTTTTCGGTGGTGGCGCGGGTGCCTGCCCGCCCTGTTTGGTATCCCTGTGGCGAGATGCCGGGGGGATGGGGTGGGAGATGGGTTCCCGCCTGCGCGGGAATGACGGGGCTAGTGTTCAGCGCTGGTGGGCCATTAGCCCGGCTCCTCCCCCTCAATCCAATACGTTGGGCAGATCCTCAAAGCCCTTGCGGAGGGCGGCGCTCCAGCTTTGGGAGATCATGGCGAATTCTTCATTGTCGGCTTCGATGCGGGTGCGAATGCTGAAATCATAGAGGTCGGTAGGGATGACGGCGAGGTCGAGCGGCATGCCGACCGAGAGGTTGGAACGCAGCGTCGAGTCCATCGACACCAGGACAGCCTTGGTCGCGTCCTCCAGGCTGGTGTCGCGGGCAATGATACGGTCGAGGATCGGCTTGCCATATTTATGTTCGCCGATCTGGAAGAAGGGCGTGTCTTCGGTCGCTTCGATGAAATTACCCGCCGAATAGACGAGATACAGGCGCGGCTTGCCGCCTTTGCGCTGGCCCGCGATCATGATCGAGGCACCGGCGCCCGATCCGCCCATTTCGATGCTTTCGCGATAGCGTGTCTGCAACGCGCGCATGGCATCGCCCACGATCTGGGCCACGCGATACATGGTGGCGCAATTGAGGATGGTTTCGATGTCGGGGTCGAGCTGGGCGTCCTTGATCGCTTTGCTCAGCGTCGCCTTCACCCCTTGCGTGATCGACAGATTGCCCGAACAAAGGAGCGTGATCGCCCGTTCACCCGGCACGACATAGGTGAAGCTCTTCCGAAAGCGGGCGATATTGTCCATGCCCGCATTGGTGCGGGTGTCCGATAGCATGACCAGCCCCTGGTCCACGCGTACCGCCACACAATAGGTCATTACCCGCAGGCTCCCGAAATTTCTGACTCAACCCTGTAAACCGGGCGGCGGCGTAGTCTGCTGTTGTTGCCGTTGCAACTGCCGTTCCTCGATCCCGTCATCCGCCTGCGCGATACGGACGTCCGCGTCAATCGTGATATCGCCCGCAACCGTGATGGTGCCCCGGATCGGCGCGGCGTCATCGGCATCCAGGCCACTTGCCACGCGCAGATAGCGTTCGGTGACGCAGACGCGGTTGGAGGGGTCGAAACCGACCCAGCCGAGACCCGGCACCAGCGCTTCGGCCCAGCCATGGGTTTCGTGCAGTTCATTGCCTTCGCTGGTCAGCAGATAGCCCGACACATAGCGCGCAGGGATGCCAAGAGCGCGCGCGCCCGCGATGAAGATCTGGGCATGATCCTGGCATACGCCGGCGCCAAGCTGAAAGGCCTGCGCCGCCGTGGTGGCCGATGTGGTGACGCCTGCGCGATAGGTGACCGCATCGGTGACGGCGGCGGCCAGAGCGTGGAGCCGGGCGAGCGGGCTGCTGCCATCGGGTAGCGCCAGGGCCATGGCGGCGATGGCGTCCGAAGCACGGGTCAGCGCGGTGTCGCGCAGGAAATAGAGCGGGTTGACGCGGCTGGCCGGGCCGCCGACGACGCCATGGGTTTCGCGCGTTTCAACGAGCCTTCGGCAACGATCACCGCCTGGCCAAGCTGATCGTGGCGCACCCACAGCGCCTCCATCTCACCATTGCTGTTGCGGTGGAAGCCGGTGACGGGCGCGTCATTGACGCTGACTTTCCAGTCCAGCACGGTTTGCGCGGGCGTGTCGACCGGCATCAGCTTCAACCGCATCACGACCCGGCCCGCCGACGGATCGTAGGAATAGACGGTCTGATGCCGGACCAGCAATTTCATCGCGCGCGCCCCCTCCCCCGATCAACCGAAATGATAGGTCTGGGCGATTTCAACGCCCAGCTGGTTGGTCATCGACAGCCCCTGCTGCACCGTTTCATGCAGGCCGAAGCGGAAGATTTCGCCGCTGTCGAGCTGCTCCAGGGCGCTCACCATCCGCTCGATCGTGTCGTTGCACGCACCGCGCTTGTCATGCCAGCCCGACAGGCGGTTGAGCCGATAGGCGAGCTGATCATAGCAGAAGGCGACGCTGCGCGGGAACATGCGGTTGAGCATCAGGAAGTCGGTGATCTGCCAGGGGGTGTAGGTGCCGCCATAGACATGATGATAGGCGCGCGCGCCCGACAGCGCGTAGAGGACCGAGGTCCATTGATAATGGTCGCGATTGCCGCCGATGACTTCGGTTTCGGGCAGCAGGACATAATATTTGACGTCGAGCAGCCGCAGCGTCATCTGCGCGCGTTCGAGCGCCGAGCCGCAGCGCAGGAAATCATGGCCTTCATTGCGCAACTGGCCCGAATGGGTCGCGCCGCGAAAGGTCATGACGCGGGTCTTCACCCAGTCGATGAGCGCGGGCAGTTGCTGACGGGCTTCGCCGACATCATAGCTGTCGAGCTTGCGCCAGCCATCGTTGAGCGCTTCCCACATATCCTGCGTGAGCATGGTGCGGGCCGACTTGGCGTTGGCGCGCGCCTTGGCCAGGCAGGAGCGGATCGAGCTGCTATTGTCGAGGTCGAGCATCAGATAGGCGACGGAATCGCTTTCGGTGACCTGCACGCCTTCGGGGAATTGGTCGCCGCAGCCCGTCGCGCGGATGACCGATCGCCATTCGTCGCGATGATGCGCGCCGGGTAGGATCGCCATCCGCTGGCCCATGGTGAGCAGGCGCGCGGTGGCTTCCGCCCGCTCCATGTAGCGCGCCATCCAGAAGAGATTTTCGGCGGTCCGGCTCAGCATGATTTTTCCATTTCCCCCGTTCGGGTTGAGCTTGTCGAAGCCCTGTCCTTCACTTCAAGAAAAGTAAGGCCCTTCGACAAGCTCAGGGCGAACGGTGGTAGGGCTGGATTAATAGCCATCATCAATCCTGCAACACCCAGGTGTCCTTGACACCGCCGCCCTGGCTGGAATTGACCACCAGCGACCCTTCGGTCAGGGCCACGCGGGTCAGGCCGCCGGGGACGAGGCGCAGTTGCTTGCCGACCAGGCAATAGGGTCGGAAATCGGCGTGACGGCCGACGACCGCGGCGGGGCCGAGTGTCGGGACGGTCGAAAGGTCGAGCGTCGGCTGGGCAATGAATTCCGTGGGGTTGGCGCGGATGCGGTCGGCATAGGCGACGACCTCATCCTTGGTCGATTTGGGACCGATCAACATGCCATAGCCGCCCGACCCATGAACTTCCTTGGCCACCAGTTCGTGCAGATGTTCCAGCACATAGGCGCATTCGTCGGGCTTGCCGCACTGCCATGTCTGGATATTGTCGAGGATCGGCTTTTCGCCGAGATAGAAGCGGATCATTTCCGGCACGTAGATATAGACCGCCTTGTCGTCGGCGATGCCCGATCCGGGGGCGGAGGCGAGCGTCACCCCGCCCTTGCGATAGACGTTGAAGATGCCGGGGACGCCGAGCAGGCTGTCGGCGCGGAAGACGAGCGGGTCGAGATATTCATCGTCGATGCGGCGATAGATGACATCGACCGCCTTTGGCCCCAGCGTGGTCTTCATCCACACCCGGTCATTGTCGACGAACAGGTCGGCGGGTTCGACCAGCTCGACGCCCATCAGGTCGGCGAGGAAGCTATGCTCATAATAAGCGCTGTTGAGCGAGCCGGGGGTGAGGACGACCACGACCGGGTCGCCCTTGCAGGCGGGCGGGGCGACTTCCTTGAGGCTCTTGAGCAATTCGGCGGGATAGTCATCGACTGGCGCGACGATCCCGGCGGCGAACAGTTCGGGGAACATGCGCGTCATGATCTCCCGGTTTTCGAGCATGTAGGACACGCCCGATGGGGTGCGGCAATTATCCTCCAGCACTTCGAAACTGCCAGGCCCCGTGCGGACGATGTCGATGCCGACGATATGGCTATAGACTTTGCCGGGCGGCGAAAAGTCCGCCATTTCGGCGAGATAGGCGCTGTTCTTGTAGATGATGTCGGCGGGCATGATGCCGGCCTTCACGATTTCGCCGCGATGATAGACATCATGCAGGAAGGCGTTGAGCGCGCGGGCGCGCTGGCGGATGCCCTTGTCCAGCACGCGCCATTCCTGCGCGGTGAAGATGCGCGGCAGCAGGTCGAAGGGGATCAGCCGTTCCGGGTCGCCGCCCTCGCCATAGACGGCGAAGGTGATGCCGATGCGGCGGAAGATCGCCTCTGCCTCATCCAGTCGACGGTTGAGCCCGGATATGCCCGTTCGTTCCACCCATTTCTGCACTTCGGCGTAACAGGCGCGTATCGAACCATCAGGCTCAAACATTTCGTGGAAGGGCAAGTGGACGTTCCTCCCTCGGCCAGGACGGCCGGTTGTGCGTCGCAACATTAGGACGTGGCCCAAAAGGGATTGCAACAGAAAAATGACACATTGCGTGGATTTCCAATATTCCTTGTGCTGGGGCACGGATTGGGCACAAGGCAGGGCATGAACAGAATGATCGGCGGGCCGCTGGCCGCCCTGCTCGCGCTGACCGCCTGCGCCTCCACCATGCGCGAGCAGATCTACCGCGCCGACGCCGCGCCGGTGCAGGTCGCGCAATGGACAAAGGCCGCGCCTGTGACCCTGCCCGTGCGAAGCGAAGATGGCCTCGCGCTGACCGGCTATTATTGGCCCGGCGACCCGGGCGACCGCGACGTCATCCTCTTCTTCCACGGCCGGGGTTCGCATCAGGGGATCGGCGCGCGCTATGCCGAACATCTGGCGGGCAAGGGCGACCATGTGGTCGTGGTGTCCTATCGCGGCTTTGGCGGCAATCCGGGCACGCCGACGCAGGCCGGGCTTATGGCGGACGGGCGCGCCTTCGTGGCGGCGGCGCGCGATCTCGTGGGGCCGGATGCGCGGCTGTTCCTGGTCGGCCATTCGCTGGGCGGCGCAGTCGCGCTGCACGTCGCGGCGACGGTAAAGGTGGCGGGGGTCGTCACCCTCTCGACCTTCGACAAATTGGAGGAATCAGCGCCGGGCGGGGTCGGCATGCTGCTGCCCGACAAGTGGAACAATCTGGACGCGGTATCGAAGATCGGCGCGCCGTTGGTGATGATACAAGGCACCGCCGACGACCGGATCGACCTAACCCAAGCCGACGCGCTGTTCGCTGCCGCGCGCGCGCCTGCCGCGATGCTGACGGTGCCGGGTGCCGGCCATAATCCCGACATGACGCAGTTGGGACCGATGGTCAGCGCGGCGATCGGCGCGATCGATTCGGGTATGATGGCGCGCTATCCGGCCACCCTGCCCCAGGGCTGGCGCGTGCGGCGCAAATAATCGCAAAAAGCCCCGTTGACCGACCCGCCGCCGCTGCGTATAGCGCCGCCTCACCGCAGGGCCACGATGCCTTGCGCAGCCCATGGGGCGGAGTAGCTCAGCTGGTTAGAGCAGCGGAATCATAATCCGCGTGTCGGGGGTTCAAGTCCCTCCTCCGCTACCATTCAAGACCGTTTGTCGTATCCATCCTGCGCGGCGAATGTCTGTTCCCCGGAATTTATAGCCAGCTTTTGTTCGCACGGCTCGCTGCGGATACCATGGCATCAGGGTCGGCCTTGGTGGGGCGATTAACCTCCCCCATTCCGGCAAATCATATTCTGCCACATATATATGAGTGCGCCTGGCGATTGACGTCTCTGTCGACGGGCGCATTTGCTGAGCATATGCATCGGACAGGTACCCATATTCTTCGGCAGCCCACGGCGACCCGAACTGGCCGGAAAGAGGGTGCCGCCCCGATTAGGTATTTCCCGAGGCTGTCGGCGCAGCATTGAAATATCCTACTCCAGGCCATGCCGGTCCAGGATCGGGGAATCCATCCGGCTGCTCAACAGCGCTTTTCCGGGGGTTTCCTTGGCCGGGCCATTGGGCACGCTAACGCGATGAGCATTCCGACACAGGCTGCGGGACGGAGAACGGCGCTGCTGCTGCCCGCGGCCCCCGGCGATAGATTCAGATGGAATTCAGGCTATGACTGTAAACGATGTGCTGGACGAGGCGAGGCAAGCGCTTGTTACCATCAATGCCGGACGGCCTCTGATCGAGGCAGCCAGCAAATTGTCGGCCGGAACCGACATTGTCGTCGCAGTGGGACCAAATGGGACCATGTTGGGGGTCGTCACGAAGACGGACATCGTCAGACAGATGAGCGTTTGTGAAGGGGCAAGCTGCCGCCGCGCCATCTCTTCCGTGATGTCGAGAGACATTTTGACATGCACAGCATCCGACGATCTGCGCGATTTGGCCGATCGCATGAAGCGCGACCGACGCAAGAATGTGCCGGTTGTCGATCCGTATAATCAGCCCATCGGCATGGTGACCAACCGCTCCATCCTCCGCGTCCTCTTGCGGGATGTCGACTATGAGGAGGCGCAGCTTGTCGATTACGTCAAAGGCGTGGGCTACCGATGATGCGGACGACCGATTTCCCCGATCATCGACAGGAACCAGCCATGCCCGTTACCCGTGACCACGACAGCGTCGCTGACCTTCGCTTTCGTGCGCTTTCCCGATGGGACAATGAAGGCGGGGCGATCGCGACCACGCCACAGGTCGATGTCCCGCTGCTTACGCCAGCGGAACTGGTTCAGATGCGCATTCGCGTGATCGCCGTCGAGAATGTCCTGATCGCGGTCCTGGCCGAAGGAAGCGATCGCCAGCGACAGGTGGCGCGCGATATGGCCACCTATATCGCGCCACGGCCGGGCGCCAGCCATCATTCACTGACGATCGAGGCGGGCAAGCATATTACTGCACTGGTCGATCGTGCCGTCCATTTTCAATCGATTGATGCTTAGTGATGGCGCTCGGTGTCCCGTGCATCATTGAGAGGGGATCGAAGCTGGATGGGCGGCTGCCTGCAGGCGTTCACGATGGCGCGGCGGGTCTCACCAACGCGCGGTCCAGCCAGCCACCGGACGCTTACTGGGCCAGTGCCAAAGCGCCGCCCATCAGTGTCGTTCTGAAAGATGCCAAGATATGAGCATGTATGATATTTCCGAGCAGGATCTCGCCATCCTGATCCCGCGATTCTACGATCGCGTACGCGCCGATGCTGAACTCGGCCCGATTTTCGCGGGCGCGATCGACGATTGGCCACAGCATCTGGCCAAACTTGTCGACTTCTGGTCGTCCGTCATGCTCGGCAGCGGTCGTTACAAGGGGCAGCCCGTGCCGGCCCATTTGCGCCACGCAGATGTGCTGACGCCGGCCATGTTCGACCGCTGGTTGTCGCTATGGCATGATGTCACTGCGCAAACGCTTCCCGTCGCCGAGGCACACGCCCTCCAGACGAAGGCGGCGCGCATTGCGCAGAGCCTGCTGCTCGCCATTCAATATCGTCCGACCGGCAACGCACCCGGCCCTACCGATCGTCGTTCCGCCTGATCGGGGCGATTATGGAGAAATCATCATGCCGACGCCCCTTTCCCCCCAGACCATAGCGCTCCCAGAAGGGTTGGAGAGCTACAAGCGCACGCCCGCCTTCAACGAAGACACTGTGCCCGCTGGTCTGCGCACCGATCATGCGACCAAGGTCGGCACCTGGGGACTGATCAGGATCGAAAGCGGGCGTCTTTTGTATCGGGTCACGGATTCCCGACGTGATCCCTCGGAGATCATACTGACGCCGGACGGTCCGCCCGGCATTGTGGAGCCGACAATTCTCCACAATGTCCTGCCGATGGGACCTGTATCCTTCTATGTCGAGTTTCTGCGGGAGGCACCCAAGTAGGTCGACGGGATCGCTTATGTCCCGTCGGCAAAATCAATGACGACGCGTGAAGGGACCTGGCCATGTTCGAGGCGGTCGAACACGTCGTTGATCGCCGACAGCGGTTGCAGTTCGATATCGGCCTTGACCTTGCCCTGCGCCGCAAAATCGAGCGCTTCGGCCATATCCTTGCGCGTGCCAACAAACGAGCCGCGCACCGTGATGCAATTGGCGACCACGTCGAAAAGCGGAAGCGGGAAGTCGCCAGGCGGCAGGCCGACCAGCACGCAGGTGCCGTGCCGTCGCGTCATCGCGACCCCCTGGTTGAACGCGGCGAGGGACGGCGCGGTGATCAGGACGCCGTGGGCACCGCCGCCTGTCGCCTCTTTCAGGTCGAGGATGGGATCGCCGTTGCGCGCGTTGATCAGCACTTCGGCACCGAGCGCCCGGGCGTGCGCCAATTTGCCGTCATCGACATCGATCGCGCAGACCCGTAATCCCATCGCCTTGGCATATTGCACGGCCAGATGCCCTAATCCGCCGACGCCTGATATGGCCACCCATTCTCCAGGGCGCGCGCCGGTTTCCTTCAATCCCTTGTAGGTGGTGATACCAGCGCAGATGATCGGTGCTGCCTCGACCGCCGACAGGCCATCGGGAATGATCGCGACATAGTTCGGATCGGCGAGGATATATTCGGCGAACCCGCCATTTTGGGTGTAGCCGCTAAACTGCATGTCGGGACACACGGTCTCCCAGCCGAAAGGCAATATTCGCAATGCCCGCAGGCAGAATACATCCAGGGTACGCCGACCCGATCGCCCTGCTTGACGATCGTAACGCCCGCACCGACCTCGACAATGATGCCGATGCCCTCATGCCCTGGAATGAAAGGCGGGGTCGGCTTTACCGGCCAGTCGCCCCGCGCGGCGTGAAGATCGGTATGACATACGCCGCATGCTTCTGTCTTAACCAGAATCTGGCCTGGTCCGACCGTTGGAATTTCCCATTCACGAAGCGTCAAAGGCTTGCCGAACATGTCCACGACAGCGGCCTTCATCATATGCGACATAGAAAATTCCTTCGTGAAAACGGGTCGATGTCTTTGGACGCCAAACCTCAGCCTACCGGCCGCAGTTCGCTATCGTGCAGAGGATAGGGCGCGATCGGGCGATCAGCAGGCGGGCGTCCGCCAAGCGTGCTGGCAAAGCCATGATTGACGTCACGATGATGGGCTTCATCGTCGCGGACAACCAGCACGACATCGCGCAAGGTGGCGTCGGCGGGCAGCTGCCAATAATGGCGTGCGATGGCCGGAGCGGCCACGTTGGGCGAGCGTCCTTCATCGATCTCCTGCAAATAGAGGGTGTAGCTGGTCACCGCCTCCTCTTCGAAATATCCGACGACGCGGTGCGCGGTTCGTCGTGAGAGAAGGTATAGAACCGAAAATCCGACCAGAAATACGCCCTGCACACCCAATATGACCATGCGTTCGAACCAGGTTGGTTTTGCGATCTCGATGAAGGTCATCAGATGCATGCGCTCATTTTCCGCCTCTTCCATGAGCGTGCGGATCCAGCCCTCATCATCGCGCATCCGGCGCAGGCAGCTGAGATGGGTGAACATCGCGCCGACCATGCCCGGCACTGCGGCGACCGTTTCCAGCACGATCGCGCGATGGCCATAGCGTTTGGCAAAGAAAGTATCAGCGCTAAAGCGCAGCAATTTGGTAAAGCCAAGCGCAAATCGATCCGAAAAGCCGCTCGGCTCGTGGTGGACGATGGGTTCGGCGGCCCGCTCATTGGCGAGGGCGAGATGATCCGGGACGAGAATGGTGTTGGTCATATGCTCTGCTCCACCAAGGTCGCGCTGTTGCGCGGTTGAAGATCTGTCTGAAGCATGATCAGCGTCGGATCACCGGGACAGGGCATGGCGATCCAGCCCATGTCTCGCTCCAGTTCGATGGCCTGGTGATTGTCCCTGCTCTCGATGGATTGCAGGGTGCGGATCCCCTTGGACGCAGCAAATCGGGCGACATGATCGAGCAGCAGCCAGCTAATCCCCCTGCCCTTGAACGCGGCGCGTATGGCAATAGCGACCTCGGCCGTTTCCATGGCCTTGTCCGCCGCCATCATGGCCGAGGCAAGGATGCGCCCCGTCTCAGGTTCGATCGCCAGGAAATTTTCACTGGAGACATGATCCACCGACACCATCGTCTGTAGCTGGCTGTGGCCGACTTTCTGGATGGATGAGAGAAAGCGAAAGCGTAGATCCTCTTTGTCCACATCCTCGAAGAAGGCAGCAAGTGCCGGTTCGTCGGAAGGCGCGGTGGCGCGGACGTGAAAGGCAAAGCCGCTCCGCGAGACCATGTCGATGTTCCAGCAATCTGCGGAATGGCTGTCGGTGTGATTGGCAGATGTGCCGAGCTCTGGGCTGGCGACGGGTTCGGTCAAGGGGAAGTCCTTATCGTGACGCGGTTTGATCGCGCAAAATGATGTGAAGGACCGTTTAGCCGAACGGCATCGGCCTCATCAGGGTCGGGAAACACGTAGAGGCGGCGCGCATCGGGGATGACGCAATCGCCAGATGCGCCCGCTGCCTTTTCGCTACGGCAAACCACAATAGGAAAGCGCCGCGATCACGCCCACCAACTAAATTTTATCGAGGGATAATTATGATGCGCGCTGCGTTCATGCTGCATTGGAAATCGATGTCGGCTGTCAATCTGAGGCTATTGGCAGGAACCGGAGGATTATTGCTGGTCATCGCAGCACAGGCAGCCTTGGCTTATGGCAGCTGAAAACGGCCCGACCGGCCATTGACCGATGACAGCGTAGGAGAGGTAAGTGGTGCCCGAATACAGAACGGAGCACGCGACTGCTCCCCTCGCATGACGAATGGCCCGTCCCGCACAGCGCCGGAGAGTGCGGAGGTTGCTGCCCGCAGAAATGCGGTGATGGCCGAAGAACTGGGCCTGCTTATCGACGGTGCGACAAATTACGCCATCTACATGTTGGATCAGGAAGGGCGCGTCACGATCTGGAACCGGGGTGCGGAGCGCATCAAGGGATGGACCGAACCGGAGATTGTCGGCCGTAGCGCTGCTTTATTCTACCCGCCGGACGACGTGAAAAGCGGCAAGCCGCAGCAGGATCTCGATCGCGCCAGTGTGCTCGGCCGGATCGAAGAGGAATGCTGGCGAATCCGCAAGGATGGTTCCGAGTTTCTAGCCAGTGTCACCATCACAGCCTTGCGCGACGATACCGGATTGCTCCGCGGGTTCGGCAAGGTCGTGCGCGACATCACCGACCAGAAGGCTGCCGAAGCGGCGGTGACACGACGCGAATATCATTTGCGATCGATCCTGGCGTCCGTGCCCGACGCGATGATCGTGATGAACGAACAGGGCGTTATTTCGTCGTTCAGCGCGGCAGCCGAGATTTTGTTCGGATATCGGCAAGCCGATGTGGTCGGCCGCAATGTTGCGATGCTGATGCCGGTGGAAGATCGCGGCACCCATGACGGCTATCTGCAAACCTATCGGCAAACCGGGGTGCGCCGCATCATCGGCAGCATGCGAACCGCCACCGCCTTGCGGCAGAATGGCGAAATCTTTCCGATCGAGCTTGCCGTTGGCGAAACCGAAGTCGCAGGCGAGCGGATCTTCACAGGCTTCATCCGCGACCTTACCCAGCGGCAAGCGACCGAGCGACGCTTACAGGAACTGCAATCCGAACTTGTTCATGTGTCGCGCGTCAGTGCAATGGGTACCATGGCCTCCACATTGGCGCATGAAATCAACCAGCCGCTGACGGCCATTACCAATTATCTCGAAACCGGCATCGCCATGATCGGCGAAAGCGGCACGCCAGCGCTGGATGCCATAGCCGAGACGATGGAACTGGCGGCGCAGCAATCCTTGCGCGCCGGGACCATCGTTCGCCGCCTCCGCGCGTTCGTGGATGGCGCAGATACCGGCTTTCGCATCGAACGGCTCGATCTGCTGGTCGAAGAGGCAACCAGCCTTGGCCTTTTGGGCGCGCATGAAGCGGGCATCGATGTGACCATGACGATCGCAGCCGGACTTGACCGCGTGATGGTCGATCGGGTGCAGATACAACAGGTTCTGGTGAATCTCATCCGCAATGCGATCCAGTCCATGGCCACTGTCGTCGCGAAATCCCTTACCATCGCTACCGCGGCAGACCGCGAAGGATGGGTGAGAGTGACGGTCGCGGACACGGGCATCGGTATTGCGCCGCATATCCGCGAGCATCTGTTCGAGGCATTTTCGACGACGAAGGAAGACGGCATGGGACTGGGCCTGTCCATTTGCCGTACCATCGTCGAGGCACATGGCGGACGGATATGGGCCGAAGCAGCCGACGGGGGTGGAACGGCCTTCCATTTCTGTGTCCCTCTTGCCGAGGAATCCGACGATGACTGAGACTATGCGCACGATCCATGTGGTCGACGATGACGAGGCTATCCGCCATTCTGTAGGCTTCCTGCTGCGTAAAGCGGGCTTTCATGTCGAAACCTATGTTTCGGGAACGGCGTTTCTGAAAGCGGTGGATCGCGAAACGCGCGGGTGCGTGCTCCTCGACGTGCGCATGCCCGAAATTGACGGCATGGAAGTTCAGGCGCGGTTGGCCAAGCTGGGCATCGGCATGCCGGTCATCATCCTGACCGGTCATGGCGATGTCACCTTGGCGGTCCGCGCGGTCAAAGCCGGTGCGATCGAATTTCTGGAAAAGCCCTTTGAGCGATCGGCCCTGTTGAAAGCGATCGAAGAGGCGTTGGACCATGCCAACCGTGGAGAGCGAAGCCACCTGGCCGCCGCAGACGCCCTCGTCCGACTGAGCGCGCTCACGCCGCGCGAACGGGATGTCCTCGACGGCATGGTGCTTGGCCGCCCGAACAAGCTGATCGCCTATGACCTCCACATCTCGACGCGAACGGTGGAGGTTCACCGCGCCAAGCTGATGGAAAAGCTGGGATCCCGCAGCCTGTCGGATGTTCTGAGAATTGCCTTCATCGGCGGACTGGGTGAAGCCGTGCGGGCCAATTGACCGCGCTCGAACATAAGACTTGATCCTCCCACCATGTCATTCCGACACCGGCTCTGAGTGGGCTGCATTCCGCCAAGATCCACCTACGTGCTTTCCGAGGCCAGATTTTGCTGCAGAGCCTGTCTAGGACACATCATCGGCTACACGCAAAGCAGCATGTGCCGGACGATATGTGCCGCCGTTCGGCCGTTTTGAGGAAACCGATGATGGACGTGATTGCCTATGAAATCCGCTATTTTGAACAGCGCATCCGACATAGTGTGGACATGGCAGCTGCTTGCACGAGCCTGTGCGGACGGCAGGCACATTTGACGTTAGCCGATTTATACGGCCTGAAGGTCGAAGAGCTTCAAGGCGTTTTTCACGCCGGATCGTTGAACCGCAACGATGCGCTATCCGATGCATTTGCTCCAACGCATGCGGGCGTTCGGGTTGACGGGGATTTGCCGGCTGCGACAGCACCCATTGCCGCATTCCTGCGTAAAAGCGGAACGCTGTCCGTGGTGATGGCATAATCAACGGTGATTGCCCGGACTGGATTCGTCTTTTGACCCAGGCTTGGGTGACAAACACCCGACGGGGTAGGACAGAAACTTGCCCGTCAATTCATCAACGACAGCATTTCGTCGATAGAGATGAACGCGAAAGCGACCGAACTATCCGCCACGCCATAGGGCATGAAGATCATTTTGCCGATACGCGTCGCGCCACAGGTATAGACGACGTTGGGCACATAGCCTTCGCGCTCATTCGCGCCGGCAGCCAGAATAGGTTCGATCGAACGGCGCAATACCTTGGACGGATCATGCTTATCCAGCAGGACCGCACCGATGGAATATTCGCGCATCGCCCCTACGCCATGGGTCAGCAATAGCCAGCCTTCGTCAAGTTCGATGGGCGCGCCGCAGTTGCCGATCTGAACGAGTTCCCAAAGATAGCGCGGCATCAGGATTTTCTGCCCTTCGCCCCAGTCGGTCAGGCTTTCGGATTGAATCAGGTAGAGATTTTCGCCATCCTGTCGCCCGATCATCATGTATCGGCCGTTCACCTTGCGGGGGAAAAGCGCCATTCCCTTGTTGCGCGCTGCGCTGCCCGACATCGGGCATAGCTCGAAGCTGCGGAAATCGCGGGTCCGCATCAGCTCCGACTGTATCTGGCGGCCACTATAGGCGGTGTAGGTGCCCAACCATTCGACCGAACCGTCGTCATGGGTGAACTGGACGAGCCGAAGGTCTTCCAGACCATTGGCCTGCGCCGCCGTGATCGGAAATATAACTGTGCCTGACAGGGTGCTGTCTGGATGGCGAAAGATCGTTACCGGCCCGGACTGCTCGCGCTCTTCCTCGCCCTTGGCATCTGCCGCCGTTGCAAAGGGTGGCTCGGATGCCAGTGCCATTTCCCCGCTCTCGGTGATGATCCCCTCTCGAAAGGCGATCGAACTGATATGACCTTCACCAACCGCTCTCAACGAGATGATGATGCGTTGACAGTCTGCCGCCATGCCACTTTGGTCGGGATGCGGCACGACGCTGGGGTTCATCAGGGCGGCGGCGGCATAGCTATATTCATGACAAAAATAGGCGCCTATCAATTGGCACCGCGGGTCGCTTATGCCCCGATCGTCCAATTTAAGTAGCTTGGAGACTTCCGCAAAGCGGGTCATGAATACCCGCCTGGTCTGCCAATGGCGGGCTTCGAAGCCGATGAGGACGTGCGTAAGCTGCGCAATGACCTCGGCCTCGGTCAGTGCCAAGACGGCATCGACGATCCTGTGGGTACGGCTGGGCGCACCCCCTTGCGTCTGCCAGCCAAGATGAAATGGCCTTACGACAACTCGGGTTGCATCGGCCGTTAAACGCAGCGGCAGCGCGGCAATTTTCTGCAAATCAATATCCTGTGCGGCGGACAGATCAGGCGGGAGCCGTCGATGCTTCCGTCGCTTTTCGTTGTGCCATGTTTGAGACGCTGTGGGAAAGCCTGATCATCGCACAGGATGCCAGTTGCAAGGCAATCAATGATTCCGCGCCCTGGTTTCGGTTGGGACCAAGCGGCGTCAAGCCGTCGTAGCAGCCGCCCCCCTCGGGCGTGGCAAGCGGCATGTCCAAATCATTTTGCCCAAGAAACCAGCGATAGGCGGACTCGGCCAGTTGGACCCACCGGATATCGGGCTCCAACGTCCAGGCCGCGATGGCGGCATCTATGGTTGCCTGTGCCTCCAATGGTTGCTGATCATAGGGCAAGGGCTGTTTTTGAACGCGACCAAAACTCTCCGATCCCACTGCCCTGAAATAGCCTTCGGGGGTTTTCTGGATACCCGCCAACCATTCGAGCGTTATCAAACCCTGGTCGATCAAATCGGCCCGTGCAAGATGCCGACCGCCAACCAGCAAGGCTTCCGGAAGGCGTGCATTGTCATAAGCCAGGACATCTTCGAACCAGGTCCAACCGGGACGTCGAGCCGCATCCAACAAACCGGCAATATGGTCAGCGAATTTTGCCAGGACGGCCAACGCAGCGTCATGGCCCGGCTTTGCGTCCAGGATCGCGCCAGCACCCAGGATCACAAAGGCCTGGGCGCGCGGTGAGGTGAGCGATGTCAAAGGGCCTAGCGCTTCATCGAACAATTGCATCGCCCATTCGCGATGCGCGACCGACGCGCTATCGCGAACGGTTATGCCCAAGGCCCATAGGGTGCGACCGCAACTATCTTCCGAACCTTCGTCCTCACACCACCGTCGGTCGAAACCCATAAAATTGCGAAAACGCCCCCGATCCGGGTTCCAGGCATGCTGGACGAAACTCGCATAGATCGTCATCCACATGTCGCGTAGCGACCGGTCCAGCGCATCGAGCTGGACCAGCAGGATCAACGCACGCGCATTGTCATCAATACAATAGCCATGTCTGCGATCAGGGATGGTGAGGATGCCATGCTGGAATATGCCGGTCGGATCACTCATTCGCAGGACCGCTGTCGGATCGGGTTTGCGTATGGCATAGCTGCGGCGCGCAGTTCGACCATCTTCATGGTCAGAAATGGCGGCAATCATCAGATCCCCCACGTTGCGCGCCAATTGGCTCCAGATCATCGTGCGGCCATGGTCGTATGCGCGCGCGGCATAGCCGCCCAGAAGCGCGGTATCTGCCAGCATCTCCATGATCTGATCGGACAAAGCCCTGGCATCCTCGAAAGGAACGACAACGCCGCGACCTTCCGAGAGAATTTCCTGCGCCTGGACGTAGGGTGTCGCCAAAACGGGCTTACCCATGCCAATTGCATAGCTGAGGGTGCCCGATACGATCTGGGCCGGATTGACATAAGGTGTGACATAGATGTCGGCAGCCTGGAGATAGTCGAGCAGTTCCTCCTGTTCGACATATCGGTCGATGAAACGCACCTGTTCCCCCACACCCAATTCGTGGGCCAACGCGGCCAGGCTCTCGCGGAGACTTTCGCCCTGTTCGCGGATGAGGTTCGGGTGGGTCGCCCCCAGCACGACATAGAGCGCATCGGGATGCATTTCGACGATGGCGGGCATGGCCCGGATCATATGATCAATGCCCTTGTCGGGTGCCAGCAGGCCGAAGGTCAGGATGATCCGGTGATTTTCCCATCCAAAGCGCGGCTTCACCACAGAGGGTTCGACATAGGCGCGATCGGGCACACCATGGGGAATGACGGCAATGCGCGCATCCTCCACCCCATATTCATCGATCAATATCGTTCGCCCCTGCCCTGCCATCACCATGATCTTGCTTGCCCGCTGCAACAGCGCGGTCATGACCCGCCGCTCAGCCAAACTGGCGTCTTTCGAAATGGTGTGGAGCGTCAGGATCAGCGGCAACCGTGTGCGATCCAGGAGGTGGAGGATCATGTCCCCGGCCACGCCACCGAATATGCCGAACTCATGCTGGAGCCAGATGGCCTGCGCCCCGCTATCCTCAATCCGTCTTGCCGCTTCGGCATAGGCAGCGCGATCATTGCTCGCGATGGGATAAACCGCATCGGGATACAGGATGCCGTCGGCCCCATCGTCCATTGCATAGCTGTCTATCCGCATGACGGGAAAAGCGGCACGTAGCGCGTCGTGGCAATGGGTGGTGAAGGTCGCAATGCCACAGCGGCGGGGCATCGAATTGCCGATGAGGGCGATATGTTGGGGCGCCGGAACGGAGGCGAGCGTGTGCAAGGAACTGTGCTTCATCTGCTATTATCCTGCTGGCCCGTTTCGCGCCGCGCGCGAGAATAATCGGTCGGTAAGCTTAACGCGCGGGGCATATGTTGGTTGCGGGAGAGCATCGGAGCGCTCATGCCCAGCGGTATAGTCAAGACCGATGGAAGCGGCTGTGCGGGATATGCGTTATCCGGCAGGCAAGGTCCGCCTCCCCCGACGCGATGATATAGTGGTCGCCTGCATCCAGGATGCCGGTGGTGAACACGATGTCATGAAGATACATCTGGTGCGCCAAAGATGCCGTCAGAGCGGGCGCCGGTTCGAGCACGGGACATCGATCCGATCGCACCACCAAGGCCGGATCGTCGCGATCCAAGATCGAGAAATAGGTTCGATACAGGCCTGCGCCTTCGTTGGGGGCGACGCCATGCCAAAGACTGAGCCAACCTTCATGCGTTAAAATCGGAGGGGCGCCACCACCGATACGCGCCGTTGCAGGCCAATCCACATGGGGCCGAATACCAGGACGATCATGCGGTTTCCAGTGCAGTCCATCCGGCGAGGTCGCAAGGTTGATGGATGGCCCAGCCTGCCATCGGCTGTTGGAAGGATAAGCAAAATACAGGTCGCCCAGCGGCCGGGTCTGCGCCCAGAACCTATCCCCTATCCGTCCTTCGAATAAGAGCATGTCCTTGTTCTGATGATCGAGCACCAGCCCTTCGCAATGCCAGGCAAGCCCATCTTGCGAACTGTAGAGCGTTGTCCCATGGCGTTCGGGACTGACCGTACAGGTGGTCATCCAGTAGCGGCCTTCGATCCGGCTGATGCGCGCGTCTTCGATGCCGTAGCATTGACTGTCGGTCGCAGGCGAGATCGCGTGGTCATAATGATAGGCGATCACGTTCAGACCATCGGGCGACATTTCGATCGGCAGCAACCATGACAAGGAGGTCAGCGCCATCACGGGCCAATTTTGCCCCTTCAGCATGAACTTCCGAGGATCGGAGACATCGACCGCATCGAGAGGCCAAGCATCCAGCACGTATCGCCCGGCTTCCCAGCGTATAGCGCGGACCATGCCATCATGAATCGGCACTGACAGCGCTTCGGCTATGCGAACCATGAGCAGAAGATTGCCATTGGGGAGCCGTGTCATGCCCGGATTAAATGCACCAAGAACATAGCTATCGGCATCAAGCGTGGCCCGAAGCGGTGATCGAGCCAGATCTATGTCATCAGGTACAACGACCAAATGGTCTTGATAAAATCCCACGATGATCAACCCTATATAAGAGACAGTATTGGGACATATCGAGGCCGCGATTGATCAGGAAGAATTTAGAAAGCCAGCATATCGGGACGGGCCAAAGATACCACAATCGACGGTTTTACAAAAAATTTAGCGCACGCGTTAGTCTCAGTAAATAGGATCTACGAGAACATGGTCGCGGCGAAAAAATCTTCATCGACCCGCAATGCACCAAAACATGGTGCAAGTTACCGTCGGAAACTACGTAAATTGGACCTATATTCGATATATTCGGTTGGGTCAGAACATATTCAACACGTGCGATCAACAGCTTCGCCTATACTGCCAAGTGACGTGTGCTATCACCAGCATGGACGCGCGGCTTCGCCACATCACTCCTACCGCCGGAGAGGGGTGATGCGCGGGTGAGGCCAGCGTCGAAACGCTTCCAAGTAAGGGCGCAACCGCCGGGCGTTAGCCGGCGACCACCCGCTGATCGATCACGCCGAACGGCGACGCCCCCTCGCCTGCGCGCATCGCAACGCGGCTGCCAAAGGGGAGGAAGGACGTTTTGGGGGCGCCATGCGCGATGATCTCGATCGCGCGACGTTCGGACATGCAGGTCGATCCGACCGTCTCATGCTCCGCATTGGATACGGTGCCCGATCCGATGATCGTGCCGGCAGGTAGCGAGCGCGAACGGGCGGCGTGGGCGATCAGTTCGTGGAAGCCATAGGCCATCGCCGCGCCGTTGGGATGGCCGAACCATTCCCCATCGACCTCGACCGTCAGCGGCAGGCAGACGCGGCCGTCGCGCCAGGCATCGCCCAGCACATCGGGCGTCACCGCGAACGGCGCGACGCTGCAGGCAGGCTTGGCCTGTATCCAGCCAAAGCCGGTCTTCATCTCAACCGGCGCGATCGCGCGCAGCGACCAGTCGTTGATCAGGACAAGGAACCGGACATGGCCGAGCGCATCGGCGGGCGAACAGCCCATCGGCACGTCATCGGTGATGACGCCGAACTCGCCTTCGAAATCGATGCCGTCCGCTTCGCTGGGGAAGGGCACATCGTCGGTCGGCGCGATGAACTGGTGGCTCATCCCCTGATACATGAGTGGCAGGTCGGTTTCGATCGGCGGCATGTTGAACGCCGTTTCCATCAATTTGGCATGATTGGTGAAGGCCGATCCGTCCAGCCACTGCCAGGCGCGCGGCAGGGGCGCGGCGAAATCGTCAGGGGAAACCGCCTCACCGGCCGCCGCCGCCTGCGCGGCCGCATTCAGCGCGTCCTGCGCCGCATCCCAATCGTCCAGCGCAGCCTGCAGCGTGGCATAGCCCGCAACCGGCGCGACCCGCGCGCCATCGTCGCTGACCGCTACCAACGTGCCGTCACGGCCACCGCGCTTCAATGTTGCCAGGCGCATTGCTCACTCCCCCGAAAAAAAATCGGCGACGGCGGGATCATGGCCCGCCGTCGCATTTATCATGTTGCGATGATCCGCCGCTTAGCCAGCGTGGCCATTCAGCGTGTCGGCGAACCAGTCGGCGATATAGTCGCAGCCATAGCTCATATTGTCGGCACCGACATGCTCGACTCCGCCTTCCCGCTCGGTGAACAGCTTGAGTTCGCGACGCGGCGAATTGATGAGCTGGTCATAGCAATCCTGCGCATAATCGACGCTGATCTGCCGGTCTTTCGCGCCATGGGTGACCAGGAAAGGCACCTTCACGCCATCCATATGGCCGCCGTTCAGGTTCATATCCTTCGCCTTTTCCAGGAAGTCCTCCATGGTTTCGGCACCGAACGCCCACATGACATGCGCCCAATAATGGGGGACTGGATTTTCGCCTTCGCGGTTCAACCGCTTCTGCTGCACCTCGGCCCAATTATGATTGGCACCCCAGCAGGCACCGCTGGCGAAGCGCGGTTCATAGGCGACGGCGCGCGGCGCGAAATGGCCGCCCAGCGAAATGCCGGTCATGCCGATGCGCTTGGGATCGGCGTCGGCCTGGGTTTCCAGCCAGTCGACCGCCTTGCTCGCCCAATTTTCGCTATGCGGATCGACCGGCAGGTGCTGCAACCGTAACGCCTCACCGCTGCCCGGCTGGTCGACGCTCAGGGTCGAAATCCCCCGCCGTGCCAGTGCTTCGGGTAGGTTCGACCAGTAGAGCAGTTCCTTGCAGCTATCGAGGCCATTGCAATAGACGACGACCGGATGCGGCCCTGGCCCCGACGCACGGGTGTAGAGCGCGGGCATAGTGCCTTGCGCCAGCGGGATCTCCACCCGCTCGCGGTTGATCTTACCTAGCACCGTCGAGCGATCGAAGATGTCGCGCGCCTTGGCGTAGGTTTCTTCGCGCCCCGGAGCGCCATGGCCCTGCATCCGCTCGGCCACGAACAGATAGAGCGAGGCGCGCTCCATCTTGTCGGACGCGGAAAAGGCGCGCCCGGCGGCGATATCTTCGTCGGCCAAGCCAATCAGCCGCTCGGCCATCGCGACCCATTGGGCCATGAATTGGGGCGTGCCCGCATCCGCGCCGGAGGCCGCCGCGTCACGGATCGGCTGGCACATATCGACGATTTCGCCGATCTTGCCGCCGCTTTCCAGCGCGATCGAAACCGACAGGTTCCAGATATAGTTGGGGAAATATTCAAACAAAGCCATGGCTTATACCTCTACTGGCTGAAACAGGCCCTTGTCGGCCTCTGGATGGGGCATGGTCTGGGGTCCGCCGACGCCAACGCCCCACTGGTCCATCACGGTCGGTCCAGGCACATGGACCTGATCGACATGATGCTCGAAATCCACCTCTTCCAGTTCCGACGTATATTCGACCGCAAAGCCATTGGGCGTCGTGAAATAGCTGAACGTGTTGTTCCCGGCGGTATGACGCCCAGGACCCCACAAAATGTCGGTGCCCTTTTTGCGCAGGCGGCTGATGCCGCGCATCATGTCGTCCACCGTCAGCATGTCATAGGCGACATGGTTGAGGCAGGCCGGTCCGGGCAAAAGCGCGATGCGGTGATGTGCGCTGTTGCAGCGCAGGAAGCACATGAAATCGCCCAGCCAGTCGCTGACCCGCATGCCCAGCACATCGACGAAGAATTGCACCATCGCCTTGTGGTCGGGCGAATGGAGAACGATGTGGCTGATCTTCTGCGGCACGCCATCCCAGCGGTGCATTTCCCGTGCCGTGCCGCGCGCGACGTCGCTCGAAATCTCATACGGCAGGCCATCGGGCGAGAAGAAGCGGAAGCCGTAGCCGCCGCCCAGCGTGGTAAGGTCTCGCGGCGCGAAGATGATCTGGCATCCCGCCTCCGTAACCTTCTGATGCAGGGCATCGACATCGGCGCGGCTGTCGGCCGCCAGAGCGATGACATCGACGCGCTTGTCCTCGGCGGCACGCAGGCGAACGACATGATGTTCGTCATTCCCCTCGGCCGCGAAGTGCAACATGCCATCCTGCATGCCGACATCCTTCAGCCCCCAGACATCGCGGTAGAAGCTCTGTTCGGCTTCCAGATCGGTGACGGCATAGCCGACAAAACGAATTTCAGTGACGCGGCTCATAATGATCCTGCTCCAAATATTGTGGGTCGGTTCGTCCACCGACGACCTCGTGCCAAGCCTATAGGGCGGAATTCCACGATTGATAAAAGGATTGTTTTGATGCAATTCAATTCATATTGTGAATGGAGAGGCATGTGCGCTTCAAGGGTCTGGACCTTAATCTGCTGGTGGCGTTCGACGCGCTCATGATCGATCGAAGCGTATCGCGCGCGGCAGAGCGGGTGAATTTGAGCCAGCCTGCCATGAGCAACGCGCTTTCCCGCCTACGCGCCTATTTCGGCGACGACCTGCTGATTGCGCACAACAAACGCATGTATCCAACGCCGTTCGCCGAAACCCTGGTCCCGCAGGTGCAGGCGGCGTTAGCAACGATGGAAAGCGTGGTGGCGACATCGCGCCATTTCGATCCGGCAACGTCCAGCCGCACGTTCCGTGTCATGACGTCGGACTATATTGCCACCGCCGTCCTCTTCCCGATGATCACCCGTCTCGCCTCGACCGCGCCGGGCGTGCGGATCGAACTGCTGTTGCCCAGCCAGAGGCGGATCGAATTGCTCGACAACGGCAATATCGACCTGCTGATCACGCTGGAGGCTTATCTCACGCCGGAACTGCCGTCGGATTTTCTGCTGGAGGACCGCTACTGGCTGGCGGGGCGGGCCGATCACCCTGCCCTGGTCGATGGCATCACGCTCGAAACGATGCTGGCCTATGAGCATGTGCTGGTAGCGATCGGCGAAGAACGGCTGCCCAGTTTCGGCGACGCGTTTCTCGACCGGATCGGTATCCAGCGTCGTGTGGCGATGACGACGCCGAACTTTGCCATGCTCCCCTGGCTGTTACAGGAAACCGATTGGCTCACCCTGATGCAGGGGCGGCTGGCACATCTGATGCAGCGCAACTTCGCCATCACGATCGTGCCGCCGCCGGTGCCGATCCCGCCCTTGGTGGAAATGGCGCAATATCATGTCACGCGCAGCAATGACCCCGGCCTGCGCTGGCTGATCGATACGATCCGCGCGCAGGCCGCCGAGTCCGGTTGACCCTATACCCCGGTCATGCCCGCCGTTGACGCCCCGTCGATCGCATATTCGCCGCCGGAGATGAAGGCCGCCTCGTCCGACCCCAAAAACGCCACCAGCGCGGCGATTTCCTCGACCCGGCCCATGCGGCCCATCGGCGACATGCCCTCATAAGCGGCGCGGGCGGCGTCGGGCGATGGCGACTTGGCGATGATCGCACTGATCATTTCCGTCTCCACCACGCCCGGCAATATGGCGTTGCAACGGATCGGCAGCTTTTCGCTGGCGCAATGGATGGCGATCGACTTGGCCATCGCCAGCACGGCGGCTTTAGTCACCGAATAGGCCATATAATTGCCCATCACCTTATGCGCCGACATCGACGAATTGATGATGATCGACCCACATGGCCCGCCCGGATTGGCGCGCATCAGGCCAAGCGCGGTGCGCGCGGTCAGCATCACCCCGGTCTGGTTTACGCCGATGATACCGTTCCACCCGTCCATCGAGATCGTTTCGACGCTGCCGTCCTGGCTTTCGGTCCCGGCATTGGCGAAGACGATATCCAGTCGGCCGAACTCGGTGGAGATCAGCGCGGCCACCTGCGCCCAGTCCGCTTCCTCCTGCACCCGCGCCTTGACGAAGCGCGCGCCTGTCTCCGCGCACAAGGTCGCCGCGGCCTCTTCCTTCGATCCGGTGAACATCACCTGCGCGCCATCGCGCGCGAGCCGCTGCACCGTTGCCCGCCCGATGCCCGACGTGCCACCTGTGACCAGCGCCACCTTGCCCGTTAGATCAGCCATGTCGTTTCCTTGTCCTTCAATCGGCCATCAGCGTGCCGGACGCCCGCGCGATCAGTGCCGTGTCGAAATAATAGGGGGTGATGCCGCAAAATTTGTCGCCGCGCAGGTGGAAAACTTCACATAGCGGCAGGGTTAGGCGCTCGCCATTATGGCGCGACGTCGCCTTGATCGTCACCATCACGATCGCATGATCGTCCGATACCGTGACATCCCCTGTCTCCAGCGCCGCATCGTCCCAGAAGCTGAACACCTTGGTATAGAGTTCACGCAAGGCGGACTTGCCGAGATATTCCCCGCCAAAGGGCAGGCTGTCGGCCTCGACGATGCGGAAATCGTCAGTCATCATCGCTTCGGCCGCATCCCATTGGCCAGAGCCAGTGAGCGCATAAATCTGTTCGACCATCGCCTTGACGGCGGCATAGCGTTGCGGGTCCATTTCTCTCTCCCAAAACAAGGCTGCCCCCGACCATCGGCCGGGGGGCGCAACCTATCAGAACCTGGTGCTGAGTTGCAGCATGACGGTGCGCGGCAGCGTGCCAAAGCCCAACTGGTCGGCATGGGCCGGGATGGCTCCGCCCGATGCGCCGCCAGTCGACGGACCATCGACCACGCCCGTCACATAGAAGCGGTTGGTCAGGTTCTTCCCGATCAGCGCCACTTGCCAGCGGTCATCCTCGGCCCCGACGCGAATGCCCGCGTCCAGCGTCGCATATTTGCTCTGGCGCGAGTCCGGGTTGCCAAAGCCCGACGGCAGATAGGCGCCGCTATAACGCACGTCGGCATTCAAGCCGAGCATCAGCCCATTGCCCATCGGTGTGTCATAGGAGGCACCGATCGTCCCGGTCCATTCCGGCGCGACCGACAGCGGCTTACCGCTCAGATCCTGCCGCACGCCGCCGCCCGGCAGTACGATGTTGCAGCCTTCGCCGACGCTCTGCCCGGCATAGCAGGGTGCCTGCGGGAAGCTGGTATAGCGCGCCCGGCTATAGTTGATCGACCCATGGATATTGAGACCCGCCACGGCGCGAGGGGCATATTCGAAATCAACCTCGACGCCCTTGGTCCGTGCGTCGGCGGTCAAGGTCTGGAAGGCGAAGATCGGCGAGTTGAAGAAGTCGACCTGCAAATTCTTATAAGCATAGCTGTAAAGGCCAAGGTTCAACCGAAGTTGATTGTCGGCCAGCGTCGTCTTGATCCCGCCTTCGAAACCGCGCGCGCGTTCCGGATCGAAGGTCAGATCGGCGACCGGATCGGCCGACAGCTTGGAATTGATGCCGCCGTTGGAAAAGCCACCGGATTTATAGGCGGTCTTGTAGGCACCATAGACTAATATGCCATTCACAGGCTTCCAGGTGATCGACGCTTCGGGCGACCAGTTGTTGAACGTCTGATCGGCGGTGATGACGCCCAGGCCATCGGGGTCGTTCTGGTCACGGAAGATCGCGGCCACACCGGCATTATTATAGGGCTGGGTGAAATAGCTGTCCTTGGTCTCATGGGTATAGCGCGCACCCACTGCCAGTTCGAGCGTCGGCACGATCTTCCACGTCGCCTGACCGAACAGGGCGACCGTCTCGCCATCGGTGAAGCTGGTCTTTCGCGTGGCAAGATATTCATCTTCCGACGCGGCGGCGCTGTTGGTCAGGCCACCCAGCACGATATATTGGTCGAAGGTCCGTTTGGTCTTTTGATACAGGCCACCGACCATCAGGTTGACCGGGCCGTCGAAGCTGGTGAGCGCCCGGAACTCGGTCGAAAAAGCGTCGAAGGTCGAATTTTCGGTCGCCCAGTTGCCCGCCGTGCTGGACTGGAAATCGCAGGCGCAGGCCCAGCGGTTGTTGTTCCAATTATAGTTGGTCACCGATGTCAGCGTGACATCGTCCAGCTCATAATTGATGTTCGCGGTGACGGCCCAGCTCTTATAGCGATTATAGAGGCTGCCATCTTCCTTGGCATAGGGGATCTGCGCCGCAAACTCGGCCGGCAGCTTGTTCTGGTGCGTTACGAAATCGCGCGCGCAGGCATAGCCGGTAAGCTGGCTCTCGCCGCTGGGGCAATTATAGGCGACATAGTTCCAGCTATTATTGTTGGTTTTATTATAGGAACCGGATGCTTGATGGTCGCGGTCAGCCGGTCGGTCGGCTCCCATTTCAGCGTCACGCGGCCAAGCAACTCCTTCTCGCCCGGCTGTTCCTCCGGCGCGGGGTTGGCGACCGAAAAGCCCGTCGCGCCGGTCGCAATGTCGAGCGTCGGATATTGGATCGGCGTCGACACGTTGCGATAATAGCCGCCATACATTTTCGACGCGCGTACCGCGACGCGCACACCCAGCGTATCGGTCAGCGGCCCGGACCCGACAAACTCGACCTGCGCCTGCTGCGCCTTGAACTCATAACCGGCGCGCGCCTTGAACTCCGGCGTCGCGGTCGGATCGGCGGTGGTCAGCGAGATCACGCCTGCCGTTGCATTCTTGCCGAAGAACAAGGCCTGCGGCCCTTTGAGGATTTCCACGCCGCCCAGGTCGAAAAAGCCTTCGTTGATGATCCGGCCCTGGCCATAATAGACCCCGTCGACCACTACCGCGACCGACTGTTCGATGCCGATCGAGGTGGAGGATGAGCCGATGCCGCGCAGCGTCAATTGCGCACCCGACCCGTTGGAGGCGCTGCCGACATTGAGGTTGGGCGTGCGCGCGGCGATCTTTTCGATCGAGGTCAGATCCTGCCGCTGGATCAGTTCGGCCGACAGCGCCGTGACAGCGACGGGCACATCCTGCACACTTTCCTCACGCTTGCGGGCGGTGACGACGATGTCGGTCAGCCCGCCTTCCTGCGCGGCGGCCTGCGGTGCCGCTTCCTGCGCCAACACTGGTTGGGCGAGGCCCATCGACAGTGCCATGGCGCTCGTCGCTACGGCATAGGCTGATCGTTGCGCGAAAATCCTGGTCATTGCTTCACCCTCACCTGCTTATATTTTTGAAATCGCATCCGGGCATGGCGCGCTCGGCGCCTACCGGTCAGCCCTAGATGCGCGTATCGGCCAGGCAGCGAACCTGCAAAAAACGGCAGGTGAAGCGCGCGCCCGCAGCGTAGACAAGCATCGGGTTAAAAAAGCGTGCCCGCGTGACGGGCGGAACGGGAAAGGAATCGCTGTGGCGGGAAGACTGGATGGACGAGTCGCGCTGGTATCGGGCGCGCTCAGGGGGATCGGCCATGCCATCGCGCAATGCCTGGCGGCCGACGGCGCGATCACGATCATCACGGATCTGGACGCGGCCGACAGCCAACCCGTCATCGACATTCTCGCGGCGATGCCGAACGCCCGCTATCTGCGCCTCGACGCGACCGAGGAAGCGGCGTGGCAGGCCGCGCGCGACGCCATCGAGGCTGATCATGGCCGATTGGACATCCTCGTCAACAATGTCGGCGCGGACCTGACCGGCAAGGTGCAGGATATTGAGCTGACGTCGTGGCGGCGGCTGATGACGCTCAACATGGACACGGTGTTCTTAGGCACCAAGACCTTCCAGCCGATGCTCGCCCGCACCGGCGCGACCACGCCCTATGGCTCCAGCATCGTCAATATCAGCTCGATCATGGGCCTGGTCGGCATGGGCGAAGTATCGGCCTATAATGCGTCCAAGGGCGCTGTGCGGCTGTTCACCAAATCCAATGCGCTCGAATTTGCCGATGCGGGCGTGCCGATCCGCGTCAATAGTGTCCATCCCGGCTTCGTCGACACGCCGCTTTTGCGCAAGGGCATGGAGCGCTGGGCGGAGCGCGACGGCACGGTGACCGCGCAGGAGCTTATCGCGCAGATGGCCGAAACCACGCCGGTCAAGCGGCTCGCCCAGCCGATGGAGATCGGCAAGGTCGTCGCCTTCCTCGCCAGCGACGACGCCAGCTACATGACCGGCAGCGAAGTCGTGGTCGATGGCGGCTGGACCGCGCGCTAAACCAAAGGATAGTTTATGAGCAATTTCGATTTGACCGGCACGGTCGCCCTGATGACGGGTGCCAGCGGCGGCATCGGCAGCGCCACCGTCCAGGCGCTCGCCGACGCAGGCGCGCGCGTGATCGCCACCGACATGGCACAGACGGCGACCGTCGCGGGCGCGGCCGACTATCGCCCGCTCGATGTCACGGACGAGGATGGCTGGGCCGCGCTGGCGGCCTATGTTGATGCCACTTATGGGCGGCTCGACATATTGGTGAACAATGCGGGCATTTCGGTCACCGACGCGATCGCCGACACCAGCCTCGCCACCTTCCGCCACTGTATGCAGATCAATGTTGAGGGGATTTTCCTTGGCACCCGCGCCATGGCCGATCTGCTCGCCAAAAGCGGAGCGGATCGGCGCGGCGGATCGTCGATCATCAACCTGTCCTCGGTCGGGGGACTGGCGGGTGCGCCCTTCATGTCGGCCTATTGCGCGTCCAAGGGCGCGGTGCGGCTGTTCACCAAATGCGCCGCGCTCGAATATGCCGCGCTCAAGCAGCCGATCCGCGTGAACTCGGTCCATCCCGGTGGCATCGACACGCATATGATGGACACCATCTATGCCCGCTATGTCGAAACCGGTGCCTTCCCCGACGAAGAAACCGCGCGCGCCACCGTATCGGCGGGCCATGCCCTGGGCCGCATGGGCACGCCGCAGGAAATCGCCGACGGCATCGTCTATCTCGCTGCGCCGGCCGCCAGTTTCATGACCGGCTCCGAACTCGTCATAGACGGCGGCATGACCGCGCATTGAGGGATAATCCTCCCCTATTAGGAGAGGTGGCAGGGCGCAGCCTGACGGAGGGGTGCCACCCTCTCGATAGGGCTGCGCCCCTCCACCATTTCGTGGTCCTCCTCCCCTTACAGGGGAGGATTTTTTAGTTACCGTCGCACGAAAAAAAAAAAAAAGACCCGGTCGCACTCAAGCGGCCGGGTCAATTCCCACCCCCTCATGGAGAGCGAGCGGGCGGAAATGCCCTCCTCAGGTCTGGTGGATGATGGTGAAGGACCGGCTCTGAAAGAACCATTGCCCGTCCCGCTTCACCAATTTGTCATTGTAGCAGGCGCGCGCGCGCTTATCCTTGCCCGTCTCCGGCTCGGCATAGACTTCGGAAAAATAGGCCCGAGCCTGCGCGCTATCGCCATCCACCCGGATCATTCCCGGATTTACGAGGAAGCTGAGCTGCGGATAATGCGGCATCGCGCCCGCCCACAGCGCGACGATGGCATCCTTGCCCGACACGATGCCCAGTTCTGGATAATGCGACAAATCCCAATGGCTGTCCTCGACCCAGAGCGATGCCCACAGATCCTGATCGACGCGATTGACCGCATCGGCATAGGTTTCCAGCAATTCGCGGATCGCGATCCGGTCCTCGATCGGCCCGGTAAAATTGGCGGTCAAAACCTCTCTCCTCATCCTGATTTGTGAGAGGATAGGCGGTGGCCGCCCAACCGGAACCTGCCGGAAATCGCAGGTTTTAGCGGCAAATCGTTTAGCGCGATGACTTCAACCTGACCCGTTCGTTTCGAGCGAAGTCGAGAAACGCCGCGCAATGTTTCTCGACTTCGCTCGAAACGAACGGAGATTGGGGATTTCAAGCCGAAGTCATCACATTCTAACGGTAATCATCCCGCAGCAAGCGGCGCAATATCTTGCCCGATGGGTTGCGCGGCAGGTCGCTGCGGAACTCCACCGTCTTGGGCGCTTTATAGGCCGCGATCCGCTCGCGTGCCCAGGCGATGAGCGCGGCGGGATCGGGCCTTTCCCCCTCCACCGGTACGACGATCGCCTTGACCGCCTCGCCCCATTTCGCGTCCGGCACACCGATCACCGCTACATCAGCAACGGCGGGATGGCTGTAGAGCGCGTTTTCGACCTCGGCCGGATAGACATTCTCGCCGCCGGTAATGATCATGTCCTTGATCCGGTCGGCCAGATACAGATAGCCATCGGCGTCCATCCGGCCCGCGTCGCCCGTCCGCAACCAGCCTTCGGCATCCAGCGCCTGCGCCGTATCGTCGGGCCGGTCGAAATAGCCGATCATGCACGCCTGCGACGCCACCATGATCTCGCCAATCTCGCCCACCGGCAGCGTTTCGCCCGCTTCGTTCGCGATCCGCACCCGCACGCCGGGCAATGGCACGCCGATGCCGCGCATCCGCTCGCTCCCCTGCGGGTCATGATCTTGCGGCGGCAAGCCGATGATCGTCCCCGCCGTCTCGGTCATCCCGTACATTTGCGCGAAACCGCAGCCGATCACCGCGATCGCCTGCCGCAACAGGTCGAGCGGGATCGCGGAGCCACCATAGCAGATGGTCTTGAGGAAGCTGAAATCCGTGTCGGCCGCCTGGGGATGATCGCACAATATGCGCAGCGCGGTCGGCACCAGCATGATCTTGGTAATGCGGAAGGTGACGAGCAGGTCCAGCACCCGCGTCGGGTCGAACTCGCGCACCACCACGCCGGTCGCGCCATGCTGCAAGGTCCACAGCCCCCAGCCCGACCCGCTGATATGGAAGATCGGCATCGCGATCAGCGACACATCCTGCGCCGTCCAGCGATACCAGTCGGGCAGCTTAGCCGACGGCACCGACGCGCGCAGGCCAAGCAGACTGCGGTTGGACAGCATCGCGCCCTTGGGGTTGCCGGTGGTGCCCGATGTGTAGAGCATCAGCACCGCCTCGTCATAGCCGACATCGCGGTGCGGATCGGCAGCGTCCTGCGCGTCGCGCCAGTCGGCAAAGAGCGGATGCCCCTCGCCCGCATCGGCCAGCAGGATCGCCGCCGCGCTGTCTGCCACCCGGTCGAGAAACTCCGGTTCCACGACGATCAGTCGCGGCCGCGCGTCGGCGAGGATATAGGCAACCTCCGGCGGGGCGAGCCGCCAGTTGACCGGCACCATCACCAGCCCCGCCTTCACCGCGCCCAGCCACAGCCCGAAATAGTCGTCGCGATTCTTGCCGAGATAGGCGATCCGATCACCCACGCCATAGCCCGCCGCGATCAGGCCGTTCGCCACCCGGCTCGCCTGTGCGTCGAGCGCGGCATAGCCGGTCTCGCGCCCTTCGAAAATCAGGGCGATGGCGTCGGGCGTCGCGGCGGCATGCGCCCTGACATGGTCCGCTACTTTGATCGCATCCGTCCCCATATACCCTCCGTTCTTGGGCCGCAGCATAACGGCAAAAGCCGCACCGTCCCCTCTTACAATCGCTAAGGGTCATATCTGGGGCGCTAACGCCCCTGACGCTTTTGCCAGTGCAGCGCCGCCCCTTTGCCGATAAACAGGCGGGTAAATACCGTGTGAACAGGAAAGGATGCCGTCATGGACATTGGTCTGAAGGGGCGCAAAGCCATTCTCGCAGGCGCCAACGCCAGCATCGGCCGGGCCGTCGCCAAGGTACTGGCCGCCGAAGGTTGCGACGTTGCGCTATGCGGCCGCACCCAGGGCAAGGTCGATAATGTCGTCGCCGAGGTCCAAGCGCTCGGCGTGCGCGGCATCGGCGCGTCGGTCGATGTCACCGATGCGGAAGCGTTTCCCAATTGGGTCAGCAGTGCCGCGCAGGAACTGGGCGGCTGCGACATTTTCATTTCCTTCGTCTCGGTCAATCCGGGCGAGGACACGCCCGAAGCCTGGACCACGGTGCTGAACGGCGACATCTTGCCGCTGGTGCGCGGCATCCACGCGGCGCTGCCCGCACTCGAACAGTCCGATGCCGGGTCCATCGTCACCATGTCGTCCACCGGCGCGCTGGAGGAGTTTATGGGGCCACAGCCCTATAATGCGCTGAAAGCGGCGGTCATCAACTACAGCGCCGCGCTGGCGCAGAAGCATGCGCCACAGGGATTGCGCGTCAATTGCATCTCGCCCGGCCCCATCTACACCGACGATGGCCCCTGGGCCTATATCAAGAAGAATATGACCGATTTCCATGACGGCATCCTCCAGCAGATCCCCTTCGGCCGGATGGGCACGGGCGAGGAACTGGCCAAGGCGATCGCCTTTATCGCTTCGCCCGCCTGCCGCTACATGACCGGGGCCAACATCCTGATCGACGGTGGCATCACCAAGGGCGTGCAATATTAAGCGGGGACGATAGCATGAGCGAGACACAGCCCGCGCGCATCAATTGCGTGCTGATCGTCGGCGGCCTCTATCACGACATGGACTTCGCCCGGCTGGAGCTGTTGAAGCTGCTGGGGGAAGACCCGCGCGTGCGGACCCGCGTGTTCGAGGATTATGGTCATCTCGACGCCATCCTCGCCGCCGACATGCTCATCACTTACACCTGCGACGTCGTGCCGCCCCTGCCCGCGCAGGAAGCGTTGCGCCAGTGGGTGCGCGATGGTGGCCGCTGGTATGCGCTGCACGGCACCAATTCGGTGCTGCGCCTGTTCGACAACGGCCTGTATGGCAGCCCGCGCTGGGCGCCGCTGATGATGGAAACACTGGGCAGCCAGTTCATCGCCCACCCGCCGATCGCCCCCTACCGGGTCGATGTCGCCGACCCCGATCACCCGCTGACCCGCGGCATCGAACCGTTCGAAACGACCGACGAGCTGTATCTTATGGAGCGGCATGGCGATCTCCACGTCCTGCTCGACACTGAATTTGCGGGCGAAGCGACCGGCTTCGACGAGCATCAGTGGGCGCAGGACCGACATCCGGTGATGTATATCAAGGCGCAGGGCGAAGGCGCGGTCCTCTACAACACGCTCGGCCATTGTCGCAGCCATTATGACATGCAGCCCTTCCTCGACTGGTGGCCCACCATCGACCGCTGCGCCTGGGATCTGCCGGTATTCTACGACCTGCTGCGGCGGGGTATTGCCTGGTGCAAGGGGGAGTAGAGAAACGAAAATCCTCCCCTGGCAGGGGAGGTGGCAGGGCGAAGCCCTGACGGAGGGGTATTCCCCTATCGATAGGGTGA
>NZ_JEMV01000041.1 GCF_000588875.1 Sphingobium sp. Ant17
CGAAAGCCCCCACCCCCACGCCCCTCCCCTGAAGGAGGGGAGCCGATAATATGACCACCCACATCACCCATATCTGGCGGCTCCTCAAATGGGGGCGCACGCTGGCGCGTCATGGCGCGCTGACGGGCATAGAGCGCGACCCGCTGACCCCTGCACCCGTGCGGCGGCTCGTGCGCCTTGCCCGCTTCGGTGCCCGCGTCCCCAAACAGCCGCGCTATGCCGATGCCTTTCAGTCGATCGGCCCGGCGGCGATCAAACTGGGGCAGACGCTTGCGACTCGCCCCGACCTCGTCGGGGAAGAAGCCACGGCAGATCTGCTGCGCCTGCAGGACGCGCTCCCCCCCGTCCCCTTCGACACCATCCGCGCGCAGATCGAGACGAGCTTCGGCAAGCCTCTGGAAGCCATCTATGCCCGGTTCGACGAAGTGCCGGTCGGTGCGGCCTCCATCGCGCAGGTGCATCGCGCGCTGACCACCGATGGCCGTGATGTTGCGGTCAAGGTGATCCGCCCCGGCGTCGCCGAACAATTCAACCGCGACATCACCACCTATGAATGGGCGGCCGCCCATATCGAACAACTGGGCGGCGAAATCGCCCGGCTGCGCCCGCGCCTGGTCATCGCCAATATGAAGCGCTGGACCGCGCGCGAACTCGACCTGCGCCGCGAAGCCGCCTCCGCGTCGGAACTCGCCGAAACGATGGTAGCCCAGCCCGGCTATCGCATTCCCACGATCGATTGGGATCGCACGACCGGCAAGGTCATGACGATGGAATGGATCGACGGCATCAAGATTTCGGATCGCGAGGCGCTGATCGCGGCGGGGCATGACTTGCCCGCCATCGCCGCGCGGCTGGTCAACGCCTTCCTGCGGCAGGCGATTGCGGAAGGTTTCTTCCACGCCGACATGCATCAGGGCAATTTGTTCGTGACGGCCAATGGCGACATCGTCGCGATCGACTTCGGCATTATGGGGCGGATCGACCGGCGCGCGCGGATGTGGCTGGCGGAAATTCTCTACGGCCTGATCACCGGCAACTATAAGCGCGTCGCGGAAATCCATTTCGAGGCGCAATATGTGCCCGTGCACCACGATATGGCGGAGTTCGCGACCGCCCTGCGCGCGGTGGGCGAACCGATGCGCGGCAAGCCGGTGCGCGAATTGTCGGTCGGCGGCATGCTCGATGGCCTGTTCGCCATCACCCGCGACTTCGACATGCAGACGCAGCCGCATCTGCTGCTGCTGCAAAAGACGATGGTGATGGTGGAGGGCGTCGCGACCTCTCTCGACCCCGACATCAACCTGTGGGAAACAAGTGGCCCCTATGTGAAGGGCTGGCTGCGCGATGAACTCGGCCCGGAAGCCAAGGCGGCCGACACGCTGATCGAAAATTGGCGCACGCTCCAGCGACTGCCGGGCCTTGTCCGACGGATCGAAGACGCTTTCCCGGAAAAGGGCGGCGCCCCGCCCCCTCCCCCGCTGACCGAAGTCAAACTGATCCGCGTGGGCGGCGGCTGGCGCTATGCGGTGGTGGCGGTGTTTGCGGCGGCCGCTGGCGTAGCAGGTGTGTTCTTGGCACAGGGACTATAAGGAAATCGTGGGCAATCTCCGTTCCATTCCGTGTAGCTGCGATCAGGCAATCGTCGCATTGATTGACGGGCGGATGGACGACATTGTCTCCCATCACCATGTGACCATCGCTTGGGCTATTGAGAGCGGCAGTCGCGCTTGGGGGTTTCCTTCCCCTGATAGTGACTATGACTGCCGTTTCATTTTTGTCAGGCGACAAGAAGCCATCCAAAGATATGCTGTGGTATCATGACCTCCCGCATCCTCCTCATCATCTCCGGCGGCATCGCGGCCTATAAGTCGCTCGAACTCGTTCGCCTGCTGCGCAAACGCGGGATGACGGTGCGCGCGGTCTTAACGCAATCCGCGCAGCAGTTCGTGACGCCGCTGTCTTTGGGCGCGCTGACCGAAAATCCGGTCTTTACCGACCTGTTCAACCTGAAGGACGAACAGGAGATCGGCCATATTCAGCTTAGCCGTCAGGCCGATCTGGTCGTGGTCGCGCCCGCGACTGCGAACATCCTGGCCAAGATGGCGAACGGCATCGCCGACGACCTTGCCACCACTTTGCTGCTGGCGACCGACAAGCCGGTGCTGGCCGTGCCTGCCATGAATGTGCGGATGTGGCATCATCGCGCGACCCAGCGCAATCTGGAGCGGCTCCACGCCGACGGCGTCCACATCATGACGCCCGACGATGGCGCGATGGCGTGCGGCGAATATGGCACCGGACGGCTGCCGGAACCCGACGCGATCGTTGCGGAGATTGAGCGACTGCTTGCACTGCCCAAGGGCTTCGATCCGTTGGCTGACCAGCCGGATTTCGCCGAGGATGCACCGCAATTCTCGACTTCGTCGGAAACGAACGCACCTTTGCGCGGCAAGCATGTCCTCATCACCGCCGGTCCCACCCATGAACCGATCGACCCGGTCCGCTACATCGCCAATCGATCGTCGGGCAAACAGGGTTTCGCCATCGCCGCCGCTGCCGCGCAGGCTGGCGCGCGGGTGACGTTGGTGGCGGGGCCAGTGCATCTGCCAACGCCCCAGGGCGTCACGCGCATCGACGTAGAGACCGCCCGCGAGATGCTGGTCGCCGTCGAGAGCGCCTTGCCCGCCGACGCGGCGATCATGGTCGCGGCCGTCGCGGATTGGCGCACCGCCGATGCGGCCGACCAGAAGCTCAAAAAGGATGGCTCGGGCCAACCCGCGCCGCTCGCTTTGGTCGAGAATCCCGATATCCTCGCGACACTGGGCCGCCACGCGCAACGTCCCACCCTGCTCATCGGCTTCGCCGCCGAGACGCAGAAGATCGCGGACCATGCCCAAGCCAAGCTGGCGCGCAAAGGCGCGGACTGGATCGTCGCCAACGATGTGTCGGGCGATGTGATGGGTGGCGACGCCAATAGCGTGCAGATCGTCACCGCGTCTGGCATAGACGCCTGGCCTGTGATGCCCAAGAGCCTGGTTGCCGAAAAACTCATCGAAAAGGTCGCTGATGCCCTCTCCCCTCACGCCGATTGATATCCAGCTCAAGCGCCTGCCCCATGGCGAGGGACTGCCCGTCCCCGCTTATGCCACCGCCCAGGCCGCAGGTATGGATGTGGTGTCGGCAGAAGAGCTGATCCTGCAGCCGGGCGGGCGGCACGCGGTCGCCACCGGCTTCGCCATGGCGATTCCGCAAGGCTATGAGGTGCAGGTCCGCCCCCGGTCGGGCCTGGCGCTCAAACATGGCATCAGCCTGCCCAACACCCCCGGCACGATCGATGCCGATTATCGCGGCGAGTTGAAGATCATCCTCATCAACCTTGGCGACGCGCCCTTCCCGATCCAGCGTGGCGACCGCATCGCCCAGTTGGTGGTTGCCCCCGTGCAGCTTGCCAGCTTCGTGGAAGTCGATAGGCTGGACGATACCGCACGCGGACAGGGCGGCTTCGGTTCGACAGGAGTGTGACAGAATGACGATGTTGCTTTCGCTGATGCTGGCCGCAACCCCGGTGGCGGGTGCGGGCATGCCGCCCATGCCCAGCGATCTGGCGAGCGTGCCGGTGATCGAAGGCTGGCTGGGCCGCAAGATTTCGCCGCGCTGGTCGGAGGAGGTCGCCAAGCTCTACCGGCGCGGGGATTGTAGCGGCGCTGTGCCCTATGAAGGATCGCGCCTGCTTGAAATCGACATGCTGTTCCTGCTGACGGGCGACGGCAAGCCGTTGAAGATCGCCCCGATCAACGCCCGCTGCCCTGGCGTCGAAAAGTTCGTGAGCGGCCGCATTCTTGGTTCGCTGCGCGGTTCCTTCCCCAAGACCGGCGCGGCGCAGCCACGCTGGATGCGATCGCAGGTGCGCTTCCTGTGGTCCGACGCGCCGTGACGCTGACCGACGACCAACTCGACCGCTACGCCCGGCATATTGTGCTCAAGGAAATTGGCGGCGCGGGCCAGGCTCGGCTGCTGTCGGCCGATGTCGCGCTGATCGGCGCGGGTGGCATCGGTAGCCCGGCTATCCTCTATCTGGCGGCGGCAGGCGTCGGCACGATCCGGGTGATCGACGATGACGATGTCGCCCTGTCCAACCTGCAACGGCAAATCCTGTTCGGCACCGCCGATGTCGGCGCGCCGAAGGCGGAGGCGGCGATGGCGGCGGTCGCCCGGCTCAACCCTGACGTCAAGCTGATCCCGATCAACGCCCGCATCGATGCCGACAATGCCGCGCTGATGCTACGCGATGCCGATGTCGTGCTGGACGGCAGCGACAGTTTCACCACCCGCCTGGCGGTGGCAGACGCCGCGCATCGGCTCCGCATTCCGCTGGTGTCCGCAGCGGTCGGGCCGTTCGAGGGGCAGATCGCCACCTATCGCGGCTGGGAAGCGGACAAGCCCTGCTACCGCTGCCTGGTCGGCGCGGCACAGGATGCGCCGGAGCGCAACTGCGCCGAAACCGGCGTCATCGGCGCCCTGACCGGCGCGATGGGCAGCCTCGCCGCGCTGGAGGTGATCCGCGCGCTGGTGCCGTTCGGCGCAGACATGGCCGGACGCTTGCTGATCGCCGACCTGCTCTCCATGCGCTTCCGGACGCTGGACGTGCCCAAGGACCCGGCTTGTCCCGCTTGCGCCGCGCACCTATGCGTCCCTTGAGGATCATCGTCGCGACGGCCGATGCCGAACGGCTGCGCGCCGCGCTGATAGTGGTGAGCGCCCATGCCGCGCTGGGTGGCGCGGCGGCCCTGTTCCTGCAACTGGATGCTGTGGGCTTGCTCCGCCGACCCATCGTCGCGCCCCAGGATGACGCCCATCGGGCAGCGGGATTGCCCAACCTCGCCGCCCTGCTGGCCGACGCGCAGGCCTTGGGCGTCATGATCAGCGCCTGCCAGAGCGGATTGGCGCTGTGCGGGATGACGGCAGAGGCTTTGCCGCCGGACGTGGAAGTCGGCGGTCCGGTCACCTTCCTGCAAGCGACCAACGACGACGCGCGGCTGTTACTGGCCTAAGTTACCGAAGGATCGGCAGGTAACGCCAGCGTTCGATGCCGGTCGAGCCTATGCTCGCACTCACCGAGGGACCGGAGCCGGAAACTTCGTCCGTCAAGGGCAGCAGCCGAAAATGCAAGGCACCTGCAAGAGCGCACAAGCAGAGCAACGCCGCCGCCAGTCCATAGCCTTGCCTCTTCATGCCCCCTGCTCCTCCACATCGCGCAGGAAAATATCCTCTATCCGCGCGTCGAACAAGTCGGCAATCCGAAAAGCGAGCGGCAACGACGGATCATATTTGCCCGTCTCTATCGCATTCACGCTTTGGCGCGATATGCCAAGATGCGCGGCAAGGTCGCCCTGGCTCCACGCCCGCTCGGCCCGCAGCAGCTTCAGACGGTTCTTCACGCACAACCCGCCACACCGGTTTGCCGCCAATTGACCAACTGGCCCAGGGCCAGCCCCACGCACCATAAAGGCCAGACGAAAAAGACCGGCAACGCGGGCACAGTGGTAAAGAGCTCCAGCACCCCCCAGACGCTGGTGATCGACAGGGCAAAGCCCGTCGCAATCAGGAATTTGCGCACTTCCAGCATGCGCAAATATTCATCGTCCAGTTCCACGAGCAGACGCGCCATCGCCCAGATCCAGCCCAAGGCGGCGAGGCCTGGCACCAACGCGATCGCCACGGTTGCGCCATTCGCCGCCGCATTGTCCGGGATCAGCCGGGACGCCAACCCGACCGCACCGACATAGGCTAGGCTGATCGGGATCATCCGGCGGGTATAGCGCCGATAGGCCGGGTTACGCGATGTTTTGGTCATGTCGGCGCTCCTTCAGGTACTGACAAGCACCCTTTACATGCGTATCACTCAGCCTGTCAAGTTTCATTGACAGATTGTCCCACGCATTCCCCACCCCCTTCCCTTGACAGGCCGAACCGCCCATTTATGGGGAAGGCGCGGCTTTTCGGGCCGCGACATTGCCCGTATTTCAAGGAAATCCCGTGTCCGCCATGCTCAAAATCACTCTGCCCGACGGTTCCGTGCGTGAAGTCGCGCCCGGCACTACCCCGGCGGATATTGCGGCAGCGATCGGGCCGGGCCTTGCCAAGGCGGCCATCGCGGCGCGGGTCGATGGCGAATTGCGCGACATCATGCGCCCGCTGGAACAGGACGCGGCGCTCGCGCTGGTGACGGCCAAGGATGAGGCCGATGCGCTGGAACTGGCGCGGCACGACTTTGCCCATGTTTTGGCCGAAGCGGTCCAGCACCTGTTCCCCGGCACCCAGATCACCTTTGGCCCGTCCACCGACGACGGCTTCTACTATGACTTCGCGCCCAGCGCGGATCGTGGCCCTTTCACCGACGACGATTTGCCCGCGATCGAGGCGGAAATGCGCCGCATCATCGCCGCCGACAAGCCGCTAATCCGCAAGGAGATCGACCGTGAAACCCTGATCGCGCAATGGCAGGCTGCGGGCGAGACGTTCAAGGCGGAATGGGCCGCCGAATTGCCCGGCGACGAGCCGCTAACGGTCTATCATTCGGGGGATGGCTGGTACGACATGTGCCGGGGTCCGCATCTCGCGTCCACCGGGCGTCTCAACCCGGATGCATTCAAGCTGACGCGCGTATCGGGCGCCTATTGGCGCGGCGACCAGAAGAATGCGATGCTCAGCCGCATCACCGGCACCGGCTGGCTGAACAAAAAGCAACTGGCCGAGCATCTCACGCGCCTCGAAGAAGCGGCCAAGCGCGACCATCGCAAGCTGGGCGCGGAGATGGACCTGTTCCACCTCCAGCAGGAGGCGCATGGCAGCGTCTTCTGGCACCCCAAGGGCTATCTCATCTGGCGTCAGCTCGAAGCCTATATGCGCCGCGCCATCGACGATGCCGGCTATCGCGAGGTCAAGACGCCGCAGGTGATGGACGCGCGCCAGTGGGAGATTTCGGGCCATTGGGGCAAATATCGCGAAAATATGTTCGTGATCCCCGACGAAGTGCCCAATGTCGAGGATGAAGGCCCGCTAGTGTCGGACGATGCCGACTGGATGGCGCTCAAGCCCATGAACTGCCCGGCGCATGTGTTGATCTTCCGCCAAGGGATCAAAAGCTATCGCGACCTGCCGATGCGGCTTTATGAGAATGGCTGCTGCCATCGCAACGAGCCGCATGGCGCGCTCCACGGCCTGATGCGGGTGCGGCAATTCACGCAGGACGACGCGCATATCTTCTGCCGCGAGGACCAGATCGTCGAGGAAGTCCGCGCCTTCTGCGCGCTGGCCGATCGCATCTACAAGGATTTCGGTTTCACCTACTCGATCAAACTGGCGCTGCGCCCCGAAAAGCGGTTCGGCAGCGAGGAGATGTGGGACAAGGCCGAAAACGAACTGCGCGACGCGGTGGCGGCGGCGGGCCTCAACACCCCCGACTATGGCTGGGAAGAACTGCCCGGCGAAGGCGCTTTCTATGCGCCCAAGCTGGAATGGCATCTGACCGATGCGATCGGCCGCACGTGGCAGGTCGGCACGATCCAGTCGGACCGCGTACTGCCCGAACGACTCGACGCCAGCTATGTGGGCGAAGATGGCGCACGGCACCGTCCCGTCATGCTCCACCGCGCGATCTTCGGCAGCTATGAACGCTTCATCGGCATCCTGATCGAACATTATGCCGGTCGTTTCCCGCTCTGGCTGGCGCCCGTGCAGGCCGTGGTCGCAACCATCGTGTCGGATGCGGATGAGTATGCGGCAGACGTCGTCGCCAAGTTGCGGGCAGCGGGAATTCGCGCCGAACTGGACAGCCGCAACGAGAAGATCAATTACAAGGTGCGCGAGCATAGTTTGGCGAAAGTCCCCAATCTGCTGGTCGTTGGCCGGCGTGAGGCGGAGGAAGGCAAGGTCGCGCTGCGCGTGCTCGGCAGCGACGGCCAGAGCTTCCTTTCGCTCGACGAAGTGATTTCGCGCCTTGCAAATGAAGCTCGTTCGCCCGATATGTATTGAGGCAGCAATGCCACAGGGTTCGTGATTCCGCTTGCGCAGGACCACGGACCCCTTTCGGCTTTGCCAAAAAGCCGCTAAGAGCCACTCGTTTTTGCAACGACCATAGGAGATACTGCTATACGTCCCCCAATGATGCGCCGCCCACTGGCGCCGCCGCCGAAATCCGGCCCTCGCTACAATGAATTCATCACGGTCCCCAAAGTCCGCGTGATTGACGGGGAAGGCGAGAATCTGGGTGTGATGTTTACGCAGGAAGCGATCGAACAGGCAGCCGATGTCGGCCTCGACCTGGTTGAAGTCTCTCCGACCGCGGACCCACCGGTCTGCAAATTTCTGGACATCGGCAAGTTCAAATACGAAGCCCAGAAAAAGGCGAATATCGCCCGCAAGACCCAGAAGACGCAGGAACTCAAAGAGATCAAGATGCGTCCGAACATCGACGATCATGACTATGATACGAAGATGAAGAAGGTCCATGGTTTCATCGAGGATGGCGACAAGGTGAAGATCACCCTGCGCTTCCGCGGTCGCGAACTCAGCCACCAGCAACTCGGCATGGCCTTGCTCCAGCGGGTGGCGGAAAATGTCGCCGAAACCGCCAAGGTCGAAGCCTATCCCCGCATGGAAGGCCGCCAGATGCTGATGGTCCTCGCGCCGAAATAAGCGCGCCCTTCAGGGTTTGAGAGATGTGGAGGGCGGTGCCGCAAGGTGCCGCCCTTTTTGATGATGCATGGCTGATCGCCATTTGTAACAAAGTGTTGCCCAACTCGGGTGACGCCCCTCCCCTACTTGACGATCGAGCCACCGCCCGCCATCGGCACCTCATATACTGCGACTTACTCGCAATATTAACTGGGGTGATTATTGATGAATCGGGGTTCCATGCTGTCGTCACGTTCCAACCGGCTGCGCGTCAGCATGCTCGCGCTAGTCGCCGGATTGTCGCCCTGGTCGGCGATGGCGCAGGCCCCCGAAGAGGCGGAAGACCAATCGAACGCGATCGTCGTTACCGCCGCCGGTTACGCCCAGGATATCGTCGAAGCCCCTGCCAGCATCACCGTGCTGGGCCGCGAGGAGTTGCAGGAAAAGCGGTTCGGCAGCCTGGCGGAAGCCTTGCAGGATGTGCAGGGCGTCGATGTCGGTGGCGAAGCGGGCAAGACCGGCGGCCTCAATATCTCGATTCGCGGCATGCCCAGCGACTATACGCTGGTCCTGATCGACGGCCGCCGCCAGAACGCGCCGGGTGGCGTCACCCCCAATGGCTTCGGCGAAACCTCCACCAGCTTCCTGCCGCCCTTTTCCGCGATCGAGCAGATCGAGGTCGTGCGCGGGCCAATGTCCACCCTTTACGGCTCGGACGCGATGGGTGGCGTCGTCAATATCATCACGCGCAAGGTCGGGGACCGCTGGGTCGGCACTGCCACCGCCGAAAGCACCATCCAGGGTGATGACCGCTTCGGCAATATCCAGTCGATCAACGGCTTTGCCCAAGGTCCGGTGATCGACAATCTGGTCGGCCTGACCCTGCGCGGCAGCGTCTTCCACCGCGAAGGATCGGACATTCCCATCCCCGGCGATCCGGCGCTGACACTCGGCCGCAATCCGGTGCGGTCGGACATCTACACCTATGGTGGGCGCCTGACCTTCACCCCTCATGCCGACCATGACCTGTGGATCGAATATGATCGCAACGAGCAGAGCTATGACAATAGCGAAGGGCGGCTGGGGACGCTGGGGTCGGGTGGCTATGCCCCGGAACAGCAGTTCAACCGCAGCAATTATGTCCTCGCCCATAGCTGGCGGATGGGTTTCGGCCAGCTCGACACCACGCTGACCCGCAACGATACGGAAACCATCGGTCGCCTCATCCCCAATGGCACGCCGGGCGCGACGCCGGGCAGCGCCCGCACGCTCGAAGCGCGCAACGACATCATCGATTCGCGCTTTGCGGGCAAAGTCGGCGCGCTCGCCTTCACCGTCGGCGGCCAATATTGGAAAGCCCGCATGATCGAGGGCGTCGCGCCTGAACCCTTCACCTTCACCCAATGGGCGGGCTTTGCCGAAGCGACCTGGACGATCGTCGATGGCTTCAACCTGACCGGCGGCGCGCGCTATGACGATCATTCGACCTTTGGCAGCAAATGGTCGCCGCGCGCCTATGCGGTGTGGAACATCAATGACAATGTGACGCTGAAAGGCGGCGTCAGCCGCGGCTTCAAAACGCCGCGCGTCGAACAGATTGCCGAGGGGATCATTGGGTTCGGCAGGCAGGGCACGCTACCTTTGCTCGGTACGCCAGGCCTGAGTCCCGAAACCAGCACCAGCTACGAAGCTGGCCTCTATTTTGACAGCCATGGCTTTTTCAGCGGCAATGTCACCCTGTTCAACAATGACTTTAATGACCGGATCACCTCGGGCGTCTTCGTCCCCAACTGCCAGTTCGCCGCATCCCCCAATCGGCCAGGTTGCGTCGATGTCGGCAATTTCCCGACGATCGAGCAGTTCAGCCAGTCGATCAATATCGACAAGGCCCGGACGCGCGGTGCAGAGGTCGCAACCCGATTCACTTTCTCGCCCGCCGTCTCGCTGGTGCTCAATTACACCTATACCGACAGCGAGCAGTTGAGCGGGCCGAACGAAGGACTACCGCTCGTCGGCATGCCCAAACATATGCTGAACGGCAATCTGCGTTGGAAGCTGGGGGACAAGGCCAGTGTCTGGGCGCGGGCCGAAATCCGGTCGAGCCGTTTCCGCAACGACGCTGACGACCGGGCGGGCGTTGGCGACTTCCGGGGCTATGAGCTGTTTCATATCGGCGGCTCGTATCAGATCACGCCCGCCTTCCGCCTAGCGGCAACCGTCAACAATATCCTCGACACCGACTATGCCGAATATGTGTCCTATGACAGTGACGGCACCGACATATTCACGTCAGCCTATGCCATCAATCAGGAAGGCCGTCGGCTGTGGCTGTCGGCAACGGTGGACTTCTAGGCGCGGATGGTCGGGACGAACCGCGCCGCCCATTTATGCGGACGGTTTGTCCCGATACAAGGTCGGAAACATCGTCTTGAACGCCGCCAGCTTGGGTGCGTCCCAGCGCAGTATATAAGGATGGCGCGGATTCTTGCGCATGAAGTCCTGATGATAGGCGTCGGCATCCTGAAAGCCCGCAAACCGCTCCACCTTTGTCACGATCGGGTCGCGCCATAACCCGGCTTTGCCCAGTTGCGCGAGATAGGCCTCCGCCGCCTTGCCCTGCTCGGCATTCAACGGATAAAGCGCGCTGCGATATTGGGTGCCGCGATCCGGGCCCTGCTGGTTCAGCGTCGTGGGGTCGGCCACGACCGAGAAGAAGACCCGCAACAAGGTGCCATAGCTGACCTGCTTGGGGTCGTAGGTAACGCGGACGGCTTCTGCGAACCCGGTATTCCCGCCGCTCACCATATCATAATCGACGCGGCGATTCTTGGGCCCACCGGTAAAGCCGGATTTGACGAGTTGCACGCCCTTCACATGGGAAAAGACGCCCTCGACGCCCCAATAGCAACCACCTGCAAACACAGCGGTTTCCAGTGCGCGTGTGGGCGCGGCATCGATCGTCGCGACAGGGGCCAAAACCGTGCGCTCGGCGTGCAGGGGCGCTGCGAGCGCGAGGCCCGCCACGATCGTCAGGATGAGCCGATTAGAGCGCCGCACTGGTGCTACCAGTCGCCGCGATCGCAGAGGTGCTCAGGATCGGCTGCTCATCGGGCTGCAGCAGGACCATGCCGACAAGACCAATCGCAAAACCGCCCGCGAAGCGCAGAAACAATTCGGATTTCAAAAATGCCAACATGGTCTGCGCCTTCCTTATTATGGGGGTTCGGCTGAGTGAGCCGTGTGGTTACATCTGCTTGTCTTGCCCCTTGCTGAATAGACGGCAGCCGGGGAGCGGCTTTCGACCAAGGCATCGGCAAAGACGACGAGCGGCAACAACCCCAATCAGTTTCTTTGTGCAACGGGGATATAAAGCCCGTCGCGCCATCTACAAGACGGCACGGGTCGAAAAGGACCGTTTCCATTTTTGCATGTTGAACGGGCAAGCGACGCATCGGCAGCACGCCTACCCCTACCCCTCCCGTTCACGGGAGGGGTCGAACGCCGCGCTTATTTGAGCGCGGCGCAGGCTTCTTGAATGCGGGTGCAGGCCTTTTTCAGCACATCTTCCGACGTCGCATAACTGATGCGGAAGGCGGGCGAGAGGCCGAAGGCGGCACCATGGACGGCGGCGACCTTCGCTTCGTCCAGGAAATAGGCGATCAGCGCTTCGTCATTGTCGATCCGCACGCCCTTGGGTGTCATCTTGCCGATCACGCCGCTGGCGTCGGGATAGACGTAGAAAGCACCTTCGGGCGTCGGGCAATCCAGGCCCGGCGCATCGTTCAGCATCGCCACCACCATGTCGCGGCGCTTCTTGAACACGGCGTTGCGCTCTTCCAGGAAATCCTGCGGGCCGGTCAGCGCGGCGACGGCGGCAGCCTGGCTGATCGAACAGGGGTTGCTGGTCGATTGCGACTGCAGCTTGCCCATCGCCTTGATAATCCATTCGGGACCACCGGCAAAGCCGATGCGCCAACCGGTCATCGAGAAGGCCTTGGAGCAGCCATTGACCGTCAGGGTGCGGTCATACAGTTCCGGGCAGACCTGCGCGATCGTCGCGAACGGCGTCGATGCGTACCAGACATGCTCATACATATCGTCGGTCATGATCAGCACATGGGGATGGCGCAGCAGCACGTCGGCCAGCGCCTTCAATTCCTCCGCCGAATAGGCCGCACCGCTGGGGTTGGACGGCGAATTGAGCATCACCCATTTGGTGCGCGGGGTGATCGCGGCGTCCAGCTGGGCGGCGGTGATCTTATAGCCCTGGCTCGCCGGCCCTTCGATGAAGACGGGCGTGCCGCCGGCGAAATTCACGATGTCGGGATAGCTGACCCAATAGGGTGCCGGGATGATGACTTCATCGCCCGCGTCCACCGTCGCCAGCAGCGCATTGAACAAAGTGTGCTTGCCGCCGGAGTTCACGCTGATCTGGCTGCGCTTATAGTCCAGCCCATTGTCGCGCTTGAACTTGAACATCACCGCTTCCTTGACGTCGGCGGTGCCGTCCACGTCGGTATAGCGGGTCTGGTTGTTGCGGATCGCGGCAATGCCCGCGTCCTTGACGAAATCGGGCGTGTCGAAATCCGGCTCGCCCGCCGACAAGCCAATGACGTCCACGCCTTCGGCTTTGAGCGCGTTCACACGGGCGCTCATGGCGAGCGTGGCGGACGGCTGGATACGACCCAAGGCGGCAGAAGTCTGGCTCATGGCAATGTTCTTTCTTCAAAGCGACGTCCAAGCGATCGGTACAGCCCGCCATCCTGGGAATCGCGACAAAAAATATTCAAATCCCCTCATCCGCCCATAAGGCGGATGCCGCGTCCCTTAGTGCGCAACGGACAATGGGGCAACCGGCCAGATGGCAGGGAATGGCTATTCGGCAGGAAAGCGCGGCTATGGTGCCAGCGTCGCCGCGACCATGCCGCGCGCGGCATTGCCGATGAAAAATCCGCGATCCAGATCGGAAACGCGCAGGTCACCCTCGATCGCCTCGCCCATGTCGATCAAGCTCTGGCGCAATATGCCCGGCAGCAGGCCGCGCGCCAGCGGTGGCGTCACCAGCCTGTCGCCCCGCTCCACGAACAGCGAAGAGAAACACCCTTCGGTCAGATAGCCCTGCGCATCGATCAGCGCGACCTCATAAGTACCGCCCCGCTTCAATGCGTCGCGATAGAGGCTGCGGTCGGTGGTCTTGTGCAGCAGTCGCAGGTCATCTGCGGGCGCATGGCGCGGCACGACCTTGACCGGGACGATCGCCTGGGGCCAGCCGATATGGTCGCGCACCTCGATCGCCACCGCGCCGCTGCGCGCCGTCATCAGCCGCACCCGGCCACGGTTGCGCAAGCGAAAGGTCGCGGCCTGCAATTCGTTGCGGACGGCATGGCGATCGAAAGCGAAACCGAATGCATCGGCGCTCGCCTTGAGCCGCGTCAGATGCAGGTCCAGCAACCTTATCCCTTCGAGCGGATCGAAGGCCATGGTTTCGATGAGGTCGAAGCGTCGATCAGCCAGTGACATTGCCGCTATTCCAAGCCTTTGCCGACCATGAAGTCAAGCCGGAGAGGTCAGGCCGGGACAAGAAAGCGCCCCTTGGCCAAGCATTCGGCCCATTCCGAATCGACCTGCGAATCCGCGACGACGCCCGAACCAAGGCCCAAGCGGCCGACGCCGCTGCCTTCCTCGACGCACAGGGTCCGTATCGCGACATTGAAGGCGGCATCGCCCTCCGGGTCGATCCAGCCCATCGTGCCGGTATAGACGCCGCGCCCGTGGGGTTCGACCGCATCGATGATCTCCATCGCCCGCACCTTGGGCGCGCCGGTGATCGACCCGCACGGGAAAAGGATGCGCAGCACATCGACCGGGGACAGGCCGGGCAGGATGCGCGCGCGCACGGTCGACACAAGCTGATGGACGGTAGGGAAACTCTCCACCTTGAAGAGGTCCGGCACGATCACGCTGCCCGCGCGCGAGACCCGCGACAGGTCGTTGCGCAACAAGTCGACGATCATCAGATTTTCCGCCCGCTGCTTGGGATCGGTGGCAAGCCAGCGCGCCAGTTCCGCATCCCGCTGCGGATCGGCATCGCGCACTGCCGTCCCCTTCATGGGCCGGGCGGTCAGTTGGCCGCGCACCTGGGTAAAGAAGAGTTCGGGCGAAAAGGATAGCAGCGCATGGTCGCCAGTGCGGATCACCCCGCCATAGCCCGCCGCCGCGCGCGGCCGGACGGCGGCATAGAGCGCCATCGGATCGCCGGTCAGCGGCACATAGCAGGGGAAGGTCAGGTTGGCCTGATAGATATCCCCTGCGCGGATATAATCCTGCACCGCGTTGAAGGCGACGCGATAGTCCGCCGCCTCCACCATCGGCCGCAACGGGCCGACCTGCGCGCCGGTCGGGTCGGGCAGCATCGCGGGCAGCGTGCCCGGCGGGATCAGCCGCACCCCTTCGAACAGGCCGAACCAAAGCAGCGGCGCGCCGTCGGACCGCTGATCGTGCCGACAGCCGATCGGCGCCAATCGTTCCTCCAGCGCCAGCCCCGCTTCATAGGTCATATAGCCCGCGACATGCAGCCCCGCCTCGCGTGCATCCGCGATGCGATCAAGCGCTGGCTGCACCTCCTCCATCCGATGGGCGGTGATGACCGACACGGGATCGCGATAGAGGCGCGCGGGCGCGGGATCGCGCAGCCGGGCATCATCGAACAGAGCAAAGATTTCGGTCGGGCCAGGAAGACGCATGGGCGTGTCTTAACAGGCTTTGCGCGCGACGAAAGGCCGATCCAAGGTGCAGTGTCCTTGCAGCAGCGCAACGAACGCCCTACCCCATGCGGCCATGACCAACCCTCTCCCCGATCCCGCACCCGATGCCGTCACGGCGCGCCCGCTGGGACCAGCGCTTGCGTTGGCGGTGCGAGGCCGCTGCCCGGCCTGCGGCGAGGGCCGTCTGTTCGCCCACTTCCTCAAACCCGTCCCCGCCTGCGCCCACTGCGGCCAGCGCTGGGATCTGCATCAGGCGGATGATTTTCCATCCTATATCGTCATCCTGCTGCTCGGCCATATATTGGTGCCGCTGATGATCGAAGTGAACAGCGCTTTCGCCATTCCGCTGGGGTGGCAGGCGGCAATCTGGCCGACGCTGGCGTTCCTGCTGGCGGTGGCGATGATCCAGCCGGTCAAGGGCGGCGTCATCGCCTTCCAATGGACGCGACGGATGGCGGGGTTCCGGTAAACCTTACTCCGGGTGGCGCAGGAAATTGCGCTCCATCGCCTCGCGCAGCGTTTCGTCAATCTCGCGACGCCCTTCCGCACCATGGGTGACGACCGTGGTGTCGCAGGTCGCGACGCACACGCCCTTCTGAAAACCCGCCGAACTGATCGTCCAGCTGGTCCGGCCGATATGGCCGATCGCGCAATGGACTTCGAACGGATAGGGGAAATGCGATTCCTCGATGAAATTCAACTGCACCGCGGCGACCAGCCAGCGGACGCCCTGCTCCTGCGGATGGCGGCCCAGATGATGGTGAAAGCGAATGCGCGCGGTTTCGAATATGCCCGATATCGCCACATTATTGATGTGACCCATCGTGTCGAGATCCTGGAACCGCGTGTCGATGCTGGTGACGAAGCGATAGGCTTCTGGAGTGAATCGCCAGGATTCGGGTTTGGCCATGTCCTGATGTTCCTCTAAAACTACACTGGCAATGCCATAGCCGGGCTGGCCCGTGATGCAATCGCACCGGCGAAATTGGGCGCAGTGCGACCTTTATGACACAATGAAACTGGCGGTTTTGCACATATTGCGAAAATCACCGTAAAACTGTCATCGTTTCGTCTCCGATACGTCAACCATCTCTCATCGCGCTGCAACACCGCGCGCTTACGGCCCCGCCGAGCCGGTTACCGGTTTTTCCAAGGGGGAAAATTCACATGCGTCCTGCCACAGCCTTGCTGCTTGCCTCCACCATGCTGGCCAGCACACCCGCCTTTGCCCAGACGGCCTTGCTCGCCGTCCCCGCCGCCGCGGCGGCCGTGGAAGGGGAAGAGATCATCGTCTTTGGCCGTGGTGAAACGCGCCAGGTGCAGGAAATCAAGGCCCGCGACATCGTCGTGCTGACGCCGGGCACCAATCCGCTCAAGGCGATCGAAAAGCTGCCCAGCGTCAACTTCCAGTCGGCCGACCCGTTCGGCAATTATGAATGGTCGCAGCGCATCACCATCCGCAGCTTCAACCAGAACCAGCTCGGCTTCACCTTCGACGGCATTCCGCTCGGCGACATGAGCTATGGCAACCATAACGGCCTGCACATCACCCGCGCGATCAGCAGCGAAAATATCGGCAGCGTGCGCGTGTCGCAGGGCGCGGGTTCGCTTGGCACGCAGGCGACCGGCAACCTTGGCGGCACCGTCGAAACCTTCTCGATGGACCCGGCTGACAGCTTCGGCGCGCAGGGCAATCTCACCTATGGCAGCAACGACACGATGCGTGCCTTCGGCCGGATCAACCTTGGCAGCGCCGACGGCATTCGCGGCTATGTGTCCTACGGCTATGGTTCGACCGACAAATATAAGGGCACTGGCGTTCAGGACCAGCATATGGGCAATGCCAAGGTCATTATCCCCATCGGCGACGCCAAGATCGACGGCTGGCTGAGCTACTCCGATCGCCGTGAACAGGATTATCAGGACATGTCGATGGGCATGATCAACCGCCTCGGTTGGGACTGGGACAATGCCTATCCCGACTATGCCCGCGCGATCGACTATGCCGACCGTCTGAACGACGTCGATCTCATCAGCAACAGCGGCGGGTCGCCCTTCCCCGACGGCTTGTTCGACTATAGCGGCGCACCGACCGCCGGCGGCCAGGTCTATCCCGGCAACGTCACCAGCGCCGACGATGCCTATTATGACGCGGCGGGCCTGCGCAAGGATTGGCTGGGCGCGATCGGCTTCACCACCCCGCTCGGCGAGCAGGCCAATCTGAAGCTCAAGGGCTATTACCACAACAACAGCGGCATGGGTCTGTGGGGCACACCCTATGTCCGCAGCCCCAATGGCGTGCCCATGTCGATGCGCACGACCGAATATGACATGGACCGTATCGGCGCGTTCGGCAGCGTCGATTTCGCGATCGGTGTTCAGAATCTGAGCGTCGGCGCATGGTATGAGAATAATAAGTTCAACCAGGCCCGCCGCTTCTACGCCTTTGCGAGCCGGACGGAACCCGGTCGCTATTTCCGCGACTATCCCACGGACCCCTTTGCTACCCAGTGGGAATTCGACTTCACCACCGACACCTTCCAATATCATGTCCAGGACAAGATCGACCTCGGCATGGTGACGATCAACCTGGGCTGGAAGGGCTTCAAGGTCACGAACGAAGCCGAAGCCATCGTTCAGGCGACTTTCCCCGAAGGCAAGATCGAAGCGGAAGACTGGTTCCAGCCCCATGCCGGCTTCGCGCTGGAAATCAGCCCAGAAGCGGAAGTTTTTGGCGGTTTCACGCAAGTCACCCGCGCCTTTGCCAGCGCGACCACGACCGGCCCCTTCTCGACCAACCAGGTCGGTTTCGACGCCATCAAGGATGATCTGAAGCCCGAAGCATCGGACACCTATGAACTCGGCCTGCGCTACAACACGCCGATGTTCAACGGCACGCTGGGTGCCTATCTCGTCCACTTCCGCAACCGCCTGCTGGCGGTGCAGGTCGGATCGGCGATCCAGGGCAACCCCTCCGCGCTCCAGAATGTCGGCGGCGTCCGCGCCATCGGCGTCGAAGCGGCGGGCGACCTGAAACTGGGCGGCGGCTTTGGCGTCTATGCCAGCTACAGCTACACCGACGCCACCTATCGCGACGATGTCGTGAACGGCAATGGCGACGTGGTCGCGGCGATCGAGGGCAAGACCGTAGTGGACAGCCCCGAACATATGGCGCGCGGCGAATTCAACTATGACGACGACAAGCGCTTCTTCCGCGTCGGCCTCAACTATATGTCGCGTCGCTACTACAGCTACACCAACGATGCTTCGGTCCCCGGTCGTCTGATCGTCGACGCCTCGCTCGGCTACCGCTTCACCGACAAGGTCGAAGTGCAGTTCAACGCGACCAACCTGTTCGACAAACGCTATGTCGGCACCATCGGTTCGGGCGGCTTTGGCAATAGCGGCGACGCCCAGACGCTGCTGGTCGGCGCGCCCCAGCAATTCTTCGCCACGGTGAAGGCTGGGTTCTGACGTAATATAAGCGGGAAGGCTGTGACTTATCTCCCGTCCCCGGCGGGGAGGTTGATCGGAGTCACGTGCCTCCGATMRAGGGGAGGGGGAGCGAGGCCAAGCCGAGCGTCTGCGCAAGCGGCAGTACACCCCCACCCAACCTCCCCCTCAATGGGGAGGGGCCAATATGGATCACCGCTCCTCTTCAGCCAGGGGCTCAAGAAGGACACCTTACCCATGACCAAAGCCGCGCTTCTGCTCGCCACCGCCCTTGCCGCCTTTCTTCCTGGCACGGCGCTGGCGGAGCCGGTGCTGCTGATCTCGATCGACGGGCTACGGCCTGGCGACTTGATCGAAGCGCAGAAGCGCGGCCTTGCCATTCCCAATCTGCGCCGCTTCCTGACCGACGGCGCGCATGCCTCCGGCGTCACCGGGGTCGCCCCGACGCTGACCTATCCCAGCCACACGACGCTGATGACCGGCGTATCGCCCGCGAAACACGGCATCGTCGCCAATAACAGTTTCGATCCCACCGGGATCAACCAGGGCGGCTGGTACTGGTACGCCCCCGACATCAAGGTGCCGACCCTGTGGGAGGCCGCGACCAAGGCGGGCCTCTCCACCGGCAATATCCACTGGCCGGTCAGCGTCGCGCCCAAGGGCGTGACCTGGAACCTGCCGCAAATCTGGCACACCGGCCATGGCGACGACGCCAAATTGCTCGACGCGCTGGCGACGCCGGGGCTGGCGGCCGAACTGGCGGCGAAGGTCGGCCAGCCCTATGCGATGGGCATCGACGAAAGCCTGAGCGGCGACCAACTGCGAGGCCAATTCGCCAGCGCGCTCATCGCCGCGCACAAGCCGCAATTCCTGACCGTCTATTTCGCCGCGCTCGACCATGAGGAACATGCGAGCGGCCCTGACAGCCCGGCCGCCAAGGCCGTGCTGGAAAAGATCGACGCCATCGTCGGCGATCTCGTGGCGGCGGAAATGCAGGCGCATCCAGACGCCGTCGTCGCGGTCGTCAGCGACCATGGGTTCGAAGCGACGCATACCGCCATCAACCTCTATCGCCCCTTCATCGATGCCGGACTGATCACCGTCGGCACCGATGGCAAGGTCGCCTCCTGGCTGGCCATGCCCTGGATTTCGGGCGGATCGGCCGCGATCATGCTGGCCCGGCCCGACGATGCGGCACTGACGGCGCAGGTGAAGACGCTGCTCGACACCTTGGCCGCCAATCCTGCCAATGGCATCGCGCAGGTGGCAGACAAGGCGCAGACCGCCGCGATCGGCGGCAATCCGCAAGCGACCTTCATGCTCAACCTCGCCCCCGGCTTCGTCACCGACATTTATCGCGGCCCCACCGTGCCGGTACGCGCGCGCAGTTCGGTCAAGGGCATGCACGGCTATTTCCCCGGCCCCGCCAACCTGCAGGCGAGCTTCCTGCTGATGGGCAAGGGCGTGCCGCGCGGCAAGAATCTGGGCACGATCGACATGCGCGCCATCGCACCGACGCTGGCCGCCATCATGGGCACCACGCTGCCCGACGCGGACAAGGCCGCGATCGACCTCAAGCCATAAGGCAACGCAGCGTTTCGCGGCGCGCAATGGACTTCATTGCGCAGGCGACATAGCTTTCACCCCGGTTCATCGTTCCGGGGGTTCCCATGCCGCGCTACAGCCTTGCCGCCATCATCCTGCACTGGGCGATCGCCGCCCTGCTCGCCTTTCAGATCAGCGTCGGCTGGGCGCTGGAGGAACTGGGCGCGCGCGGCTTTGCGCTCTATCAACTGCACAAGTCGGTCGGCATCGCCATCCTCGCGCTCACGCTGCTGCGGATCGGCATCCGCTATTGGAAGCCGCGCCCGGCAAAACTGGAGGGCGGCTGGCAGGGCGCCTTGGCTTCGACCGTGCATGGCGGCCTCTATGCCTTCATGCTGGGCGCGCCGCTGACCGGCTGGGCGCTCGTCTCGACCGCCAAGGTCAAGGTGCCGACCCTGATTTTCGGGATCATCCCCCTGCCCCATTTGCCGCTGCCCGCGTCCGCGCATGACTTGGCCGAAGGTGGCCATGGCCTGATCGCCTGGCTCGGTATCGCGCTCATACTGCTCCATGTCGCGGGCGCGCTGCGCCATCATCTGCTGATGCGCGATGGTCTCATCTGGCGGATGATCCCCAACCGCTCGACCGCGCTGCTGGTCGGACTGCCCGCGCTGATCCTGCTCGGCTTTGCACTGGGGCGCGTGATCCTGCCAGCGGCTGAACCCGTTACGGCCGCAGCAGCACCAGCCGCCCCAGAGCCGGAAGCAACGGCCCCGGAGGCCGCCATCAATGTCACCGAACCGGACAATAGCGCCGTCGCCAATGAAATGGTTGCCGAGAAGGAAGAAGAACCCGTCGGCCCGCCCCCCGGCTGGACCGTGCAGCCCGGCGGTCGCATCGGCTTTGCGGTCGGCAATGATGGCCAGACGATCAGCGGCAGCTTCGCCAAATGGACCGCCGCGATCGTCATGGACCCCGACCATCCCGAAACCGCCGACATCCGCGTATCGATCGACATGGCCAGCGCCAGCGTCGGCGACGCTTATCAGGACGGAATGCTGCCGGGCGACGAATTCTTCGCCGTCGCCAGCCACCCCACCGCGACCTTCACCGCCAAGGGCGCGGAGCAAACGGGGGCGAACGCCTATCGCGCCAGCGGCAGGCTTAGCCTCAAGGGCGTCAGCAAACCCCAGACCATCCGCTTCACCCTGTCCGGCGACGGCCCGACCCGCAAGGTAAGCGGCACCGCCACCATCGCCCGCGCCGCCTTCGACGTTGGCAATGGCGACAGCAGCGGCAGTCTGGCCCCCAATGTAACGGTGACCTTCGCCTTCACGGCGAAGCGGAAGCCATAAACTACTCTCCTCCGTTCGCCCTGCGCCTGTCGAAGGGGGCCTTCCTTCTTGAAAGAAAGTGCAGGGCTTCGACAGGCTCAGCCCGAACGGGCTTGATGGTGGATGCTAGGGCAGACAGCCCTAAAACCGCATCCCGACACCCACGCCGAACACCCACGGGTCGAGGCTCACCTTCACCCGCTGCACCCCTGCCGCCGCCGTGGTCAGCCGCGCCTTCGTGTCGATGTCGATATATTTGACGTCGAAGTTCAGGAACATTTTCTCGTTCAGGTCGATATCGACGCCCGCCTGCCCGGCCCAGCCGACGCTGTCGGACAGATGCACCTTCGTCTTGCCGACCGCGCCTTCCAACGCGCTGGACGCATCATTGTTGAAGAACAGCGTATAGTTCACCCCCGCACCGATATAGGGCCGGATCTTGCTGCCCGGCGCAAAATGATATTGCACCGTCAGCGTCGGTGGCAGCGCGTTGGTCGCCGCCAGCTTGCCCAGCGATCCGGTGGTCCCGGTCTTGCCGCTCACCGTATGGCGGCTGGTCGCGGCGATCAGTTCGAAACCGATATGTTCGGTCGCCATGTAAGTGATGTCGATTTCCGGTGTGATGGTGTTGTTCACCTTCACCTTTTCGCCCGGAAAGCCCGGCAGCACGCTGCCGCTCTTTTCATTGGGCGCGACCATGATGCCGCGCAGCCGGACGAGCACGTCGCCCTGCGCGGCCTGCGCCGGGGCGGCCATGGCAGCGGCGGCGCAGGCCGTGCCGAGCAGGATGGTCTTGATGGTCATGATAAATCTCCCTTTCTTGTAGGGAGCGCTCTGCCGCATCCGGCACGGCGCGGCATTGACGGTGCGCAAGCTGCAATTTGATCTGGCGCAATGCAGTGCGAGCGACTTGCTGCGATCACCCAGCCCATGTGGACCTATCATCCTGACCTGCTCGCCCGGCCGGTGCCGCGCTACACCAGCTATCCCACCGCTGCCCAGTTCACCGATTGCGTCGGCGCGGCGGAGATGGGCCAGCGGCTGGACGCGCTCGCCCCCGACACGCCGATCTCGCTCTATGTCCACATCCCCTATTGCCACGACATCTGCTGGTATTGCGGCTGCAACACCGGCGCGGCCAACAAGGCGCAACGGCTGACCGCCTATGTCGAGGCGCTGGAGCGCGAAGTCGCGCTGATCGCTGCCCGGCTGAACGGACGCGGCAGGGTGACGCGCATCGCCTTTGGCGGGGGCAGCCCCAATTCGCTGCCGCTCGTCGATTTCATCCGGCTGATGCAGCAATTGTTGCGCTGCTTCGACGCCCATCATGCCGAGCTTTCGGTCGAGTTGGACCCGCGCCGCCTGGACGCGGACTGGATTGATGCGATGGCCGCCATGGGGGTCGATCGCGTCAATCTGGGCGTCCAGACCTTCAGCCCGCATGTCCAGACGCGCATCGGCCGCATCCAGCCGCTCGACATGGTCGAGCGCGCGGTGGCCCGACTGGACCAGGCAGGCGTCGCCACCGGCTTCGACCTTATGTACGGCCTGCCCGGCCAGAGCATGGACGATCTGTCCGCCACGATCGATGCCACCATCCGCCTCGCGCCTGCGCGCATCGCCCTGTTCGGCTATGCCCATATGCCGCGCCTGCTGCCGCGTCAGCGCCGGATCGACGCCAGCGACCTCCCCGATGTAGCGCAGCGCTTCGCGATGGCCGCCATGGGCCATGATGCGCTGACGCAGGCGGGCTATCGCGCGATCGGCTTCGACCATTTCGCCCTGCCCGGCGACGGCATGGCGCTGTCCGCCGCGCAGGGGCGCCTGCGCCGCAATTTCCAGGGCTTCAACGATGATCCCGCGCAAATATTGATCGGCATGGGGGCCAGCGCCATCAGCCAATTCCCCGACCTGATCGTCCAGAATGCGAAACAGGCCGGCCCCTGGCGCACCGCGATAGAAGCCGGCCAGCTCGCCACCGCGCGCGGCCTCGTCCGCACCGCGCAAGACCAACGTCGCGGGCGCATTATCGAAGCCCTGCTGTGCCAGGGCGAAGCGCATCTGGACGCCGACGATCCCCAACCCGACCTCGCCCCCTTCGAACAACGCGGACTGGTCGAACAACGCCCAGGTCGTCTGCGGTTGACCCCCGACGCGCTCCCCTATGCGCGCAGCATCGCCGCCTGCTTCGATGCTTATCTGGAGCCCGTCGAAACGCGGTTCAGCCATGCGGTCTAGCGCAGCCGTCGCCAGCACGCTGGTGTGCCTGTTCCTCAACGCGCCATTGACCAGCGCGGACGCCAGTTCGCCCTGGTATTGCGGCGCTGGACTGGCAGGCCAGTGGGTGCCGCCCTGGCTGCCCCAGCCCGGACCCAGCCGCCACGACATCGCTTGCCACCTCATGACTGGATGCCGCCGCCAGGAGCAGCGAGAACCTGGCTGAGCCGGATGGTGGCTAAGCCGCGCCGGGTCGTCTGGACAGGCCCGGAAGGCCGCGCCATGGTCACGCCCATCGCCCCTTATCCACAGGATGCCCCGCCATCATGCGCGCGCCCTTCCTTGCCCTGCCCTTCCTTTTGTTTGCCACGTCCCCCGCACCGGCCGCCCAGCCCGGCGGCGGCGCATTCATGTTCGAAAGCGGCACCAGCCTGCTCGCCAAATGCCGTAACAAGGCGCCCGAATATGGCCTTGCCTGCACCGCCTACATCGTCGGCGTCGTCGATGGCATCCGCAAGGATCTGTTCATCGGGCGCGGGCGACAGGTCTGCTGGCCTGACAGGATGAGCGCGGACGACGCGCGCCGCACCGTGGTCGGCTATCTCGAACGCTGGCCCGACCAGCGGCGAACCCCCGCCTCCGTGCTGGTCAGCGTTGCGCTAAACGACCGCTATCCTTGCCAAAAATAGCCGATCGATCACACTGATCGAAAGGATCATTGCGCAGCGCGGCCATCCGACTGCTATAAACTTGCCTTGAAGGTCGCAGCGGCGTAGGTGCGGCCCCTGTTTTTTTGGTTCATGTAGGAGACTCGTCGTGGCGGCGAAATGGACGCCGGATAGCTGGCGCGCACACAAGGGCATCCAGATGCCCGCCTATCGTAATGCGGAGGCTCTGGCCGCCGTGGAGGCACAGCTTGGCCAGTTTCCGCCGCTCGTCTTTGCAGGCGAAGCCCGCAATCTGAAGGCGGATCTCGCCAAGGTGGTGACGGGTGACGCCTTCCTGTTGCAGGGCGGCGACTGCGCGGAAAGCTTCGCGGAATTCCACCCGAACAATATCCGCGACACGTTCCGCGTGCTGCTGCAGATGGCGGTCGTCCTGACCTTCGCGTCGAAGCTGCCGGTGGTGAAGGTAGGCCGCATGGCGGGTCAGTTCGCCAAGCCGCGCTCGGCCGACACTGAAGTCATAGATGGCGTCGAACTGCCCAGCTATCGCGGCGACAATGTCAACGACATCGCCTTCACCGCGCAGGGCCGCGAGCCGGACCCGCAGCGGATGGTGCAGGCCTATAACCAGTCGGCGGCCACGCTCAACCTGCTGCGCGCCTTCTCGACCGGCGGCTATGCCAGCCTCGACCGTGTGCATGGCTGGATGCTCGATTTCATGGGCCGGTCACCCTGGGCCGCGAAGTTCGAACAAATGGCTGACCAGATCGGCCAGGCGCTCGACTTCATGCGTGCCTGCGGCCTGTCGGCGGAAACCGTGCCGCAGCTTGGCGGGACCAGCTTCTACACCAGCCATGAAGCGCTACTGCTGCCATTCGAACAGGCGCTGACGCGGCAGGACAGCCTGACCGGCGACTGGTACGACACGTCGGCGCATATGCTGTGGATCGGCGACCGCACCCGCTTCGAAGGGTCGGCCCATGTCGAATATCTGCGCGGCATCGGCAATCCGATCGGCCTGAAATGCGGCCCCAGCCTGGAGCCGGACGCGCTGCTGCGCCTGCTCGACACGCTGAACCCCGCGCGCGAAGCTGGCCGGATCACGCTCATCACCCGCTATGGCCATGACAAGATCGAGGCGGGCCTGCCCAAGCTGGTCCGCGCCGTGATGCGTGAAGGCCATCCGGTCATCTGGTCGTGCGACCCGATGCACGGCAATGTCGTCAAGGCCGCCAATGGCTATAAGACGCGGCCCTTTGACCGCATCCTGGCCGAAGTGCGCGGCTTCTTCGCCGTCCACCGCGCGGAAGGCAGCTTCGGCGGCGGCATCCATGCGGAAATGACCGGCCAGAATGTGACCGAATGCACCGGCGGCGCCATCGCCATCACCGACGAAGGCCTCGCCGACCGCTACCACACCCATTGCGACCCGCGCTTGAACGCGGCGCAGAGCCTGGAGCTGGCCTTCCTGCTGGCCGAAATGCTGAATGAAGAGTTGAAGGAACGCCGCGCGGCGGCATGAGGATTACCCGGCACCGGATCATAGAATTTCGGTGCCGGGCCTCGCTCAGAGCTTCACGATCTGCTTCCCCCGGTTCGCCCCCGTGAACAGCCGCGCCAGCGCCGCCGGGGCCGCTTCGAACCCCTGCTGCTCATCGACCTGCCATTGCAGCCGCCCCGCCAGCACGAGCGCCGCCAGTCGATCGCGCATCGCGCCCCAGCGTGGCTGCTCGTCCAGGATGATGAACCCTTCCATCTTTGCCCGGCGCAGGATCAGGTTGAAATAATTGCCCGGCCCGGCAATCTCGCCGCCCTGTTCATAACGGCTGATCCCGCCGCACAGCACCACCCGCGCGCCGATCGCCAGCCGCGCGAGCATTGCGTCCAGCACCACGCCGCCGACATTGTCATAGACGATGTCGCACCCCTTGGGGGCCAGCGCCTTGAGCTGCGCCGCGACCTTGCCCTCGCGATAGTCGATCGCCGCATCGAACCCGGCCTCCTGCGTCAGCCAGGCGCATTTTTCCGCCCCGCCCGCAATGCCAATGACATGGCAGCCCGCAACCTTGGCCAATTGCCCCGCGACCGATCCCGTCGCCCCGGCCGCACCGGACACCACCACGACATCGCCCGCCACCGGGCGGCCGATCGCGTGAAAGCCGTGCCAGGCGGTCAGGCCCGGTATCCCCAGCACGCCCAGCATCGCATGGGGCGGCAGGTCGGGATGGCAGATATCGAAGCCCTCGCCATCGCTCACCAGATATTCGGTCCAGCCGGTCATGCCCGCAACCATCGTGCCGACCGGCCAGCGGCCATCGCGGCTCTCGACCACCTCCGCGACGCCCATGCCGCGCATCACATCACCCAGCTCGATGGGGGCGACATAGCCACCGAAATTCTCCATCCACCCCTTTTGCGCGGGCTCGAAACCCAGCCAGCGCACCGCCAGCAGCATCTCGCCTTCGCCCGCCACCGGCATTGGCACGTCGGCTAGGCGAAAGTCGCCATCGGCCAGCGCGCGCCCGATCGGCCGGTCCGCCAATTGCCATTGCCGCATCATCGCCTTCTCCATCGTCACGCCTTGCCCAAAATGATATGCGCCGCCCGCCAGCCCAGCGCCATGGCGGGCGCATTGGTATTGCCGCTAATGAGACGCGGCATCACCGAACAATCGGCAACGCGCAGCCCCTCTACCCCATGAACCTTCAACGCCGGATCGACCACCGCATCGCCCGCCGCGCCCATCCGGCACGTCCCCACGCCATGCAATCCACTGGTCGACAGTGACCGGAAACTCTCCAGCAGCGCATCGTCATCCTGCACCGCCGCGCCGGGGATCAATTCCTCGCCGACATCGCCCGCCAGCGCCGCCTGCCCCACATAAGCGCGCATCAGCCGGATCGCCGCAATCGCCGAACCCTTGTCCGCTTCGCTGTACAGCCAGTTGGGCGTGATCGCCACGCCGTCCCCCGGCTCGCGCCCCCGCGCCTGCACTTCCCCCTCGCTGCTCTGGCGCAGCAGGCTGCCCGACACGGTCAGGCCGGGCCGCTTGTCGATGTTGCCGAGCGGCACGGCATCATTCGCATCGCCCAGCGCAAACATATAGCCGCTGAGGTATAGCTGCAGGTCGGTGCGCGGCCCCGTGACCCCGGTGGACAGGAACGCCCCCACCTCGAACGGTCCCGTCGCCATCGGCCCGTCCCGCCGCAGATAATAGCGCGCCACCGACGCCATCAGCCCCAGCCCCTGATAGCGCCCCTGAATGCCGCTGTTCCGCTGCAAGCGGAACGGCATGGAGTAGGACAGATGCTCCAGCATGTGCCGCCCGACATGGGGATTATGATGCCGCACCGCGATCCCGCTGGCGGCCAGCGCATCGCCATCGCCGATCCCCGACCGTTGCAGGATCTGCGGGCTTTCGATCGTCCCGGCGCAGACGATCACCTCGCCATCGCAATCCACGCTGAGCGGCCCGCACTCCGCATTCACCAACTCGACCCCGACCGCCCGGCCATTGGACAGCCGCACATGGCGCAGCAGCGTGTCGGTCATCACCGTGAAATTGCCGCGCTTCATCGCCGGACGCAGAAACACCTTGGCCCCGCTCTCGCGCCGCCCTTTGCGGATATTGTGGCAATAATAGCCAACCCGTCCGCCGACCACGCTGTTGAGGTCGTCGGTACGCGGCAGACCCATCTGTTCGCCCGCCGCGATCAGCCGCTCGGCCAGCGGATAGCGATAGGTGCGCGGCGTCACATGCACCGGGCCGCCTTCGCCGCGCAGCGCGCTCCCGCCCAGCCCATGATCCTCGATGGCGCGAAAGGCCGAGACCATCGACCCGGCATTCCACCCGGTCGCGCCCGCCGCTTCCCAATCGTCATAATCCTGCGGCTCGCCCCGGCTCCAGATCATGCCGTTGATCGCCGACGATCCGCCCAGCCCCTTGCCCCTGATCCACATCTCCTGCGCCGGTTCGTCCGGGCGGCGCGGCTGGGCGACCGGATAGGCCCAGATATGCGCCGGGTTGGACACCAGCTTCGCAATCCCCTTGGGCATGGCGATCAGCGGCGACCGGTCCGGCCCGCCTGCCTCGACCAGCAGCACCCGGTTGCGCGGATCAGCGGACAGCTGCTCGGCCAGCACGCAGCCGGTCGATCCCGCACCGATGATGATATAGTCGAACCGTTCGGGCAGGTCGGCCATGATTGCTCCTCTGCGCTGTGGGTTCAGGCCTTGTCGCGATGGTCGCGCTTGATCTTCTTGGCCAGGCTCCATTTATGGACTTCGGTCGGCCCGTCATAGATGCGGAAGGCGCGGACCTCGCGGAAGATCTGCTCGACGATGGTGTCGCCGGTGACGCCCGTGCCGCCCATCACCTGCACGCATTTGTCGGCGATTCGCATCAGCGCCTCGGACACGGCCACCTTCGCCATCGAGCTTTCGACGGTGCCGAGCGATCCGCCGTCCAGCACGTTGGCGCACCAATCGATCATCAATTCGCTTTGTTGGATATCGATCAGATTTTCCGCCAGCATGAAGCCGACGCCCTCATGATCGACCAGCGGCTTGCCGAACGCCATCCGGCGGCAGGCATAGTCCGCCGCAATCTCCTGCGCGCGGATGCACCCGCCCAACCAGCGCATGCAGTGCGACAGCCGCGCAGGCGACAGGCGGATCTGCGCATATTTGAAACCCTCGCCGCTCTGCCCCAGCATCTGGTCAGCGGGCACGCGCAGATTGTCGATCGTCACGATCGCATGGCCACCGGGCATCGAACTGTCGATCGTGTCCAGCACCCGTTCGATGCGGATCGCCGGATCGGGCAGGTCCACCAGGAACATGCAGGCCCCGTCATCGGACTTTGCCATGACGATCCCGACCATCGCCCCCTGCGCGCCGGTGATGAACGCCTTGCGCCCGTTGATCACCCAATGATTGCCATCGGGCACGCAGGTCGTCTGCATCATCGACGGGTCCGACCCCGCACCGCCATCGGCCGCCGGCTCGGTCATGAAGAAAGCGGACCGCCCCCGCCCGTCCAGTAAGGGGGCAAGGAAATGCGCCTTCTGCTCGGCCGTGCCGACCTTGCCGAGCAGATACATATTGCCCTCGTCCGGGGCCATCGTGTTGCAGGCGAGCGGCCCCAGCGGCGACAGGCCCGACTTGATCAGCACGGTGGCTGTCTCGCGCTGGGTCAGGTGCGATCCGTCAGGCAGGACATGCGGTGTCAGCACGCCCGCCGCCCGCGCCTTCTCGCGCAATTCCATCACCAGTTCATCGCTCGGCCCGTGAAAGCCGCAGCGCGGATCGCCTTCATATGGCGCGACGACGGTACGGACGAATGCCTCGACCCGATCGGCTATTTCCTGCGCGCGCGGCGTACTGAACATGGCTCTTATCCTCTTGGATCAGTTGAACTGGATCGGGCGCAGCGGGTCGGTCCCGTCGAAATCCTGCGCGGCCCGCGCCACCATGGCGTAAAAGCCGGTCAGTTGCGGCACCGGCGCATAGAGTTCGGTCATATGCCCTTGCGCCGCGACCGTATCGACAAAGGCGAAGACAAAACCGTCGTTCATCTCCGCCCGGCAAGCGAGATCATGGCCCGCCGCCGCGAAATCGCCGATCGCCGCATCCACATCATCGACGAACAATGCGACATGGTGCAGTCCCTGCGCACCGGGCTGCGCAAACATGTCGCGAAAGGCGGACGGCCCTTCCCCATTTTGCTGAACGAACTCGATCATCAGGTCGCCCCACTGACCATAGGCGGAGCTATGGTCGAGCGGCCGCTCCACTCCGCGATGCACGCAGCGCCGCAGCGGGATATGATCCGCAATGAAATAGGGGCCGGACCCGTGGAGCCGATGATGCGCCAATGCGGCAACGCGCACGTCCGGCACGAAATAGGCCAGTTGCCGGATCGCCAGGCGGTTCATCAACGGCCTTGTCCCTGGGCCGTCCGCCGCCCGATCGCCGCCAGTTCGGGCAGGGTATCGACCAGCGACTGCGCTTCGGGCGACGATGCCGTGCCCCGCGCCATCCGCCCCTTGATGCCATGGATGATCGCCGCGAACCGAAACATGTTGAAGGCAAGGTAGAAGGGCAGATTGTCGATCCCGTCCCGCCCGGTCCGCGCGCAATAGGCCGCGACATAGTCCGCCTGCGACGGAATGTTCAGCGCCACCAAGTCCGCACCCTTGAACCCGCCGATGATGTGCGGCGGCAGGTGGTACATCATCAGATGATAGGTGAAGTCCGCCAGCGGATGGCCCAGCGTCGACAATTCCCAATCCAGCACCGCCAGGATGCGCGGTTCCGTGGGATGCCAGATCATATTGTCGGCGCGGAAATCGCCATGGACGATGGTCGTCTCATCGCCTGCGGAAATCTGTCCCGGCAGCCAGTCGGCCAGCCAGTCCATATCCTCATTCCGCCCCGCCGCTTCATCCTCGCGATATTGCCGCGACCAACGCGCGATCTGCCGCGCGAAATAGCTGCCCGGCTTGCCATAATCGCCAAGGCCGATCGCCTCAGGGTCGATCCCGTGCAACTGCGCGATCGCTGCGTTCATCGCGTCGAAATAGATGGGCCGCTCCTGCGACGTCAGCGCAGGCAGAGTCGAATCCCAGAAGATGCGCCCCTCCACCATGTCCATGACATAGAAGGGCGTGCCGATGACCCCCGCATCCTCGCACAGCCCATGGACAGGCGCGACCGGGAAGCCCGCCTGCCCCAGCGCCGCCAGCACCCGATATTCCCGCTCCACCGCATGGGCACCGGGCAAGAGCGCGCCGGGGGGCTTGCGGCGCAGCACATAGGCGCGCGTTGGCGTCAGCAGTCGATAGGTGGGGTTGGACTGGCCGCCCTTAAACTGTTCCACCGACAGCGGCCCCGCATAGCCAGCGACATGGGCGTGCATCCATGCATCGAGCGCCGCGACGTCGAACCCATGGCCCGCGCGCACCGCACCGGTTCCTCCGAATCGCTCCTGCCGGTCCTCGCTCACGGCCTCATCCTCTCCTGCGCTGCCTCTTCCCTGATGCCATGGGGCGTCAGGCCGGGCTTGTCCCCTCTCCTTTATTTCAGGTGCGCGCCTGACCTCTCGAAAATCGCAGTTAGCAAGACACAGGAAATAGCGCATTCCGCACGGTGAAACGAAGCCGCAGCAAGCAGCCATTTCGTCACGCGCCGTAAAGAACGCACAATAGGGGAGAGTATATGCAAAGGAAGCCTTTGGTCCGTCCAGTCATGCTGGCACTTGGCAGCACGCTATTATGGGCCATGCCCGCCATGGCCCAGGACCAGACCGCCCAGCCCCAGGCGGATGCCCAGGCGATCGACCCCAACGCCATCATCGTCACGGCCCGGCGCCGCGAGGAAAGCCTGCAGGACACGCCGGTCGCGATCACGGCCGTCAATGCGGCCATGCTGGAAAACAAGGCGGCGGTGAATATCGGCGACCTGACGGGCGGCGTTCCCAACCTGCTGATCACCAATCAGAATGCGGGCGCAGCCGCCGCGAACCTCGCCATCCGTGGCCTGACCTATGCCGACGTCGAAAAATCGCAGGAGCCGACCGTCGGCGTCGTGGTCGACGGCGTCTTCATCGGCACCAGCACCGGGCAATTCTTCGACTTTTTCGACATCGAGCAGATCGAAGTGCTGCGCGGCCCGCAAGGCACGCTATTCGGCCGCAACACGATCGGCGGCGTCATCAACATCCGTCGCACCCGCCCGACCGGCGAGTTCGGCGGCAAGATGGAAGTCTCCTACGGCAAGTTCAACACGCTCGCGACCCGCGCGGTGGTCAACGCGCCCTTGTCCAGCGACGGCAGCATCGGCGCCAAACTCTTCTACTTCCACAACGAAACCGACGGCTGGTATCGCCAGGGGCAGACCGGCGAACGCCGGGGTTTTGGCAATAATGAGAATTTCGGCGGCTCGATCCTGTTCGCGCCGAAGGACAGTGGGTTCGATGCCCTCTTCACGCTGGAAAAGCAGATCCAGAAATCCGACCCGGTCGTCTCCAACCTGACCCAGACCGGCGAAGCCTTTTGCGGCCTGATCCCAGCGGTCGAATGCAACCGGAACAACCGCGGCGACCTTTACACCGTGTTCGGCCAAGCCAATGAAACCAACTATTCCGCGCCCGCAGCGACGCTGGAAATGAACTATGACGCGGGCGACGTCAAACTGACCTCGGTCACCGGCTGGCGCGATTCGCGCGAGAACCAGACGCAGGATTTCGACGGTTCGTCCACCGACCTCTATTATGTCCGGCGCTTGCAGGATTATGAACAGTGGAGCCAGGAACTGCGCGCCGCCGGCAAGTTCAGCGACAGTTTCGACTATGTCGTTGGCCTCTTCTATTTCAGCTCCGAATATCGCCTGACCCAATATAGTCGCGTCTTCGGCTTCGCACCGACCATCGATCCTGAAATCTTCGACACCAACCCGCAGGTCGTGAACGGCAAGACCAAGTCCGTCGCCGTCTTCGGCGATTTCAACTGGGCCTTTGCCGACCAATGGCGCCTGTCCTTCGGCGGTCGCTTCACCCGCGACAAAAAGTCGCTCGACAATAGTTTCGGCGGCATCGAAATCGGCCGTGGCACCGACACGTTCAAGAAATTCACGCCCAAGGTCGGCGTCGATTTCCGACCGAACGATGATGTGATGCTCTATGGTAGCTGGTCGCAGGGTTACCGGTCGGGCGGCTTCTCGCCGCGCGCCGGCACGGCGGCGAGCGCCGGCATCGCCTATCAGCCCGAAGTGGTCGACAGCTTCGAACTCGGCGGCAAGTTCGACCTGTTCGACCGCAAGTTGCAGTTCAACGTCGCGGCCTTCTACTCCAGCTACAAGGATCTGCACCAGAACAACACATTGAGCTGCCCATCCTGCGCAACCGGGAACGAGACGATCACGTCGAACGTCGGTTCGGCCAAGATCAAGGGCCTGGAGTTCGATTTCACCGCGCGTCCGACGTCGCAACTGACGATCACCGGCTCGATGGGCCTGCTTGATTCCAAGTTCAAGGACTTCATCGTCGGGGGCATTTCGCCCGTATCGGGCGCGGTCGTGCCTTATGACTATTCGCGCAACAATCTCATCTACAATCCGAACATGACCGCGTCGCTCGCGGCCGACTACACCATGCCCACCAGCTTTGGCGAAGTCATCGCGAACCTGAGCTATCGCTATATCGGCGCTTATGATCAGCAGATCTCGCTCGGTCCGATCTCGGGCGACCTGACCAACGGCCCGATCATCGTCAATGGCAACGACCCGCGCGTGCGCACGGACAAGCAGGGACTGGTCGATGCCAGCGTGACCACCAAGTTCGAACTGGGCAGCACCGAAGCCCGCCTGACGCTGTTCGGCCGCAACCTCGCCAATGATCGTGGTCCCACTCATGGCTTCACCGTTGGAGGCCTGTTCTCCTTCGGCACGGCGCGCGAACCGCGCACCTATGGCGCGACGCTGGGTATCAAATTCTGATCCCTGCGACAGTCTGAAAAGCCAAAGGCCGGGGCGCAATCCCCGGCCTTTCTTTCGGCTGCCGCTCCGCCCTCAGGCACAAAGAAGGGGCGTCGGAGCCACAACGCCGACGCCCCATCATCCAATCAATCCGGCGTTACAGATCGCCGTTGATATATTTCATGATCGTGTTCTGGAACTGGCGGATCTGGATTTCCTGATAGTTGGCCAGCTGCACCTTGTCGTTGAGCGACGCCTTCAGGCCCGTCTGCACATAAGGCAGATTTTCCATATCCTGCTCGAACACGTCGCCTAATACCATCCGTCCGTGATGCTGACTCACGTGGGGGATTCCCAAAGCGGCGAAACTATGAATCTATGTCTTCGGGTTGGAGGGCATTGTCATGGGTGCAGCGATTGGATTGCGAGACGACTTTGATGCAGCGGGCTTGAGGCGACTGGCGCGGACGACAAAGAGCGCGAACCAGGGACGCCGACTGCTAGCTTTGGCGGAAATCTATGATGGCGCGAACCGCAGCGATGCCGCGCGCATCGGCGGAGTGACCCTGCAGATCGTGCGGGATTGGGTGGTGCGGTTCAACGCCCGAGGTCCAGCGGGTCTCCTTGACGGCAAGGCCCCAGGCAAGCCGCCCTTGCTGAATGATACCCAGCGCCAAGCGCTCGCGGAGGTCGTTGAAAGTGGACCGATACCAGCGATCCATGGAGTTGTGCGTTGGCGGCTGATCGACCTGGCGCGGTGGCTTCATGACGAATTTGGGGTTTCTCTGACGGAAACGACCGTAGGGCGAGAATTGAAAAAGCTGGGCTATGTCAAATTGACGGCACGCCCACGTCACCATGCCCAGAACGAATATGCGATGGAGGACTTCAAAAAGATTCCATGATGAGAGTTGGATAGCGGTCTGAGGGAGCTCAGAGTCGGTTTGGGTCACCAGCCATGTAGTCGACGCCGCTTCGATTGCGGTCTCGCGCCGGCACCGGCGGGCAAAGGCAGGTCCAGCGAGAGCGGCGACGCCCGGACCCGTTAGCCGGGATCTTCGACGACGAGGATGTGGTCCCCATGCTCCAGGCTGCGCCTGGTTTGCGTTCAGTGGCAATTTTCGAGGAGATATGTCGCCGTCACCCTGAGCTTGATGGGCGCATTCGACGCACATTGGAGCGACGGATCCGAACATGGCGGGCGATCCATGGTCCCGAGCAGGAAGTGATCTTCCGGCAGGTGCATGAGCCGGGACGGCTTGGCCTGTCGGACTTCACCGAGATGAACGATGAGCACGTAACGATCGTCGGCGTGGCGCTCGATCATCGCCTCTACCATTTTCGGCTGATATGGTCGGGCTTTGAACACGTCCATGTCATTCTGGGCGGCGAGAGCTATGTCGCGCTTGCAGAAGGGTTACAAAACGCCCTGTGGGCCGTCGGCGGTGCCTCGGTTGAGCATCGCAGCGATAGCCTGTCGGCCGCGTTTCGCAACTTGGGCGCTGATGCCCGGCAAGATCTGACGCTTCGATATGACGCGCTGTGCGAACATTATGGCATGACGCCGACGCGCAACAACCGCGGCGTTGCCCATGAGAATGGCGGGATCGAGAGCCCGCAAGGGCATTTGAAGGCAGCAATAAAGGACGCGCTGCTGATGCGTGGTTCGCGAGACTTCGATGATCTGGCGAGTTACCGGCACTTCATCGACGAAGTCGTCAGCCGCAAGAACCGGCGCAACGGCCCACGCATAGACGCCGAGCGTGCGGTATTGCAGCCCCTGGGACTGTCAGGATTTCCGTGTGTGACCGGGCGGTTGATCATCAGGCCGCCATGGCCTTGATGAAACGTTCGCCGAAGATGACGGCGAATTGTGCCTTTGCCATCGTCCATTCACGAGGCGGCTTCTTCCACTCTTTCTCCGACCTGTTCAAGATCAGATAGAGCAGCTTGGTTGCGGCATCGTCACTGGGGAAATGCCCCCTTGCTCTGACGGCTCTGCGCAGCTCGAGTTCAAAGCCTCGATGGCGTTTGTCGTATATATGATCCTGCGGACGTCGTCAGGAAACGCAAAGAACGGAATGACCTCAGCCCAGGCGCGACGCCAGCTCTGGCCAATAGCCGGGTAACGCTGACCCCAGGGACCGGCCTCGAATTCGGTGAGTGCCACCTGTGCAGCATCAGCGCTGGGCGCGCGGTAAATCTCCTTGAGCGCCGTTGCCAGGCCTTTGCGGTCCTTCCAGGATACGAAGTCCATGGAATTGCGGAGTAAATGGACGATGCCATATGTGGACGGCCTCCGCCTTACAATAGATTTAACAGACTATGACCGATCGCTTGCGTTCATATGTCCGGCCTCAAAGGTGCAGCCGCAAATGACCGCGGGCCAAGATGGTTTCCGCCACATGAGTTCCAAACACGTTTCCGGCATTGAGTAGCCATTGCATCGTACGGAGTGTCTCACGCCCGGAATGATCGATCCCATCTGCGCATTCTATTGCAAGTTCAGGCCTTAGCTCAACACGGGTTCTTGCACATCAGCACCCTTGTTTCGCCAAGCTCTATGCCGCTACCTCGCGTAGCGGAATACTGTTTGCCCGGTAGCGCTCGCCGGTCACCATGAGCTTCCAGGCAATGCGCGCAATCTTGTTCGCAACCGCCACGGCAACGAGCTTTGGCGGCTTGCGCTTGAGCAGTTCAAGTAGCCAGGCGTTTGCATTGTTGCCCTTTCCTGCTCGAACATGCCGTAGAAGCGCGGTCGCACCGGCCACCAGCACACTTCGCAGCAGTTCGTCCCCGGCGCGTGTTATAATGCCAAGCCGAACCTTGCCGCCGGTAGAATGGTCCTTTGGTGTCAGGCCCATCCA
>NZ_JEMV01000042.1 GCF_000588875.1 Sphingobium sp. Ant17
CCGCAAGACCGAAGAAGCACTCGTCCTGGCCCGTATCGGTTCGCACAGCGAACTGTTCGGATGACCCGAGCGCCGATCCGGGGCGAAGGCGGCGTCACCTCAAGCTTTGTACGCTGAACAACGATTTTCCGGACATAATGTGAACATTGGTGTCAGGCAGCGGCGCGAAGGTACTGGTAGAGGGTTTCGCGGCTGATGCCCATGTCGCGCGCKATGGTCGCCTTGCGTTCACCGGCGGCAACGCGGCGGTGCAGATCGGCAATCATCTCATCCGAGAGCGACCGTTTCCGCCCCCGATAGCGCCGCGCTGCCGAGCGATCGCAATGCCTTCGCGTTGCCGTTCGCGGATCAGRGCGCGCTCGAACTCAGCAAACGCACCCATGACCGAGAGCATCAGATTGGCCATCGGGGAGTCCTCCCCCGAGAAGGACAGGCTTTCCTTCTCAAACTCGATCCGGATACCTCGCTTGGTGAGGCCCTGGACCAGCTTGCGCAGGTCATCCAGATTGCGGGCCAACCGATCCATGCTGTGGACGACGACGGTATCGCCTTCGCGGGCGAAAGTGAGCAGAGCCTCAAGCTGGGGGCGGTTGACGTCCTTGCCCGATGCCTTGTCGGTGAAGGTCCGATCGAGCGACTGACCTTCCAATTGGCGATCCACATTCTGATCGAACGTGCTGACCCGGACATAGCCGATCCGTTGCCCCTTCACTGCGCACTCTCTCCATCAAAATGTCAGGTTGAAATCTATGATACGCAACGACATTCGTCAACAAATTCCGTTTAGTACCCTAATCTGACAGAAACCGCGGTAGCGCCCTGACGTCCGGTTAGGCTATACTCCAGATTGACGACAGAAGATCAAATCCCGCAAAAATAGCGGCCTCACTTGTCCTATACGGACGAAAACTGAAGTGCGTCCAAAATAGGACATTCGGCAACGTCGTCGCCGGTGCATTTGTCTAATGTTGTCGCCAGCGCCGCCTCTATCTTCTGCAAATCGGCAATACGGCGACGGACATCGTCAAGGTGTGCTTGGGTTCTCCCCATCACCTCTGCGCACGTTTGCGCTCCAACGTCGGTCAGCGACAACAAAGACCGAATCTCATCCATCGCAAAGCTCAGATCGCGGGCGCGCAGGATGAACTGCAACCTTTGCACCAGTTCCGGCGAATAGACCCGGTAGCCATTGGCGTTGCGCGCCGGTGCTGGCAGCAATCCGACCTTCTCGTAATAGCGGACGGTTTCGAGATTGCAGCCGGTCCTCCGGGCAAGCTGAGCGCGTAAAATGCCAGATTGTGGCTGCATGAAAAACCTCTTGAGTCTGTACCTACTACAGAGGCTACACTGCGAATCACGAAGGCGGAAGAAAGGATTTGCGGCATGGCCTCAGCGCCTGAATCAGGACAGTCAGCCCTCACTGAAAACGACGAGCCGAAGCGGGCGAACTGGGTCGCCACGGGCGCGCTGATCGGCGCGGGGCTGGCCTCCGCCTGCTGCGTCGTGCCGCTCCTGTTCGTTACGCTTGGCATATCCGGCGCGTGGATCGCCAACCTGACCGCGCTCGAACCTTACAAGCCTTATGTCGCGGCGGTGACGCTGGCTCTGCTCGGCTACGGCTTCTGGCATGTCTATTTCAAGCCGAACCCACCCTGTGAGGACGGCTCATATTGCGCTCGTCCGCAATCGGCCCGCACTACCAAAGCGGTGCTGTGGCTGGGTCTCGCCATCGTCATCCTCGCGCTCACCATCGACTGGTGGGCACCTTGGTTTTATTGAAAGGGTACACCCATGAAGAAGACTATACTCATTGGGCTGGCCGTGCTGGCAACCGCCGGTGGCGGGGTCGCCCTAGCACTTGACAATTCAGCACAGGATCGCCCTGCGGCCACCGCAACCGCTCAGAGGCAAGCCACCTTTGCCATCGAAAACATGACCTGCGCCACCTGCCCGATCACCGTGAAGAAGGCGATGGAAGGCGTGGCAGGTGTCAGCGCGGTGACGGTTGATTTCGCCGCCAAGACCGCGCGCGTAACATATGATCCTCGCCGCGCGAATGCTGCTGCGATTGCCGCTGCGTCGACCAATGCGGGTTATACGGCGCGCGCTATTCAAAACTGAATGACGGCGCCCGTCGCGCCTGAAGAAAGCTGTATCCAATGAACGATTGTTGCAACCGCCCTGGGCGGGATGGATATGACGTGGCCGTCGTCGGTGCGGGCTCGGCGGGTTTTTCCGCCGCGATCACCGCCGCCGAACTCGGGGCGAAAGTCGCGCTGATCGGCCATGGCACGATTGGCGGCACCTGCGTCAATGTCGGCTGCGTTCCGTCCAAGACGCTGATCCGTGCCGCCGAGGCGGTGCACGGTGGGCGAGCCGCCACGCGCTTTCCCGGCCTTGGCGGTAACATTCAACTAGGCGATTGGGCGCAGCTCGCGGCATCAAAGGATGAATTGGTCAGCACGCTGCGCCAGAAAAAATATGTCGATCTTCTGCCCGCCTATTCCGGGGTAAGCTATATCGAGGGCAAGGCACGCTTCGCAGACGGTGCGCTGATCGTTGACGATGTGCCGATAAAAGTCGGCAAGGTCATATTGGCGATGGGTGCGCACGCCGCCGTGCCGCCGATTCCGGGGATGGACAGCGTGCCCTACCTAACCAGCACATCGGCGCTAGCGCTGGATCGCCTGCCCAAATCGCTGCTGGTGATCGGTGGCGGGGTGATTGGGGTTGAACTGGGACAGATGTTTTCGCGTCTGGGCGTTGATGTCACCATCTGCTGCCGAAGCCGCCTGCTTCCCGAAATGGACCCGGAAGTGAGTGCCGCGCTAAAAAACTATTTGGAAGCCGAGGGCGTGCGGGTTTGCGCAGGTGTCGGCTATCAGCGTATCGCCCAAACACAGAGCGGGGTCGAATTGACCTGCGAGGGGCATCGCGACACCGTCGCGGCGGAACAGGTGCTGATTGCCACCGGACGCGACCCAATAGCGACGGGCTTGGGTTGGAGGAGCGCGGCATAGTGCTTGCCCGTAATGGTGGAATCGTCGTCGATGACCACCTCGAAACGTCGGTCTCAGGCATTTACGCGGCGGGCGATGTAACGGGACGGGACCAGTTCGTCTACATGGCCGCCTATGCCGCAAAACTGGCCGCGCGCAACGCGGTGACGGGCAACCAATACCGCTACGACAATTCCGCCATGCCATCCGTCGTTTTCACTGACCCGCAAGTCGCCAGCGCAGGCCTCACTGAAACTACAGCACGGGCGCAAGGCCTGGACATCAAGGTTTCGCTGCTCCCGCTCGACGCTGTGCCAAGGGCACTGGCAGCACGCGATACGCGGGGTCTCATCAAACTGGTTGCCGACAAGGCAAACGACCGTTTGCTGGGTGGCCAGATCATGGCACCCGAAGGCGCGGATTCGATCCAGACACTGGTGCTGGCGATCAAACATGGCATGACCACCCTGGAATTGGGTGCAACGATATTTCCTTACCTGACCACTGTGGAAGGCCTCAAACTGGCGGCCCAAACGTTTGATAAGGATGTCGCCAAACTGTCTTGCTGCGCCGGGTGATTGCTCGGGGATCAATCTACAACGAATAGACACCCTCCAGCGCGAGCCGCTTTGGTGTTAATTTTGTCGTTCGACTCAGCGGGAGAGCAAAATGGCACGGCGCCGACTTCTGACCGGAGACGAGCGACAGCGCCTGTTCGATCCTCCTGTCGAGGAAATCGCGATCATTGGGCATTATACCCTTTCCGCGGAAGATGTTGAATTGGTTGGGCGCCGCTATGGTCCAGCAAATCGCCTCGGTCTGGCTGCACAAATCGCTTTGATGCGACATCCCGGCTTTGGTCTGCAACCCGAGATCGGGCTTCCCGACGTCATTCTTCAGTACCTCGCGGCACAGTTATTCGTCGATCCTTCCTCCTTCTCTGCATATGGTCAGCGCGCGCAAACCCGTACCGATCATGCCGATCTCGTGGCGCGTTATCTTGGCATACGCCCGTTTCGACGCGGCGACCTGGCACTTGCCCTGAATCTTGCCGCGCAGGCCGCCGAGTATACAGACAGAGGTGAACCGATTGTTCGCGCCCTAATGGTTGGCCTGAAGGGTGAGCGGTTCATTCTTCCGTCAGGCGACACGCTGGAACGCGCCGGTCTTGCTGGCCGGGCACGCGCACGCAAAGCTGCCGCAGCCGCAATCGTCGAAGGCCTCAGCTCTGCTGAACTGACACGGCTAGACGAACTCGTAATCAACAACCCGGATTTCGGCATGACGCCGCTGGCGTGGTTGCGTAATTTCAAAGAAGCCCCGACTGCGGCCAATATCAATGGCTTGCTTGAGCGCCTGCGCTATGTTCGCGGCATAAGTGTCGACCCGGCAGTTGGGGGCGCCATTCCGGAATTCCGCTTTACCCAGTTTCTCCGCGAAGGCGGCGTGGCACCGGCATTCCTCCTGTCGGATTACAGTGTCAATCGCAGGCGGGCGACGTTGACGGCCGCAGTGATCGACCTTGAGGCCAGACTTGCCGACGCGGCGGTCCAGATGTTTGACCGGCTTATCGGCGGCATGTTCACGCGTGCCCGACGTGGGCGCGAACGTCGCTATCAAGACAGCATTCAGTCGGTGGGGCAACTTATGCGGCTGTTTGGTGCCACAATCACAGCACTTGATGAGGCTGTCCAGAATGGCGGCGATCCGTTCGAATTGATTGACGAAGCGGTGGGCTGGCACCGACTTGTTGCGGCAAGGGCCCAAGTCGATGCCCTTGCTGATCTTGCCGGCGAGGACGCACTGGTAACGGCAACCGAGCGTTACGCCACGCTACGGCGTTTCAGCCCAGCATTTCTGGACGCTTTCGCGTTCAAGACATCGGGAAGCGGATCGGCACTACTCAAGGCTATCGATGTCATTCGCGATGCGAACACACGAAAGTCGCGCGACCTTCCCGATGGCGTTCCACTGCCATTCCCCAATCGGCAATGGAAGCGCCTCATCACCGAAAACGGCCGTATCGACCGCCGACGTTATGAAATTGCGATCATGGCAACCTTGCGCGATCGTTTGCGCGCCGGTGATGTATGGATCGAGGGAACCCGCAACTATCAGTGCTTCGATGCCTATTTGCTGGGTCGGCGCGACGCCGCCAAAGTGGCCGATGCGCTTCCGTTCGATTCAAATGCTGCGTCCTACCTCGCTGACCGGTCACGAAATCTTGACTGGCGGCTGCGCCGATTTGCCAAACAGTTGAAAGCAAACAAGCTTGAGGGAGTGTCGCTCGAACGAGACCGGCTCAAGCTTCAGAAAATGCCGCCTGTCACCCCACCGGAAGCTGAAGCCCTCGATCGTAAGCTCGATACCCTGCTTCCCCGCGTGCGCATCACCGAGCTGCTGCTTGAAGTCGCCGAACGCACTGGTTTTTTGAACGCATTCCGTGACCTGCGTTCAGGCAAGGAGCATGACAACCCCAGCACGGTACTCGCCGCAATTCTGGCTGACGGCACCAACCTCGGGCTGGAGAGGATGGCCAATGCCAGCGAAGGCGTCAGCTATGCCCAGCTCGCATGGACCCACAACTGGTACCTTTCCCCCGACAATTATCAGGCCGCACTGGCCATGATTATCTCAGCCCACCACGAGTTACCCTTCGCGCGGCATTGGGGTGCTGGCACCAGTTCGTCGTCCGATGGCCAGTTCTTCCGGTCGGGGCGGAGCCGTTCGGGGGCGGCGGACGTCAATGCCAAATATGGAACCGAACCTGGCGTGAAAATCTATTCCCACCTTTCCGATCACTTCGCATCATTCGGATCACGGATCATGTCCGCGACGGCAGGTGAAGCGCCCTACGTGCTCGACGGCCTTGTCCTGGGCGCTGGCAACCTTCCGTTGCATGAGCACTATACCGATACCGGCGGCGCGACCGATCATGTTTTCGCACTCTGCCACCTGCTCGGGTTCCGCTTTGCGCCCCGACTGCGCGATATTGCCGACCGCAAACTGGGTTCGATCGCTGCGCCATCGACATACAAGGGCATCGAAAGCCTGATGGGCCGCACCATCAAAACCGCAGCGATCGAGGCTGATTGGGATGACATCGTCAGGATTGTCGCCTCAATCAAGGATGGCACGGTGGCGCCGTCAGTAATCTTGCGAAAGCTTGCCGCCTACAAACGCCAGAACAGGCTGGATTTTGCATTGGCTGAACTGGGCCGTATCGAGCGCACTTTGTTCACGCTCGATTGGCTCGAACAACCGGAACTGCGCCGTGCCTGTCAGGCCGGTCTCAACAAAGGCGAAGCGCGGCACACGCTTGCCGCCGCCATCTATACCAACCGGCAGGGCCGGTTCACCGATCGCTCGCTGGAAAATCAGGAATTTCGTGCATCTGGGCTGAACTTGCTGATCGCGGCGATTTCCTACTGGAACACGGTCTATCTCGACCGCGCCGCCAAGCACCTCAACGCCGTCGGCACAACGTTCGATGCGGCACTGCTCGCGCACCTGTCTCCGATGGGCTGGGCGCATATCAGCCTGACCGGCGATTACCTCTGGGAACAGGCAAGGCGACTTCCCGCAGGTGAATTCCACCCACTCAACGAGCCAATGGCGCGGTTGAAGCGTGTTGCGTAGCCGATGTTCCGCTTATGTCCGAGAAATCGTTGTCTGGCGCACGAACCTTGAGGTAACGCCTGCACCGGCACGGCATCGAGCATCTCGTCGCTATCCTGCCCCAGCGGCCGCAGCGCGCCGCCGCAGTCGGGACAGGTGCAGTTACCCTGATCGGGCTCGATCCGCTGCTCCTCGCGCGGTAGATGAGCTGGCAGCGTCCGAACCGGTGATGGCCGATCGACGGCTACCGGATCGCCTCTACGCGCGGCGGCGACGATGGCCTCGCCTTCAAGTTCTTCGAGCGCCAGCTCAAGCTGAGCGATCTGGGTATCGAGCTTCTCGGACGACTTGCCGAACTGCATCCGCTTGAGGCGCGCAATCTGCACGCGCAGCGTATCGATCAGGATGTCGCGGGCGGAAATATCGGCGTGGGCAGCCGCCAATGCAGCTTCAAGCTCGGCGATCCGAGCGTCTTTATCAGGGGTGGAAAGGCCTGCGTCCGACACCGCAATCATATAGCAGATCGATCGTCGAAACGCTAATAAAAGCACCAGAAAATGGGCGTTTTACCCTGCCAATGAAGGGGTGAAAGTGCGTTCAGGTCGCCGCCAGTCGATGCCTTCCAAGAGCATCGAAAGCTGGGCTGCGGTCATCACCACCGACCCCATCTTGGTCGATGGCCACACGAAGCGCCCCCGGTCCATCCGCTTGGAAAACAGGCACATGCCCTGGCCGTCGTACCAGAGCAACTTCACCAGATCGCCGCGCTTGCCCCGGAAGGCAAACAGCGCACCGGAATGTGGGCTCTGCTCCAGAACCTGCTGCGTCATCACCGCAAGGCCGTCGAAACCCTTACGCATGTCGGTCGCGCCGCAAGCCAGGAATATCCGCGTCGATGGTGGCAGCGGGATCATCGTGTCAGGATGCCGATCACCCGAGACAGGGCATCGGCATCGACCGTGGCATCCACGCTCACTCTGATACCCGACGGCAGCTCGATGCCAATCACGCTGCCGCTGCGCGCCGCGAGCGTTGGGGCGGGCAAGGCTGGCTGCTCGCTGATCTGCACCTCCGCAAAAACGGGCTCGATCGGCTTGCGCACCCCGGCCAGTTCACCGGACATCGCCTGGCGCCGCCACGTGTAGATCGATCCGCTGCCGACATCATGGCGTTCACAGGCCGCGCGCACGCAGCCCTCCGGGCCAAATGCATCCCGCAGCACGGCCAGCTTCTGATCCACCGTCCAGCGCCGCCGGCCCGACATCCGGCTAACGACTTCTATCCGACTACTCATACGACCGCTCGTATGAGTAGTCGCTGCACAGCTCGCTGAATCCCCGATCTCGTCCGACACCCGCCACCCCGCTAAAGAGCGGCAATCATCCCGGCGAATGCCCGGCATGCAAGGCGGCCGTCAGGCCCCGCTTACTCTGGTTCGCGATCCTGTGGCAGACCGGCGCGCGAACAGAGCATGTGATCATCCGCAATACCGCCAACTATGACGATCTGGCTCACTTCGCACGCATCGAGGAGATGGTGCGAACGCTCAATGCTGTGGGATCACTCGACCGTCAGATCGCGGACGCCCTGACAGCCGAGGGCATCATGAGAAGATCGGCGCTCTGATCTATGCCAACCTCTTCGACAACGAGGGCGAAGACACCTTCTCGCTGATCTGGTCCCGCCCCAACGGCAGGCGCGCCGACTAAGACCCCACGCAAGACCCCGCCACAAGGTCGGGGCCTTGGTCCGTCATGCCTTCACTGTCCGGAGCCGCAGCGAATTGCCGATGACGCTGACGGACGACAGCGCCATCGCGGCAGCAGCGATGATCGGCGACAGCAGCAGCCCAAACGTGGGATAGAGCGCACCGGCCGCAATCGGTACGCCTGCCGCATTGTAGATGAACGCGAAGGCGAGGTTCTGGCGGATGTTGGCCATCGTCGCCTGCGACAGGCGTCGCGCGCGGACAATGCCGGTGAGATCGCCCTTGAGCAGCGTCACGCCCGCACTTTCGATCGCAACGTCGGTCCCCGATCCCATGGCGATACCAACATCGGCGGCGGCAAGCGCCGGCGCGTCATTTACGCCGTCACCCGCCATCGCCACCACCTTGCCCTGCGCCTTCAGGCGCTCGACGACCGCGGCTTTCTGGTCCGGCAGCACATCGGCCTCGACCTCATCGATGCCGAGCTTTCTCGCAACGGCTTCGGCTGTGGTGCGATTGTCACCGGTCAGCATGACGATGCGGATGCCTTCCGCATGCAGGGCCTTCAGTGCCTCAGGCGTGGTCGCCTTGATCGTGTCGGCGATGGCGAAGATGCCGCCGATGGCTTTATCGATGCCGATATAGATGGCGGTTGCGCCGTCGCGGCGTAGCTCATCGGCCTGTGCCGCGAGCGGCGCTGTATCAACCCCATGTTCGGCGAGGAAGGTGGTGCTGCCGAGCACCACATGCCGGCCCTCGACACGACCGATCGCCCCCTTGCCGGTCGGCGAGTCGAAGTCGGCGACATCGGGGATGGTGATCTTTCGCTCGTCGGCAGCCGCCACGATCGCCCGCGCAAGCGGATGCTCGGACGCCTTCTCCACGCCGGCTGCAAGCCGCAGGATGGTCTCCTCGACAAATCGCGGGGCCACGACGATCCGGGTAACGGCCGGTTTGCCTTCGGTAAGCGTCCCGGTTTTGTCGACCACCAGAGTATCGATCTTCTCCATCCGCTCGAGCGCCTCCGCGTTCTTGATCAGAACGCCGGCGGCCGCCCCCTTGCCGATACCCACCATGATCGACATCGGCGTCGCGAGCCCGAGCGCGCAGGGGCAGGCAATGATCAGCACGGAAACGGCCGCGATCAGGCCATGCGCCAGCCGCGGCTCCGGCCCCCATACACCCCAGGCCGCGAAGGCGAGCAGCGCGACGGCGATGACGACCGGCACGAACCAGCCCGACACCTGATCAGCCATGCGCTGGATCGGCGCGCGCGAGCGCTGGGCATCCGCGACCATCTGGACGATGCGGGCGAGCATGGTGTCGCGCCCGACTTTTTCAGCCCGGATGACGAGCGCGCCGGTCTGGTTCAGCGTACCTCCTACGACCGCTTCGCCGACTACACGCGTCACCGGCATGGATTCGCCGGTCACCATCGATTCATCGATCGATGAGCGACCCTGCTCGACCACGCCGTCAACCGGCACGGTTTCACCGGGCCGGACCCTGAGCCGATCACCGATGACGACGGCTTCGACAGGAATATCCTCTTCAGCATCGTTCCGCCCGATCCGCCGGGCGGTTTTCGGCGCGAGATTGAGAAGCGCGCGGATTGCGCCGGAGGTCTGCTCCCGGGCGCGCAGTTCCATGACCTGACCGAGCAGCACCAGCACGGTGATCACGGCCGCGGCCTCATAGTAGACCGCGACCGTGCCATCGGCGCCTCGGAAAGCCTGCGGGTAGAGCTGCGGCGCGAATGTCGCGACGATGCTGTAGCCCCAGGCGACCCCGGTGCCCATCGCGATCAGCGTGAACATGTTGAGGCTGCGGTTGACGATCGACGCCCAGCCACGTTCGAAGAACGGCCATCCGGCCCACAGGACCACCGGCGTCGCCAGCGCGAACTGGATCCAGATCGAGATGCGCATCGGCACCAAATGGTGCAGCGCCGGGATCAGGTGACCGCCCATCTCCAGCAGGAACACGGGCAAGGCGAGCACGAGGCCGATCCAGAAGCGTCGGGTCATATCGGCGAGTTCGGGGCTTGGTCCGGCATCCGCCGCCGCGATCAGCGGCTCCAGCGCCATGCCGCAGATCGGGCAACTACCCGGCGCATCCCGGCGGATTTCCGGATGCATCGGGCATGTCCAGATCGTCCCTTCCGTTGCGGTTGCCGTTACTGCCGCAACGTGGTGATGCTCATGGGTATCAGGTCCATGCGTGTGGCTATGGTGGGAATGATCGCCATGGGCGGCAGCACCCTCATGGTGATGTGCAGCATGCGCTGCCAGTGCCGCATAATGCACGGGGTCGGCGTCGAACTTCGCCTTGCAGCCGGCCGAGCAGAAGACGTAGCGCTCGCCTTCATACTCAGCATTGTGAGCGGTCCTGGCGGGATCGACCACCATGCCGCAGACCGGATCATGGTCGACGTGACCGGACGGCGTTTCGCCGTCCGGCTCATGATGGTGATGATGGCCGTGCGCCCCAGTCACCTCGGCGGCGCGTTCGCTCTTCTGATCGTCGTCGGCCATTCATCACCTTTCGCACGCCGCGCGTGCCTTCCGGTCTTTGTTCACTCCTCGATCAGATGGAACTCTTCGAGCAGCTTGGCGATCTCGGTGCCTTCGAGCTTCTTCATCAGCAGCTTGCGCAGGAAGGCCGGCCCGGGAAGATCGATGCCCTTGCCGTCCCGCAGCGGACCGATCGCAGCAAGAAGTGTACGGATATCATAGGTCGAGTTGAAGACCTCGGGCACGCCGCGCTCGACATTCATCAGCGTGTAGACGGCCTCCATCGGGGTTCTCACCGAATATTCCGTGGTGAAGATGCAGTCCCGCTGCTTCGACTCCGCGAACTGGCCGATGAAGGCGAAGTTGACCGCGCCCTCCGGCACCACGTCCGGCCGGTCACCCGCCTGGCGCGGCATGAAGAAGGCGGTAATATAGGGCATCATCGTGGGAACGGTGCTGGCGCCGGATGCCGCGAGTTCGGGAATGTCCTCGACCGGCACGCCGAGGTGATAGAGCCATTCCTGGGTGATCTCCTCACCGGTGCATTCCTGCATCGGCTTCTTCACGAAGTCGCCGGGGCAATCGACAAAGAGCGCGTAGAACCAGGCGATCATCTGATCTTTGGGCTGCTTCTTGAAATGCGGCTGGCGATGAACCGTCCAGCTCAGCAGCCACGCCGAGTCCTTCACCGTGACGATACCGGCGGAGACGATCTTGCCGGTAAAGGGGTTCCGCTTCGTGATCTTCTCGACATAGGCCGGAATGCGGGCGTCGAGGGCAGTGATCGACGCGGAGGCCCATTTCGTCTCCGGGATATGGGCGCCGAATACGTCCGGGCGGCCGAAGGCCGGATCCTTCGCCGCGATCCGCCGCCACAGGTCCCAGGCCGGCGCCGGTCCTTCGTTGAGCTTCGCCGGTGTCCTGTGGTCGCCATTGTCGGAATTCTCGGTCAGCGAGCCGATGGTGATGAAGACGAGATCGTCGGGCCCGAGATCAATGCCGCCTTCGACGCCGCGCTCCTTCCAGTGGATGCGCGTCGCCTGCTTGGAGCCGGGCTGGATGTCGAAATCGACATCGGTGACCTCGACGCCGTAGCGGAATTTAACCCCGTGATCGGTCAGCCACTTCACCAGCGGCAGGACCATCGATTCATACTGGTTGTAGCGATTGAACTTGAGCGAGGAAAAGTCGGCGAGACTGCCGATGTGATGGATGAAGCGGTGCAGGTAGAGCTTCATCTCCAGCGCGGAATGCCATTCCTCGAAGGCGAACATGGTGCGCCAGTAGAGCCAGAAATTGCTCTTGAGGAAGTCCTCGCCGAAGACCTCGTTGATGCGCTTGTTCTCCATCTCCTCCCGCGTCGCAAGGAAGACCGAGAGGAGATCCTTCTGCGCCTTGTCGTTGAGCGTTAGCAGCGCCTTGTCGGGCACGTCCTGACCCTGGTTCTGCGTCGTTCGCTGCAGCGAAAAGTTGGGATCGTCCTTGTTGAGCCGGTAGAACTCGTCGAGCACGCTGGCATCCTCGATCTCCAGCGAGGGGATCGAGCGATAGAGGTCCCACAGGCACTCGAAATGCTCCTCCATCTCGCGGCCGCGCGAATGACGAAGCCCTTTTCGGGCACGTCCAGACCATCGAGCGCGCCGCCGGGGATTTCCAGCTCTTCCAATATGGTGATGCGGTCGCCCGAAACGCCGCCGTCGCGGATCAGGAAGGCGGCGCCGGCGAGCCCCGCGAGGCCCGAGCCGACGAACCACGCCGTCTTTTTGTCGGCGCCTTCCGGCTTGCGTGGACGGACAAAGGCTTCATAGTTTCCACTGCTATAATGCATGGCAAACTCCTGTTTTTCTTGTTGGGATCAGTCGGCGGGCTTGTAGCTGTAGAAGCCTTCGCCCGACGCGATGCCGAGCTTGCCCTTGTCGATGTAGTTTTCCTTCAGCCACGCGGCGAGCGACTGTGCGTGCTCATCACCGTGCGACAGGATGTTGTAGGGGGTGTTCAATCCGATGATGTCGTAGATCTGGAACGGCCCCATCGGCGCGCCGGTGGCGATCCGCCAGACCTTGTCGACATCTTCCGGCTCGGCATAGCCGCCGGCAGCCAGATCGGTGGCCGCGTTCAGGAACGGCACCAGCAGGGAGTTGAGGACGTAGCCCGCTTTTTCCTTGCGCACCGGGATCGGCACCATGCCGATCGCGGAGGAGAAGGCGATCAGGGTATCGAACACGGCCGGATCGGTGTCGTCCGTACCCATCACCTCGGCAGTGTTGAACTTCCAGATGCTGTTGGCGAAGTGCAGCGCCAGGAAACGGTCCGGGCGGCCGGTGAAGGCTTTGAGGTCGCTCGGCAGCAAAGTCGAGCTATTGGTGGCGAAGATCGTTCTGTCAGGCGCGAGCGCCGCCAGCTTCTCGTAGAGCGCCTGCTTGATCTCGAGCACTTCCGGAACCGCTTCGATGACCAGATCGGCATTCGCAACCGCAGCCCCAAGATCGGCGGTGAGCGTGATGCGTCTCGAAGCTTCGGCTGCCTTGCCGTCAGCCGCACCCGTCACCTCTTTCACGTAGGTTTCTACAAGCGTTTCGAACCGATGCCTCGCCTGGTCGAGTGCTTCGTCGCTGATCTCATAAGCGGTAACGTCAAAGCCACTATAGGCGGCCTGGAAGGCGATCTGGCTGCCGAGGACACCGGTGCCTAGCACCGTCACTTTCAGGATGTCGCTCATTCATTCTCTTCCTTGCGTCGGGTTTCATAGAGAAACGGCGCAGCGACTTCGGCGGGCACGCGAACCAGCTTGCCGGTAGCTTTCTCGATGAGCACCCATTGCGACAGGGCCGCGACGAGCGTCTGACCGTTACTGTCTTTGAACTCGACGCACCGGGCGTATCTCGCTCCGCGCGGCTTCCCTTCGACCCAGGTTATGGCAAAGGTCTCTTCGCCCGCCCGGATATTGCCGCGGTAATCGACCTCGTGCCTGAGCACCATAGCAACATAGGTGTCGGCATCCCTCGGACGCGCGGCTGTCAGCCAGTGCGCCACCGACACATCCTGAATCCAGGTCACCCAGACCGCATTGTTGACATGGCCGAGTTCATCGATGTCTTCTTCGGTTGCCTGGAAACGGATATGGAAGCGCCGACGTTCGTCCACTTTTCCAGCCAAGGGCACGCCTGAAGCATCGCAGCCGATCCTGCGGCGTCCTTCGCCAGGAAGGCTCATGACCGGGTGGATGGCGCATCGAGGCCTGCCATCGCGCGAAAGAAGCCGACAAGCATTTGCTCTCGGGGAATAGCGCCTTCGACATCGCCCTGGACCGCCAGTCCCATCCACAGTGCATAGAGGCCGATCCCGGTCTGCAGCGGCGGCAAGGCAGGCCGAAGCGCAAAGCGCCGCGTCAGATCCGCCACAAGTTCTCCGAACAAATGGTGGCAGGCGGCCTTTCCTTCGCGATGCCGTTCAGCGAACGCGGGGTCCCGCCGCGCATGAAGCTGCAATTCGATCGAAAGCAGCGACCAATGCTGTTCGTCAGCCAGCTTAGCCAGCCGCGCCGCAAGCACTTGCAGAGTCGCCTCGATATCATCGCCGGAGCAGTGGGCGACCAGATCGCGCAGAAGCACGACCTCGTCCTGGATATGAGCCTGCAGAATCTCGACCAGCAGATCGTCCTTGCTTGCAAAATTCGAATAGAAGGCCCCCTGCGAATGACCCGCTGCACTACAGATGTTGCGGATCGACATGGTCGCCACCCCTTCTTCCACAATGGACGAATGTGCTGCGGCGAGCAGCTTATCCCGCGTCTGGCGCTGCGTTTCCTTTCGCGTGAGGCGCATGAGCGATCGACCTCCAATTCAGCACGGCATGGAAACCTTTTACCCATGTCGGCGTTCACCGTAAAACCAGATATCACCTGATATCTCGAATGCAACGAAAATCCGGTTCGAAGGATCGCCCTTGGCTGAGACCTATATCCCCTACTCCACCAGCGTCGAAGTGCTCGGCGAAGAGAGGAGCGGCTCACCGCCGAAATCCTCGAAATCATGGCGAGCACCAACCGCAAGGCGTTCGAGCGCCATCGGCATGCGGTGCGCGACGCCCATGCCAAGAGCCACGGGTTCCTGAAGGGCGAACTCGTCGTCCCGGAACTGCCGGAGCATCTGCGCCAGGGGCTTTTCGCTCGCCCGGCCACCTATTCCGTGGTGATCCGCCTCTCATCAGCGCCCGGAGATATCCACTCGGACACCATCCCCGCCCCACGCGGCATGGCGATCAAGGTCATCGGCGTGGAGGGAGAGCGGCTTCTGCCCGACGACCAGGGCCGCAATCAGGATTTCCTGCTGGTCAACATACCGGTCTTGAGCTTCGGCACGATCGGCAAATATCGCCAGCTCATTGGCCTTCTGGAGAAGAATGCGCAGAACCCCGCCTTCCTCCAACGCGCCATGGCCGGGGTGGCGCGTGGCGTGGAAGCCGCGGTCGAAGCGGTCGGCGTCGAGCCCGGCGCGACGCTGCGCGGGCTCGCGCGCGACAACGACCATCTGCTCGGCGAGACCTATCACTCGATGGCGGCGATCCGCTTTGGCGATCACATCGCCAAGATCAGCGCCGCGCCGCTTTCCGACAATGTCCGCGCGCTCACCGGCAAGGACGTCGGCACAGTGGAGGATTCCACGATGCGCGATCTGGTTGTCGAGCATTTCCGCGACCAGGGTGCTGAGTATCAACTGCGCGCCCAACTTTGCGCTGATCTCGACAAGATGCCTGTCGAGGACGCGGCGGTGCTCTGGCCCGAAGAGCTGTCGCCACACCAGCCGATCGCCACGCTGCGCATCCCGCCGCAGGACGCCTATTCGCCGGCGCGGCGGGTCTATGGCGATGACGTGCTGTCGTTCAATCCCTGGCACGGTATCCGCGAGCACCAGCCGCTCGGATCGATCATGCGGGTGCGCATCGCCGCCTATGAGCGATCCACCCGCTACCGCCATGAGATGAACGCGCAGCCGCGTGTCGAGCCGACAAACATCGACGCCATCCCGGACTGACGCACCGATCGACACACGCAATCACGAAAGGAGGCCAGTCATGGCCGAGACCGAAGAAAACCCGCAGATCGACGAAACCCGCCTTCAGGCCATCCGGCGGCGGATCGAGGAAGTGGCCGGCGACGCGCCGCAGCTCGCCAAGCTCGCGCTCGAGCAGATGGTGACGAAGCACAATCCCGACCTCAAGGGCACGGCCGGCTCGGCCGGTCGCGTCGGCGCGCAGTCCGGCAATGTCTCCGAGCTCACCGCCATCGCCAACCTCAAGCCGGGCGGCGCGGACCGGCTGAAACGCATCTTCGGACTCGTGAACGGCAATTTCGACGGGGCGCAGAAGGTCGGCACCCTGCACAACATGCGGTTCGTCTTCTTCGACAACGACACCCGCATCCTGTTCGCCACCGCCTATGACGGCGACTGGGACACCTATATCAACGACTTCGCCACCAAGATCCCTGACCTGATGGATTTGCTCTTCGCCTCGGTCGAAGGCTGGCCGGGCATCGCGAGCCCGAAGGTCAAGGATTTCATCGCCGAACATCAGATCACCGCCGCCGGATGGTTCGTCGCCAACCCGCAGGTCACGGTCGTCGACGTGCGTCGGCTTCAGCGGATGGAACATGCCGTCAACGAATTCCTGGACAAGGTGGGCTGAGCGATGACGATCCTTCAAAAGCTGAAAGAGCGCTTCTCGAGGGACAGCGTTACGCTCGACCTGCACGATATCCAGGCGCTGATCCTGCGAAGCCGGCCGGAGCCCTATGTCGGCATCCATGCGATGCTCCATTTCGACGAGGCCGAGGGCGCGCGCGCTTTGCTGGGCCGGCTCGCGCCCCATATCGCATCCGCCGACAACTGGAACGAGGATCTCGATTTCTGGATAGGCGCTGCACTCAGCTTCGAGGGACTAAAGGCGCTCGGCGTTCCTGAAGCGCAGCTCAAGACATTCCCGCTCCCCTTTCAGCAGGGCATGGCGGCGCGCTCGGAGCAGCTCCGCGACTTAGGACCCAACGCGCCGGAAAACTGGGAGGACGTGTTCAAGCCGGGCAACTGCCATCTCGCGCTGACCATCTACGCGGTCGACGATGCGGCGCTCGACAAGGCGCTGGCGACCGCGCGAACCGAACTCGACCAGAGCAGCGGCGTCACCTTGATCGGAGAGCATCGCTTCGGCGCGCCGGACGGCGCGAAAAACCCGTTCGGCTTCCGGGATTCGATCTCCCAGCCCGCCGTCGAAGGCAGCGGCGTCGATCCGCTGCCCGGCGAGGAACGCGCGATCAAGGCGGGCGAGTTCATCCTTGGATACGAGAGCGAGAACGGCCAGCCGCTCGGCATGCCTGAACCTGCGGCGCTGGGAAAGAACGGCACCTTCGTCGTCCTGCGCAAGTACAACAGCCGGGTCGCTGCTTCAACGCCTTCCTCAAGGCCCATGGCGAGACGGCGGAGGACCGCGAACGTCTTGCCGCCAAGATGTTCGGTCGCTGGCGGTCAGGCGCTCCACTGACGTTGTCGCCGGATCATGACGACCCGGACCTCGGCGCCGATCCGCAGCGTAACAACGACTTCAATTTCAAGGACGACCCCAAAGGCCGCGTCGTGCCGCTCGGCTGTCATATGCGCCGGCTCAATCCCCGCGATTCCGAGCTGACACTGCTCACCGACGTCAACATTCACCGCATCATCCGCCGTTCCTCGACCTTCGGGCCGGTTTATTCCGAGGATGTGGCGCCGAAAGACGATGCCAAAGGCGATCGCGGCCTGTTCTTCATCTTCATAAGCGCGCGCGCTTACGACACGATCGAGTTCATGCAGCAGGAATGGATCAACCGCGGCAATTTCGTCGACCTCGGCGAGGAGCGCGATCCAATCGTTGGTCTGCATGAGGAGGACGGCCGGTTCACGATCCCGCAGGCGCCTGCGCGCAAGCGCATCGACGGTGTGCAGACCTTCAATGTCATGAAGGGAGGCGAATATCTGTTCATGCCAAGCCTATCGGCGCTTAAGTGGTTGGCAGAACGACGCTAAAGCTATTCACCTGATTGTCGGTTGAGATTTGAAGTGTGCAGAGTGACCCGGAAAGTGCGGGGCTGTGCGGAAGGTTAAGTGAGTGGGAGTTGAGTTTCGGCAAGGCTGGGGATGGTTGGTCCTTGTGGCGCTTACGATTTCGACGACCGGCGATGAAATCACGTTGCTGACGTTGATGTTCCGCACTGCCGAGAACGCATCCGGCTATGCGGTGCCGACGCTGCTGACCGCGGAGCTGCTACCCGGTCTGATCGCCGCACCCTGGGCGGGCCGCTTGATCGACCGCCGGGAGGCGGCCCGCATTCTGGTCATGGTGTCAGTTCTGCAAGCGGGCGTGATAGCATTTATCGCCTATTATCCCATGTTCACGCTCGCCGGGGCCGCGCTGTTGAGCGTGCTGTTCACGATCAGCAGCGCCGCAACATTCGCGTTGATTCCAGTGCTGGCGAGCGGCTTGGAATGACCTCGCACTCGCCAATTCCCTTATGGAAATGGTTCGCAGCCTTGGAATGCTCGCTGGTCCAGTCGCTGGGGGCGTACTGGTGGGATGGATCGGATCGCGCAATGCGCTTTTAGCCGATGCCGCCAGTTTTGCCCTTTTGGCCCTCGTCGTGATGGCGAGCAGGCTTCGCCGCAAGCCACAACGGGACGATCAGGAGGAAGAGACCCTGTTCGCGGACTACCTGCCGCTGCTCCGCAATCGACGGTTGATGGTGGTTACGGGTGCGCTCAGCCTCGAAGTGTTTGCGACCGCCATAGCCGACGTTGCTTTCGTGTTTCTCGTGATGGTGACGCTGGGAGCGGGCCGACCGCGTTTGGAATGCTGACGGCACTATGGGCGGTTGGGATGTTGATCGGCGCTGGGCTGGCCGAAAGGGTTATTGGCCATAGGGTCGGACTGGCGGCGTTCGGCACGGCCGCTGTCATGGGCGCGACCATGCTGTGGATCGGCCTTGCGCCGATCGGGCTGGCAATCGTTGCCGTCGCCTTCATCCTAGGCGGCGGCGCAAACAGCATCCACAACGTCGCTGTCCGAACCTTGTTCCAGTCGGAATGCCCGCCCGCCGATCATGGCAAGGTCGCCGCGATCTATGGTGCGGTGACACGCACCGCCGTAATCGGCGGCTATGTTGCTGGCGGCTTCTTTTTTTGTGCCGAATGATGCGCCAACCGCCTATCTCGTGGGCGGCCTGCTGGGCGTTGTCGCGGGCTTAGTCGGATGGCGGATATTCAATCGTAGATGGAGCGCAGCACCAATCAAAGCATCGACGCGCCAAGATTGACCTGATTGTCGTGCCCCTCCGCTAACGGCTATACCAATCAGGTGGCGTGATTGAGGCGCGGTGCGGAACGGACACGATAGCGACGCCCTAATGATGTAAGGCAGAAAATATATGACCTTTCAGTTTGATTCATCATTCGATGCAGAATCACTCCACATGCCGGGAGATTCTTTGATCGAATTAGACCAGATAGAGAGTTCATTAAGAATATTGCTGCCGTCTGAGCTTCGTGATTTATTTATTGAATTCGGATCAGCGATAGTTTTCAATAAGGATGTTGAATTTCCTGCGGAAAAATGCGCCTATTCCGATGATTCAGGAAGAATTGGCGTTTCAGTTATATATGGCCCTGTTGACGGAAGCTTAGGAATAATTCGCATAAACGAACAATTATCCATGCAGATTCCAAAAACATCTGTGGTTTTTGCGGAAATCGGTCTGGGTAATATGCTGTTAATTGACAGAATTGATGGAAAGATATCCGTATGGCTGCACGATGAAGCTCTGCCTTCTAGCCTGTCTTATTCAGCGGTGGGGCTTTGAGGGTTGGCGGGAGTGGCGTAAGCCTTTGGCTTGCTGTAGGAAATTGGATGTCTAGACCAACCTGCAACGAGGCAAAAAATGCCACAGGCCACACCCGCCGAGAGCCACGATAGCGCGGCGGTGATTTCGTTTCCAGCGGTGTTGCGCAAGAAGGTGACGGGCGCCTTCGACGGAGGGCGACTGACCTCGGACGGTGGKGTAGTGCTGCTGGCCCAGGCCGAGCGGGAGATGGGTATCTGCAAGCGCCTTGCCGCCTGCATCGCCGACCCGCGCRACCCTGCGCGGGTGATCCATAGAGTGGATGATATCCTGCGGGCGCGGGTTCTGGCGATCGCCTGCGGCTACGAGGACGCCGACGACCTCGACGCSCTGCGTGACGATCCGGGGTTTCGCCTGGCGCTGGGYAAGTCGCCGGAGGCAGGGGTCGGTCTGGCGAGCCAGCCGACGATGAGCCGGTGGGAGAACGCCCCGACCACGCGCGAACTGGCACGGATGATGATTGCGATGGTCGGCATCTACTGCGCCAGCTATTCCAAACCGCCCAAAGCGGTGACGCTGGATATCGATGACACCTGCGACGTCGTGCACGGCTACCAGCAACTTTCGTTCTGGAACGGTCACCATGGCGAGCGATGCTTTCTGCCGATCCACGTGTACGATACGGCGACGGGCCGCCCCGTCGCCATGCTGCTGCGCACCGGCAAGACGCCCTCGGGTGCGGAGGCCGCCGGGCACATCCGGCGCCTCGTGCGGCATATCCGCCAGCATTGGCCCGCTACGCACATCACCGTCCGTGGCGACGGGCATTATGGCAGGCCCGAGGTCATGGCCTTCTGCGAGGCACATGGCATCGACTATGTCTTCGGCCTTCCCACCAACGCCGCCCTGCGTGCCAATCCCGACATCGTGGCCGCCGCCGATGCCTGTGCCGTCCAGCGTGCCGAGGAAAACCGGGTGGTGCTGCGCAGCTATGCCGAAATCCGCTATGGGGCGAAAAGCTGGAAGTGTCAGCGCYGCGTCGTCGCCCGGATCGAAGCCAGCACCTTGGGCATGGACATCCGCTACGTCGTCACTTCCCTGGCAGAAGGCTCGGCCGAGCACATCTACGACAGCCTTTACTGCGCCCGTGGTCAGGCCGAAAACCTGATCAAGCGGCACAAGAGCCAGCTCAGCAGCGATCGAACTTCATGCCGATCGGCCAACGCAAACCAGATGCGGCTGATCCTGCATACYGCCGCCTATTGGCTGATGTGGCGCATCCAGCAGGCGATACCCAAGACAAGCGCGCTCGCCGCCGCCGAGTTCGCCACGCTGCGCCTGCGGCTCCTCAAGGTCGCCGCCCGCGTGATCGAAACCGCAACCCGCATCCGCATCGCCTTCGCGTCAGCCTGTCCCGAGGCCAGCACCTTCCGGGCCATTGCGGCCGCCTTCAGGCCTGCCCCGACATAGCCGCCCCGGCCGCACGCCAGAACCGCTCCCTCCAACTCGCAAGCCTATCAAATATCCGCGGTGAAATAGACGCAGCGAAATCCCTCGTCCTGATCACATACAGGCTGGCACCGAAAAACGCGGACCGCCGAAGCGAACAACGTCACGAATAATCCGGGCTAGATTGGGAGCCTGCGCGCACAAGGCAATCGCATAGCTGATTTTTTGATGGATAGCGCGGTCCGTAAAGCGTTCGATCAATTCGAGTCTGTTTTGGGCACTGACCGGATTCCGACACTGATTTTATGTTGTTTGGCAAATGGGGTAGGTGCGGTGCGGCTTGGAAAACTGTAATCATCAGTGAGCCGCCATGAAGTTCGAGCCATTTTAGTAGGCTGGGCCGTGCAGATCCCACCCATTTGATTAAGAGAGGGGCAAGTGTGCTTCGTAAAATCCGACCCTTTGTCGCCGTTCAGCTGCCAATTTCTTGTTCCTAGGTGCGGTCCTTCCGCTAATCGACAGGTCGCGACCACTTCCGGGCGTACAGGAGTCCGATGGCCAACGACAGGTTCAGGGAAAACCCGCCATTCAAAGCGAGTGCGTGCGGTTGGCGCGCTCTGGCCGTGCCAATGGCAATGGTGGCGCGGGATGCAGTAATCGTTGATTAAATCCCAGCTCCAAGCGTTATTGGCTTTTCCGTTCACTTCAGTTAGGCGAGGGATTGAGAGGCGGACAAGTTCGGCTTTCATTGATCGCGCCGGTGCCCCCAAAAGGGGCTTAATCGGGAATGTGGTGCGGAAGCTTGCTTCCAAATCCGCGGCTGTCTCTGCAACTGTAAGCGGATAGCGCGATGTACATGGCTCCTCTTTGAAGGGGCAGCCACTGGGCCGGACGCTAAATCATGCGAGGTCTGGGAAGGCGTGCATCAAGCTGTGACCCGTGAGCCAGGAGACCTGCCGGCGTCTGGTCGCTCTTGCCTTGGTCCAGAGGATGGCTGCGGCACGGTGAACTCCGTCTGAGCGACGAATGAGCGGCTGGGGCCGCATCGGAGACGTGCGTCGGCCGCCCATGGCGTCCGGCCGCCGCGCGGCTCGCCCGTTCGCGCGGGTATGCCCCGGCCACGTCGCAAGACGCCGGAGGACTATTTCGTGATCAAGACCATTACTACCAGCAGCGCACTTGCGCTGATCTGTATGGGAACGCCAGCCTTTGCCGAACCCTTTGAGAAGGGATCGCAAACAAGCGCGGACGCGGTCGAGGCGGGCAACGACATCGTGGTTTTCGGTCGTGGTGAGGCCATGATCGGCACTGCCAGATCAGCCAGCGAGGGAAGCGTCGGAGGGGCCGATGTCCTCGTGCGGCCACTTCTCCGCGTGGCGGAACTGCTGGAAGCGGTGCCCGGGCTGGTTGCAGCCCAGCATTCGGGGAGCGGCAAAGCCAACCAGTATTTCCTGCGCGGTTTCAACCTCGACCATGGGTCTGACTTCACCACCTATATCGATGAACTGCAGATGAACTTTCGCACACACGGACACGGTCACGGCTATCTCGACCTCAACGGCCTCATTCCGGAGATCGTGGGCCGGGAGGATTTTCGTAAAGGGCCCTATCGCGCCGACGGCGGTGATTTCGCTCTGGCGGGAGCAGCCTATATGATGACCATCAAGGGTTACCACCGGCCGTGGGCATCGGCCGAGGCTGGTTCATATGGTTGGCGCCGCGTCGCCGTAGGCGGAACAGTGCACGACGTGGGCGTGGGAGATCTCACGCTTGTCGCTCAGGCCAAGACCTACGACGGACCGTGGCAGGAAACTGAACGTCTTCGCCATTACTCGGGTTTCGCGAAATATAGCATGCCGAGCGGTGCGGGCACATTGGAGGCATCTCTCCATGCCTACCGGGCGACATGGCACCCTACCGAGCAAATCCCGGAGCGCATTATCGGCACGGCGTTGTGTGCGGATGTGTTCTGCTCTCCAGATCCTTCCGCGCGGGGTGAGACGACGCGCCAGGTGGCTAACATCGCGGTCAAGCAACCGACATGGCGCGCCAATGTCTATGCCCAGTTTTACGACTGGTCGATGTTGTCGAACCCCACTTACACCGATCCGGATGGCACAAGCGCGCAGATCAAGCAGTTCGACCGGCATTGGGTACTAGGGCTGTCCGCTCAAAAAAAATTGGGAAATCGCTGACAGTCTGGCTGTGAGCCTTGGCACCGAAAACAGATACGATGCCATCGGGAATGTTGGTGTCGATCGAACGGCTGTCCGCACATTTCTTGAATCTCTCGGGCACTATCAGGTCGGGGAATTGTCTTCCGCGCTCTACGGCGAAGTCGCTTGGAAACTCTTGGCTGGACTGCGTGTGACAGGTGGTCTTCGCGGGGACTATTATCACTATTCCGTGCGTGCACGAGATGTGGTTGCGGCGTCGCTGGGAGAAGGCAGTGGCTCGGCGTCGATTCTCTCACCTAAGGTCTCGATCGCCTATCAGGTTACGCCGCAACTTGAACTCTACGCCAACTGGGTCCGTGGATTCCATTCCAACGACGTTCGGGGTGCGGTAAACAGGGGCACGCCTGTTCCGGTTCTCGTTCGCGGCATCGGCAAGGAACTGGGGGGACGCCTTCAATTCTCCGGGGTCACGTTAACCGCGACTTACTGGTGGCTGCATGTCGGCAGCGAGCTTCGTTTCATTGGCGATTCCAATGCTGTTGAACGTCGGGTGCCAGTGGGTGTCATGGCTATGAAATCGTCGCCTTCTGGCGGCCGTTCCCGTGGCTTGCGCTTGATGGAAACTATACTGCCAGCCATGCCCGCTTCGACAATGGCGATCACATCCCTAATGCATTTGAGAACGCGGCTTCAGCCGGTGCCGCCATCATTCTTGATCCCTGGGAAGCCAGCATTCGGGTGCGCCACCTCGGACCTTCTCCGCTTGTCGAGGACAACAGTGTCCGGGATCGGGGCAGCACCGTCATGAATGCCCGCGCCGCGTGGACGGGCAAGAAGGTCGAGATATTTGGAGAAGTGCTGAACATCTTCGACAGCCGGGACAAGGACATCGCCTATTATTACGAGTCCTACATCCCCGCCTTTGATGCAGGTGCTCCGGTGGAAGGCCGGTTGAGTCGTGTGGTCGAGCCTCGAACCGTGAGGATTGGCGCAAAGGTCAATTTCTAGCGAAATCCCTTGATGGGCGGCGCTGCAGCACGTCTGCTGCGCCATCCTCCGTTTGTACATTCCTTAATCGCCGAGCCAATCATGCCCCTCACGAAGACACTGCCATCCCTGTCTCTGCGCCTACGAATTGGTGCCTTGTTTGCCGGATTGATCGCCGCCAACATTGGCGTCTGGGTCTGGGCATTCAGCCTGTTTCATGCGCAGCCGTTAATGCTCGGCACCGCTGTGCTTGCCTGGGGGCTTGGCCTGCGCCATGCGGTCGATGCCGATCATATTGCGGCCATCGACAATGTGACGCGCAAACTGATGCAGGATGGTCAGCGCCCGGTTTCGGCCGGCTTCTGGTTTGCGATCGGGCATTCCGGGATCATTGCCATAGCATCGATCATCATTGCGGTGACGGCCAGCGCGCTGTCGCAGTTCGGCGCCTTCAAGGAAATCGGCGGCGTGATTGCAACCGTGATTTCCGCGCTTTTCCTGTTCACGATCGCCGGCATGAACCTGGTCATCCTGCGCTCTGTCTGGCGGACCTTTGCGCATGTTCGTGCAGGCGGCAGCTATGTCGAGGACGATCTTGATCTGTTATTGGGTGGGCGCGGTCTGCTTTCCAGACTGTTCAGGCCGATGTTCCGCCTTGTGAACAAAAGCTGGCATATGGCCCCGCTGGGGTTTCTGTTCGGGCTTGGGTTCGATACCGCAACCGAAGTTGCCATTCTGGGCATGTCGGCCAGCCAGGCCGCCGATGGCCTGTCGATCGGGACAATCCTGGTCCTGCCCGCCCTGTTCGCGGTCGGTATGGCCCTCATCGATACGGCGGACGGCGTGGTGATGCTGGGCGCTTATGAATGGGCCTTCGTGAAGCCGATCCGCAAGCTCTACTACAACATCACAATCACCCTGATCTCGGCCATCGTGGCGATTGTCATTGGTGGAATCGAAACGCTGGCCCTGATTGGCGACAAACTGGCCCTTACGGGTGCCCCATGGCGGATCGCCATTGAATTGGGCGAAAATTTCAATGGTCTGGCTTCGCCATCATCGGACTTTTCGTGTTCTGTTGGCTGGCGAGTTACGCGATCTATCGCTGGAAGCGGTTCGATGAGATCGAGGTTTCTGTCGTTACCTGATCGTCCATCGTTGCATGAAGCAACATCATCAATTGGCTTGGCTCCGATCTTCGTCTAGGGCGCATGGCGAAGGACGGGTTGATTCCGCCCTTCGATGATCGCGCCGGTGCCCTCGCAAGGGGCTTAATCGGGAATGCGGTGCGGGGGCTTGCTCCCAAATCCGTGGCTGTCCCTGCAACTGTAAGCGGATAGCGCGATGCACATGCTCCTGAACTCAGGGGCGGCCACTGGACAGCGCGCAAGCGCCAAGTCTGGGAAGGCGTGCATCAAGCTGTGACCCGCGAGCCAGGAGACCTGCCGGCGCACCGGTCGCTCTTGCCTGATCCAGGGGATGGTCACGGCACGGTAACTCTCCGTCTGAGCGACGAAGCTGTGTGGCTGGGGCTGCACGGTCGCGTGGTAACGGGTGCTTTGTCGCGCTCGCCCGTCGTCGCGCGCCGACCGGACTTGTCCGGCAAGCCCCGCCGTTTGTCGCTCTGGCGCGCGGAGGAATTGCTTGTGGCCGACCTGTCAAAGGTGCCTGTCACCATCATCACGGGCTTTCTGGGCGCGGGGAAAACCACGCTTATCAGCCACCTGATCCGCAATGCGGGCGGCCGCAGGCTGGCGGTGGTGGTCAACGAATTCGGTACGCTGGGTGTGGATGGCGACATTCTTGCATCCTGCGCCATTCCAGACTGCCCGGCGGAAAACATCGTCGAACTGGCCAATGGCTGCATCTGCTGCACCGTGGCGGACGATTTCATTCCTACGGTCGAGAAGCTCCTCGCGCTTGATCCCCGCCCGGATCACATCCTGATCGAGACATCGGGTCTGGCGTTGCCAAAGCCGCTGCTCAAGGCGTTTGACTGGCCAGCGATCCGCAGCCGGATCACCGTGGACGGCGTGCTGGCGCTGGCCGATGCCGAGGCGGTTGCGGCAGGCCGGTTTGCGCCCGATGTGGCCGCGCTTGACGCCCAGCGCGCCGCCGATCCGAGCATCGATCACGAAACGCCGCTGTCCGAAGTGTTCGAGGACCAGCTTGCCTGCGCCGATATGATCCTGCTGACCAAGGTTGATCTGGCCGGACCCGAAGGCGTTGCCGCCGCACGCGCGATCATCGCGGCAGAGCTTGGCCGCCCGGTGCCGGTGATCGAACTGACCGAAGGCGTGGTCGATCCGCGCGTGATTCTGGGGCTTGATGCCGCCGCCGAGGACGACATCGCCGCGCGCCCATCGCACCATGATGGGGATGATGATCACGAACACGATGATTTTGACAGCGCCGTTATCGAATGGGGCGAAATTGCCGATCCGGCGGCCCTTGTCGCGCGGATCGAAACGCTGGCGCGCGATCACCATATCCTGCGCGTGAAGGGCTATGCCGCCGTTGCGGGCAAGCCGATGCGGCTGCTGGTGCAGGCGGTAGGCGCGCGGGTGCGCCACCAGTACGACCGTCCGTGGCGGCCTGACGAGCCGCGCCGCACCACGCTGGTCGCCATTGCCGAGCACGATCATGTCGATCCAGACGCCATTCGCGCGGTGCTGCTGGCGTAAGGCGCAGGCGATGCACGTCATTTTCCGCGAAACGCACGGGATGGAGGAAACCGCCGTCCCGCAGGATCTGGGGCAAGAGCCTGCGGATCTTGTGGTCCTGTCCTTTTCGGACAGCGATCTGGGGGCGTTCGCGGCGGCATGGCATCAGGCCCGTGCAGACGATGCGACATTTCCTTCGCTGCGGCTCGCCAATCTGGCAGCGCTTATGCACCCGCTATCGGTCGACACCTATGTCGAGCGGACGCTGTCAGGTGCGAAGGCGATCCTGATCCGGCTGATTGGCGGTACGCCCTATTGGAGTTACGGGCTGGAACGAGTGGAGGCTCTGGCCCGGTCGCGAGGCATCGCGCTGGCCGTGCTGCCCGGCGACGGCTGGGAGGACGGGCGGCTGGATGCAGTTTCGACCGTCCCCGTGCCTGCTTTGAGAAGCCTTGCGCAATTGTGCGATGCCGGCGGTGCAGGGGCGGCGCAGGCGGCGCTTGTTGCGCTTTCACGGCTGGCAGGGCTGATCGATACCCCTCCCCAAAATTGCGAGCCGCTGCCTATGGCGGGAGGTTGGCATCCCGACCGGGGCGTCGTCGATCCTGAATCCTTTGCGCGCAATCCCGGACGACCGCTGGTCCTGATCATCTTCTATCGTTCTTACCTGACCGCCCACGATCTGGACCCGTTTGCCGCCCTGCATGCCGCGTTCGACCGGCACGGCTTTGACGCACTGTCGATCTTCGTCCCCTCGCTGAAAGCCCCGCAGGTGCGCGATCAGGTGGACCGCTGGGTGCGCGGCCTTGGCCCGGCGGCGATCATCAACGCCACCGCCTTTTCCGCGCGTGGCGAAGACGGCGATACCCCGCTCGATGGCGCGGGCGTTCCCGTGTTCCAACTGGCGCTGGCCACGTCGGGCCGCACCGGCTGGGCAGCGGCTTCGCGCGGGCTGTCCCCCGCAGACCTCGCCATGCACGTGGTCTTGCCCGAAATTGACGGCCGGGTCTTTGCCGGGGTCGCCAGCTTCAAGGAAGCGGGTGCGCGCGATCCCGCACTAGGTTTTGCCCGCACCGTCCACCGCGCCGATCCCGACCGGATCGAGGCGATCACTGCGCGCGTGGCAGGCTGGATCGCCCTTTCGCAAAGGCCGGTTGCCGATCGGCGGGTTGCGCTGATCCTGTCGACTTATCCCGGCAAGGCATACCAGATGGCCCACGCCGTGGGGCTGGATGCGCTCGCCTCAGCCGAGGCGACCCTGGCCGATCTGGCCGAGGCGGGATATGCCACGGATGGCCAGACCGATCTGGGCGCGCGCCTTGAAAGCGAACATCAGCATTGGCCGCTGGCCGCGTATCGCAAGGCGCAGGCGGCATTGCCCGAGACCTTGCGCGCTGATCTTCATGCCGCGTGGGGCGAACCGGAAGCCGATGTGGCAGTCGCTGACGGCGCGTTCCGTTTTGCCGCGCTGTCCATCGGCAGCGCGCTGGTCGCCTTGCAGCCCGAACGCGGCGAGCGCGTCCATCGAGACGGGGACTATCACGATCTGTCCCGCTGCCCGCGCCATGGCTATGTTGCGTTCTATCTGTGGCTGCGCGAACGGGGCAGCGACGCGCTGGTCCACATCGGCGCGCATGGCACGCTGGAATGGCTGCCGGGCAAATCGGTCGCGCTGTCTGGCGCTTGCTGGCCCGAGGCGCTGATCGGCGCGATGCCGGTGATCTATCCGTTCATCGTCAACGACCCCGGAGAAGCTGCGCAGGCCAAACGCCGGATCGGTGCGGTTACTATCGGACACGTTCCGCCGCCACTGGTGCAAACTAAAAGCGGCGCGGGGCTGGCCCGGATCGAGGCGCTGCTGGATGAATTCTCCAACGCTTACGGGCTGGACCCGGCCCGCCGCGACCGCCTGCAAGCGAGCATCCGCGACGAAGCGCGCGTGCTGGGGCTGGAGGCGGAACTGGGCCTTGATGGCGCGGCCACGCTGGTTGAGGCGATCACCCGGATCGATCGCTTCGTTTGCGATGTAAAGGACAGCCAGTTCGGTGACGGGCTGCATGTGTTCGGGCGGGGCGATCAGGGCGCAGCCGAGCGGGCCGGATTGCTGACGGCGCTGGACGGACGGCGCGTTCCGCCCGGTCCCTCCGGCTCCCCGTTTCGCGGGCGCAGCGATGTGCTGCCGACCGGGCGAAACCTTTATGCAATAGACCCGCGGGCGGTGCCTTCACGCGCGGCCCACGCGCAAGGCGTGACACTGGCAGAGGAACTTATCCGGCGGCATTTGCAGGATCATGGCGATTATCCGCGCGGGCTGGTGGTCGATCTGTGGGGATCGGCCACGATGCGCACGGCGGGCGAGGAATTCGCCATGGCGCTGCACCTGCTCGGCGCAAAACCGCTGTGGGACATGACATCCGAACGGGTGGCGGGCGTTGAGATTCTGCCGCTGGCGCTGCTGGACCGGCCGCGCATCGACGTGACACTGCGGGTTTCAGGCCTGTTCCGCGATGCCTTCCCGGCGCTGCCCATGTTGTTCGGACAGGCGGTGCGAGCGCTGTGTTTGCGGGACGAACCGGCGGACTGGAACCCCTTTGCGGGGCAGGCGCCGGCCCCGCGAGTCTATGGACCGGCGCCGGGGAGTTATGGCCTTGGCCTTGGCGATGCGGCCGAGGTCTATACCGATGCGGCGCGACGCTCGGCCGGAGAGGCATGGCTGGCGGCATCGGATCATGCGTTTGACGCAACCTCCGATGCGATCGGGGGCACGCCCGATCCTGAGGGCCTGCGTCGGCGCGTCGAAGCGGCAGACGCCTTTGTTCATCTTCAGGACTTGCCGGAAACCGATCTGCTGCTGGCCGCGGACTCTGCCGCGCATGAGGCGGGCTTTGCCGCTGCCAAGGCGCTGACAGGCGGGACGGCAGCGCTCTATCACCTCGATAGTCGCGACCCGCTGAAGCCGGCCGCGCGCACCCTGACCGAAGAGATCGCCCGCGTGGTCCGTGCCCGTGCCGCCCATCCCGACTGGGTTGCAGGCATGATGCGGCATGGTTTTCGCGGGGGCGCGGAACTGGCCGCGACGCTGGATCATATGGGCGCCTTTGCGCACCTTTCAGGTAGCGTGCCGCCGCATCTGTTCGATCTCTATCACGATGCGACGCTGGGCCAAGCCGATGTTCGCGCGTTTCTTGTGCGCGAGAATCCCGGCGCGCTGGCGGCGATGGAAGCCCGCTTTGCAGCGCTCCATGCCGCCGGGCTGTGGCAGACCCGGCGCAATTCCATCCTCGCCAGCCTGCCCAGCCATGAGGACCGGACATGACCGGGCCTATGGTGAGGGGTTGGTGCCCCGATGCGTGGCACCCGATGATCGCGGGCGACGGGTTGCTGATGCGGGTAAAGCCGCGGCTTGGCCGCCTGACCCGCGCGCAAGTGCTGGGCCTGTGCGATGCCGCCATCGCGCATGGCAATGCCCTGATCGACATCACCGCCCGCGCCAATCTCCAGCTTCGTGGGGTGCGCGATACCGGCTGGCAGGCGCTGCTCGACCGGTTGCTGACGCTCGATCTGGTGGACGGTGACCCCGTCATCGAACAGCGACGCAACATTCTGGTCGCGCCGGATTGGCGGGTCGGTGATGACAGCCATCGCATTGCGGGCGCGTTGCTGACCCGGCTGGATGAGTTGCCCGATCTTCCGGGCAAGATGGGCTTCGTTATCGATGCTGGTCGGGCCTGCGCCCTGCACGGCGAGGTGGGCGATTTCCGCATCGAGCGCGACGAAAAAGGCGGCCTGATCCTGCGCGCCGATGGCCATCCGGGCGGTGTTGCAGTTGTCGCAGGTCAGGAAGTGGACGCCCTGATCGCGCTGGCACACTGGTTTTCTGCCAGCGGTGGCGCGGAAGCGGGGCGCATGGCCCGGCACACGGTTGCCCTGCCCGAATGGGCCTGTGGCGACATTCTGCCCGCGCCGTCGGCTGCTCGCATCGCGCCCGGCATCCATGATCTGGGCTGGGCTTATGGCCTGCCGTTCGGCCGGATAGAGGCGCCGATACTGGCTGGTGTGATGGAGGGATCGTCTGCCGGGGGGGTGCGGATTAGCCCGTGGCGGGTGCTCGTAGTAGAAGGCGCGCCTGCCATGCAGGTGGATGGCCTGATCACCGACCCTGCCGATCCGCTGCTGCATGTGGATGCCTGTCCGGGCGCGCCGTGCTGCACGCAGGCGTCGGTTGAAACCCGCGATCTTGCCCGCCGCCTTGCCCCGCATATCGCGGGACGGCTGCATGTTTCGGGCTGTGCCAAGGGCTGTGCCCGCCCGCGCGCCGCCGATGTCACGCTGACGGGCCGCGATGGCCTGTTCGATCTTTCCCTGAACGCGCGCGCCGGAGGGCCTGCGGTTCACTCCGCGCTTGGCCCGGCCGACCTTCTTGCCCAATTTGGAACCGCTTGATGCCCCATATCTATGAAACCGATGGCGCGGCCATTTATCGCCAGTCCTTCGCCACGATCCGCGCCGAAGCCGATCTGGCGCCCTTTTCTGCCGATGAGGAGCCGGTGGCGGTCCGCATGATTCATGCCGCCGGGATGGTCGAACTGGCGGCGCATATCCGCTTTTCGTCCGGCTTCGCACAAACGGCCAGTGCCGCGCTGGCCGATGGCGCGCCGGTGCTGTGCGATGCGCGGATGGTGTCCGAAGGGATCACTCGCGCCCGCCTGTCGGCCAACAATCCGATCATCTGCACGCTCAGTGCGCCGCCAGTACCGGACATGGCGCGGGCGATGGGCAACACCCGTTCCGCCGCCGCGCTGGAACTGTGGCGACCGCATCTGGCGGGCGCGGTGGTGGCCATCGGCAATGCGCCAACCGCGCTGTTCCATCTCCTGAATATGCTGGAAGATCCCGATTGCCCGCGCCCTGCGGCCATCATCGGCTGTCCGGTGGGCTTTGTCGGCGCGGCCGAATCCAAGGCCGCGCTGTGGGCCGCGCCGCCGGTGCCGTGCTGCATTGTCGATGGGCGGCTTGGCGGCAGCGCGATCACGGTCGCCGCGATTAACGCGCTGGCAAGCCGCGCCGAATGAGCGCGTCGTCATCAATCGGAACCATCCACGGCGTCGGGCTTGGTCCCGGCGCGGCCGATCTGCTGAGCGTGCGCGCCGACCGGTTGGTGCGTGGCGCTCGCCATGTTGCCTATTTCCGCAAGGCCGGACGGCCGGGGCAGGCGCGGCGGATTGTCGAAGGGATGCTGCGCGCCGACGTGATTGAAATCCCGATGGAATATCCTGTAACGACCGAGATCCCGTTGTCCGATCCCCGCTACAACGACTGTCTTTCCGCCTTCTATGCCGAATGCACCGCACGTTTGCTGGCGCTGGCGCAGGCGGGCGAGGACGTGGTTGTGCTGTGTGAGGGCGATCCGTTTTTCTACGGCTCGTTCATGCACCTTCATGGCCGTTTGGCGGGCATCGTCCCGGTGACGGTGGTGCCGGGTATCACCGGCATGGCCGGGGCATGGAACGCGACTGACATTCCCATCACCTGGGGCGATGACGTGCTGACCATCGCGATGGCGACCCTGCCCGAGGAGGAACTGGCCCGGCGCATCCGCGATACCGATGCGCTGGTGGTGATGAAGATCGGGCGCAACCTGCCCAAATTGCGCCGCGCGGTGGCAGCGGCGGGGCGCGAGGACGCGGCATGGCTGGTCGAACATGCCGCCATGCCCGGCCAGCGCGTCACGCGGTTGATCGAGGCGACCAGCGTCACGCCCTATTTCTCGATCCTGCTGATTCATGGACAGGGGCGTCGTCCATGAGCGGTTCGCTATCCATCGCCGGTCTGGGACCGGGCGACGAGGCACTGATCACGCCCGAAGTCACCGCCGCGCTGGCAGGGGCAAGCGATGTTATCGGCTATATCCCCTATGTCGCCCGCATCGCCCCGCGTGAGGGGCTGACGTTGCATCCATCCGACAACCGGGTGGAGCTGGATCGCGCGGCCCATGCGCTGGAACTGGCGGCGCAGGGCCGGCGCGTGGTGGTGGTGTCTTCTGGCGATCCCGGCGTGTTCGCGATGGCCGCCGCCGTGTTCGAGGCGCTGGAGGCTGGCCCGGCCCACTGGCGCGATCTCGACATCCGGGTGCTGCCCGGCATCACTGCCATGCTGGCCGCCAGCGCGCGAGCGGGGGCGCCGCTGGGGCACGATTTTTGCGCGATCAACCTGTCGGACAACCTCAAGCCGTGGTCCGTGATCGAAAAGCGGCTGCGGCTGGCTGCAGAGGCAGACTTTGCGATGGCGTTCTACAACCCGCGGTCGAAAGCCCGGCCGGAAGGTTTCGAACGTGTGCTGGAATTGCTGCGCGCGGTGTGTGGCAATGATCGCCCGATCCTGTTCGCCCGCGCCCTATCGACGCCCGACGAACAATTGCAAATCGTACCGCTGGGTCAGGCCCGCGCGGACATGGCCGATATGCGCACGATGGTGATCGTCGGATCGAGCCTGACGCGGATCATCGAACGTGCGGCTGGTCCCATTCTCTACACCCCCCGCTCGGCCTTGGGTTCGGCATCATGACCCAGCCACGCGAGCACATCCTCCGGGCGATAACACTCGGTCCGGCCCGGAACGGCGGGTCGGTCAATCATCAGGACCGGCAGGCCCAGCGCCCGCGCGGCGATCAGCTTGGCATCGGCACCACTGCCGCCAGCGTTCTTGCACACCACCAGATCGATGGCGTGCGCCTGCATCAGCTGGCTGTCGCCCATGACGGTAAATGGCCCGCGATCAACGATCAGGGTGTGATGGGGCAGGCCCGGCGGCTGCTCCGGCGCGTCCACGAAACGCAGCAGATAGTGGTGGTGTGGCTGCGCGGCGAAGGCTTCGACATGCATCCGCCCCAGCGCCAGCATGACGCGGCGGGCCTGTCCTGCCAGCGCGGCGACCGCGCCGTCGATATCAGCAACGCGGGTCCAGCGGTCACCAGCAACCGGTTCCCACGCGCGACGGGTCACGGCGACATGGGCCACACCCACAAGCCGCGCAGCCTCCACCGCATGACGGCTCATCGTCGCGGCAAAGGGGTGGGTCGCGTCGACCAGATGGGTCACGCGATGGTCGCGCAGATAATCGGTCAGCCCAGCCATCCCGCCGAACCCGCCAACCCGCACCGGAACCGGTTGAGCGCGGGGATTTTTCGTCCGTCCGGCATAGCTGAGTGTCGTCGCAATGCCCTGCGCGGCAAGCAGGCGGGCAAGAACGCTCGCCTCGGTCGTTCCACCCAGCAGGAGGACATGTCGCATGGCTGATACGGCTCCTGAAGCGTGGTTGACGATCATCGGCATCGGCGAGGACGGGCCGGATGGCCTGTCCGCTGCGAGCCGGGCGGCGCTGGCGCGGGCCGAACTGGTCATGGGACCGGCCCGGCATCTGTCGCTGCTGCCCGCGATTACCTGCCCTGCGACCGAATGGCCAGTGCCCTTTGCCGATGGCATCACCCTGTTGATGCAACATCGCGGACAGCGCGTGGTGATGCTTGCGTCGGGCGACCCGTTCTGGTTCGGGGCGGGGAGCAGCGTAACCCGGCAGCTCGATCCGGGCGAATGGGTGGCGATACCGGCGCCTTCCACCTTCACGCTGGCAGCCGCACGATTGGGCTGGCCGTTGCAGGATGTGGCCTGCCTTGGCCTGCACGCCGCGCCGCTGGAGCGACTTAAGCCCCATCTGGCGTCAGGGCAGCGCATTGTGGCGCTGTTGCGCGATGGCGAGGCCGTGGGCGCGCTGGCCGATTATCTGACCGGCCAAGGCTTTGGCCCGTCAGTGCTGCACGTGATGGAAGCGCTCGGTGGTCCGCGCGAACGGGTACGCCGGGTGACTGCAGAAGCGCTGACCTTCACCGACATTGCCCATCCGGTTGCGGTCGGGATCGACTGTGTGGGCCACGGTGATGCCTTGCCGCAGGCGGCAGGACGACCGGACCACTGGTTCGCATCCGACGGGCAGTTGACCAAGCGCCCGGTGCGCGCCTTGACTTTGTCGGCGCTGGCCCCGTGTGTGGGGGAACTGCTGTGGGACATCGGCGCGGGATCGGGTTCCATCGGGATCGAATGGCTGCTGGCCCACCCGGCCAACCGCGCCTGCGCGATGGAAGCCGATCCGGTGCGCGCGGACCGGGCGCGGGCCAACGCCGCTGCGCTGGGTGTCGACCGATTGCAGGTGGTGATCGGACGTGCGCCGGATACTTTGCCGCCGGGACTAGTGCCCGATGCGGTGTTCATCGGCGGCGGATTATCGGAAGCCTTGCTGGACGCGCTGTGGGCACGATTGCCCGCCGGAACGCGGCTGGTGGCCAATGCGGTGACGCTGGAATCAGAAGCGCTGCTAGCCCGGTGGCATGGCCAGAAGGGCGGGAGCCTCCTGCGCATCGAACTGGCCGACGCCGCACCGTTGGGCAACCGGCACGGCTGGCGCGCGCGCTATCCGGTGGTGCAATGGAGCGTGACGCTGTGATCGTCGCAGGCTTCGGCTTTCGCGCGGGCGCGGCCCTGCCCTCACTGCGCGCGGCGTTCGCGCTGGCGCAACAAGGGCAGCCGCCGGTGACGCATCTGGCCACCGCGCAGGACAAGCTTGCGGCGCTGGTCCCGCTGGCAAAGGCGCTTGGCCTGCCGCTGA
>NZ_JEMV01000043.1 GCF_000588875.1 Sphingobium sp. Ant17
GGGGCCTTGCCGTCAAGGAGACCCGCTGGACCTCGGGCGTTGAACCGCACCACCCAATCCCGCACGATCTGCAGGGTCACTCCGCCGATGCGCGCGGCATCGCTGCGGTTCGCGCCATCATAGATTTCCGCCAAAGCTAGCAGTCGGCGTCCCTGGTTCGCGCTCTTTGTCGTCCGCGCCAGTCGCCTCAAGCCCGCTGCATCAAAGTCGTCTCGCAATCCAATCGCTGCACCCATGACAATGCCCTCCAACCCGAAGACATAGATTCATAGTTTCGCCGCTTTGGGAATCCCCCACGTGAGTCAGCATCACGGACGGATGGTATTATCCCATTTCCCCCGCCCGATCGACGCATGTCCACCAAAGCATGCACGCCGCCATTGCTCTCCGCCCACGCCCCCGCTAAAGGCGCGGCATGTCCAGCACCGCCCCCCAGATCACCCCGGAAATCGTCGCCGAACATGGCCTCAGCCCGGAAGAATATGACCGCGTTCTGAACGCAATCGGCCGCGAGCCGAACCTGACGGAACTCGGCATATTCTCGGTGATGTGGTCGGAGCATTGCTCGTACAAATCTTCCAAGATCCACCTGATGAAGCTGCCGACCACTGGCCCGCAGGTGATTTGCGGCCCCGGCGAAAATGCCGGTGTGGTGGATATTGGCGATGGCCAGGCGGCGATCTTCAAGATGGAGAGCCACAACCACCCCTCCTATATCGAACCCTATCAGGGCGCGGCGACGGGCGTCGGCGGCATTTTGCGCGACGTGTTCACCATGGGCGCGCGGCCGATCGCCAACATGAACGCGCTGCGTTTCGGGCGGCCCAATCACCCGAAGATGCGCCACCTGATCTCAGGTGTGGTGCGCGGCATCGGCGGCTATGGCAATTGCGTGGGCGTGCCGACCGTCGGCGGCGAAGTCAATTTCCACCCCGCCTATGACGGCAATATCCTGGTCAACGCGATGACCGTGGGCATCGCCGACACCGACAAGATTTTCTACAGCGCCGCCTCTGGCGTGGGCAACTCCATCGTCTATGTCGGTTCCAAGACCGGCCGCGACGGCATCCATGGCGCGACCATGGCGAGCGCGGATTTCGGCGACGATGCCGATGCCAAGCGCCCCACCGTGCAGGTCGGCGATCCCTTCACCGAAAAGCTGCTGATCGAAGCCTGCCTCGAACTGATGGCGTCGGACGCGATCGTCGCGATTCAGGATATGGGCGCGGCGGGCCTCACCTCCTCCAGCGTCGAAATGGCGTCGAAGGGTGGCGTCGGGCTGCTGCTGAACATGGACGCCGTGCCGCAGCGCGAAACGGGCATGACCGCCTATGAAATGATGCTCTCCGAATCGCAGGAGCGCATGTTGATGGTGTTGAAGCCGGGCCGCGAAGCCTTTGCCGAAGCCATTTTCCAGAAGTGGGAACTGGATTTCGCCATCATCGGCGAAGTCACCGACAGCGGCCGCATGGTGCTGGTCCATCATGGCGAAACCGTGTGCGACATTCCGCTCGCCCCGCTGGCCGACGACGCGCCGCTCTATGACCGCCCCTCGATGCCGGTGGAAGACTATAAGGCCTGGTCGGGCGTCAAGCCGCTGGGCGATATCCCCGAATCCACCGACATCGGCGCGGACCTGCTCAAACTGATGGGCAGCCCCGACATCGCCAGCCGCCGCTGGATCTGGGAGCAGTACGACCATATGGTCGGTGCCGACACCGTCCAGCGCCCCGGCGGTGATGCCGCGGTCGTGCGCGTGCATGGATCGAACAAGGGCATTGCGATCAGCACCGATTGCACCCCGCGCTATTGCTATGCCGACCCCTATGAGGGCGGCAAGCAGGCGATCGCCGAATGCTATCGCAACCTGTCCGCCGTCGGTGCGACGCCGCTGGCAGTGACCAACTGCCTCAACTTCGCCAACCCCCAGCGCCCCGAAATCATGGCGCAACTGACCGGCTGCCTCGACGGCATGGGCGACGCCTGCCGCGCCCTCGACTTCCCGATCGTCAGCGGCAACGTGTCGCTCTACAACGAGAGCAAGGCCACCGGCGGCGGCAGCGCCATCTTGCCGACGCCTGCGATCGGCGGGATTGGCTTGCTGGCCGATGTGGATGTCATGGCGACGGTCGCGTTCAAGAATGAAGGCGACGCCATCTGGCTGATCGGCGGCGAAGGCACCCATCTCGGCCAGTCGATCTGGCTGCGCGAAATCGCCGGTCTGGAAGCGGGCGAAGCGCCCAAGGTCGATCTGGCCGCCGAACGCGCCCATGCCGACACCATCCGCGCCCTCGTCGCTTCGGGCACCGCTAACGCGGTCCATGATGTGTCCGACGGCGGCCTGATCGTCACCATCGCTGAAATGGCCTTGGCTGGTAAGATCGGGGCAACGCTCGACATCGCGCTCACTACCGCGTCTGCCTTTGGCGAAGATCAGGGCCGTTACGTCCTGACGACGGCCCATGACGTGGACGTGCCCCGCGCCGTCCGCATCGGCACCGTCGGCGGACCCTCGGTAGCGGGCGTAGCCCTAGCCGACCTGCGCGCCGCGCATGAAGGCTTCTTCCCCAAGCTGATGGACAGCGAACTCTAACCCCAACATCCTCGTCGTCCCCGCGAAGGCGGGGACCCAACCATCCCACCTACCTTGATAGGTGTTGCACGATCGGGTCACCCCAAATCGCCCCCTCATTGCGCAACCGCACGCCAGCCGCTTGATGCGCGATGGGTTCCCACTTTCGTGGGAACGACGGGTGGTTTAGGCTGTGCGAATGCGCCTCCGTCAGCCCTGCGTTTACATATTGGCCAGCCAGCGTAACGGTACGCTCTACATCGGTGTGACCTCCGACCTGATCACGCGCATCCATCAACATCGTATCGGGGCGGTGCCGGGCTTTACCCATGATTATAGCGTCAACCGCCTGATGTGGTTCGAACAGCACGGCACGATGGAAGAGGCGATCCTGCGTGAAAAGCGTTTGAAGAAATGGAACCGCGTCTGGAAGGTCGCGCTGATCGAAGAACGCAACCTGCACTGGGACGACCTTGCCATCCCGCTCGGCTTCGAACGCCTTCCCGAAACTGATGGACACGATAGCTAGGCGGGAGCTGTTTCCTACAGCCCCGCACTTCGCTATGCTTGGGCCTGACACGTTCCGATAGGATCGCCCGCGCGCAAGAAAATGTCTCATTCAGCGGGAAATGTGCGAAGTTAAGGCTTCAGCGATGTCACCCGGCCCAGCAACAGTTCATAGCTGTCGCACCCGCCGCCAGCGTCATAAGCCGCCATCACGCGCCGCAATGTGCCAGCGTCCAGCGGTTGCCGTCCTTCGCCGGGCACCACTGCGCCGATGCCCTTGAGATGCGCCAGCAGCGCCCTTGCGCCGACACCATCAAGCGCGACCGTCTCGTCGAACGCGAAGGCGTCGTCATACCTGGCCAGCATCGCCCGCAGCGCCGCCAGTGTCGGGTAATCCGGCACCCCACTCTCGACGCCACATGCCATATGCGCCGCGCGCCATTGCGCGAAGCTGCCGTGCCCCATGGTCGAGAAGATCAGGCTGCCGCCCGGCCGCAACAGGCCCGCCAACCGCGCAATCGCGCCCGGCAGATCGTCGAACCATTGGAAAGTCAGGCTGGACAGGATGAGGTCGAACCATGGCCCCTCGAAGGTCGGCGCTTCGCCGTCCATCGTCAGGAACCGGCCTGCCACCAGTCCACCCGATGCTGCCTTGGCCAGCATGCCGGGCGACAGGTCGGTCACCACCAGGTCCGCAGCGGGCCAGCGGGCCTGCACGTCACGAGTCAGGAAGCCGGTGCCGCAGCCGATTTCCAATATCCGCTCAACCCCAAGGGGTTTCTGCCGCTGCGCCAGGTCCGCGACCAGCCCGGCGGCCAGCCGTTGCGGCCCGGCATGATCCTCATAGTGGGCCGCCGCCGCGCCGAACGCGTCGCTTATCCGTTGCTTGCGGGCATTAATCATGGCTAGGCAAATGGCAGAGCCAGCCGTGCTTGACCAGTCGCCCCAAGAGGAAATCGCCGCCCATGACCCCTGCCCCCCGCATCCCCGCCATGGACGTGCTGCGCGGCTGCGCGGTGATGGGCATAGTGTGGATGAACATCACGGCCTTCGCCCTGCCCCAGACCGCCTATTTCAATCCGGCGGCGGTCGGGCCGCTTTCGGCAGGGGATATCGGTTTCTGGGCGGTCAGCCTGATAGTGGTGGATGGCAAGATGCGCGGCCTGTTCGCGCTGCTGTTCGGTGCCTCGATGCTGTTGCTGATCGACCGGGAGGAAATGGCGGGCCGCGACGGCCGCCGCGCGCAGATGGTCCGTGCGGGCTGGCTGTTCGTCATCGGGGCCGCCCATTTCCTGCTGCTCTGGTGGGGGGACATTTTGCGGGTCTATGCGCTCGTCAGCCTGGTCGCATTGTTGTTCGTCGGGCTCGAACCGCTCGCGCTGATCAAGCGGGCCTTTCTCTGCTTCCTGCTCCAGTTCCTGTTGGTGGTGGCCTTCATCGCCAGCCTTTACCTGTGGAGCCACGCCGCCGCCCTGCCCGATGCCGACGCCGCCACCCGCCTGGGATTTGCCGATTTCATGGGCTCATTGTCCGACCCGGCCAGTCCCGCGATCCAGAGCGAAATCGCCACCTATCGCAGCGGTTATGGCACTATCCTGGCGCACAAGATCGCTGGCATTCCGGGCGAATGGCTCTGGGGGTTGCTGTTCACCGCGTTCGAAACGCTGGGCTTCATGCTGCTCGGCATGGCGATGCTCAAGGGCGGCTTCCTGACCGGACAATGGGACGGCGAGCAATATCGCCGCACCGCGCGCCATTGCTTCCTCATCGGCCTGCCGCCCATGGCTGGGCTGGCTTTATGGGTATGGTGGAGCGGGTTTGCGCCGTTGCCGGCCTATGGCGTGGCGCTGGCCTGGTCGCTGCCGTTCCGTATCCCGCTGACGGTGGGTTGGGCGGCGCTTATCCTGTGGTTGCTGGCCCGTCATCGCGAACACAGTTTCGTCGCGCGGCTCGCTGCCACCGGGCGGATGACGCTCAGCAATTATCTGGGCACAAGCCTTGTCATGACCGCCATCTTCTACGGCTGGGGGCTGGGCCTGTTCGCGCATGTGTCGCCCGCGATGTTGCCGTTGTTCGTGCTGGCTGCCTGGGCGGTGATGCTGCTCTGGTCGCCCTGGTGGGCGGCGCGCTTTGGCCAGGGACCGATGGAGCGGGTCTGGCGCGGGCTGGCGCGGATCGGGCAAGGCTAGGACCACGAAAAAATCTGCGAGTGCGTCGCAAAACTAGCCTCTTTACTATTGCGACCCATTATCATCCGCGCTATCTCTGTCCCAACAGGAGAGTGCTTCGATGGTCGTGTGCATCTGTAATGCCATTCGTGAGAAAGATCTGAAGGAAGCCGTGCGCGACGGCGCGGATACCCCGTGCAGCGCCTATGCGCGCTTTGGCCGTCGCCCCAAATGCGGCCAGTGCGTTCCCTTTGCGCGCACCATCATCGCGGCGGAGCGCGCATCGGCCTGATAGCATTGCAAATCATGCGCAGGTTATAATCGCGACCTTTACGCAATAGCTGCTGCAATGACTATGATTTTCCTAGGTTTTTTGACTTAACACCGGCCTGCACACAGCCTATAAACCCGGCTTTCCCTAACAGCCGGAGTAACCGCCATGAAAGGCGACGCCAAAGTCATCGAATATCTGAACGAGGTGCTCCGCAACGAGTTGACCGCGATCAACCAATATTTCCTGCACTATCGCATGCTCAACCATTGGGGCATCGAAAAGCTCGCCAAGTTCGAATATTCCGAATCGATCGACGAGATGAAGCATGCCGACAAGGTGGCGGAGCGTATCCTCTTCCTCGACGGCCTGCCCAATTTCCAACTGCTCGGCCGCCTCAAGATCGGCGAAACGGTAGAGGAAATCCTCAAGTCGGATCTGGAACTGGAATATGAGGCGCTGCCGGTCCTGCGCGACGCCATCGCCTATTGCGAGACGATCCGCGACTATGTCAGCCGCGACCTGTTCCAATATATCCTCGAAAGCGAGGAAGAGCATGTCGACACGCTGGAAACCCAGTTCGAGATGATCGAACGCATGGGTATCCAGAATTATATCCAGTTGCAGAGCAAGGCCAAGGAAGACTGAGCCTGAACGGGCACCGGGACACCGGTGCCCTTCGCTTTACAGCAACGCTTCCAATAGGCCGATCAACGGCAGGTCGGCGGGTGGCATGGGCAGCGCATACATGTGCGCGGGCCGCACCCATTTTAGTGCCGTCGCATGGTGCGGATGCGGCACCCCTCCCCATTTGCGACAGACATAGAGCAATAGCAGCAGATGCCGGTCATCGAGCGGTTCGCTGGCAAAGGTAGCGGGCGCGAGGCAACTGGCATGGGTGCGAATACCCAGTTCCTCTTCCAGCTCGCGGATCAGCGCGGCTTCGGGCGTTTCGCCTGGCTCCACCTTACCCCCCGGAAATTCCCACAGATCGGCCATCGCCTTCCCCGGCGGGCGTTGCTGCAGCAGGACGCGTCCGTCCGCGTCGATCAAGGCGACCGCAACGACGAGCAACGGCGAAATATTGTTCATATCGGTCCAGTAAAAGGGCTTTGTTAACTACGCATCCTTTACAGGTCTGACCGGGACTGTCTGTAGCGAACTGGGGGCTGTATGCGCGGGCTAAGTAAAATCATCGGCCGTCTGCGCGTGCTGCACTGCGAACGCGGGGCCACGGCATTGGAATATGGCCTGATCATCGCCCTCATCGTGCTGGCCATGATCACGGCCCTGACCAGCGTTGCCAACAAGACCACCAATATGTGGAACAATGTCCAGACCGAGGTTACCTCCGTTTAACCATCAATATCTGACATATTATTTGCCCATATTAAACATTCATCAACCCATAATCCTTAGAGAAAATCTCGCTGACCACGAACTTCCAAGGCGAGGCGGCCGGGTAGTTAAACATAGTTTCAAGTCAAGGAGACGTCACATGCAGTTCATCCGTAAGATGTTGAAGAATGAAAAGGGTGCCACCGCGATTGAATACGGCCTGATCGCCGCTCTTATCGCTGTTGCCGCCATCACCGCCATGAGCACGCTGGGCGACAACCTGACCAACACCTTCAACAACGTTTCCAACGAACTCTAATCGTTCGAACGGTTCAAACAAAAGGGGCGACGGACGCAGGTCCGCCGCCCCTTTTTGTTGATGCCCTATCAGATCACGATCTTGACCTTCTGCCCCACGCGCAAAGACGCATTAGCCCTCAGCGCGTTGATCGTCAGAAACCGTTCCAGCTTGTAATCGGAATAGGCCATTTTCTGGCTGAGTGACTGGACGGTGTCGCCGGATTTTACAGTCACGATGTCGATGCGGCGCGGTTTGATCGCTGCGGAATCCTGGGCGGACAAACGCTGCATCGACTGGACCATGGCGCTGAACGGCGTGATTCCTCGACCCGCTGGCGTCAGCAACAGAAAATGATAGGCTTTCCCGCCGCCGAAATCATAGGCGAACACCGTGGCATCGACCTGGGTCGACTGGCTGGTGGCGCGCACGGTTCGCCATGCGGCGGGCAAGCCATTGACGGTGGTGCGGCTGACATCGCCGGCAGGCACACGCCCCTGCCCGCCGCCCATCTGGGCGAAGACGCCATCGATATAGCTGGCCAGATTGCCCGAATAGGGGGCAGCGCTGAATTGCGCCTGACCGCCGGACGCAGTGATCGACACGGCATCGGCGCCATTTTCCATGCCGAAACCATTGGGGGCGCTGAAGGTCAGGCGCAGATCGGGATGGCGGAAGCGGCTGCCGTCGATCACCCCTTGTTTGGGGTCATCACCGTAGAGAGTGCCGTCGAGCGCGGCGAGAAAGGCGTCGCGGTTGCGCACGGTGGCCGCCGACCAGCTCCCGGCAGCACCCCGTGCCGCGCGATTGACGCGCGAGGCGGGGTCGGGATGGGTGCTCGCCCATTCCGGCGTCGAACGGGCGCTGCCCGCCAGCCGGGCGTCCAGACTGCTCTGCGCGGCCAGCGAGGCGAGCATGTCGGACAGGGCGCGCGGATCATAGCCGCCCGATGCCAGATAGCGGATGCCCAGATCGTCCGCCTCATATTCCTGGCTGCGCGAGAATTTTAGCGTCAGCAACTGGCTACCCGTACCGATGCCCTTCTGAATGAGGTTGCCGAAGCCCGAATCGCCCAGAAACGCGCCCGCCAGGGCACCAAGCAACGCGCCGCCGATGGCATTGCGCTGGGCGGTCTTTTGCCGCCGCTGGCCATGCTGGGCCGCGACATGGCCGACTTCGTGCCCCAGCACACCCGCCAGCTCGGCCTCGTCGTTCATCAGCGCCATGAGTTGGCGCGTGACATAGACATAGCCGCCGGGAATCGCGAAGGCGTTGTTGACCGGCGAATTGAGCAAGGTGACGGTGAAGTCGCTTTGCGCGTTGGAGAGGCCCGACTGCACCGCGATCCGCCGTCCGACGCTTTCGACATATTTCGCCTGCGGGCCGCTATAGCCGCCGCCAAATTCCTTGAGCAGTTCGGGATGCTGCTTTTCGCCGGTTGCCTTGTCCTGCGCGCTGATCGAGCTCACCGTGCGGATCGCTCGCTGCTGCCCGATCACGGCAGGCGCAGCGGCAGCCACGACCAGAGCGGCCGCCGAGCAGCCCAACATAATTTTCCGGTTCATCACTTTGTCCCATCCCATTCCCATTACCGAGACGTAACGAGAAAGAGGGGCCGCCTGTTCCAAAAAAGACGTCGGTTCAAGCGCCTATGGCGAGAAATTTATTGGCGCGGTCGATCCGCAGCGCGTCGGCATCCATGTTCGACAAGGCATCCAGTTCCACCTCGATCGCGGTGCCGAGGTTGGCGATGGCCTGTACGGGATCACGATGCGCGCCGCCCATGGGTTCGGGCACGATCCGGTCGATGACACCCAGCGCCTTGAGATGCTGCGCCGTGACCTGCATCGCGGTTGCCGCCTCACTCGCCTTGGCCCCCGTGCGCCACAGGATCGACGCGCAGCCTTCGGGCGAAATAACCGAATAGACCGCATGTTCGAACATCAGCACGCGGTTGGCGGCCGCCAGCGCGATCGCCCCGCCCGATCCGCCTTCCCCAACCACGGCAGCAACCATCGGCACACCGAGTTTGAGGCAGGCTTCGGTCGAGCGCGCGATCGCCTCGGCCTGGCCGCGTTCTTCGGCCTGCACACCCGGAAAGGCACCTGATGTGTCGACCAGCGTGACGACGGGCAGGCCGAAGCGGTCGGCCAATTCCATCAGGCGGATCGCCTTGCGATAGCCCTCCGGCTTTGCCATGCCGAAATTATGCCGCACCCGGCTGGCCGTATCATCGCCCTTTTCATGGCCGATGACCATCAGTCGCCGGTCGCCCAGCGTCGCAAAGCCACCCAGGATCGCCTGATCGTCGGAAAAGGCGCGGTCACCCGCCAATGGCATGAAATTGTCGAACAGCCCGGCGACATAATCCTTGAAATGCGGCCGTTCGGCATGCCGGGCGACCTGCGTTTTCTGCCACGGCGTCAGCTTGGCGTAGGTGTCGCCCAGCATCTTGTTCGCGCGCTGCTCCAGCGTCGCGATTTCACCGTCAATGTTAATGTCGCCCGCGCTCGCCGTGGCGCGCAATTCGACGATGCGCGCTTCCAGTTCGGCGATCGGCTTTTCAAATTCCAGAAAGCTAACCATGGCGCTAGGCGTTAGGGCGGCGGCGCGTCCTCGTCAACGCAGCGTTGTGCCATCGTCGCCAGCGGATGGCGGCTGTTGACCAATTCGATCAGGCGGCGGCTGTCGACATGGGTGTAGATTTGCGTCGTGCCGATGTCAGCATGGCCCAGCATCGATTGGAGCGCGCGCAGATCCGCCCCGCCCTCCAGCAAATGCGTGGCAAAGGCGTGGCGCAACACATGGGGGCTGACCCGTTCCGGCGCGATGCCCGCTGCGGCGGCCAATGTCTTGACCAATTGATAGAGGCGGATGCGGCTGAGATAGGCTTTGCCGGAGGGGAATAGCCAAGGGCTGTCGAGCGGCACATGGGTCAGCCAGGTTGCGACCGCAGCACGCGCGCGATCGGAGATCGGCACCAGCCGCTCCCGCCCGCCCTTGCCCTTGAGGATCAGGAAGGGGCGATCCGACGCCAGCGCACGGCGCGGCAGCGACACCAGCTCAGTGGCGCGCAAGCCCGACCCATAGAGCAGTTCGATCAGGGCCGACAGCCGCCGGTCGTGCGGCGCAGGATGGGCCACCGCCAACCGCTCGTCGATCAAGGCGAAGAGCGAATCGACCTCGGCGGTGGACAATATCTTGGGCAGGGATCGCCGCGTCACGGGACGGGGAAGCGCGGCGGCGGGATTATCGAGGCGCAGCCTTCCTCTTCGAGAAAGGCGTAAAAGGCGCGCAGGGCCGAGGATTTGCGCGCAACCGAAGAGGCGGCAAGTGCCGCCCATGCCCCGGCGAGATCGCCGAGCCGTGCCTTGCTCGCCGCCACCAGACCGCCGACGATGGCGGCCGCACCGTGCAAGTCGGCGCGATAGGCCAGCAGCGTGTTGCGCGATGCGCCACGTTCCGCCGCCATCATTTCCAGAAAGCGGTCGATCAGGGCGTCATCATCCGCCATGCTCAGGTGCGGCTGATCGCCTCCGCCGCGATCATCCGCGCTTCGGGGTCCAGCCCGACACGATGAAGCGCGGCGACGACATGATAGAGATGCGCCGGTGGCAGGCGGCGCCAGTTGCGCCCCTGCATACCAACGGCGGCGAGCAGGGCCACGGTCGCCTTCTCGCCGCGCTGCGCCGCTGCGCCGATCGCGCGCGCCCAGCGGCTGTTGGCGGCGAGCGCCACGCCATTATCCTGCGCCAGCGATGCCGCATCATCGGCGGACAGTCGCGCCAAACCGGCAAGCGCCGCAATCAGCATCCGGCCTTTTTCCGGTCCTGCCTCATCGATATAGGTCGATATGCGGCCGCTGTTGATGTCCACCACCGGGCTTGGCGCACCCACGGCGAGCAGACCCCAAAATTGGGCCGCACCATCGCCGTCGATTTGGCCCAGCGCCCGCGCCCAGCGCGCCGCGTTGCGGTCATAGCCAGCCGTCAGCATCGACGCGACCAGATTGGCCGCATCGCGCGCGTCGGCCTGCGCCACCGGCAGCGCGGCGGCCGCCCGTGCGGTGGTGATCAGGCGACATAGTCGGGATTGCCATTGTCACGCCACAAGCGCTGCATCGCAGCGATGCGATTGCCCACCGTCGCCCCGGCATTGGCGGTGCGCAACGCATCGATCCGGTCCGCCATATCGGCGGGTGCGTCGCCTTCGGTGCTCATCTGGCCATAGAAGCCGACCAGCGCCGTGCTGGAGAATACGCCAAGGCGCGCCGCCACATCGACACCCGGCTGCCGCCGCACGGCGCTCAAGGCGGGCGCGCGCGCTTCCCAGGCGCGGACGTGCGGCCCCACCGTGCCAAACAGCGCATCGGGGATCTCGACATTGAGCGCCGTCGCAAGGCCAAAGCGCCACGCGGTCAATTGACTGACCGTATCCCATTCGATCTTCACCGACCGGCGGGCATTGAAACCGGTGCCGACGACCTTCTCCGCCAGCCGATAATCGATGCCGCGCACCACGCCGCGCCGCTGCGCCTGATTGAGCGCGCCGCTCGCGGTGCCCTGATCCCCCGACAGGGCGGCGCACATCGCGCGCGTCATGTCCCAGCCCGGCTCCTTGCTGACCCGCAGCGCCCCTTCCGACAAAGGGCAGAGGCCGGCGGGGTCCGCGCTCGCCAGATAGGTCTGCATCGCGATGGCGTAGAGGCGCGGGGTGTAGCGATCGGCATCGACGCTTTGCACCATGATCCGGGCGCTGTCCGCCTCCCCCATGCGCAGCAGCAGCCAGGCGCGCTCGGCCGCCCAGTCCGCGCCGTCGATATCGCGCGGGGTGTCCGTCGCCGACAGCAAGGCGCGCCGCAGCAGGATCGACGCCCAGCGCGACAGGATCGGCGCATGCGTCTCCTTCATCAGCGTGGCGAGAAATTTGCCCGACTGGTTGCCGAACGCATCCGGCTCCAGCCCGCGCGTCCGTGGCGTCAGCGGGCCGATGCGGGCGAGCGAGCGGCGCGCCGTATCGGGCAGGTCATATTTCGCCTTCTCCGCCGCCAGTTCTTCGGGCGTCAGCTCTTCTTCGGCTTCGGCCGTTGCATTGTCCGCTTCGGCCAATAGCGATGGGTCGGGGGGGAGTATCGGGGTAAAGGCCGGCGGCGATGACGCGGCCGGCGTTCCGGGGGCAGGTCGTGCGGGGGGCGGTGCAGGCGTCGGCGCTTCAGGCGCGTCGCCGAAGCCAGGTGGCAATAGCGATTCGGGCGCTGTTGCGCCACCACCGGCAATGCCAGCGCCAGGGCAAAACTGCCCAGCGCCCATTTCGCCCTACTCCCTTTGAACGCGCCCCCTTTGCCCCGCATGCGCCTTACTGGCCCAGCTTCTCGGCCGGGATGGCCTTTTCGACCTGCACCTGCGGCTGTTCGCCGCCGCGCGACCAGAAGAAGGCGAGCAAAAGAATGACCAGCAGGACAAGGGCGATGGGCAGGATCGGCAGGTTGGTGCCACGGCGGCGGCTGCTGCCTTCGAAACTGCTGAAATTACGATTTTTCTTCATGTGTCCTTCTGCGGCTGAGCCGGGCGACGAGCAAAAGATGCGATTTGCCTCTGTGACGGGGGGCTGTATAGCCCCGCTCGGCATGCAGCGAAACAGCAAATTCCCCCCATCCGTCGACCGGCGCGGTCCCATCGTCCTGGTGGGGATGATGGGCGTGGGCAAATCGACGGTCGGGCGGCGGCTGGCGGCGCGGCTGGGGCTGGCGTTCGTCGATGCCGATGAGGAAATCGAGAAGGCGGCGGGCATGAGCGTGAGCGAGATTTTCGCCCGCTATGACGAAGCCTATTTCCGCGACGGCGAGCGGCGGGTGATCGCAAGGCTGATGGATGGCGCGCCCAAGGTGATCGCGACCGGGGGCGGCGCGTTCATGCAGGACGAGACCCGCGCGCTGATCCTGGAACAGGCGACGGCGATCTGGCTGGATGCCGACATCGACGTGCTGGTGGACAGGGTGTCGCGGCGTGAGGGACGCCCCCTGCTCAAGGATCGCGATCCGCGCACGGTGCTGACCGAACTGACGGCGGTGCGCAATCCCATCTATGCGCTCGCCCCCATCCACGTCAAAAGCGTCGCCGCGCCGCATGAAGTGACGGTCGAACGCATCATGGAGCAATTGACGGCATGGCAATAGTGCAGGTCGCGCTGGGCGCGCGCAGTTACGACATCCCTATCGAGCAGGGTGCGCTCGATCGCGCAGGCGATCTGCTCAGCCCCTATGCCCGCAACGGGCGGCTGGTGGTCGTCACCGACGCGCATGTCGCGGCCGCGCAACTGCCCCGGCTGGACGCCAGCCTGCGCGCTGTCGGCATCATGGCCGAGCCGATCATCCTGCCGCCGGGCGAACAGACCAAAAGCTGGCGGCATCTCGAACAATTGCTCGACGCGCTGCTGGCGATGGAGATCGAGCGCGGCGACCATATCGTCGCGCTGGGCGGCGGCGTGATCGGTGATCTGGTCGGCTTTGCCGCCTCGATCCTCAAGCGCGGCTGCCATTTCATCCAGGTGCCGACCACTTTGTTGGCGCAGGTGGATTCGTCGGTCGGCGGCAAGACCGCGATCAATACGCGGGCGGGGAAAAATCTGGTCGGCAGCTTCTATCAGCCTGCCCTCGTGCTGATCGATCCGTCGACGCTCGATAGCCTGCCGCCACGCGAAACCCGCGCGGGCTATGCCGAAGTCGTCAAATATGGCCTGATCGACGATCCCGTCTTCTTCGCCTGGTGCGAGGCGCATGCCGGTGGCCTGCTGGCGGGCGATCCCGCCGCGCGCACCTATGCGATCGAACGGAGCGTCCGCGCCAAGGCGGCGATCGTTGCCGATGACGAGCGCGAGACATCGGGCCGCCGCGCGCTGCTCAACCTTGGCCACACGTTCGGCCATGCGCTGGAGGCCGATACCGGCTTTTCCGACACGCTGCTCCATGGCGAAGGCGTTGCGGCGGGCATGGCACTGGCGTTCCGCTACTCCGCGCGGCTGGGTCTGTGCCCGCAGGCGGATGCCGACCGGGTAACCGCGCATCTGCGATCCATGGGCCTGCCCTACGACCTCGCCACCGCGCATGTCACCGCCGATGGCGCGGCGTTGGTCGGCCATATGCTGCACGACAAGAAGATGGCGGCGGGCACCCTGCCCTTCTTGCTGGCGCGCGGCATCGGCCAGACATTCTTGTCGAAGGATGTCGCGCTGGCCGATGTGGCGGCGTTTCTGGATGCGGACCGGGCGGGATAACGCCCTCGCGCCCGCAACTACATATATTATCGGAAGTCATCCCCGTTCGCTTCGAGCGAAGTCGAGAAGCGGCGAGCGCTGTACGGGCGTTTCTCGACTTCGCTCGAAACGAACGGAACTTCTCTTCCCAAACCAAAAAGGGCGCCCAGTGGGCACCCTTTTCATTCAACCATCGAAGGCCGATTACTTCTTCAGCGTCAGACCACCGAAACGCTTGTTGAAGCGAGCCACCTGGCCACCGGTGTCCATCTGGCGGTTGCCGCCGGTCCAGGCCGGATGCGACTTGGGATCGATGTCGAGCGCCAGCGTGTCACCTTCCTTGCCCCAGGTCGAGCGGGTCTGGAAGGTCGTGCCGTCGGTCATCTGCACGGTGATCATGTGGTAGTCGGGGTGGGTATTGGCCTTCATGGCGTAACGCTCCGTATGTGCCGGTTCCGACCGGCTGTGGATGCTGCAAATAGCGAAGGCGCGCCGTTAGCGGGTTCGGCGCGCCTTGGCAAGGGATAACCCCTTATCGTCATGCCAGCGGATGCTGGCATCTCTCTTTCTTGCTCGTGGCGCGAAGAAAAGTGAGATCCCAGCTTTCGCTGGGATGACGGAAGGGTTGGCTTAATCCTTGGGCGGATCGGAAATCATGGCGACGAACTGCGCTTCGGCAGCCAGTTTGTCGCCGAGCATCGCCTTGCCGCTGAACTTGCAGATCGCGCCGCGATTCTGCGTCACTTCGACATGCAGGTCGAGCAGGCAGCCTGGCTCCACCGGCGATCGGAACTTGGCTCCGTCGATGCTCATGAAATAGACGAGCTTGCCGGTATCGGCGAGTTGCATCGACTCCACGGCCAGGACGCCCGCCGCCTGCGCCATCGCTTCGACGATCAGCACGCCGGGCATGATCGGCCGGGTTGGAAAATGTCCCTGGAAAAAGGGCTCGTTCACCGACACCGCCTTGATCGCGTGGATCGACTGGTTCGGCACCAGCGACACCACGCGGTCAATCAGCAACATCGGATAGCGATGCGGCAGCGCAGCCATGACCCGACGGACATCCATCGGGCCAAGCGCGGTCGTTTCAACCTCTCCCGTCATTCTTATCAGCGCGACTTGGGAGCCTGCGCCGGGGCAGCGGCCGGAGCCCCCTGGCGACCGCCGGGCTGCCAACCGGCAGGCGGAGTGATCGACACGCTGGGGACCAGCGCGTTGAGTTCGGTGATCACGGCAGGGGTGATGTCCGCGCCCGCGCCGAAGCTTTCGGTTGCCCCCTTCTTGAACACGATCTCGGACTTGGTCTTGGCGGTCGCCGCCTTCAGCGCGTCGTCCAGCTTGGCGACGAGCTGTTCCTCGACATAGGCGCGCGCGATGGCGATCGGCTGGCCCATGCGCTGCAGTTCGGCCTGCGCGGTCTGCTGCGTCTGCTGATATTGCTGATATTGGGTTTCGATCGCCGGGGTCGGCTTGTTGCCTGCGGCCTTCAGTGCGGCCTGGAGCGCATCGCCCTTGGTCTTGAGATCGGTTTCGATCGCGGTACGGCGCGTGTTGAGCGCGTCGATCTGCGGCTTGTAGGTGGTCTGCATCTGGCCGATGGCGGTGGTGTAGGCCGTGCTCTTGGCGACGGCTTCTTCCAGATCGACGACCGCGAGGCCCGACTTGGTCTGGGCCACGGCCGGCATAGCGGTCAGCGCGATGGCAGTCATGGGCGCGAGAGCGAGCGCAGCGGCTTTGAACATGGTCTTCATCAGAATTGAGTCCCTACATTGAAGGTAATGAGTTTGTTATCGTCGCCAGGCTCCTTGAGCAGCGCCCTGGCAATGTCGATGCGGAACGGGCCGAAGGGCGAGTTCCAGTTGACGCCAAAGCCCACCGACAGGCGCGGCTTGAGCGTATCGCCGAGATAGACTTCCTCGAAGGCACCGCCTGCATAACTGGCGACGAACCCGGTCGGTGCCGCGTCGCAGTTGCCGATGGACGGCGCCCTGACCTGTGTGGTCGAACCGGTATTGCCTGTCGCTGGCGCCACAGTGCAATAGCCTGCAAATTTGCCATCGCCATTTACCAGCGTCGGGCTCTTCAACCCGGCGACGGCACCAACGTCCATGAAGATCGAGGGACGCAGGCCCATTTCGCGCGCGCCGGAGCCAAGCGGAATTTCGACCTCCGCCCGCGCGAGATAATAGATTTTACCGCCCAGCGCGTCATCGGACACGTTGTTGTTGCTATTGTCGCGGACATAGCTGGTCGTGCCATCGTCATTGGTCTGCGCCTGCAGATAGAAGCGCTTCACGCGCGGGCCGACGCCGCGAATGTCGAAACCGCGGAACTGCGGTTCGCCCAGGAAGAAGCGATCGACCAGACGGACCTTTTCGACCAATTGCCCCGTCGCATCGCGGCGTTCGCCTTCCAGGCTGTGGATATAACCGCCCTCGGCCGAGATCGAGAAGATGAAGCCGCTGCCCAGCGGGAAGAATTTCGAGCCGTTGAGCCGCGTCTTGATATATTTGACGTTACCGCCAAGCCCGGCAAAATCCTGGCTGAGAACGACATTATGGCCCCGCGTCGGCCGAATGCGGTTGTCCCGCGTGTCGTAGATCAGCGAGTAGCCGAGCGAGGACGTGGTGCGCTTGCCGATGGCGTCGCACAAATAGCGACCCGCGATAAGGGGGTCGCACTCCCGCGTACCGTCGCCATCCGTGTCGGAATAATAGGTGTCTTCGTCCAGCGTCGTATCATCGAAATTGAGCTGATAACGCAGCGCCAGCGACATATATTCGGTGATCGGAACACCCGCGCGCAGCTGGAAGCCGGTCGACGTATTTTCATAAGTCGTGTCGCGCGTATTGCTGGTTAGATAGCGGAAGCTGTTGAGATCGCGGCGGTAGATGTCGCCGCCCAGCGCGATATTCTTGTCCATGAAATAGGGTTCGGTGAACCCCAGTTCGATCGACTTGGAATAGGCCGAATAATTGACCGAGGTGCGCAATTCCTGGCCCTTGCCGCGGAAGTTGCGCTGCGTGATCGACGCCGACACGATGAAACGTTCGAGCGACGAGAAGCCGGCCGACAGCGACAATTCGCCGGTCGATTTTTCCTGCACGTTGGTTTCGAGGACGATGCGGTCGGGCGCGGAGCCCGGCTTCTGCTCGATGTCCAGCTTCTCCTGGAAATAGCCGAGCGAATTGATCCGATCCTTCGACCGTTTGACGAGGAAGCTGTTGAACGCATCCCCTTCGGCCAGACGGAATTCGCGGCGGACCACCTTGTCCTGCGTCAGCGTATTGCCATTGATGTCGACCCGTTCGACATAAACGCGCGGCGCGTTGGCGATGCGGAAGTTGATCCCCATCGTCAGCGTGTCCTTGTCGCGGTTGAAGTCCGGCGACACTTCGGCAAAGGCATAGCCGAACAGGCCGGCGGTCTCGCTCAGCGTGTCGACCGTATCCTCGACCTGCTTGGCGTTGTACCAATCGCCCTTCTTCATCGGCAGACGCTTGGTCAGGCCATCGCCCGACAGGTCGCGAATATCCGATTCGACCTTTACGTCGCCGAACTTGTAGCGTTCGCCTTCTTCCACCACATAGGTGATGATGAAGTCCTGCTTGTCCGGCGTCAGTTCGGCAACCGCCGAAATCACGCGGAAATCCGCATAGCCTTCGGTCAGATAAAATTGGCGCAGCTTCTGCTGGTCATAGGCCAGACGATCGGGATCATAGCTGGTGCCCGACGAAAAGAGGCGGAACCAGCGCGACTGTTTGGTCACCATCTGGCTGCGCAGCGCGCCGTCCTTGAACTTGTCGTTGCCGATGATGTTGATCTGGCGAACCTTGGACTTTGGCCCTTCGCTGATCTCATAGACGATATCGACGCGGTTCTGGTCGAGTTGCACCAGCTTGGGTTCGATCGTCGCGGCAAAGCGGCCCTGGCGGCGATAGAGTTCGACGATGCGGGCGACGTCGGCGCGCACCTTGGACCGGGTATAGATTTGGCGCGGGGCCAGCTTGATCTCGGGACGGATCTTGTCTTCCTTCAACCGCTTATTGCCTTCCAGCACGATGCGGTTGATGACCGGATTTTCCTTCACCTCGATGATCAGCGCGCCATTGTCGTTGCGGATCTGGACGTCGGCGAACAATTCGGTCTCATACAGGTCGCGCAGACCCTGATCGAGGCTTTCCTGGCTGTAGGGCTGGCCGATGCGCAGCTTGGTGTAGGACAGGACCGTGCCGGATTCGAGCCGCTGCGTGCCCGTAACGGTGATGCTGCTGATCGTGCCCAGTGACGCGGGCAGCGACGCCGGTGCCACCACGGGCGCGGGAGCAGCAGCATCCTGTGCCATCGCAGGAAACGCAGAAAGACCTGCGATCATCGTCGTCGCCAACAAGGCAGCCACGACCGGGCGCTGCCTCTTGCTGCTGTTCATCGCTGTCACCCGCATCACCTCAAAAACTCGAAAAATTTTGTTTCCGCCGCAACAGACGTCGCCAAACCGGGCTTCCCTGCCCGATGCACGTCAACCGATCAAGCCGGACAGGCTCTTCCACAGCCCGAAAGACGACAAATCGTTGAAAGTCACCAGCACCATCACCGTCATCAACAGCGCAAGACCCGACCTGTAGGCCCATTCCTGCACCTGCGGGCTGACCGGCCGACGCTGTAGCGCCTCAATCCCGTAAAACAGCAGATGCCCACCATCCAGCATGGGGATTGGCAATAAGTTGATGAACCCCAAGTTAATCGAGATGAGCGCCATGAAAGTCAGGAAGCCCATCAGCCCCATCATCGCGGCCTGGCCGGACACATCGGCGATCTTGAGCGGCCCACCCAATTCCTTGACCGACCGACGGCCCGTGATGATCTGGCCGAGGCCATCCATGGCGGACACGAACATCTGCCCGGTCCGCACCGTGCCGATCACGGGGATTTCCCATAGCGCGATATCCCGAAATTCGATCTTGTCGGACATAACGCCCAACTGGCCGAAGCGGTAGATATTGCCGAACCGGTCCTTTTCGATCCGTTCGCCCGCCGCGATCGTCATGGCCGTGCGTTGCCCGTCCCGTTCGATGACATAGGGCAATGCGTCGCCCGGACGCAGCGATACGATCGGCGCGATGTCGGTGAAACTATCGATCTGTCGCCCCATGATCGACACGATACGGTCGCCCGGACGCAGGCCCGCTTTCTCCGCCGCCGATGCCGGTGCGACCTGCTGCACCACTGGCGGGCTGACAGGGTCGCCCTTCCAATAGGCAAGGCCGCCCAGCAGCAGGATCGCGAAGAGGAAATTGACCGCAGGGCCGGCTGCGACGATCGCCGCGCGCTGCCACACCGGTTTGGCAGGAAAGCTCTCGGCCCGGTCCTGCGCGGACATTTGCAGCCAAGCGGGATCGGCCTGACTCGCCGCGTTCATGTCGCCCTTGAAGCGGACATAGCCGCCCAAGGGCAGCGCCGCGAGCCGCCAGCGCGTTCCGCGCTTGTCGACCCAGGCGAGCAATTCCGGGCCGAAGCCGATGGAGAATGCCTCCGCCTTCACTCCGCACCAGCGTCCGACAATATAATGGCCAAACTCATGCACGAAAACGAGCGGCCCTATGACCGCCACGAAAGCGAGAACGGTCAGCAGGAAACCGGGATTTTCTATCAAGCCGTCAATCTTTCCATCACTTGGCCCGCATGTCGGCGTGCCGCGGCATCCGCCGCCAGCACATCCTCAATCGCATGAGGCGCAGGCGCGCTATAGCGGGTCAACACTTCGTCCACAATCATGGCGATATCAAGGAAGCGGACGCGCCCGGCGAGAAAAGCGGCGACGGCGACTTCGTTGGCCGCGTTCAAAATCGCCGGAACGGCCCCGCCCGCCTCGGCCGCCTGCCGCGCCAGGCGCAGCGCGGGGAAGCGTTCCGGGTCGGGCGCTTCGAAATCGAGCCGTCCGATCCGCGCCAGATCGAGCGGTTGGCACGGCGTAGCGATCCGCCGGGGCCACGCCAGCGCATGGGCGATCGGGATCCGCATGTCGGGCGAGCCCAATTGCGCCAAGGTCGACCGGTCGCGATATTCGACCATCGAATGGATGACCGATTGGGGATGGACCAATATCTCGATGCGGTCGAGGCCGACCGGGAAGAGATAGGCCGCCTCGATAAATTCCAGCCCCTTGTTCATCATCGTCGCGCTATCGACGCTGATCTTCGCGCCCATCGACCAGTTGGGATGCGCGACCGCCTGTTTGGGCGTGATGTCCGCCATCTCGGCGCGGGTGCGGGTACGGAAGGGGCCACCGCTCGCAGTCAGGATGATCCTTGCCACATCGTCGAGGCTGCTGCCCGCAAGACACTGGAATATCGCATTATGTTCGCTATCGACCGGCAGCAGGGTCGCGCCGGAGGCGCGCGCCGCCTCCATCATCAGCCCGCCCGCCGACACCAGCGATTCCTTGTTGGCCAGCGCCACCGTACCGCCCGCCTTGAGCGCGGCCATGGTGGGCCGCAGTCCGGCACAGCCGACGATCGACGCCATGGTCCAGTCGGCCCCGGACCCCGCGACATCGACCAGCGCCTCTTCGCCCGCCGCTGCTTCGACACCGGACCCGGCCAATGCGGCTTTGAGCGCGTCATAGCGCGCTGGATCGCCGATCACGGCGATCCGCGCCTTGGTCGCCTTCGCCGCTTGCGCCAAACCCTCGACATCGCTGTTGGCGGTGAGCGCAACGACCGCATAGGCCTCTGGATCGCGCCGGATCAGGTCCAGCGTGGACATCCCCACCGATCCCGTCGCGCCAAAGATCGAAACCGTCCGCATCATGCCTGTCCCACCATCAGATATAGCAGGGCGGCGAGCGGCGCGGCGGCCACCACACCGTCCAGCCGGTCCATTACCCCGCCATGGCCGGGCAGCAGCATCCCGCTGTCCTTGACCCCCGCGCGCCGCTTCATCGCGCTTTCGAACAGGTCGCCCAATTGCGCCGCGACCGCCAGCAAGCCGCTCGCCGCCGCCAACTGAATCGGCAGGCCAGCGAACCGATGCAGCAGGAAGCCGGTGATCAATGCAGCCAGTACGCCTCCGGCCAGCCCGGCCCAGGTCTTGGACGGGCTGATGCGTGGCGCGAGTTTGGGACCGCCAATCGACCGCCCCGCGAAATACGCGCCGATGTCCGTCGCCCACACCAGCGCCAGCGCCCAGAACGCCAGCAATAGGCCGTAAAAATTGGGTTCCTGCCCGCGCAGGAAGAGCAATGCCATCACCGGCACACATATGTAGAAAATGCCAAAAGCGAGCCTGTACCCGCGGGTCGCGGCCATCACGAAGAGGAACGCCGCGATCATCAGGCCAACGGCGAAGCCATCCACCCCCGCCGCCAAGGGACATAGGATCGCGAGCGGCACCGAAACGGCGAACATCGACAATTTGCGCTGTTCGGCGCTGGCCCCGTTCAGGTCGGCCCACTCGCCCTGCATCAACACGCCCGCCACCGCCAGCAAGAGCCAAAAGAGCAATCCCCCCGACAGCAACGCGCCGAGTGCCAGCGCGATCAGGGCGACGCCGACGATGCTGCGGGTCCGCAATTCGCTGGCCATGGCTTACAACCCGCCGAAGCGGCGGTCCCTCAAGCGGAAGGCGGCGAGCGCTCGCCCCAGTTCGGCGGCGCCGAAATCGGGCCACAGCATGTCGGTGAAATAAAGTTCGGCATAGGCCGCCTGCCAGAGCATGAAATTGCTCAGCCGCTGTTCGCCCGACGTGCGGATCAGCAAGTCTAGCGGCGGCAGATCGGCGGTATCGAGCGCAGCACCGATCGTCTCCACGCCAATCTCGTCGGCGCGCATCTCGCCGCGCGCGACGCGCTGGGCCAGTTGTTGCGCCGCACGCACCATCTCATCCTGCGCGCCATAATTGAGCGCGATCGCGATCACCGGCCCTGAATTGGCGGCGGTGCGGGCGACGGCTGCTTCGATCAGATCCACCAGCGAGGCATCGAGCACACGATAATTGCCGATCACCCGCAACCGGACGCCGTTAGCATGAAACTCGTCCAGATCCGCCTGAATGAAGTGGCGCAGCAGCCCCATAAGGTCGGCGACTTCCCCCGGCGGGCGCTTCCAATTCTCGGAGGAAAAGGCATACAGCGTCAGGCATTCCAGCCCCATGTCGCGTGCCGCGCGCGCAACCCGGCGCACCGCTTCCACCCCGGCACGATGGCCGGCGATGCGCGGGAGCAGGCGCTTCTTGGCCCAGCGGCCATTGCCATCCATGATGATGGCGACATGGCGTGCGCCATGAACAGGCGCGGTGCTGGTCAGGTCGGACTTGGCTTGCGTGGCCATCAGATCAGGATGCGGGCAATGGCCACAAAAGGAAAGCCCCGGCTTACTGGCCGAGGATTTCCTTTCTCCTCGACGCGACGCGGCGTCGATATCTGCGATGATGCTGTCGGTCAGCTTCTGCACTTCGGTTTCCAGGCGCTTGCGCTCATCCTCGCTGATTTCGCCCTTCTTCTCGTCCGCCTTCAGATTGTCCATGCCATCGCGGCGAACATTGCGCACCGCGATGCGCGCGCCTTCGGCATATTTGCTGGCAAGCTTGGCCAGTTCCTTGCGCCGATCTTCGGTCAGGTCGGGGATCGGGAGGCGCAGCGTCTGGCCGTCTGTGATGGGGTTGAGGCCCAGGCCCGCCGAGCGGATCGCCTTGTCGACCGGGCCGACATTGGTCTTGTCCCACACCTGAACCGACAACATGCGCGGTTCGGGGGCGGACACGGTGGCGACCTGATTGAGCGGCATCGAGGCACCATAAACGGTGACCATGACCGGATCGAGCAGCATCACATTGGCGCGGCCAGTGCGCAAACCAGACAAATCGCCCTTGAGCGATTCGACGGCACCCGCCATGCGGCGTTCCAGGTCGGATTTGTCATATTGGGCCATGTGTCAGCGCTCCTGATTATGCACGATCGTCGCGACGCCCTGCCCCGCCAACACTGTCGCCAGGTTGCCGGTTTCGCGGATGTTGAACACGACGATGGGAATATTGTTTTCGCGGCAGAGGGCAATGGCGCTTGCGTCCATAACCTTTAGATTATCGGCCAGAACCCGATCGAAGCTGATTGCGTCATAGCGGGTCGCATCGGCCACCTTCTTGGGATCGGCATTATAGACGCCATCGACGCTGGTGCCCTTGAAGATCGCGTCGCAATTCATTTCGGCGGCACGCAAGGCGGCGGTCGTATCGGTCGTGAAGAAGGGGTTTCCGGTGCCCGCCGCAAAGATGACGATCCGGCCCTTCTCCATATGCCGCACCGCCTTGCGCCGGATATAGGGTTCGCACACCGATGCCATCGGGATGGCCGATTGGACGCGGGTGTCATAACCCAGCTTTTCCAGCGCATTCTGTACCGCCAGCGCGTTCATGACCGTCGCCAACATGCCCATATAATCGGCGCTGGTGCGGTCGAAACCCTTGGCCGCGCCGGCAAGGCCGCGGAAGATGTTGCCGCCGCCCACGACGACGCACAGTTCGAACCCGGCTTCACGCGCCGCCGCAATCTCGCCCGCGACGCGATTGACGGTTTCGGGTTCGATACCGAACTGGCCCTGCCCCATCAGGACTTCGCCAGACAATTTCAGCAGGATGCGCTTGTAGGCAGGCCGGGTCATAGGCGGTAGGAGTCCATGTCGCTAGCGGGAAGGCCAGCGATCATTAGTCAGCCCAACGCCCAATGCCAAGGGGCGTTTGTCGTCAAATATCATGTTGCGTCGATGGGCGGCCCTAGCTTTGCCCCGACCTTTGCTATCCTGACATCAAAATCCGTTGGCTTGTGTTCCCTTCGGCAGACGGCCTCAACAGGGACGATCGGGCAGGCAGGGTGGCGCGCCCCCGCCCGGTGGCCGCTTGCCGCCCCGCAATGCCGGTCGCAACTCATCCATGGTCAGCCAGCCGTCATGATTGGCATCGGCCGCATCGAAGCGTTTGCCTGATAGGCCAGCAATTCGTCCAGCGAGAGACCTGCATCATAATTGCTGTTCGCCTGAGTGATCAGGCCGACGCTGAGCGGTTCGATGAGTGTCGCCAAGCCTCTACTGCCCGGATCGTCGCCGACATCGGGCAAAAGCACTTCCGCCACTGGACCGCCCCGGTCGCCTGCCCCCGCCACCTCCGACGAGGCCACCGAACCCATTTGCCGCTGCCAGGCGACGAATTCCGCATAGCTGACCGCGCCGTCATGATTACTATCGATCTTGGTGAAGCGCGCGCGAATGAGGACGTCACGCCGGGCATCGAACAGGCCGCGCAGTTCGTCGATCGTGACCATGTCATCCCGGTTGACGTCGCCTTCACGGAACATCGCCGTCACGATCTTGTCGAACTGCGCGCGCTTGATCGGCTTGGGGGGCGTGGGTCGGCGCGGTCCGCTCATGTTAGCGGGCGGTCCACCGCCGCCGCCGCCCGGGGGGCCAACCCCACCCTGCATACCTCCACCCATCCCGCCCTGGGCCAGAACAGGGGCGGTGCAAAGCACCAGCGACGCCAGTGCGCCGGACAATGATGTGCGCATCGACAATGCAAACTCCGCCAAAGTGAGAGCCGCGGGTGGATATCCATTCAACCCGCGCGCCCCAAGCCACGTCTGGTGCAGAGACGTCACGGTCTTGCCAATTCAGTAGCGAGCGCGCTGTTCCACGGCCGGTCGGGACTGGATCGCACGACACGAGGACCAGGCAAAAAAAGAGCGCCCAAAAGGGCGCTCTTTCCAATGCGTCGGAACAGTAAGTCCGCGTTTTAGACGCCAGCTGCAGCCGCGACTTCCGCCGCGAAGTCGCTGACTTCCTTTTCAATGCCTTCGCCCAGCTGGAAGCGGACATAGCCCTTCAGGCTGATCGACGCGCCGGCTTCCTTGGCAGCCTTGGCAACGACATCGGCGACCGGGGTCTTGTTGTCCATCACGAACAGCTGCGAGAGCAAGGCGTTTTCCTTGGCGAACTTGGCCACCGCGCCATCGACCATCTTGGCGACGATCTCGGCAGGCTTGCCCGATTCGGCGGCCTTTTCGGCAGCGATCGCGCGCTCCCGTTCCAGCAGCGACGGATCGATGTCCGAAGCGGCCAGCGCCAGCGGGAAGGCAGCGGCGATGTGCATCGCGATCTGCTTGCCCAAAGGCTCCATAACCTCGGCCGATGCATCGCCTTCCAGCGCGACCAGAACGCCGATCTTGCCGAGGCCCGGCGCGGCTGCGTTGTGGACGTAGGGAACGACGACGCCCTGGCTCACTTCGACATGGCCGACACGACGAACGGTCTGATTCTCACCGATGGTGGCGATGTTGGCGACCAGCTTTTCAGCGACGGTCCCGCCCGACGGATAGGCAGCGGCCGACAGCGCTTCGGCGTCGGCAGCGCCGGTTTCAAGCGCGATCGTCGCGACGGTGCGGACGAAATCCTGAAACTGTTCGTTCTTGGCAACGAAGTCGGTTTCGCTGTTCACTTCGACGGCGACACCCTTGGTCCCGGCAACGGCGACGCCGACCAGACCTTCGGCCGCAGTGCGGCTCGACTTCTTCTGCGCCGCGGCCAGACCCTTGGCGCGCAACCAGTCGGTTGCCGCTTCGATGTCGCCATTGGCTTCGGTCAGCGCCTTCTTGCAATCCATCATGCCCGCGCCCGAACGGTCGCGAAGTTCTTTGACAGAAGCAGCGGTAATATCGGCCATGTTTCGGCTCCTAGATCAGTGTGGTTCAAATATGCGGCAGGGCGCGTCTCTGAAAGAGCGCGCCCTAGCCTGTCATTCTTGCAGTTGCGCGACGCCCTTAGGCTTCAGCGACAACCTCTTCCGCCATCGGCTCGTCCATCGCGCCGAGATCGACGCCCGAAGCCTGCTGCGCACCACGGTTGCCCTTGGTCGCGGCGGCCGCAATGGCGTCGCAATAGAGGCGGATGGCGCGGCTGGCGTCGTCGTTCGCGGGGACCGGGAACGCGATGCCGTCGGGCGAGACGTTCGAATCGAGGATCGCAACGACCGGGATACCCAGCGTGTTGGCTTCCTTGATCGCCAGCTCTTCCTTGTTCGCGTCGATCACGAACATGACATCGGGAATACCGCCCATGTCGCGAATGCCGCCCAGCGACATTTCGAGCTTCTCATGCTCGCGCGTCATCTGAAGCACTTCCTTCTTCGTCAGGCCGTGGGTGTCACCCTGCAGCTTTTCCTCAAGGGTCTTCAAACGCTTGATCGAACCGGAAATGGTCTTCCAGTTGGTGAGCATACCGCCCAACCAGCGGTGGTTGACGAAATGCTGGCCGGACTTGCGGGCGGCCTCGGCAATCGGATCCTGCGCCTGGCGCTTGGTGCCGACAAAGAGCACCTTGCCACCGGCAGCAACCGTGCCCGATACGAAGTCGAGCGCGCGGCCGAACAAGGGCACGGTCTGCGACAGGTCAAGAATGTGAATGCCGTTGCGCTCGCCGAAGATGTACGGCTTCATGCGCGGATTCCAGCGATGGGTCTGGTGGCCGAAATGGGCGCCAGCGTCGATCAATTGGTGCATGGTGACAACAGGGGCCGCCATAAGATAGTCTCCTTCCGGTTAATGCCTCTGGGAATCGGGAACCGCAGAAAGCCTGAAAGGCTACTGCCAGCACCGGATATGATGATTCCCATGTGGAATGAGGCGCGCCTTTAACGCCGCAAAAAAAAAAAAAAAAAAATTGCGCAAGGGTTGACTTGCGCTCCAGGACAGAACATAAAGTGAACAAACGGAACAAAGGCGGTTCGCTGCCGTTGGGACCGTCATAGTGAGGCTAGCCGTGCAAATGGCAAGATGGAAAGTGACCACGATGTTCACATTCGTTGCAGCGACCCTGTTCTTTGGCGCATTCCTGATGGCCATGGGAACCATCGCATGGATGTTCCTACTCTATCATGACAAGATGATAGCAGCGCTGCAGTTCGAGCCGATCCCCCACATACCGGTCTATCAGATCCGTATCCGTCGGCCCCGCGCCGTCGATGCAGGCCGCGCTGCCGCCGTTCGGGTGCCGAACGGGGCTGTCACGGCCTGATCGCTTTTCAGGCGGGTGTTTCGGACGCAGCCTCGCGCGTCCGCACCACCTTGGCATAGGAGACTATGCCGAACGGGATCAGGGCCACATAGACCGCACAGATCAACAGCAGCGTCAGCCAGGGATCGGTCACCAGCAGCGCCGCCAACAGGCCAGCAAAGGCGATGACTTCCAACCGGATGCGCTTGCGCAACCGCAGGGCCGACCAGCTATAGGTCGCGATGTTGGAGATCATCAGGAAAGCGATGAAGGCCGTCCAGGGTGCCACGATATACCAGGCCCGGAAAATGTCCTCACCGGTCACCAGCCATAGATAGAGTGGAACGAAAGATAGGCCCGCCCCGGCTGGCGCGGGAACGCCGGTCATGAAACCGGCGGATTTATGCGGCTGTTGTTCCGCATCGATATTGGCGTTGAACCGCGCCAGGCGCAGCGCGCAGGAGAGCGCATGGGCAAGCGCGAAGATCCAGCCGAATTTCGGCATCGCGTGCAATGACCAAAGATAGAGGATCAAGGCTGGCGCGACGCCGAAGGCGATCGAATCGGACAGGGAGTCCAACTCCGCGCCAAACCGGCTTTCGCCCCGCAGCATCCGCGCGATCCGACCATCGAGACCATCCAGCACACCGGCAAAGATGATCGACAGCACGGCCCGCTCCCAGTCGCCCGATATGCCGTAGCGCACCCCGGTCAGGCCAAAGCACAGGGCCATCGCCGTGACCGCATTGGGCGCGAGCATGCGCAGGGTGATCCCCCGCCGCACCCCTTGCGGCACGGCGCGCCGCCGCCTCATTGTTGAATACCGGCGATGACCCGGCGATCGCCCATCTGGCCCAGGATGGTTTCCCCGGCGATGGTGCGTTGACCCAGAATTACGCGCGGCGCGGTCCCAGCAGGCAGATAGACATCGACCCGGCTGCCAAAGCGGATGAGGCCGATGCGCTGGCCTGCCGCGACCATGTCGCCCGGCTTGACGAAGGGCACGATCCGGCGCGCGACCAGGCCCGCAATCTGGGTAAAGCCGATGCGCACCCCGTCATGGCGTTCGACCAATATATGCTGCCGCTCATTATCCTCGCTCGCCTTGTCGAGATCGGCATTGAGGAATTTGCCCGAAATATAGACGACCGACTTGATCGTGCCGCCGATGGGCGTGCGATTGATGTGGACGTCGAAGACGCTCATGAAGATCGACACCCGGATCATCGGCTGGTCGCCGAGGCCGTCTATGCCCGCCATCTCGCGCGGCGGGGGCACGCGCTGGATCAGCGTTACCAGGCCATCGGCAGGGGCAATGATCGCGCCTTCATCCTGCGGCACGGCGCGCACTGGATCCCGGAAGAAAGCGAAGACCCAGATCGTCACCATCAGCATCAGCCATCCCAGCACCTCCCATCCCACGAGGAACAGGAGCGCCGTGATCGCAACGGCGATCAGGCCGAATTTCATTCCCTCCGGGTGAACCGAAGGGAAACGCCATTTGACATTGCCGCCAGCGGCAATCGTAATCTCATTATTGTCCATGGCCACCATCTGTAGGGAGAGAGCTTCCCCCTGACAACGGCCCATCCCCGCTAAGGCTCCGGCCCGACATATAACTGTGCCTGCGCAGTTGAACATTTGTCCCGCTTTGCCTAGGGCGATTGCCAAATCCACCCACGATGAAGAAGGCGAACAGGCGCATGGCGAAGATCAAGGTGAAGAACCCGGTCGTAGAGATTGACGGCGATGAAATGACCCGGATCATCTGGGAATGGATCCGCGAGCGGCTGATCCTCCCCTATCTAGACATCGACCTGAAATATTATGACCTGTCCGTCCAGAAGCGCGACGAGACGAACGACCAGATCACGGTCGATTGCGCCAATGCGATCAAGCAATATGGCGTCGGCGTGAAATGCGCCACTATCACCCCTGACGAACAGCGGGTCGAGGAATTCAACCTCAAGTCGATGTGGAAGTCGCCCAACGGCACGATCCGCAACATCCTGGGCGGCGTCGTGTTCCGCGAACCGATCGTCATCAAGAACGTCCCCCGTCTGGTCCCCGGCTGGACCGACCCGATCGTCATCGGCCGCCATGCCTTTGGCGACCAGTATAAGGCGACCGACTTCCTGGTCCCCGGCCCCGGCAAGCTGCGCCTGATCTGGGACGGCGAAAATGGTGAGAAGATCGAAAAGGAAGTGTTCGACTTCCCGGCCGCTGGCGTTGCCATGGGCATGTATAATCTGGACGAATCGATCCGCGACTTCGCCAAGGCGAGCATGAACTATGCGCTTGATCGCGGATGGCCGCTCTATCTGTCGACCAAGAACACCATCCTCAAAGCCTATGATGGCCGCTTCAAGGATCTGTTCCAGGAAGTGTTCGACGCCGAATTCGCCGACAAGTTCAAGGCGGCAGGCATCGTCTATGAGCATCGCCTGATCGACGACATGGTCGCGTCCGCGCTCAAGTGGAGCGGCAAGTTCGTCTGGGCCTGCAAAAATTATGATGGCGATGTCCAGTCCGACACCGTGGCGCAGGGCTTCGGCTCGCTCGGCCTCATGACCTCGGTCCTGCTCTCGCCCGACGGCAAGACGGTGGAAGCCGAAGCGGCACACGGCACCGTCACCCGCCACTATCGCCAGCATCAGCAGGGCAAGGCGACCTCGACCAACCCGATCGCGTCGATCTTCGCCTGGACGCAGGGCCTGTCCTTCCGCGGCAAGTTCGACGGCACGCCCGACGTCACCAAATTCGCCGAAACCCTGGAACGCGTCTGCATCAAGACCGTCGAGGATGGCGCGATGACCAAGGATCTGGCGCTGCTGATCGGCCCGGAACAGGCCTGGATGACGACGGAGCAATTCTTCGAACAGATCCGCGTCAATCTGGAAGCCGAAATGGGCAAGTGGAACTGATAGGCTTCTGAAGCTTTCAGTACGCAAACGGAATGAGGCGGTGCCGACTATCGGTGCCGCCTTTTCCATAGCCATCGCGCCGAGGGAATGAAGCCATGACGACAGCCACCCAAAAACGCCTGGAGGTGCGCTCGGCGGTTCCGACCGACGTGCGCGCGATCATCCGACTTATCGCCCGCGTCTATCCGGGTATGCCGAATTATTCTCCTGCCACCGTGCGCGGCCAGATCAACAATTTCCCCGACGGCTGTTTCGTCGCGCTCTACGACAATAAGGTCGTGGGCTATTGTGCGACGATGCGGGTCAGCAAGGGCATGGCCTTTGCCTGGCATGACTGGGAAGAGATCACCGCCAACGGCTTTGGCACACGCCACAGCGCGGCGGGCGAATGGCTCTATGGCTATGAGATGGCCGTGGACCCCAAGCTGCGCGGCCTGCGCATCGGCCAGCGCCTCTATGACGAACGCAAGGAACTGGCCGAACAACTCGATCTGCATGGCATCGTCATTGCCGGCCGGATGCCGGGCTATCTGCGCTCCAAGCGCAAGGTCGAGAGCCCGAAGGATTATCTGGACAAGGTTGCGGCGGGCAAGATCCGCGATCAGGTCGTCAGCTTCCAGCTCAAGAACCAGTTCGAACCGCTGGGTGTGCTGGAAAATTATCTGCCCGAAGACAAGCAGTCCGACGGCCACGCCGCGCACCTCGTCTGGCGCAACCCCTATGTCGACCCTGACGAAGCGCCCGAAATGCGCGTGCCGCGCGGCGTCGAAAGCGTCCGCCTGGCCACCTGCCAGTTGCAGGCGCGCGCCGTCGAGGATTTCGAGGGGTTCGTCCGCAACATCGAATATTTCGTCGATGTCGCGGCGGACTATCGCTCCGACTTCATTGTTTTCCCTGAGCTTTTCACCCTGCCCCTGCTGTCGTTCGAGACCAAGAAACTCAATCCGATGGAGGCGATCGACAAGCTCACCAGCTACACGCCGCGCCTGACCAAGGAACTGACGCGGATGGCGCTGCAATATAATATCAATATCATCGGCGGCTCTCACCCGACCCGCGCCGATGATGGCGATATCCAGAATATCGCCTATGTCGCGCTGCGCGATGGCTCGGTCCACACGCAGGAGAAGATCCACCCCACCCCCAATGAATCCTTCTGGTGGAACATCAAGGGTGGCGATTCGCTCGATGTGATCCAGACCGACTGCGGGCCGATCGGGGTGCTGATCTGTTATGACAGCGAGTTTCCCGAACTGGCCCGTCGCCTGGTCGATCAGGGCGCGCGGATCATCTTCGTGCCTTTCTGCACCGATTCGCGGCTGGGCTATATGCGGGTGCGCTATTGTGCGCAGGCGCGCGCGATCGAAAATCAATGCTATGTCGTGATGTCAGGCAATGTCGGCAATCTGCCAAACGTCGACAATATGGACATTCAATATGCCCAAAGCGCGATCCTGACGCCGTGCGACCTGCCCTTTGCGCGGGATGGCATCGCGGCCGAATCGACCGAGAATGTCGAGACGCTGACCATGGCCGATGTGAACCTGGCCGACCTGAGCTGGGCACGCGCCGAAGGCACCGTCCGCAACCTGCGCGACCGGCGTTTCGATCTTTATCATATCGAATGGGACAGCAATCCCGACCATGGCCATGCGCCCAATGGCGGACCCGTGCCCGCCGGTGGCCATAATTCACCGGGTGGTGGCTGAAGCGATCAGGCGGCGACCGGCTCCAACAGCCGGTCGCGCGTCGCCAGCAGCGCTTCCAGTGGCGGCTGATCCGCGCCGCGCGGGGCGCTGGCCATCGCGCGGTCGAGCCGCGCCTGCGACTCGGGCTGGATGTCCGGCAGCGCGTCGGCGATGGCGACCATATCGTCCATCCGCCCCCAGCAATTGAGCGCCAGGTCGCACCCCGCCGCCACGACGCCTGCGGCCAAGTCCGCGATGCTGCCATCCAGCGCCTTCATGTCGAGATCGTCGGACATCAGCAGCCCGTCGAAGCCGATGGCATCGCGGATGATGCCGCCGATCACCTTGGACGACAGGCTGGCGGGCTGCTCTGCATCCCAGGCGGTATAGACGACATGGGCCGTCATCCCCATCGATGCCCAGTTCAGTGTGCGGAACGGGCCAAGGTCGGTTTCCAGCGCATTTAGGTCCGCCTTCACCACCGGTAGCTCCAGATGGCTGTCGACCAAAGCGCGGCCATGCCCCGGCATATGTTTGACGATGCCAACCACGCCGCCCTGCGCCAGTCCCTCCAGCGTCGCGCGACCCAGCGCCGCCACTCGCATCGGTTCGGCCCCCAAAGTCCGGTCACCCATGATGTCGCTTGCCCCATCCTGCCGCACATCGAGCAAGGGCAGCGCGTCGACGGTGATGCCGACTTCCGCAAGCGTCAGGGCGATGGCATGGGCATTGGCCCGCGCTGCTGCGATCGCGCTCGACGGCGCGACATCATAAAGACGATCGAACACCGCGCCGGGCGGAAACGCGGCCCAGACTGGCGGCTGCATCCGGGCGACGCGCCCCCCCTCCTGATCGATCATGATCAGCAGGTCGTCGCGACCATGCAAGGCGCGCAGATCATCGGTCACGCCCGCAGTTGCGCCCGATCGACGATATTGCGCTTGAAGATAATATAGCCTGCGGGCTGCGCCTCGGCAAAGAAGGCGCGCTCGTCAGGGGTCAGGGCTGGCCCGGACAGGCCGAAAATAACAGGCTTCATGGCATCGTCGGTAACGATTTGAGGCGGCCATGTCGAAGGACTTTATCCGCGCTTAGTTTACCATCAGGCAGCTTTCACCCGCCACCTTGAGCTTGCCGCAAATGACGCTCGCCTGTCCGCCCGCGCTGGCGCGCAAACGATAGACGGTGCCGCCGCCGACCTCCGCCGGTTCGACGGTCATGGCGAGCGGCGCAAGATAGGCGAAACGCTTGGACAGGCGGCTCCAGGCATCCTTGGCACCGGCCGCACTGCCATAAGCGCCCAGTTGGATCATGGCCCCGCCGGTTGCGGCCTTGGTGGCCGCCACCGGTGCGGCGCTGGTGCCGTCGGTCACGCGCGCGCTGACACTTTGGCCGGGCTTGACCGGCACGACCGGCTTCGTGCCCGTGGGTGCGGGCGTACCCTTAGTGATCGGTGCCTCAGGCACCCGGCTGGGGTCGATCCGGCCGTCGCGGGCCACGCCCTCGCTCGCGGCAAAGCTCGCATCGCCCTCGCCATCGAATGTCTTGGCGTCGGCTTCGTTGGCGGCGATCTTATAATCCTGCGTGGGCGCGGTGATCAGTTGGCCCTCACCCGCCGCAGTCCCGCCATTGCGATTTTGCACCCACCACACACCAGCAACGACAGCCCCGACCAGTATCAGGCCCAGCAGGATCAAGCCGAGCAGGCGCAGTGGCGAGAGACTTTCCGCGTCCGTATCGTCGATCGCAGGCTCCAGCCAAGGCAGCCGGTCCTCATCGTCGAAATCGAGTCGACCGCGCCCATAGTCGCTCATTGTTACTTCACTCCGCTTTCATTCACTGCATTTCGGTCAGTGCGACCACGCCCATAAGGGCGAGGCCATTGCGGATAATCTGCCCTATTCCCTGCGCCAGGGAAAGCCGTGCCGCCGTCATCGCCGGATCATCGGCCAGGATCACCCGCGCGCGCGGATCATCATTGCCCATATTCCACCAGCCATGGAAAGCGGACGCCAAGTCATTGAGATAGAAGGCGATACGATGCGGCTCACGCATCTGCGCTGCCCCTTCCACCACGCGCGGGAATTGCGCGGCGAGCTTGACCAGCCCCAATTCGGCCGTCCCAAGAAGGGACAGGTCGGGCGGGGGAAGCGCAATCCCCGCTTCCTGCGTCCGCCGCCCGAGCGAAGAAATGCGCGCATGGGCATATTGGACGTAGAAGACCGGATTGTCCTTCGAGGCTTCCACCACCTTGGCGAAATCGAAATCCATCTGGGCGTCAGCCTTGCGCGTCAGCATGGTGAAGCGCACGACATCCTTGCCCACTTCGCCCACAACATCGGCCAGCGTCACGAAATTGCCCGCGCGCTTCGACATCTTCACCGGCTCGCCGTCGCGCAGCAGCCGCACCATCTGGATCAGCTTGACGTCGAACCGCGCCTTGCCTTCCGTCAGCGCCGCGACCGCCGCCTGGATGCGCTTGACCGTCCCGGCATGGTCCGCCCCCCAAATGTCGATCAACTGATCCGCAGATTGGGCCTTCTGGTAATGATAGGCCATGTCGGCGCCGAAATAGGTCCAGCTGCCGTTCGACTTTTTGATCGGCCGATCCTGATCGTCACCAAACTTGGTCGAACGGAACAGCGGCAGTTCGACCGGTTCCCAATCGTCGGGCAATTCGCCCTTGGGCGCTTCCAGTACGCCGTCATAAACCAGATCCTGCGCCCGCAGCCAGGCTTCGGCCTGTTCGGGCTTGCCCGCCGCCTGCAATGCCGCCTCGGACGAGAAGACGTCATGACGGATGCCGAGCAGCGCCAGGTCGGCGCGGATCATGTCCATCATCTTCGCCACGGCAAAGGTGCGGAAGGTCACCAGCCAGTCGGCTTCGGGTGCATCCACGAACCGATCGCCATATTCGGCAGCGAGCGCCTGACCGACCGGCACCAGATAATCGCCCGGATACAGGCCTTCGGGAATGGCGATCGTCTCGCCCAATGCCTCGCGGTAGCGCAGATGCGCCGAGCGGGCGAGGACATCGACCTGCCCGCCCGCATCGTTGATATAATATTCGCGGATTACCTTATGCCCGGCATATTCGAGCAAGGTAGCGAGCGCGTCGCCCACCACTGCGCCACGGCAATGGCCCATATGCATGGGGCCAGTCGGGTTGGCCGATACATATTCGACGTTGACGGTGATGCCCTGCCCGAAATCGGACCGGCCATAAGCATCGCCATCGGTCTGGATCGCCGCCAGTTCCGCGCGCCATGTCGCATCGGTCAGGGTCAGGTTGATGAAGCCCGGCCCAGCGATGGAGGCGCTTTCGACCTCGTCCAAGGCTTGGAGCTTGGCAACGATCGCCTCGGCCAGCGCGCGCGGATTGGTGCCAGCAGGTTTGGCCAGCACCATCGCGGCGTTGGTCGCCATGTCGCCATGGCTGAGATCACGCGGCGGCTCGACCGTCACCGGCTTGCGGTTGAGACCAGCGGGCAGCACGCCATCAGCCTCCAGCGCGTCCAGAACGGCATCGAGATGGGCGGTAAAACGGGTGTAAAGGGACACGGACATTTCCTCGAAAACAGCGGGGTCTCTACCACGAGTTCTCCCCTTGTTCCCCGGCAGAAGCGGGGTCCAG
>NZ_JEMV01000044.1 GCF_000588875.1 Sphingobium sp. Ant17
TGGGTCGTTCGCTTCAACGCTGARCGGCCCCGGACGGTTGACTGAACCCGCAAGCGCCAGGGCCGAMMAACGATCCTCAATGACAGGCACCGCCGCGCATTGGAGGAGATCATTGATACGGGGCCGACCCCTGCCATCCATGGCGTTGTGCGTTGGCGCATTATTGATTTGGGCCAGTGGCTATGGGACGAGTTCAATATCTCGATCAGCAAGCAGGCGCTGGGGCATGAACTGCGGACCATGGGCTACCGCAAGCTCTCGGCTCGCCCGCGCCATCACGCGCAGGACCTCGCAAATATTGCCATTTTTTAAAAAAGAGTTCCCCCGCCCGTCTGGCGCAAATCCGCAAGACCCTCCCCAAAGGCACGCCCATAGAGCTGTGGTGGCAGGACGAAGCCCGGATCGGCCAGCAGACCAAACTCACCCGGCGCTGGGCCAAACGGGGAACCAGACCAATAGCGCCCCGCGATCTGCGTCGGGCATCGGCCTGGATCTTTGGCGCTATCTGTCCGGCTGAAGGGAAAGGCGCGGGCCTCGTTATGCCCCATTGCAACAGCGAGGCGATGGGCATGCATCTGGCTGAGATCAGCAGCCAGGTGGCGCCGGGGGCCCATGCCGTCCTCATGCTCGATCAGGCCGGGTGGCATATGTCCGGCGCACTGACCATCCCGCCAATATAACATTGCTGCCGCTGCCGCCCAAATGCCCGGAGTTGAACCCTGTCGAAAATCTATGGCAGTTTATGCGCGATAACTGGCTTTCGAACCGCATCTTTTCGTCCTACGACAATATCGTCGACCATTGCTGCTTTGCCTGGAACTGCCTCATCGATCAGCCCTGGCGCATCATGACAATCGGACTTCGCCAATGGGCGCACAGGTTCTGATCAGAGAGTCTTGGTATAAGGCGCCGGAACGGGTGGGCGGGCTTGTGAGGGCAGTGCATGGATCGTCTTATCGCAAACCTCCAAACAGCCGCTGCGCTTGCTTTGACAAACCCCTATTCTTCCAGTCACCAGAATTTAGCGGTTACTATGCGGCCTTTGCTGCCAGTCGTGCCGCAAGCTTCTCTTCCTCAGTCCAGACTTTACGCACACGTTCTTTCTGTGGTTTGACCTGCTTGGCCGGTCCGCCGCCCAGCACCGGTGCCCGCTTGGTCGAGTGCCGCGCCGCTTCACAGTGCCATTGGTGATCGGCCTGAACGGTCAAAGTACGACCGATTTCCCGCTCAACATCATGCAGCCACGCGCGCTGTTCGGCATCGCAAAGCGTGATGGCGAAACCGCTGCGCCCGGCGCGGCCGGTACGGCCGATCCGATGGACATAGCTTTCCGGCAGGCTGGGCAAATCATGATTGAAGACATGCGTTACCGTATCGACGTCGATGCCGCGCGCAGCGATATCCGTTGCCACCAGGACTTGCACGGTCCCGGCGCGGAACGCGTCCAGCGCGCGCTCCCGCTGCCCTTGTGATTTGTTGCCATGCAGCGCATCGGCCGCGATGCCCGCCTCGCTGATGAACGCGCAGACTTCGTTGGCAATATTCTTCTGCAGCGTGAAGACGACAGCCTGGCCGATCTCCGGCGTTTGCAACAGTGCCAACAGAGCCGCCTTCTTATCAGCCGCATCAAGGAACATCACGGACTGCTTAATCCGATCGACGGTGGTCGATGGCGGGGCGATCTCGACCTTTGCCGGATCACGCAGGAGGCTCTCTGCAAGCGCGGCGATGGATTTTGGCATCGTGGCCGAAAACAATATGGTATGCCGATCTTGCGGCAACGTGGCGACGATGCGCTCGATCGGTTTGGCGAAACCCATATCGAGCATCTGGTCGGCTTCATCCAGCACCAGCGCCTCAAGCTCGGACAGGTCGCAAAGATTTTGGTCGATCAAATCCAGCAGGCGTCCTGGCGTGGCAACGATGATGTCCACGCCATTTTTGAGCGCATTGACCTGGTGCAACGGGCTGACGCCGCCGAAGATCGTCGTCACGCGAAGGTGTAGATGGCGGCCGAAACTTTCGAAATTGGCGGCGATCTGGGACACCAGTTCGCGCGTAGGCGCGAGAACTAGGACGCGGGCACCGCCCGCAGGTGCCGCGCGAGGAGCCGCAGCAAGGCGATGCAACAGCGGCAACGCAAAGGCCGCGGTCTTGCCCGTCCCGGTCTGCGCCATGCCCAGCATGTCGCGGCCCTGCAGCAGCAGCGGGATCGATTGGGCCTGGATGGGCGTGGGGCTGACATAGCCTTGTTCGACCAGAGCCTGCAGCAAAAATGGTGCCAAGGAGAGATCGGCAAACGTCATATTCATTGGCAAGCAGCGCCTCCAGCGCTCAGCAAGGCTGCGCCGGATCGGGCTTAGCATATTGAGATGAGGGGCTGCTAAATATTATGCTGCACCGCGTCAATTGGAAAGCCAGCCCAGGATGCTAAAAGGGCAGGCTGGGGGTCCGTTTCAAACGCGCCAGGCAGACCAAGGGAGAACCAACGGTTTTACATCCCTCCTCTCCTAGCTGTTTCCTCACTCCCCGCCCTCTTCCGCAAACCAGCGATCGGGCTGCTTCGTCGTTTGCGGCCAGATTTCATCGAGCGTCATGGGGTCATAGAGGCGGCCATTCTTCATGACCGCGCCGATCTTCATGCTGGTGGCGATGTCAGCCAGCGGGTCGCGTCGAGGATCAGCAGGTCGGCGAACTTGCCCGGCTCCAGGCTGCCGACATCGTCGCTATGGCCAATGACTTCCGCTGAACCGATGGTCGCCGCCCGCAGCACTTCTATCGGCGTAGCCCTCCGGCCGCGAAGGCCTGCATCTCCCATTGATAACCCAGCCCCTGCATCTCGCCATGACTGCCGATGCCGACCAAACCACCGGCGCGCTGGATCGCCACCGCGTCGGCGGCGATCTGTTGCCAACTCTGGGCTTCGGGCGGCATCCAGCGGCGGTTACGCAGCTTTTCGCTGATGATGCCGGATGGCACGAAATGGCGGAATTTGGGGTCGTCCTGCGGGCGTCGGTTGATGATGAAATCGAACAGGGCGGGCGTCGTGCCATAAGCGACCATGATGGTCGGTGTGTAGCTGGTGCGGCTCTGCGCGAAAAGTCGCACGATATCCTCGCGCAGCGGCGAGATGGGGATGCTATGCTCATTCCCTGAAAAACCATCGATTGCATGGGTGAGGTTCAGCACCATGTCGCTCGCCCCCTCGGTCGTGGGCATCATGCCGAGATCCTTGGCTGCTTCCACCATATATTGGCGCTGCGCGCGGTCGCCGATCATATAGCTCTTGATGTTGCGCGTGCGATAATGGTCGCGATAGCGGGTTAGGATGTCGAGTGCGTCCTGCTTGCTGTGAATCTCAGCATTGACGAAGACGCCGGGGCCGGTCGACCAGGCGCGCGGACCATGCATCATACCTGCATCAATCATGTCCTGATAGGCGAAGACATCGGTCGTAAAAGGTTGAACGTCGAGCGCGGAGGTGACGCCATAGGCAAGGTTGGCTGCAAAATTCCAATGACCCTGATCATGAATGCCGCGCCGTATCTCAAACCAATGGGCGTGGGTGTCGATGAAGCCGGGGACGATATATTTGCCCCGGACATCACGCACCGACGTATCGGCGGGAAGGGCGATGGAACCGGCCGGACCTATCGCGACGATGCGGTTGTTGGTGATGAGGATATCGGTGTTTTCAAGCGCGTCGGGGCCTCCCGCCATGGGGATCACGGTTGCGCCGCGCAGGACGAGATTGCCGCGTGGAACATCGCGCGGCAGTTCGACGTGAAGCGCTACGCTTTGCGCGAGCGCTTCGGCAGCTTGCACTGGCGCAGTAAGCGCCTGGGCGGTTGATAGCCGACGGAAGGTCGAGCCGACCGACCAGGTGATGGTCGCGCCGTCATCCGCCCAATCGGTGAAGTCGGCACCAATGCGGGTCAGCTTCGCTTTGGCGACGATCGGGGCCGAAAGGTCTATGGTCGGCGGCGCGCTGCCGTTGGCGGGCGGCACGGCGAGCAGGTAAATCTGGCTGAAGGATTTGACGAGCGCCTGCTTGCCGTCTGGGCTGAGGCGCACTTCGTCGACCGGCGCGGGTCCGGGGAAATATTGGCCAAGGCCGGGTGCCAGAACCCGCAATGCGACGTGTGGATCGTCACCGGTGATCGGCACAGCACTGACACCCGCCGGGCTGTAGAAGAACAGCCGTCCGTCCCGCGCAAAATGGGGCAGCCGCGCGCCCATGGCATGGGTGACGAGGGTCGCGGGACCACCCTGTGCGTCCATGCGAATAATGTCGGTGGGCCGTGACGGATCGATTTCCGACATGGTGCGCAGGCGATCATGATGATTAGCCCGCAACGCGACGACCGTCTTGCCATCCGGGGCGAAGATGGGCTGGGTGTAGAAGGCCGCGAACTGGGTCAGCCGCTTCGGTCGCCCACCGCCCGCCGGGATGCGCCAGATATGGCCACCACCCTTCGCGGTCCAGCTGACATAGACGATGCTTTTGCCATCGGGCGACCAGGCGGGCTGGAAGGCATCTTGCGCGACGAGTTTTTTCGGCGTCGCGCCGGGCGTCAGACTCTGGATGTAGAGGCCGCCCAAGGCGGTGAAGGCGACGCTTTTACCATCGGGCGACTGGCGCGGTGCCTGGATCACGCGGACGCGGACTGGCCCTTCCTCCTCCTTCTGGCGCACGCGGGTCAGCGGGCCGAGGCCCAGTTTTACAGGTGCGGTAAAGGGTATGTCAGCCATAGTGCCGCTGGCAATGTCGAGCCGCTTGAACTTACCGCCGACACTCATCAACAGCGCCTTATCATCGGGCATGAAGGTGAAGCGCGGCAGCAGGTCGGCATAATAGCCGCCATCCTGCCCGTCGCGATCGATGGGCAGGGCGATCCACCTGTCCTCACCCGTCTGCATATTGCGCAGGCGCAGGCCCGTCTGCATGCCCTTTCGGCTGGCATAAGCTAGCAGCCGTCCGTTATGCGAGAGGGCAGGGCGCATGGCACCGTCGGCCGACTCGATTATCGTCTCATCCTGCCCGGTCTTGAGATCGCGGCGCGCGATCGACCAGTTGGGCAGGTCGTTTTCGGTCCAGGTATGGCCGCGCTTGGTAGAATAATAGAGATAGCGGCCATCGGGTGAGGCGACAGCGCCCAAGGCGTTCATCCTGGTGTCCCAATTTTCGGGCGACCCTGCCTTGGTGATCTGGACGCCACTGCCGCCATTGCGATCATACATGAACAGCTCAAACGCCAGGATCGCGTGGACGGTGCGCGACACGGTAACGAAGCGGCCGTCAGGCGACCATGTAGGTGAGGTATAGATGGCGACGGATGTGTCATGGGACAGTTGCTTGAGGCCCGTGCCATCGACATTGGCGATCCACAGGTTGGTGTCGCCCGACCGGTCGGAGAGGAAGGCGAACTGCGTACCATCGGGGGAGAAGACCGGATTGCGTTCGAACGCCATGCCGGTGAGCAAGGGCCGCGCGGTGCCGCCTGCCGCATCCAAGGCATAGATGTCGCCCAGTAGGTCGAACAAGATGGTCCGGCCGTCAGGCGATATGTCCGGCTGCATCCAACTGCCCTCGCGCGCCGCATATTCCAGCGTGCGCGTTGGCTTGAGAGTGAGTGCATCCTTCTGCTGCGCGTGAAGGGTGGGCGCAGCGAACAGGGCAGCGCCGAGCAGCAAGACAGCGAAGAAACGCATTGCGACCTTTCCGGCAGAGTAGATCAAGGGAAGACGGGACCGCCCGCCTTGTGGCAAGCGGCCCCGTCCCTTTCCAGTCTTTTACAGGCTCCAGTCGGCGCGCAGGCCGATGGTGCGGGGCCGGATGATCGAGCCCTGCGGCGTGAAGGCGTCATCGGCGAAAGGCGCATTGAGTACGCCATATTTGTCGAAGACATTGTTTGCAAAGGCCATCAGTCGCACCTTTTCACCCAGGCCGATCGAGACGCGCAGGTCGAACACGTTGAAATCCCCGCGCCGTGATACATCGTCGAAGCTGGTCGGTGCCGAAGACAGGTAACGATGCGCGATGTCGAAGGTCGGCGCGCCCGATACATCGGCAAAATTCAGCGTCAGATTATTGGCGATCGACCATTTGGAGGATCCGGGGAGCGTCGTCCCTTCAGGATAGCCACCCAGTCCTGCCGCGTCGAACGGATAGGGGAGGAATTCCGTTATCCGGGCGTCCTGATACGTCACGTTGGTGGTAAAATGGACCATCTGGTTCAGGTTGACCGTTCCAGAAAACTCGACGCCTTCGATCCGCGCACCCCCTGCGTTGACGACATAGGAGAAATAGGACGGGGCCGGCCCGAACAGGCGCGCCTGGATATTGCTCCAGTCGATACGGAAGCCGGTCAGGTCGATCGCGAAGCGGCCGTCGGGCGTCTGCGCCTTGATGCCCGCCTCGTAATTCTTGACCTTGTCGCTCTCATAGGAGGCGGGGATGGTAGGAAGAAGCCCGGCATTGGGGTTGATACCGCCGACCCGGAAACCGACCGAATAGGTGGCATAGGCCATGAAATTGGTTGATGGCCGGAAAGCAACAGTGACTTTCGGCGTGAACCCATCTTCCTTCTGATTAACGCTGCCGCTGCTGTCGGTCGGCGTATAGCCGCCGGGATAACCACCTAACGCGCCCGCCTGGTTCAATACGTCGGCTTTGGCTGTGGTGTCGAAGTAGCGACCGCCGACCGTAAATTCCAGCTGCTCGACCGGCTTGAACGACAATTCCCCGAAGACCCCGAAATCCTCGTTCGTGCTATTGGTATAATAGCCGTAGAGCCGATCCCCCGGTGTCAGCTGCGCACCGGAGAAGCCCCCGAACAGACTGGGATTGGCGTCGATGAAGTCGGCCGCCCCCGCCTGGATGATCTGGTCGTAGCTAGTCTTCTTTGCCTGCATGTAGCTGACGCCGACGAGCCATTTGAACGGCCCGTTACCGGCCGAGGCGAGGCGCGCCTCGACCGTCTTGATCAGCGCTTCGGCGTCACCCAGCGAATAGGCTGCCGCGTCGCCGGTGGTAACGCCGGTCACATAGGGGGAAGGGTAAGAGAAGATAGTGCTGTTGTTCTTCTTGGTGATAGAACCCAGCACCGTCAGGTTGGCCATGTCCCCCACTTCCTGGTCAAGGCGCAGGCTGCTCATCCAGAAATCGGTTTCCTGCTTTTCCGCACGCGGCAAATCGCGGACATAGGGATTACCCAGATCGAGATAGGTCTGATCGTCCAGCTTGCTGTCCTGATAGCTGGAGAGGAACGTTACCTTTGTCGTTTCACCCAGATGCGCTACGATCGAGCCGCGCAGGCCACGGCTACGGAAATCGTTGGACCCGTTCACGCCGATGCCAGGATTGTCGAGATAGCCGGCGTCCGAACGCTGCATTGCGACCAGGCGAAGCGCCAGCTGGTCCTGCACCAGTGGAATGTTGATCATTGCCTTGGCGGCATAATTCAACTCGCCCGACGCATTTTTGGTGGTGCCGACCAGGCCGGATGCCGCTGCATCGATCTTCGAGGCATCGGCCACATTGGCGATATAGTTGACGAGGCCGCCCAGCGTGGACGATCCGAACAAGGTGCCCTGCGGCCCGCGCAGCACTTCGACCCGCTGAAGGTCGAAGGTATCGACATCAGGGATGCCGATCGGGAAGCCGGGTTCCACGATGGGCACTTCGTTGAGATAATAGCCGACCGTGGTCTGGCCCTGTTCATGATAGGTGGTCGCTGCAACGCCGCGGATCACCACTTCGGAAATGCCGGGCTGATAATCGTTGAACACGACACCGGGCAGGCGGGTGATATAGTCCGACAGGCTGTTGGCATTCATGGCCTTGAGCTGCTCGCCGGTTACCGCGCTGATTGGCATCGCTACCTGGCGGATATCTTCGTCCCGCTTGCCCGCCGTCACGATGATGGCATCGCTGTCATCCGCAGGTGCCTGTGCCATCGCCGGAACGGTGATCAGCGTCGCCGTGGCTAGCGCAACCAAGCTGACAGACTTCATGGCTGTAATCATCTTCATGTCTTTTCCCCTTATGATGGCAAGAGTCGCCGTGTTCGGTCGCCCCTCGCTGTGATGACGGTGCCTCAGGCGTTGAACCGCTCGACGCCGTTGACGATGGTTTTCAATATGGTGGTCGCGCCGATCTTCACGGGATCGATCGCGAACAGGTTCGCGTCCATGACCACGAAATCGGCGAGCATTCCCGGCGCGATCCGTCCCAGCCTGTCGTCCTGAAAACCGGCAAAGGCATTGGTCGCGGTGTAGGCGCGCAGCGCTTCGCTAACGCTCAGCTTCTGTTCGGGCAGCCAACCGCCTGGATTGGCGCCGTCAGTCGTCTGGCGCAGCACGGCCGCCGCCACACCGGTCAACGGATCGAGCGGCGCGACCGGCCAGTCGGACCCGAAGGCGACCTTCGCCCCCGCATCCAGCAGCGATTTGAACGCATAGGTGCCCTTCAGCCGTTCCGTCCCAACGCGCTGGACCGCCCAGCGGCCATCGTCGATCGCATGATAGGGCTGCATTGCGGCGATGACCTGCTGCTTTGCGAAACGGGCGATTGCGGTGGGCGAAAGATGCTGGGCATGTTCGATGCGGAAGCGGCGGTCACGCGCGCCGTTTTTCGCGGCGGTAGCGGCAAAGATGTCGAGCGCTTCGTCATTGGCTTGGTCGCCAATGGAATGGATCGTGACGTGCAGACCGGCCGCATCGGCATCATTGACCCATTGCTGGACATCAGCCCGTTTGTGTAGCGGCATGCCGCTGCTGCCGGGTGCATCGTCATAGGGTTGGTAGAACATTGCCGTGCGCGACCCCAACGACCCGTCATATTGCAGCTTCAGCCCGCCCCAGCGTAGCCAGTCGTCGCCGCGTCCCTCGGCATCGACCAGCGCCTTGACCTTGGCCCAGTCCTGCAGAGGTAGGAAGGAATAGAAGCGCATGTCCGGCTCCCCCTTCGTCCGCAGGCGGCACAGCGCGTCATGGGTCATCCAGTCCAGTTCGGTGGTGTGGACCTGGGTTATCCCCTTGGACAGGCCATGGGCTATGCCGTTGCGCACCGCCACCTCGCGATCGGCATCCGTCGGCGCAGGGATGGCGCGCTTGACAAGATCCATCGCCGCGTCCTTGAGGATGCCGGTGGGATTGCCGTCCTTGTCCCGCACGATCACGCCGCCTGGAACCTCTGGTGTGTCACGGTCGATCCCCGCCAGTTTGAGCGCAACCGAATTGAGCGCCAGCATGTGGAGGTCGAGTCGTTGCACCGCGACTGGGGTGTCGGGGGTGACCGGATCAATCCAACTGCGGTCGGGCAGTTCGCCGCCCCATAGTTCCGCGTCCCAGCTGCCGCCCTGCACCCACTGGCCGGGCTTGAGCGCCCGCGCCGCTTCGCCGACAATCTGGGTGAATTGCTGCGGACTTTTTGCGTCCCGCAAATTGGGCTGCGTCAGAAGATCCGAGCCTATCAGGAAATGCGTATGGCTGTCGATGAAGCCCGGCATGACGAATGCACCGCCAAGGTCAACGATGCGTGTGCCCCTGGTTATCTGCGCCTTAACGGCGGCGGCACCTATAGCGGCGATCCGTCCACCGCTAATGCCCATGGCCGATAGAGTCGGCGTTCCCTGTCCGGTCCACAACATCGCGTTCACATAGGCGGTATCCAGCGCCTGACCCTGGGCCCAGACGCGCCCGGTCGTCAGCGCCAGCGCAACACCCCCTGCGCCTCCTGCGAGCATTGTGCGGCGGCTGATGCTCATGGTTTTGTCTCCCGTTCGATATGATCCAGCCGATCTTCATTGTAGAGCTGCATCCAGTCGGCCAGCGGCCCCGGTGCCATGCCGGTCATGATCTCATTAAGCGGACCTCGCGCCTCGTCCCGACCCAATTTGAAGCGGCCGTCCACCGCGCGGACATGGGCGCGAAAGGCGATAATGTGCGGCAGCATGGACGGGAGACGTTCTTGCGCGTTCGATACCGTCCAGGGTGCGATGCGGCCCGCCTCCATCCTGTCGGTCAGGCGGTCGATCGATTCGCGTGTTTCCTCCGGCACGAAGTCGACATCGACATGCACCAGCGCTGCGGCATAGTTCCAGGTCGGCACCCACATCGGATTGCCGACCAGTTCGGGCGAAATATAAGCTTGGGGGCCGTTGACCAGCACCAGCGCGGAAGCCTGGTCACGCAATTGTGTGACTTGGGGATTGGCAATCGCCATATGGCCAAAGAGCGCGCGCAGTGTGCCGTCCGCATCGCATTCGGCGAGCAACGGCAACGGCGTCGCGCCAAAACCGCCGGCCCCGATCGACACCAGCCAGCAGAGCGGGTTCTGGTCAATCAGGGTGACGACATCTCCAAGATTGCGCGGTGGATATTTCATATCCGTGACAATGAGTCGCAATGGACCCGTCGGAAACATCCAATTCCACAAAGTGAAGGGGTCCAAGTCGATTTTAGTCGATGGCACATCGCCCCAATGCATGCAGCACGTTACGCGCCTCCTCCTCATCCAAGCTGGCAAAGCCCAGACGCAGGCCACGTTCCGCTGTCATCGGCGGTATAACTGTGTGAAGATGCAAAGCTTAGACCCAAGGCGGGCGCACGCGTCTCGATCCGGTCGAGCGTGGCCGTGTCTCGGAAACGCAGCCAGAAAGCCAGCCCGCCATCGGGCATGCGATAGTCGAGCAGCCCGCCCAGCGTTTCATCAAGGCTGCGCGCGAAAGCGTCACGCCGAGCGGCATAGATTTGCGCGGTCTTGCGGATGTGGCGGCGCACCTCCCCGCTTTCGAGCAGGTGCGCCGCGACATTTTCGGTGATATGATTGCCCATGCCGTCAATCAGCGAAACCTGATAGGCTAGTGCGTCGATCACTTGTGGCGCGGCGGCGATGTAGCCGATCCGCAGCGCAGGCACGAGCAGCTTTGACATGGATCCTGCATAGATCACCCGCGCGGGCGCATAGCTGGCCATGGGCAGGAGCGGTTGCGCGCCAAAATGAAATTCATGGTCATAATCGTCCTCGATAACCGCGAAGGCGAATTGCCGTGCCAGTTCCAACAGGCGCAAGCGCCGATCGGGGCGCATGGAAACGGTCGTGGGGAATTGATGGTGCGGGGTGACGAAGATCGCACGCACGCGATGCTTGCGGCAGGCGCGTTCGACATCGGCGACATCGACACCATCCTCGTCCAGACCCACAGTAACGATCTTGGCCCCGCAGGCGCGGAAGGCGGCGACTGCCGGTTCGTAGGTCAGCCGCTCGACCAGCACCGCATCCCCCGGTCGGATCAGGATACGCGCTGTCAGGAACACCCCCATCTGGCTACCACGGGTGATGCAGATATGGTCGGCCCCGACCATGAGCCCGCGCTGGCGCCGCAGCATATCGGCAATCTCCCGCCGCAGTTCGGGCGACCCGCGCGGGTCGCGATAGGAGAGGTTGTTAGCGCGGGCGGCGTCTTCCGCCACTTTGCGATACGCCCGCGCTAACAGGTCCGTCGGCAATAGGCGGCCGTCGGGAACACCTTCGTCCAACTTTCGCCAATGGCCGACGGGAATGGCGATCGGCCGGCCGGGCGCGGCCAGGAAAGGATATTCGGTCTCATCCACGGCAATAGCAGCAGGCACGGGGAGCCGTTCAGACGCGACCGCCTCGTGGCGCGGCAGCGAGGAGGACACCATGGTCCCGCGCGTTCCGGCACTGGCCAGCCAGCCCTGCGCGATCAGTTCCTCATAGGCGGTGACGATCGTCTTGCGATTGACATCCAGCGCGTTGGCAAGGTCGCGACTGCTGGGCAGATATTCTCCCGGCAGCAGCCGACCTCGCTCGATTTCATGGATCAGGCCATGAGCGACCTGCATATAGCGCGGGCTATCCGGTGCGATGTCCACACGCTCCTTCAGCAACAGGGTCCAGGGGCGCAGCATCGGTACAGCATGGCGGCCTCTGTTCCTGAAATCCAGTCGCGCCTTACAATTCGGTTCCGGAGCGCTCACGAGCAAGGCGCTTCGCAAGCAATTCTCGTGACCGGTCGGCATAGCGGCGGCATGCGCCAGGCTTGCTATCATATCGTCCTTCGCCCGCATTATCGGGGTGCGCCGAGATTAGTATGGCGCATGGCAACGCGCGCATACGCTTGTAGCTCGCCGCAAAACCCCGGACGATGGCAGCGCTTGACGGTGCGGTGTAGCGATAGCCATCAGCCGACACCGGATTGAGGCTTGAGGCAAAGACGATCGCCTTGCAGCGCTTTGCCTCACATGATTGCCAACTCCAACTCATGCTGCCCATCGTATGGCCCGGCGTAGCATGCGCAGTGATTGTCGTGCGGCCAAGCCTCAGCAATTCGCCATCCTTGACCATGCGCAGGCGGGTCACGCTTGGCCAGCGGCCGCCATAGCCCAACTGCGGATCGTCTTTCGCCAGCATTCCCGCTTGCAAACCTTCAGCGCCGCGCCTGCTTGCGACCACCGTGGCACCGGTATCCCGCGCCAGGGCGGCCAACCCGCCGCCATGGTCAAAATGCGGTTCTGTACTCAGAATATATTTGATGCCTTTGGGGTGAAAGCCCAGTTTGCGGACATTGTTCAATATCGCAGGCGCCGCCTGCGGCAGCGCGCCGTCGATCAATATCAGACCATCACCTGTGTCGATCAGCGCGACGCTCAGCCCACCAAAGCCGACGAGATAACTGTTCCCGAATATCTTCTCCGGCGGCAATGGCGCGAGCCACTCCTTGGCTCGTTCTATAGCCATTGGGCGCGTTAGCGGATCGATCGTGCCCGGTCTTGGGGCATTCGCTTTCGGGGCGATCATATGCGCTGCGGCATCCCCCATGATAGGTTGCGAATCTGTGACCAAGGCGACGAATGTCAGCATTGCGAGCATGGATTGTCTCCCTTCGCCTACGGGATGCCTGTCAGGGCTGCGCGTGACAAAGCATGATTTCTCGACAAAGCCATGAGGATAATCGATGGCAAGGCTATGGATCGCGCCCAACTTCCGCTCAATGCCCTGCGCGCTTTCGAGGCGGCGGCGCGGCATCTCAATTTTACGCGCGCGGCGATCGAACTGTGCGTCAGTCAGGGCGCGGTCAGCCATCAGGTCGCGCAGCTCGAACGCCGCCTCGGCACGCGCCTCTTCCACCGGCTCCCGCGCGGGCTAGCGCTCACCGACGAAGGGCACGCGCTTGTCCCGGTACTCGCTGAAGCCTTTGACCGTGTTGGCGCGACGCTCGACCAATATGCCGATGGTCGGTTCCGAGAGGTTCTGAAGGTTGGCGTCGTCGGCACGTTTGCGACCGGTTGGCTGCTTCCGCGCCTCGACGCCTTCGCCCGTGCCCATCCATCGGTCGATCTGCGCATCTCGACCAACAATAACCGTGTCGACCTGGCGGGCGAAGCGCTCGATTTCGCGATCCGCTTCGGTGATGGTGCGTGGCACGGCACGCATGCCGAACCACTGCTGGCTGCGCCGATGGCACCCGTCTGTGCGCCTATCATTGCGGCGCGGCTGAAGATCCCCGCCGAACTCGTCCATGAACAACTGCTGCGTTCTTACCGATCCGACGAATGGGCGCTGTGGTTCGACGCTGCTGCCGTACCCGTCCCGGTGCTACGCGGCCCCGTTTTCGATAGTTCGGCGCTGATGGCGTCGGCCGCTGGTGCTGGACTTGGTGTCGCGCTCGTCCCGCTTGCGATGTTCACCCGCGAACTGGCTTCGGAACAATTGGTGCAACCCTTTGTGGTCACGATCGATGCCGGCCGCTACTGGCTCACGCGCCTGATATCGCGGCCCGAAAGTGAGGCGATGCGTCGCTTTCGCGATTGGCTTATGGATGAAATGGCAGCGCTCTAACCACGCGTCCACATGTTCGGCCTGGGTCATATCAGCGCCCTTGTTCCAGTCCAGTACAGCGAAGCGGACATGGGTTTAAGGACTCTGGCGCTGCCGTCCCTCCGTCCGTTTTACTCGGTGCGCTCCGATTTGGCGAGTTGCTGTTCCAGCTAGGCGCAATATTCCGCGCCCGCGCCCGCGCCCGCGTCTGCTCTGGCAAAGGCAACCCAACGCATGCTGAAAGCGATAGAATCATTCGGTTCGTCACAGGCGCGTCACATCTTTCCCCCAGCGGGCAACGCAAGCTGGGTGGGGAAATCAACAACCGCGGAAATGATATTTCGTTGATCATCGCGCTGAGCTGCGTGATGCATCGAGCTAAGGTTCCGGTGCAAGGCAGCATGCCGCAGCACGGGGACCGGATCCGCCAGGAATGTCCGTCCGGCTTGGGGAGATAACAGGCGCTCAAGCGCCGCACGACACCATCATACGAGTTGCCGCAATCTCGACCTTACGCAGGGCCGGGACAGGCTGGCGCTCGCCACAAATACGCACGGCACGACGATGTCCGAACAATCTGAAAAGGGGCGAAAAATGCAAAATGAGTTCAGCCGTTTCAAGCGCGTGACCCATCTTCTGGTCGGAGTGGCCATCGCGGCCCTGACGACGCTCCCCGCTGCGGCGCAAACGGCGCCGTCCGTTGGCACCAGCGACAACGAAGCGGGTGAGGAGATTGTGGTCTCCGGCTACCGTCGCAGCCTCGAAGAAGCGATCGACATCAAGCGCAACACCACCGGTTTTTCCGACTCGATCGTCGCGACCGACATCGCCGACTTCCCTGAACAAAATTTGTCCGAAGCGCTCCAACGCGTGCCCGGCGTCACGATCGAACGCGAACGGGGTCTTGGCACCCGGGTCAACGTCCGTGGGCTGCCAAGTGAGTTCACCTTCGTCTCGATCAACAAGCTGGCGACAGCGTCGGGTTCGGGCGGCCGCGATGTCGAGTTCGACATTTTCGCGTCCGAGCTGATCCAATCGGTCACCGTGCAGAAGTCACCGACGGCCGCCGATGAGGAAGGCGGTATCGCCGGCTCGGTTTCGATCCGCACGGCTCGTCCGTTCGACAATCCCGGCCTGCGTCTGGTCGGCAGCGTGGAGGGCGCTTACAACTCGATCTCCGAGCAGATCGACCCGAACTTCTCGTTCCTCGCCAGCAACACGTTCGGCGATTTCGGCGTGCTGGTGTCGGTGGCCAAGCAGCAGCGCACCAACCGCACCGATTCGAACTCCGGCATCAATTTCCGCCCGATCGCGCGCTGGACCGACCGCACGGGTTCGGGCGCTGTCTATCGCGACCAAGCGATCGCCGTGCTCCAGCGCGACGCCGGCGTGACCTTCACCAATGCCGACAAGAACAAGATCGTGTTCCTCGATAAGGTCGGCGACCGCGTATATCAGAATGATCAGGACCGGCTCGGCATATCGGGATCGATCCAGTACAAGCCGAGCGAAAGCTTCAGCCTGTCGTTCGATGCTTTTGTCGGATCGCTCGACACGGTCGAGGACGAATATGACGCCGCTGGCTATTCAGCATCGAGCAACTCGACGCTGGAGACGATCCACGAGGCGGACAAGACCACGTTGGCCGATGCCGGTATCATCGTCCTGCGCGACGTTTCCTACACCAACACCCAGCATGAATTCCTGAGCAAGGAATATATCACCGAGACCGACTATCGTCAGTTTGGTGGCGAGATGAATTGGGAAACTGGCAACTGGAAGATCAATGCCTTGGGCGGCTATTCCGGTGCCAAGCGGTCGCTGGATTATGCCAACCTCAAGCATGTCGCCTATGCTCCGTCGCGCACCCGCTATACGGAAACTGGTGGCGAAACGATCCCGAGCGCCAACCCGCGCACGATCGACATGTACAATGCGCCGAGCGCCTATTTGTTCGAAGCCTATGAGACCACGCGTGAGCAGATCGACGATGACAAATACGCCGCGCAACTCGACGTGAGCTATGCCTTCACCGCGTCGATCCTCAAACGGGTCAATGTCGGTGGCCGCTACACCAACAAGAGCAATCAGCGCCAATATGGCGAGGAGCGGATCCAGGGCCCGACGCGCGGCAGCACTGCCTATGTCAACGTCCTCAAGCTGGGCGACAGCCCATTGACGAACGTGATCGATATCGTCGGTGGCAAGGATTATCAGGCGCGTGACCTTAGCTGGTCGCAAATCTCCAACGAATATGCCCGCGACTTCTTTCGCCCGGACGGGTTCGTGACTCCGTTCGCCGACGCCAACTACGCCAAGGTCAAGGAAGAGACGATCGCTGGTTATGCGATGGCTGATTTCGAATTTGAAGTTGCGGTACCGGTGTTCGTCAATGTGGGCGGCCGTTACCTGCGCACCACCATTCATTCTGAGGGCTTCCATCAGGTTCAAAACCCGAACGGCAGCACTGGGCTGACCCCGCGCCCATATCGAGCGAAGGCAGCTACGAGAAGTTCCTGCCCTCGTTGAATGTGCATGCCGAGTTGACCGACAGCCTGGTCCTGCGCGCTGCCGCCTCACAGACGCTGATCCGTCCAGCGCTGACCGACCTTGCCTACAAGCGCACGGCCAGCATTGGTAATTTCCGGTACACCGATGGCAATCCGGGCCTGAAGCCGACTTATGCGGATCAGTGGGAAATTGGCGTCGAGAAATATCTTGGCGGCGGCGGCATCCTGGCCGCATCCTATTTCTGGAAGAAGATCAAGGGCGTGGTGCAGAGCCGCCTGACCGGCGAAGTCCCGAACGTGACGGTGTACAACGCCAATGGCACGGTCAACGGCGTTTATGATTTCGACGTCTATCAGCCGGTCAATGCTGAAGGGTCATACAAAGTCAGCGGCGTCGAGCTTAATGCGGTGATCCCGTTCGGGATGTTCGCGGACTGGGCGGAAGGCTTTGGCGTCAATGCCAACGCCACCTTCCTTGACAGCTCGCTGACCGGCCAGTCCGATCTCGGCATCCCGACCTCGCCAATCGGTCTCGCCGACAACACCTACAACGCCACGTTGTTCTACGACAGAGGCCCGCTTTCGCTGCGTGTGTCGTACAACCGCAAGGGTGCCTATGTGGAGCGGATCGAGCGGAACATGTATCCGGTCTATCGCGACGCCTATGGTCAGTTCGACGTCGCGGCCAGCTATCAGGTCAACCGCAATTTCCGTGTCGAGCTTCAGGGCATCAATGTGGGGAATGCGAAGACCACAGGCTATACGATGGACCCGTCCTTCCCGACGACCTATGAATTATCGGGAAGCCGTATCAGTCTGGGCGTCCGCGCACAGTTTTGACGTCTCGGATCGCGTGCCCTGCGGCACGCCGATCCAAATTCGGAGTCCGCCATCTTCTGGCAGTTTGCCCTGCTTGCGATCGCCGCCGCCGATCCGCCCGTTCGCATCAACGACCTGGTGGTGCTTGGCACGCACAACAGTTACAAGCTGGCAATGCCGACGGCGCGCATGGACGCGCTACGCGCTGCCGATGCCAATAGCGCCGACGCGCTGCATTATGCGCATCGGCCCCTTGTCGAGCAACTCGATGCGGGCGCGCGCCAGTTGGAACTCGATATCTGGTACGATCCCAGGGGCGGGCTCTATGCTGACGGATCGACCGACCCGGCAATGCTGCAACCCGGGTTCAAGGTCCAGCACATGGCCGAGTTCGACAACCGATCGAATTGCCTTACCCTGGTCTAATCGTCCCCAACAAGCATTAGAATGTTGACAGCCTCAAAATGCCTCAATATGCAAGGTTAACGTTACCATTAACGCGCTAAAGCTGGTGGTGAACGATGTGGTCGAGGTGTAGCCGCTTGATGCGGCACCCATGATATAAGTCATCACCAGAATATAAAAATATTATATAAATACAATGATTTGGGAGAAGGAAATGATGGTGAAAATGGTGTCAAATTATCGACCTCAGCGGCGGCAAGTTCATGCCGCTACAGGATCCATGATAGCGATAGCATCGATTCTCGCTTTGCCGGCCGCTGCGCTGGCGCAGGTGGTCGAAGAGCCGGTTGCCACGCAAGCTGAAGCGCGACGATCGACGCCTCCATCCTCTGCTGCGCCAGCGGCGACAAGTCAGGATATCATCGTAACGGGATCGCGCATCACGTCGACTGGCTTCAATGCGCCCACGCCGACCACCATGATCGGCACCGAGCAGATCGAAGCCAATGCGCAGCCCAATATCTTTACCACTATCGCGCAATTGCCCTCGCTGCAGGGATCGACTGGTTCCACGGTCAATACGTTCAGCACGTCGAGTGGCCAGCAGGGGCTGTCGTCCTTCTCCCTGCGCGGGCTAGGGCCGATCCGCACGCTGACGCTCTTGGATGGCCAGCGCGTCGTCGGTGCCAATGTCACCGGTGTTCCCGATGTCAGCCTTTTCCCGCAGTTGCTCATCAAGCAGGTCGATGTGGTCAATGGTGGTGCTTCGGCCTCCTATGGGTCGGACGCTGTGGGCGGGGTCGTGAATTTCATCACGGACACGCGCTTTGAAGGGTTTAAGGGCAACGTCCAGGGTGGCGTATCTACCTATGGCGATAATGAGCAATATCTCGTCCAACTGGCGGCGGGCAAAAGCTTCCTCGACGGCCGTCTGCGCGCCGTCGTCAGCGCCGAATATGGCGATGAGGCCGGTGTCGGTGGCGGTGATTTCGGCATCGGGCTGGCCGGTGGCCGCGACTGGTTCAAGCAGACCACGCTGATCAATCGCAATGCACTCGACGACGGGTCGCCCCAATATCTGCTGCTCGATAATGCGCAGCCCTATAATTATACCAAATATGGCCTGATCACCGCGGGGCCGTTGCAGGGCATCGCCTTCGATCAGGCGGGCAATCCTTTCCAGTTCCAATATGGATCCAACGGCACACCGTCCGGCAACGAATCGGGCGCGGTCAATGGCTGTTATCCCGGCTTCTGCATCGGCGGCGATCTGTCGGGCAATGTCGATGCCGGTCGCTCGCTGCAATCGAGCATCAAGAGGCTGAACACCTACGGCCGCCTGGGCTTTGAATTCGCCCCCGATAATGAAGTCTATGCGACCATCAACATTGCGCAGGTCAAAACCAACAATCAGCCGGTCGGCGGGATGAACCGGCCAAACCTAAAGATCGAATGCAGCAATCCCTTCGTGCCGGTATCGGTGCAGCAGGCGTGCGCGACGGCGGGCATCACCAATTTTGCTTATGGCACCAGCAACGCGGCGCTGGGCGATACGCAAGTCTATACCGATCGCCGCCAATATCGCTTCGTCGCTGGTGCGAAGGGGCGCGTACCGGTCGGCGGATCGGACTGGACCTATGACGCCTATTATCAGCATGGCACCAATTATAGCGACGTTGATGTCACCAACATCATGCTGTCCCGCCGCTTCAACCAGGCGATTCAGGCGGTGACGTTGAATGGCGCAATCGTCTGCGCCGATCCGGTCGCCCGGGCCAATGGCTGCGTACCCCTCAACATCCTCGGCGGAGCGCCACCATCCGCCGCGGCCTTGTCCTACATCATGCCCGAAAACGGTCCCTATCAACGGACCCGCCAGACGCAGGACGTAGTCAGTCTCAATTTCTCGGGTTCGCCCTTCGATCTGTGGGCAGGGCCGCTCTCAGTCGCCTTCGGTGCGGAATATCGCCATGAATATTATAAGGTCACGGCCGACCCCTATGGCGCGGGCGTATCCGACCTGTCGCCCAACAATAGCGAATATCCCGCTGACCCCGCGCTGTTGAGCGATGGCAACAACTGGTATGCGGGCAATTATAAAAATGGCCAGGGTGCGTACAGCGTCAAGGAAGCCTTTATCGAAGTCGACCTTCCGCTGTTCGACAGTGGCTCTGTCGGCCGCGCCAACATCAACGCAGCGGCACGGGTCACCGACTATAGCACGTCGGGAACAGTGTGGGCCTGGAAGGTTGGCGGCACTTGGGATCTGCCGATCGAGGGGCTGCGTCTGCGCGGTGTCGCCTCGCGCGATGTGCGTGCGCCCAACCTGTCGGAACTGTTCGCAGCGCCCGTCACCACCACCTTGCCAAACTTTTTCGACCCATTCCGCGACGTCAACGTGCTCGCCATCCAGAACCAGATTGGCAACACTGAGCTGACGCCGGAAATCGCGCGCAACACCACCTTCGGCGTGGCGCTGGCCAATGCGCCTTGGCTACCGGGGGTGAGCCTGTCGGTCGATTATTACAAGATCAAGCTGACCGATGTGATTTCCAGCCTGGGCGCTGGCGATATCGTCAATCTCTGCTTCCGCGAGATTCTGCCCGATGCGTGCAATGCGTTCAATCTGGACAATCAGAACGGGCCGAACTTCATCAACGTGCAGGCCTTCAACCTGGCGTCGATCAAGACCGAAGGCATCGATATCGAAGCCAGCTATGTGTGGCAGCGGCCACTGGGGCTGGACGGCACATTGACGCTGCGCGCGCTGGCGACCCATATCCGCAAGTTCGTGACCGACAACGGCCTGTTCGGTTCGGTTCCATTGGACTCGGCGGGCGCGAACCTGGGCAATACGCCCGACTGGAAATGGCTGGCGATACAGACCTACGCCACCGACAGCTTCTCCCTCTATGTCCAGGAACGCTGGTTTTCCGATGGTGTGCTGGGCAAGCAATATGTGGAATGTCAGCCTGGCAGCTGCCCGGCGTCGACCAACAACAATCCAACGATCGACAATAATTTCATGCCCGGTGCCTTCTACATGGACATAGGCGGCACCTATAATCTGACGCCCGCGATCACCGCCTATGCCAAGGTCGACAATCTGTTCGATCGTGACCCGGCCCGCTCGCCCTATTTTGCCAATCCCGCCCTCTATGATGTCGTAGGCCGCATGTATCGTGCCGGCGTGCGCTTCAAATTCTAGCGGTTCACAGATACGGTCGCGGTGCGACCTCCCCCTGCACCTGCCGATCGGAACGGCCGCCATCGTCTATCGTGCGATGGCGGCCGTCGACTGACGTTCGATCAGTTGATGGCCCAACACATATTTAGGATGACGGACCTTGCGGGACGTGCTGATTTCCTGGGTTAAAAGGCGTAGCGCCTCTGCCGCGAGTTCCCGCACGGGTTGGCGTATCGTCGTCAGCGGCGGCCATAAGGTCACCGATGCCGTCGTGTCGTCAAAGCCGACCACGGTCAGGTCTTCGGGCACGGACAGGTGTCGGCGGTGGGCAACCGAGACGACGGCGGCGGCCATGTCGTCATTGCTCGCAAAAATCGCCGTCGGCGGATTGTCTATGTCCAAAAGCTGCTCCCCTGCCAGCAAGCCAGACGTGTAGGAGAAGTCGCCCTGAACCAAGATCGTCTCAATGCCCCCGGCCTCAAGCACGGCTGCGTCGAACCCCGCCAGTCGGTCTTCGCTGGCGGACTGGCCGAGGTTGCCGATGATGAAGCCGATACGGCGATGGCCGAGCCCGATCAAATGGCGGGTCATGTCATAGGCGGCGGCGCGATCGTCGATCCGCACGCAGATCGCATCGCGGGCATATCCACCAACGACGGCCATGGGCAATTGCGCCAGATGAATGGGATCGCGCACCACGCGCGATTCCCCCAGCGGCGGCGCAATGATGATGCCGCCAACACCCGATCCGATCAGGCGGTGGATTGCCTCTGGTGGCGGAGGACGGCCATCCTGTCCCCCCAGCAGCGTCAATTGCGCGCCCATGACGGACGCTTCCTCGAACACGCCGATCAGGAAATCATGCATGAAGGCGGCGCTGGGGTTGGAATAAATCACGCCGATCCGCACTTCGCGCGACGTCACCAGCGCGCGGGCGGCCACGTTGGGCGTATAATTGAGCTCCGCAATGGCGGCATTGACCGCAAGGCGCGTCTTTTCCCGCACCTTCCCATTGCCGTTGATGACGCGCGAGACGGTCATGGCAGACACGCCAGCCCGCTTGGCAACATCGACCACGGTCGCGCTACGCTGCTGAGGATGGGGAGGCTTCAACATCATCCTTTCAAACCAATCATGCCATTTCTAGCGAGATGGCATGTTCGTCAAGACAAAGACGATGGCACCGATCGGCGCGAGCGCTTCGGGGATGGCACATTAGCCCTTGCACGGCCTGCTTGGCTTCGCCTACACCAGTGTGGTAACGTTAACGCAGAGTGTTTCTGTTGACCTATTTCAAGCATGTTCGGTGGACCATCATCGGTCTGTTCGCGATCGCGATGACCATCAACTACCTCACACGCAGCGTGTTGGGAGTCGCCGCGCCGACGATAATGGGCGAGCAGGGCATCACGTCCGAACAATATTCCTGGATCACCGGCGCGTTCCAAATCGGCATCATGTTTCAGCCTGTGGCAGGCTATGTGCTCGACATTGCGGGATTGCGCTACGGCTTCACCTTCTTCGTGTTGATCTGGTCGCTCATCACCATGGCGCACGGCTTGGTGCAGGGGTGGCTTGGCTTCCTGGCGCTTCGCGGGGCACTTGGCTTGGTCGAGGGCGGTGCGCAACCCGCCGGTATGAAGGTCGTTTCGCGATGGTTCCCGGCGCGTGAGCGCGGGACGGCGGGAGGTCTATACCAGATCGGCGCATCGCTGGGTGCCGTCGCCGCGCCGCCGTTGGTGGCCTGGGCGGTTCTCACCCATAGCTGGCGCGCGGCCTTCTTCGTCGCAGGGGGGCTCGGCCTAGTCTGGCTCATCCTGTGGCTGTTCTGGTATCAGACGCCCACCCGCCACCGGGCCATCACCGCCGAAGAGCGGGCCAAGATCTTGGACGGACAGGAAGTCGAGCTGAAACGGCAACGCAAGCGCCCGGACTTGCGCTCGATGCTGCGCCGCCGCGATATGTGGGGCATCGCGCTGCCACGCTTTCTGGCTGATCCGGTATGGGGGATGCTGTCGCTGTGGATGCCGCTCTATCTGGTGCAGGTGCGCAATTTCGACATCCAGCAGATCGCGATCTTCGCCTGGCTCCCCTTCTTGGCGGCGGACCTTGGCTGTCTTGCCGGACCAGCTCTGGTTGCCTGGCTCCAGCGCAGGGGTGTCCATCTGATCGACGCACGACGCGGCGCGTTTACGGTCGGCGCGGTGCTGATGTGTTCGATGATGTTCGTCGGCATCGTGCAAAGCCCGGTTGCGGCGATCGCCTTGCTCTGCGTTGCCGGTTTCGCCCATCAAACCCTGTCGGTCACCGTCATCACCATGTCGCCGACCTGTTTCCGCAGGATGAGGTGGCAACGGCGACCGGCATAGCGGGCACGGCGGCCAATCTGGGTGTGCTGATCTTCACTTTGGTGCTGGGCAGCTGGGTCGATCAGGTCGGCTATGGCCCCTTCTTCATTCTTCTCGGGCTACTGGACCTTGTCGGGGCCGCGATACTTTGGACCTTGGTGCGAAAACCTGTATGATTTCCATTACCAACCCTATTTTGCGGGGCTTTAATCCCGATCCGTCGATCGTGCGGGTAGGCACCGACTATTATATCGCGACGTCGACATTCGAATGGTATCCGGGCGTTCAGATCCACCATTCGCGCGATCTGGCGAATTGGCAGCTTGTTGCCCGACCGCTATGTCGTCCGACACAACTCGACATGCGCGGCAACCCCGACTCTTGTGGGGTCTGGGCACCCGATCTCAGCTATGCCGATGGTCGGTTCCACCTGACCTATACCGACGTCAAACGCTATGGTCGCACCACCCGGTCCGACCAGTCGGAAGTATCGCTGCGGGACTTCCATAATTATTGGATTTCGTGCGACAGCATCGACGGCGAATGGTCCGATCCCGTTCATCTCAATAGCAGCGGCTTTGATCCCGCGCTTTTCCACGATGATGATGGGCGCAGCTGGCTGCTCAACATGTTGTGGGATCATCGGCCCGGTAACAAACGCTTTGCCGGGATTGTGATCCAGCAAATGTGCTTGCGTACCGGCCGTCTTCTGGGCGAGCGGCATAATATTTTCGCAGGCAGCCCGCTGGGCTTTACCGAAGGGCCGCATATCTACAAACGCCACGGTTGGTACCATATACTGGTTGCGGAGGGCGGAACGGAACGCAATCATGCCGTCGTGATGGCGCGGTCGCAGTCGCTCTTCGGCCCTTATGAACTCCATCCCGATGGGCCGGTGCTGACCGCGCGTAGTCAGCCGAACGGGTCGCTCATGCGGGCGGGCCATGGCGATCTGGTCGAAACCGCCGAGGGTGACCCATGGATGGTCTATCTGTGTGGACGCCCTCTACCCGCGTCCGATCGCTGCATATTGGGTCGGGAAACGGCGATCCAGCCGATGCGCTGGGGCGATGATGGCTGGCTGCGCACCATCGACGGGTCAAGCCGACCGATAGCGTATATCGCAGGCGAAGGCGGCACACGTAGTATGCGCAGGCCCGTGGACGATCGCGAGGATTTCGACAGCCCCAGCCTACCACAAGCCTTTCAATGGTTGCGCACGCCCTATCCCGAGCAGATTTTCTCGCTGACCGAGCGACCCGGGCATTTGCGCCTGTTCGGACGAGAGTCCGTCGGCAGTCAATTCACCCAGGCCTTGGTAGCGCGTCGGCAGGCCGAATGGCGCTTTACCGTCGAAACGAAAATCGATTTCAATCCCGCGAATTTTCAGCAGTCGGCGGGTTTGATCCATTATTATAACAGCACGAAATTTCATTATCTGCACATATCGACTGATGACGCCGGTAAAGCCATGATCCAGATTTTATCGGTCGTACCGGACGAAGCCCGGCCTTGCATCACCTCGCCCGCCATCCCGATTAATCGCGGACCTGTTTGCTTACGGCTGGCCGTCGATCACGAAACCATGCACTTTTCCTACCGTATGGCCGATGAAGATGATTGGCATGATGTGCCCGGCGATCTTGACGCGAGCATGTTGTCCGATGAAGCGACTTTGCCCCATTTGCCGAATTTTACTGGCACGTTTGTCGGCATGGCATGCCAGGATATGGCGGGAACGGGTGCCGTCGCCGACTTCGACTATTTTCATTATGTCGAGCATGAGAGCTAGAGCGACGCTTAGAAATGTCCACGGGGGGGCACGTTACCATTATGGTACCGCACCCCTTCGCCTTAGAATAGGATCGGCGTCCCCGTTGCGGTAGCGGGTTGCGCGCCCTTGGCAGCCACATCCCCCGCATCGGTCGATAGCGTAAAGCCATAGCGCTGCGGCGTCACGGGAATGCGATATTGTTCCAGCGGCCGACCGAGCGGGCTCCAACTGTCAGTGCCACCGACCCCGCTTTGCACCTTGTCTATCAACAGCGTGACCTCGCCATGCGGTTCTATATCGCTGCTCCGCCATGTGCCGGGTGGCCGCCGCGCCAGGTCGTCATAGGGGAAGGCCAGCACATTGGCGGACAGCGGCTCCTGGCCCTTGACGGTAAGGGAGGGCAAATTGGCGCCGCCGACCTTCAGCCAGCGCACCCCGACTTTATTGCCGGTCTCCTGGGGCCGCATATAATCATGGTGCTGATCGGCGATCGCGCCGGTCCAGCGGCCCAGCGCCGCACCGCTCTGGCGGTCGGCATAGCTTTCATGCGGCCCCTTGCCATACCATTCGACGGTCTTGAATGCAGACGGCATGCGATAGGCAAGGCCAATGCGGAACGGATCGGGCAGGTCCGGCTGCAACGGCGTAAACTGCGCCTCCACCGTAACCTGACCATCACCGCGTAGGACATAGCGGTTTTCGAACCGCGCTACGCCATCGCCGACGCTGAAACGAACATTGACGGCGATGCTGCCCTTGTTCGCCCGGTCCACCGTCACCGCTTCGACGACGCGCTTCTCCGACGCCGTCTTCCACATCGCATGGGTGCGTGCGACGCCAGTGCCGATGTCGTTGTCGATCAGCGCGCGGTAGAAATGGGGCGCCCCGCCAGACAGAATGTTGCGGCCGTCCTTGCGATAGTCGATCAACCCTGTCGCGCGGTAGATCGTCAGGTCAGACCCCGCCGCCGCCAGGACGATGCTGGCCTTGTCATCGGTGACGCTGACTGGCCCGCCAGTGACCGGCGCTTGCGCCATCACGGCACCCGGCACGACGAACTGGTCCCAGGCAACCAGATGCCCCGCCGGAACCAGCGGCACCGCGCCGCCACGCGCGCGCGCGGTCAGCGTCACGACATATTCACGGCCTGCCTTGCGCGCTTGTGACAGGGCGGCGGTGATCGCGGCCTCCGATCGCGGGGCGACTGTGGGGGAGGGGATAGCACCACGCGCTACCTCGATCCCGTCTTCCAGCAATATCCAGCCCAGATCGAAGTCGGCCAGGTTGCGGAAATCATGGCGGTTGATGACCGTGAACCGCCCGCTCGCCAAGTCATCGACGCGGAAGGCGATCGGCTGATAGACTTTATGCAGTTCGAACAGATGCGGATTGGGGGTCCGGTCGGGCTGGATCAGCCCATCGCCAAATTCGATATCCCCGCCCGGATTGGGACCATAAATGCCACCCGTGCCCCAATATGGCTCTCCATTCTCGTCGCGGGCATGCATGGACTGGTCCACCCAGTCCCACACGAAGCCGCCTTGCAATTTGCGATGGGCGTAGATGGCGTCCCAATAGTCGGCCAGATTGCCACCGCTATTGCCTTGCACATGGGCATATTCGCATTGGATCAGCGGTTGGGTGAAGCGCGGGTCGCGGGCATAGGCGATCGTCTGATCGACGCTATAATACATCGGCGCAAAGATATCGGCATAGGCATTGGGCTTCGGCTCGGTCAGCGTGCCCCAGCCCAGATAGTTGATCAGCCGCGTTGGGTCGCGTCGCCGCGCTTCCGCCGCCGCTTTTTCGAATGCCGGGCCTATCCCCGCTTCATTGCCCAATGACCAGAAGATGATCGACGGATGGTTCTTGTCGCGTTCGATCATGTTGACGACGCGCGAGACATGGGCGGCGTCCCAAGCCGGATCATAGCCGGTCTGATAAAGTTTGCGCTCTGCTTCGCCCTTCCAGCCCATCTCCATATAGGCATGAGATTCGATGTTCGCCTCGTCCATGACATAGAGGCCATATTCGTCGGCCAGGTCATACCAGCGCGGGTCGTTGGGATAATGCGACGTGCGTACGGCGTTGACATTGTTACGCTTCATCATCTCCATGTCGCGCCGCATCGACGCCATCGAAATGACATGGAATGTATCGGGATCATGCTCGTGGCGGTTGACGCCGCGGATCATGATCGGCCTACCATTGACCATTAGCTGCCCGTCGCGGATCGCGACATCGCGAAAACCGATGCGCTGGGCTGTTGCCTGCACGACCGCGCCCTTGTCATCCAATAACTCAAGCAGCAGCGTATAGAGGTTGGGCGTTTCCGCCGACCATGCGCGCACCTGCGGCAGCTGATCGCCAAGCCGAACCGTCTGCTCGTTCTTGCTTGGAGACACAGATATGCTCCGGCGCGCAACGTTTGTTGGCCCTCCAGCAAAGTAGCGCGCACCGACATCGGCTTTGTGCCGGGCGTTATTTTCGCGCTGATATCCAGCGTTCCGTCGCGCCAATCCTGGGTCAGTCCGGCGCGCACGGCGAAATCGCGGATGCGGGTCTTTGGGGCCGCCATCAGGAACACTTCGCGCTCGATCCCCGACACGCGCCAGAAATCCTGATCCTCTAGATAGGAGCCGTCCGACCAGCGATAGATGCGGATCGCAATGCTATTCCTGCCCGGCCGCAGGAAGCGCGAGACGTTGAATTCGGACGGCAGCTTGCTGTCTTCGCTATAGCCGACCTGCTGCCCGTTCACCCAGACATAATAGGCCGACCCCGCAGCGCCGATGTGCAACAACACGTCCTGGCCCGCCCAGTCTGCAGGCACGTCGATATCGCGTCGATAAGATCCTACCGGGTTGCGGTCATGCGGGATGAGCGGGCGGTTCGCCGGGAAGGGGTAGGTGATATTATTGTAGCGCGCCTGGTCATAACCTTCGGCCTGCCAGTCGGCGGGTACGCGGATGCTCTTCCATCCCGCCATGTCGAAATCGTCACGGAAAAAGTCCGCCGGGGCTCCATCGACATTGGGCGAGAAATGAAACTGCCATTGGCCATTGAGGGAGAGGAAGCGACGGGATGCTGTGCGGTCGCCTGCAAGAGCGCGCGCGCTATCCTCGAACGGAAAGCCAGTGGCGCGTGCGGGCTCCTTGCCGCGCTCGAACACAGCCGGATTTTCCCAGTCTGGCCGACTATTGTCCACTTGTGGGGTGAGCGGAACAGCAGGTTGATGCTGCGCCAAGGCGATCGGCACGATCAGCAAAGGTGTCAGACCTGCCAGGCATAGTGCCGCTATTCTGTTCATCTTGATCCCCGCCATGCCAAACCGCCCGCTATGGTGCGTGTTAACGCTCCCATAGCATGGGTCAGGCCAGCCTTCCAGCTTGGAATCCTGCGCGCTCCACGCACCTATGGGGTCCGCGCCAGTTTCAAATTCAATTAAATGTAGAAGACCGGCAGTTGTCTTCATAGCGCAGATCGGGGCAGGGCGTTATCCCGCCTTGCCCCCATTGCTTGTCAGACATTAAGGAGGGAGCGGTTCGCCCGGCATGCAACCGGGTGGTGGTGTGCATAGGGATAAACAGGCATGGCTACTGCCGATCGCGTCTTATCAATACTCGGTCTCTTTACGGTCGATAGCCCTGAATGGACTGTCGAGGCCGTAGCTTTGGAACTAGGTCTCTCTGGCAGTACCGCCTATCATTATGTGCGCAGCCTCGTCGATGCCGGCTTGTTGGTCAGCGAAAAAGGCGGGCGTTACATGGTGGGTCCGGCCATCATCGAACTGGACCGAGTGACCCGTCGGTTCGACCTGTTGAGCAATGCAGCACAGGATGCGCTTAAAACGCTGACGGCTGGTGTTGACGGCGATGCCATCGGGTTGCTGTGTCGCATCTACCGCCTGAAAGTCATGTGTGTTGATCAATGCGTGGTCCGGCCACCCAGTTTCGCAATCAGTTATGAACGCGGTCGCCCCATGCTGCTCACACGCGGCGCGGCATCGAAATGCATATTGGCAAATCTCAAGTCCCGCCCGCTTCGCAAATTTTACGACAGCGACCCGGACGAGGTGCGGATGTCTGGGCTTGGCGACGATTGGGAAACGTTCAAACGGTCGGTCCGCGAGTTGCGCAAGCATCGCGTGCTGGCGACCAAGGGCGAGCTGGATCCCGGTCTCATGGGCATTTCCGCACCGGTATTCGATGCGGAAGATATCGTGATCGGTAGTATCGGCCTCGTCGTATCCGCACCGGATTTCATCGACCAGGATAGGTTTGATGCGGCAAAAGCCGCAGTCGACCTCGCAAGTAGGACGGTCTCAGAGCGGCTCAAGGCGGCCTGAATGCAGGATTGGAATATCGAAAGCCCCCTGTCCATGAACGTTGACACTCTTTTTCAAGGGATGATTGACAGGCTGCCCGCAATCATCCTGCGTACCTAGGCTGGGATCGATCCGCTCGGCGTTGATAGGGATATCAAATCCTTTGGACAGTGTTCATCCTGTCGACGGCGTTTTCAAAGCCAGCCTGGCGACAGCGCGATGTGGTTTAAATGACGGCGCTGCAGAATATTTGGAGCGGAGGCGTAAGCGCTATGGTCGTTCTGGCATGGTGCGAGAAGTCGATCCGCTCAACCCGGCGTCGGGTGCTCTTTGGGTAGGAAATCCACTTAACCCGCTGAATGCGGCCTACATCAATAGGCACGGAACTGATGGGGTGGATGCTACCTCTTCTCCAGCCCGACATCGCGCCGGTGTTCCACCATATGAGGCCGGCGGATTGGACATATGCCCTATCAGTTCACCATTTTGAGATGAGGTTGCAAATAGTGGGATATTCGGTAAGTTAGTGACGGACATCGGAGTTGTGGCATGGCGTGAATCGTGCGGCCTTCAGATACGAACGGCCGATGGTCGCAAGAGAGGATATGTGCATGCAGAAAAAATGCAGCATACGCACCGGCGTATCTAATTTCTCTCCGTCACATGACAACACGCACAGGGCATCTACCATAAGTTTGTTGATCAAGTGCGCGATGGTCGCGAGCTTGGCGTCTATCGGTACGGCCATGGCCGCTCCTCGTACATTGACCCCGCTGCCAGACGGCTGGCGCTTTCTTCAAGGGGATCCCGAGGGTGCCGAAACACAGACTTTGGACGATACGGCATGGCAGATTGTATCCGTGCCACATGATTGGGCGATCGCAGGCCCCTTCGATCAGAAGGCCAAGGCGGCGGGCGAGAATGGCTTCCTGCCAAACGGGGTTGCTTGGTATCGCAAGCTAATGAATCTGAAGCCGCAGCCGGGCCGACGCTACTTCATAGAATTTGACGGCATCATGGAGCGTAGCGGCGTCTGGGTGAACGGGCATCATATCGGACATAGACCGATGGGATATGTTGGGCAGCGCTACGAACTGACGCGTCACCTCCGCGCGGACGGGCGCAACATCATCGCGGTGCGGGCGGATACGTCCGCCGCCCCTTCGTCCCGTTGGTACACCGGCGCGGGTATCTATCGGCACGTCCGTTTGATTGAAACGGATAACATCCACATTCCACAAGGCGGTGCCTATCTGCGAGCAGTTAAGATTGGCGATAGTCAGGCGACTATTGCGGTCGCGACAGATGTCCAGAATGCGTCCGCTGCAGCGAGGGGTGTCAAGGTTCAAGTGGTTGTGACAGCCCCTGATGGACGGGAAGTTGCGCGCACAACGACGCCAGTTACCAGCGTCGCCGCAGGCCGTATCGCCATCATCCCCGCCGCCATCGCGTTACCTAATCCACAGCGTTGGGACATAGACGATCCCGCGCTTTATCGCGCCGCCATCCGCGTGATAGCCGTCGATGGCACTATTCTGGACAATGAGGATGTACGCTTCGGCGTTCGCGACGCCCGGTTCGATCCTGCGACGGGCTTCTGGCTTAATGGCCGCAACTTCAAGCTAAAGGGCGTTGCTCTCCACCATGACGGTGGTGCCGTTGGCGCCGCTGTTCCGCTTGCCGTCTGGCGCCAGCGCCTGACCACTTTAAAGGCGCAGGGTGTCAATGCCATCCGCACCGCACACAATGTTCCCAGCCCCGAATTTCTCGACCTGACCGACGAACTAGGACTGGTCGTGATGGATGAATTGTTCGACCAGTGGAATGTCGCGAAGACGCCGGAGGATTATCACCTGTTCTTTGGCGATTGGCACAAGCGCGACACGCTCGACATGGTTCGCCGCGATCGCAACCATCCCAGCATCGTCCTGTGGAGCGCAGGCAATGAGATTCACGACACCGCCTATCCGGTACAGGCCAAGGCAGCGCTTCGCAGCATTCTCGACATCGTGCATGCGGCAGATCCTTCACGGCCGGTAACGATGGCGCTGTTCCGCCCGAACGTCACCAAGGATTATGAAAACGGCCTAGCGATATGCTGGATGTGGTAGGCCAAAATTATCGTGAGAACGAACTCATCGCGGCGAGCCGGCAAAATCCAAAGCGGAGCATCGTTGGCACGGAAAATGGGCACAACCGCAGCAACTGGGTGCCCGTGCGCGACTATCCGCCCTTTTCGGGCATGTTTTTATGGACGGGCATCGATTATCTGGGTGAGGCGAACCGGTCCGGCTGGCCCAACATCCAGAGTCCAGCCGGGCTTCTGGACCGTACGGGCCGACAAAAGATCAGCGGCATGGAACGAGAAAGCTGGTGGTCGGCACGGCCGGTCGTGCATGTCGTACGCAATGCCGATCCGGCGGCATCCGGTCCTGCGACAGACGGTGCAGGAGGACCAAACCAGCCGGTCCTACCGACCATGATTGCCGTGGCGACACCCAAGCCGAAGGTCGCCTTGTTCGACGACTGGACGCCGGACGATCAAGGCCAGCACGATGAAACGATCGAGGTCTATAGCAATTGCCGACAGGTCGAAGCCTTCCTGAATGGTCGTTCGTTGGGTACGCTGCCGATTAATCAAGATGCCTCACCGCGCCGATGGGTTGTACGTTATGTCCCAGGCGAAGTGCGCGCCACATGCCGCGATCCCGGCGATGCCGCCGTTACGGACATATTGCGGACAGCGGGGAAGCCAGTCCGCATCACCTTGCAACCGGATGCGGCTGTCATCGGTTCGAGCTTCGACGACATGACCTATATTCGGGCCCGGATAGTCGATGCACGGGGCACAACAGTACCTTCCGCCACCCATCGCCTGCATTTTGCGGTCAAAGGTATGGGAAACCTCATTGCAACCGACAATGGCTCCTCGGTCGATCATACTCCCTTTCCCTCGCCGGATCGTCACGCGCAGAACGGTATGGCCGTCGCTCTCGTTCGAGGCAAAGGGGCGGGGCATTTGGAGGTCGTGGCGACCGCCGATGGTTTGGAGCCCGGCACGGTTGAACTTCGTACCACGGCATGAAAGATGCGCACGGGGCATGACAAGCAGTGCCTTGCCTTGAGCACCACTCCCATAAACCCTGCATCGGTACCTGCGCAAGAAGATGGCTTCGAAGATAAAGCGAAGACTATCCCCTAGAAGTGACGCCTGCTAAAACAGTGTTCATCGATAGCCGAAATGCCTTTCATCATTGGCATGGAATTGGCGGCTTCCACGAAGGATTCCAAGCCGTGATATACAGGGAATCAATGGGCGGTGCGTAAAGCCTTATATGGCGGCTGAGTATTTTCGCCGGGTTGGCTGCAAGCGGTTGCTCTTCCTTGCAGACAGATGCTGGCGGGCAGTCGGCGGCTGTCGCCGCGCCTAGTGTCAGCGAATCCATTGCATCGCCCGCCGATCTTTATGGCTCGCTCTTTAAGCATGTGCAGCTGCGCCGCATCTTTGCCGACGGCAAGAGCTTCGTCGATGCCGTGCCCCGCCGTCCTGCGGAGGAGATAGTGCGGCACTATCATGCAAATCCGCCTCGGGACGACGCAGCCTTGCGCGCTTTCGTCGAACGAAATTTCATTGTTCCGCTGGAAGGGGCCAACGATCCCGGTCAATCCATAAAGGCGGCGAAACCATTGATCGAACATATCCAGAGCCTCTGGGACCAACTCGCGCGGCCGCCTGTGGTGCCGGTCGCGGGGTCTTCCGCACTGGCGTTTGAGGGCCGTCATGTCGTTCCGGGCGGTCGATTTCGCGAGATATATTATTGGGACAGCTATTTTACGATGCTCGGCCTGAAGATCGATCGGCGCGATGATTTGATCCAAGGAATGGTCAACGGGTTCGTCCGGCTGGTGGAAAGCCACGGCCATGTGCCCAATGGAGCCCGCAGCTATTATTTGAGCCGGTCGCAACCCCCCTTCCTGTACCTGATGATGGACCTTTCGACAGAGGACGACGTGCAGGTGCAATCGCAGCGGCTGGATGCCTTGCTCGTTGAACATGCTTATTGGATGCAAGGTGGTCGTGTCCAAACGCTTCCTGACGGTTCGACGCTCAACCGCTATTGGGATGACAGAAGCACCCCGCGCGATGAGAGCTATCGCGAGGACGTCAAGACCGCTCGCACGAGTAGCCGTCCTGCGACGGAGGTATACCGCCATCTGCGCGCCGGTGCAGAGAGCGGGTGGGATTTTTCGTCGCGCTGGTTTGCCGATGGTCGCACGCGTTCGACCATCGATACGACAGCGATCATCCCGGTCGATCTCAACAGTCTCCTCTATGGGCTTGAGCGTGCGATTGCCAAGCGTTGCAAAGATGCCAGGCGTAATTGCGACGATCGCTTCAATCAGGCGGCCGATCGCAGGCGCGCGGCGATCGAACGATGGCTGTGGAACGAACGCGAAGGTCGGTACGGTGACTTCGATACTCAAACCGGGCGTATTCGAGACGGGTTAACCGCTGCCACTACCTATCCGCTGTTCACCCGCCTGGCATCGCCCGACCGCGCGGCGCGTATAGCTGAAACGGTCCGTGCAAGATTGATCGCACCGGGCGGGCTGCGAACGAGATGGGGTGGTTGCCGCCCTCCCCAGACGGCACTGAGATGTGCCAGGATAGTGGAATTAGGACCACTGAGCGGAAAGGACGGCAATCGTGTCAAAAGATACAATGATCGGCGTGGACTTGGCAAAGTCCGTGTTTCAGCTTCATGCAGCGTCAATGACAGGCCAACCCAAGTTTCGGAAAAAGATTCCGCGTTCAGCCTTCGCCGCATTTATGGCAGCGCAACCGTCGGCGGTGATCGTGATGGAAGCATGTGGCAGTGCGCATTATTGGGCCCGGGAAATGATCCGGCTTGGCCACGAGGTCAAACTTATCGCACCACACTATGTTAAGCCGTTCGTGAAGCGACAGAAAAAATGATGCCGCTGACGCTGAAGCGATCGTAAATTGCGGCTCAACGACCAGAGATGCGGTTTGTTGATCCAAAGTCGGAAGAGCAGCAAAGCAGGGCGATTCTATTTCGCGGAAGAGAACGGCTGGTTCATCAACGCACGGAACTGGTCAATGCCGTAAGGGCGGCGCTCTATGAATATGGTCATGTTGTCCCCCAAGGCATAAATCAGCTCTGCAGGATTGCGGACATTCTTGATGAGCTTAACAGCGATTTGCCCGTTTTGATGCGGGAGGAATGCCGAGATCTAYTGGCACAGATCGCTGAGAAAACTGAGCGTATCAATATACGGACAAAGAAGATCAAAGCGCTGGCGGCTGAAACTGACGCGGCCAAGCGGCTACAGACGATTCCGGGAGTTGGCCCTTTAACAGCCTTAGCGGTCGAGGCCTTCGCYCCATCAATGGAGAGCTTCCGATGCGGGCGG
>NZ_JEMV01000045.1 GCF_000588875.1 Sphingobium sp. Ant17
CCCTTGAGGATCAGGCCGCTTTCCTGAAAAAGCCAGATTATATTCTGGCTCATCGGGGGCAAACGGACGGTCACGCCAAGAATTTCAGCATCTTCTTGCGCCCTGGCGGACGCTTCGGGCTCACGCCATTCTACGACGTTCTCACGGCTCAGCCTGCGTTCGATGCGCGGCAGATCCAGAACAACAACTATAAGCTCGCGATGTCTGCGGGGCAACAGCCGCAAAATATCAGATTCTGAACATTGTCGGACGACATTTTCGTGGAAACCGCGAAGGGGGGCGGGGGCTGGGTCCTACTCTCATCGGCAAGGTGTTCCGTGAGGTCATCCATATGGCAGAAAGAGCCCCTGAGCAGGCAATGTCCATGATGCCCGATGGGCTTGCCACAGCCACACATGCAAGCATCATGAATGGCATGGAGGCCAGGCTGAGGGCATTGGAGCTTGGGCTCGCCGAAATCTGAGCCACATCTGAAGGGCAACCGCTTGCTGACGGAGCCATCAAGATGACTGCCCTGGGTGTATCGCAAGTCGGCATCAATTTACCGGGAAGGCCCTGAGCGGCGACCACTGACACATAGTCAATTGCCACTTGGCAGCTTATTGTTTAATTCTGCCATATGGCCATCCTGCAACCTATTGAGACAGCTCCGGCTCCGTTCCGGCAGGAACGTGTCACGCAAGAAGAAGTTAGGCCGATGTTTCGCGCGGCTCTCAATCTGTTTGCCAGATGGGGTATCACCGATGAGTAGGCTGCCGTTCTTACCGATATGCCGGTGCGCAGCTTGGCGCATGTCGAAAGCAACGATGTCCGGCGCGCCTATCTGCGCGGAGAGCATTGGAATGAGCGGGTGAAGATGATGCAATATTGGAGCGATTATCTCGACCAGCTCCGAGCGGCTGAAAAGGTTATCAAAGCGAAATTTGGGCGGCGGTGACGAAGCAAGAGTGAATGGGAATGCCGATTGGCTTATACGCCTTACCCCGTGCGCAGCTTCTATGCGAATTAGCACATAGTAGTTTGATATTGCCATTTGGCATTTATTTCATATATGATGCCATACGGAGGCGATTATGAGCATGTTGCAACCCATCGAGACGGTTCCAGCTCCGTTCCGGCCTGAGCCTGTCACGCAGGATGAAGGCGGCGCGATGTTTCGTGCGGCCCTCAATCTTTTCGCCAAGTGGGGTGTCACGGACGAGCAGGCCGCTATGCTGACCGATATGCCTTTGCGCAGCTTCCGTCGGTGGAAGGCCGAAGGGCCGGGCCGCATCTCGCGTGACGGCCTTGCGCGCCTGTCCAACCTGATGGGCATCCACAAGGCCTTGCGGATCATCTTTCAGGAGCCACATCGCGGCTATGACTGGATCAAGGCGCCCAACGCCGCCTTCGATGGCGCGAGCGCGCTGTCCGTCATGCTGGGCGGCGAACTGACCGACATCATGCGCGTGCGGCGCTATCTGGACGCGGAGCGCGGCGGCTGGTGACGGCGACTAATGGTCCGCCGGTCAACAGGGTCGAATGGGAGGGTGCGGTCAGGATCATCCGCAGCATCTATCCGCCCATTGATCTGTTCGAGGACATTGCGGACCCTGCCGACTGGCCCCTTCTCATCTCCGCCGAGCAGAAGACGAACCCGCGGATCATGACGTCGGTCGGCAATATCGATCTCGTCCCTCCAGCGCGACGGGTCGGCGGCGTTGGTGCCTCCTATCTCATGGCGTCATTCACTCATGTCAGTCCCGATCGACCAAGCCGGTTCTCCGCCGGACATCATGGCGTGCTCTATGTTGCGCGCAGTTATGAAACCGCGCTGTTCGAGACCATCCATCATCATGCGCGCTTCATGGCCCGAACGGCCGAGCCTGCCGGATGGACATCGCAGTTTCGGGAGATCATTCTGAAGGTCGATGCCGATTTGCATGATCTCAGAGCGCATGCAGAGGCATTCGGCCCTTGCCTCGATCCCGACAGCTACGAAGCGGCGCAGCAGTTCGCCGCGACGCTGCGCCGTTCAGGCTCGGACGGTATTGCCTATCCAAGCGTCCGGCAGGCCGGTGGCGAGTGCGTCGCGCTATTCTATCCGGACTGCGCCTCGAGCCCTGTTCAGGGTCGGCATCTCGACTATCACTGGAACGGCAAGCGGGTCGATCTTGTTCGGGACGCAGGAAGCGGCGCTGTGTTCAGGGTGGTAGAGGGCGCATGAGCGGAGCCGCCGCCAGATGAACGACACTGCAAGCGATCGCCACGCGCAGGCGGCCCGCCTGCTGGGCACGCATCCAGATTATCGGGTGCAGCGGCGCCTAGGCCCCATCACGCATTTCCATGCAGCAAGTCCTGCGGCCTCCAGCCGTATCGGGGTTGTGATTGATGTGGAGACGACCGGGCTCGACCGAGAGACCGATCGGATCATCGAACTCGCGATCCAGCGTTTCCGGTTCGATGAGCGTGGACGGATCACCCAGGTCGGGGTTCCTCGGGTCTGGCGCGAAGATCCAGGCATGCCGATCGATCCGAAAATCACCAGCCTGACCGGCCTTACCGATGCGGACGTGGCGGAGCAGCAGATCGATGAATCGGCTGCGGTGGGCATTCTCTCCTCCGCCAACCTCATCGTCGCGCACAATGCGGCCTTCGACAGACCGTTCGTGGATCGCCGCCTGCCTGCCATCGCCGGCAAGCCCTGGGCCTGCTCGATGGTTGAGCTGGATTGGCTTGGGCTCGGATTTGAGGGGCGGGCCCTTGCCCATCTCGTTTCGCAATGCGGCTGGTTTTATGAAGGGCACAGGGCCGAGAATGACATCCTGGCGCTTCTGTACCTGCTCTCTCACGGCCTGCCGGACGGAGAGACGATCCTGGCAAAACTGATCGCCTGCTCGGAACAGCAAACCTACAGGGTGAATGCCATCGACGCGCCTTTCGATTCCAAGGGCCGGCTGAAATCTCGCGGATATCGCTGGGATGCCACCATGCGTTTCTGGTGGAAGAGCATCGCAGAGCTGGACCGCGACGCTGAACGCGCCTGGCTGCTAAGCGACGTCTATGGCGGATATGGGGAACCCGCCTTCCTCTCCATCACGGCGTGTGAGCGGCATCGCTGACTTCCCGATCATCAGTAGCAACGGGACATTGCGCACGGACTCAGAGAATCTGGATCAGGCTCACTGGTCCCTGAGCTTGCCTGCTATCATGCCGCCCAACGATCAAGCTCGGGAAACAACGGTACGGCTGGCGGCAGGCCGGGCTCCACCACATTCGCGTCGAACGTCGCGACAGTCAGCCATTCGACGCGCCATTCGACCTGGGCAGCATTGCCTTCGAATCGGACAATGCCAGCGCCGTCGCGCGCTACCTCCCATCGACACTGCATCGCTTCATCAAAATAGCCCATGAGCAAAGTGCCATCGCTCAGACCCACCAGAAACCGCTCATCTTCGTCATAGGGCACCGTCAGCACCGTCTCTACATCGCCAGAGACCCGCAGGCGTACGCTATCTGGAATTGGGGTGATCGAAACGCACATCGCAAAATCCCTCTTTCCTACATGAGAACATATAGCGAACATACCGAGCAGGAAAGGAGTCGGCAATGGTGATAATCGACGGATCATTTCTTCTCGGAATCGCGGCGGTGCTGACCAGCATCGCGACTTTGTGGCGCAGCTAAAAGGGCGGAAATAAGGATCAGGGGCGGTCCGACTCGCCGCTCAACGACGAGATCGGGCCGTCGCCGGTTCAGGCTGTCTCATTCGGCGTGCCTATTGCCGGACGATCTAGGTTCGAGCGCAACCGCGCCGTCACCGGCGCGTTCGATCCACCCAAGGAGAGAATATATGACACATCGGCCTTCCGTGCCCCCAGGCAGCACGGCACCCTATCCCGCACACACAGCGCCGCATGCCGAAAGCATACAGGCAGATGCGCTTTCGACCGAGGCGAGCGAAGTCGAACATGACACCAGGCTATCAGGCCCAGTGAAAATCCTGGGTGCCGCTGTTGGGATCGGTTCCGCCGCCATTGTCGCGGCGCTGCTCTATGCGCGGCAGCGAAGGGACTGATGAAGGCTAACATCGGCCTGACCTTTGCTGCTGCGCGCGCCAGGCCTTTGATCGGATTTCTTGTCGAGCAGCAGGCGTTCGCCCTGTTGTTGGACGGTCACCTTGATCAGTCCGGACATGAGACGCAGCATGGCTAGGCAGTTGCAGGGTCACCCACAGGCGTGTGTCTTGCGCATCAATCATGCAGGGCACCTCCACGCCCATGGTCGCGACGGTGAGAGACAATTGAACCTGGCTAGGCCAACTGTGGTGATGGTGACCGCGCGGCCGGGAATGGGGGAGGCGAGCTTGCCTATAGGCGGCCTGGCTGCCGCCTGCGCCCGGACCCAGCACGTCGATCGCGCCAGCGAACAGCGACATCTTGGTCGTGGTGATGTCGATCCCGGCGAACTTCGCACCAAGCGCGGCCTCAGCGATCGCGCCGCTTGCTCGCAGCCCGGCCGTCGCCTCGGCGATGCTGCCGGCGGCGAGGTGCAGCGCCTCGAACTGCTTGCGATATTTGTCGCCAATACCGAGCAATGCGGCATAGTCGCGCGCGTTCGTGCCGGTCAGCGCGTCGGCCCAATGCTGCGACCGCGACAAGGCGCCGAGCGCCGTCCGGTTGATGTCGAGCGCCGCCCGCATGCTGGCCGAAAGCCCAGTATAGGGTTCGGTCAGCTTCTTCATCGCCTCGGAAATGCGATCGTCGAGCAGATTGCCGAAGCGGTGCCCGTCGAGCAGCGACAGCTTCGCCGCCGTGCTGTGCGCAATGCCGAAAGCGGTGGTATCCACCCGCCCGATCTTGCCCATCGCTTCCTCGATGGCGCTGCGCATCGGCCCGAATTTCTCGAAAGGATCGGGCAGGCTAAGCGTTTTGATCTTGAGCTGGTCGAAGGCGGACCCCGCCTTAAGGAGAGGATCGAGCGCGGTGATCTTGCCGCTGGCGATCGCCATCGCCTTTTCCATTTCGGGCGAATAGAGGCCGCGCGCCGTGCGACTGAGGCGATCGTCGCCAAGCACGCCGATCGCGGTGAGCTTGTCGATCGAGCGCTGGGTTTCCAGCGCGCGGTCAATGGCGCTACCAGTGCCGAAGCCCGCCGCTAGATCGGCGAGTGATTTCCCTGATCCGGTCATGGCTGTCCCGCCCTCTTGTCCGTTTGCGCCTCAATATAGGAAGCGCACCCGAACCTTACACCTGACGTCATGACGGAATTTGTTCCGGAGCAAAGCCGGCCACCCCGCAAAGGGCGGCCGCCCCTGCTATGACCTCCGATGGAAGCCCACCATCGTCACCGCGCGTAAGGGAAATGGCACGGTGACGCGAGACATTGACCGGCATGCATGCAGCGCTACCGTTCAAGTCCCTAGATGCGCGGGCCGGACAAAGCCGAGCACTTATATATACTGGCCTTACGCGGATCAAGAATACGATCGCGGGCAGTCAACTTACGATCGTAAGCTCGTCACCAGACTTCTTGGATTTCGGGAGAACGTGGCCCAATTTCCATGACGTTTCAGCCGAAGGCAAGACCGGTTTCGGCGTTAGCGGACGCTGATGCGACGGTCGCAGGATGGCTTGAACTGGTCGGAGGCAGAAGGAACCGGACCGTCTGCATCTTGAGATCCGTTTCCGACGGCTGAACGACCGACAAGGGTCGGTTTTGCTGAGGGCGGACGCCGGATCGTGGGACAAAACCGCCGGTCGGGACCGCAGCGGGTAGCGTCCGGTTACGCCAAAACCAGCCATTTATTGAACCGAGTATGCCCTCTCACCTTCGGCTAGGCCGGCGGACGGTTCTGGAGGGTCTCGTTTCGGGCAGTCCAAGGAGCCGACGTTAATTCGGCAGGTGCCGAACATGCCTAAATTTTGGAGTGCGCTACCGAAAGCAGCCGTCGCTGCTCATATCTGACACCGCCATTACGGATGATGGCGATAGCGAGGGGGCATTCCCTAGTCCGAACTACGCGTCCGCAGGTACCTGGCAGGCTGAATAGTCCAGCGACCCGCGTATCTTGGGAAAGTAAGGTGCGGCATTCTGATCTGCGCGAACCGCGTTCGACGCAGGCGCCATCGGCCGCTCGGGATCGCAATGCCAGAAGACGGAAAGCCCGGGCAGGTCAACGACCAGCACACTTTCCCAAAAACGGCTTCCGGTCGCATCAACCACAGTATGGCCCCGGATCAGTCGTTGGCAGGGGTCGGGATGCGCAGCCTGAGCGGGTTCCGAAAATTCTGTGACCCAGACATAGCGCGGAAATTCGGTGAGCATCAGCTCACGCGTCAAGCGTTCGGGTGCCGAATTACGAAGGGCCCTCGCTTTGTATTTCCAGCCGTAGGTGAGGTAAGTCCGAGCGACCAGTTGCCCCGCTGCCAAGGACGCATAGAAACTGGGGTCCACATCCCAATTTCCGCCGGTTCCGGTAACCTGCAGCGCGAGCGGGATGCGCTGCGCGCCAACTTGCTTGGCGAAATCCAGCGCGATCAGCTCGGCCACTTCTGCGGTCACAAACACCTTTTCAGGCAGGGCGACCATCAGGTATTTTACGTCATTGTCAAAGCAGAAAGGGTAGGTCGGAGTTGGGCCGCCCGCGAGCGGAAGGCTGCAATAGGAGCCACGCTGGTCATCGTTGACGAGGAAGCGAGACAAGAAATCGCCGGCGTTGGGGTGCGGGCCCAATGCGCTGATGTCGAGATTATCCTCCCGCTCAAATCCTACGGCGACAACGGCATGGCCAATCGCCGTTCCGGCCTGCTGCATACCGAGGATGACGGGTATCCCGGAGTCGACATAGCGCGACACAACATGTCGGGGGTTCACTGATTGCCAGACTTCGCCGCCGTTGGGGCTGTAATCCGGCGCATACATCACCGGGTGCCGTCCCATCGACCGCAGCGCTCGGATCATATTGTCCGCTGTGAGGAAGTCTGACCCGGCGGGCAGAGAACGCGTGATGATATTGTCGGATGGATTGAGCGCATTCGCCGTGATTTCCGGCATTGAATACCAGGGCGCGCCGAAGCGATTATGAAAGTGCCTGCCCGACATCCAGATCACGGCCTGAGCGCAGGCGCCGATACGTGTATCTTGTTGCGTCAAGGGCATCGCCTCCACCGAAAGGTCCGCACCCATCACGTGGCACCGAAATTCGGAACGAACACCAACCTCCTGCAGCGGACCGCTGGCTAGGGAGGCCGCGGAAATATGCGCGGAACTGACGGGAGCATGCAGGAGGGGGCGCAGGACAATGTTGCCCAAGTATGATGTTTGAGCACCCTCCAGCAGCGCTACACGTTCTGGCGGCGCAAGGTCGGCCATCACCCCCGACACGTCAGACGCAAAAAAATGCACCCGTGAACAATGTTTGCGATACGGTCTGAACAGTGTTGAGTAGAACGCAGAATACGCGGCAGAGAAATCTCGGTCGATGTAATTCCGCTCGAGCAGGACAGATTGGGCTCCGCCTTCTCCACGAAGACGATCAATCAGATTTCCCAACAGGAGGTTGGGCCGCCCACCGTTCAACTGGCGGGCAAGATCTGTCCATTCCTGGTCGTTGGACGGCCTATAGACCGTGTATCCCGATCGCATGCCCCAAAGATCGCGTCAGCTAACCCGGAACAATCCAACGCGCTGTTCCGCCGTAACAACAGACTCCTCAATCACGCGGATCTGTTGGAGGACGTTGTCCGACAGCTCGAGGTCGAACCCGCAGACTTCGCTCAAATTCGCGATTTCCACGCGGTCGCCATTGTCCGGTGCAGACAGTTCCCAAGTCGGCATATTGGCTTCTTTCCCCGGCATTATGACCGCCTTTCACATCTGGGAACGGCTAATCAGGCTTGCGCCTTATCATTACCCGACTCGCGTCGCAATCCCCAGTTGCGAAAGTCGCAAGTAGCGCCGCACATTTCAACAATTGCTGAATCTTTCGCGCCACACATTGTTCCACGCCCGATGAATAGGCAATGAGCAGGAAATCTCGACGCCTGATCACCAGGTAAGCGCTCTACCGTAGTGGCATTGCTCAACATCCTCAAACATCGAGTTGATCGCCGGCGGGCGGGGGCAGCGCGGGTTCTAGAAACCAGCCCGCCTAACCCGCGTCCAGGGGTGATGCGACTACGGGAGTGTGGGGCGATAAGGCCTAGAGAACCTAACCGACCGCAGCTTTCGGGGAAGCCGCGCGCGCTGGAACGTCTGGAATGCAGGCGGCAGCGCGCGGAATAGGCCGGAGTTGGATTAGACCGACGTTCCTGGCATTGCATAGGAACGCCTTAAAGTGGTCGACGTTCGCCGGCGCAAGAGTTTTTTCGACAGCCATGTGCGACCGGTCGCGGCCCTTGGCCCGTTGGAGGAAAGTGGCGATTCGGTTTACCGTACGTTTACGACCAGATTCTGTGATGCCCCAGTCAGCGTTTGCGACCGCGTCGCGCGGGAGCGAGAGTGATCTCGCCATCCTGGGTGATCCTCTCTTCACCCGCACCCATGCGTACATCAGCGTCGCGCACGACCTTGCCAAAGTCGAGGCTTGTCGCTTCCTCGACCGCAGCGATCGTCGAGAGAAAGTCCCGGACCTTGTCGAGCTCGTCCTCGTCCATATAGGCTTCGGAATCGCCCAGGGACTCCCCACTCGTGAACAACGCCTCTGGCCATACGTCGATGACCTGACTCTGGTCGGCGATCATGGCGAGCGCACGCAGTTCGCCGCCATCCGACCAGAGCGTCACTTTAAAGAAGCGCCCCGGGATCGGGACGCCGCGGAACGGGCGATCTCCGTCGGTGAAGATAGGCCCGGAGAAGGACGTGACGCGCTGCTTTTCGGCGACGGCGTTGCGCAGGACATAATTCTCGACGGAGCGCCAGAGCAGACCACGGCCCGTGCCCGGCTTGTTCCTTGCCGCGGTCCCCTGGTTGAAGAAACCGACCTGCGGGCAGGCATTGGTCCAGTGGAAGCTGTCCGCTTCGGCCGCCAGCGCGATCGCATCCTCGCCCCAGCAGGGATCTAGCCGGCGGACCAGATGACCCTTCTGGAAGATGCGGGCGATCCGCTTATGGTCCTTAGGATTGGGAAAGCCGGCGACCACCTGCTTGGCGTAGAAGGGTTCGCCGACATATTCGTTCGCACCGATGCGCGGATCGCGCCGCCAGCTGTCGGCCTCGGCGTCGGTCGGCATGGCCTCTAGCCCGGTGCTGTCGTTCGTCAGCGGTTTTACCGTCTTGGTATCGCGGTCGATCTCCTTCGCGCTCTCGCCATCGATATTACAGGCCGTGAAGAAGGCGACCTTCCGCCGCGCGTTCATCACCACGCTGAAATGGTGATATTTGAGCTCGTGGGGATCGTCGCCGGCCTCGGCGACTGTGTTGAGCGCGGCCTGTTTGGCCAGCGCCTCGGGTAACGTCGGCAGGGGAATATCGAACCCGGGAATGAACCGGCGCTTGTAACCGACACGATCGCGATAACGGTTGGCCGCTGCGCTTTCGGATGGAACCGTCTTGCCAACCGCCGCCTGTGCGGGACCGGCTGCTGCGGGCGCTGGCACTGGCGGTGTGGCGAGGCCCGGAATCTGAACGGATATCTCTAGCGGGATTGTCCAGCTAACCCGCCCGTTCGCGTCGACAGTCGGTGACGAGCCCGGCCTGGCGGACTGCGCCTCGCGCGGTTCGAGCCGCATCGGGTTGCTCTCGGGCATCTCGCCGATGTCGAGCGCGGCGGCGATCCGCTCGCGCGCCGGGCTTGGCAGGTCGGGCAGGCGCTGGCGGAGGTCCCGCACGATCGCGCTGATGCGGATGCCCTCATTGACGTCCACCCGCGCCGGCGTGCCATCGTCGCCGAACACGTCGCGCCAGGGGCCGCCCCAGTGATGGAGCGCGATCGGGCGCCATTCGCTGTTGAAGACTGGGCTGCCTGATGAGCCCGGCTCGGTATCCGCGACATAATGGAGCGCATTGTCGTAGCGGCCGACGAGGCGGTTCTCGCGTAGCACGACCTCCTTGTAGCGGCCGCTTGGATGCTGGACGATGTTTGCGAACTCTCCGAGCATATGCTTGTCGCCTGCGTCGGACAGGCCGCTCCAGCCAAAGGACTCGATCGGCAACTCGCCCTGGAACAATGCGCCGATGGCGACGATCGTGTAGTCGAGCCCATCCTGGGTATCGGGATCGGTGACGAAAACGGTGCTATCGATCAGGAAGCGGGTGACCGAACGACGGTTGCCGACAAGATCGAGTTCATAATCGAAGTCGATCGCAAGCTGCCCCGTCAGGGCCTGGCTCGGGATGACATGATGATTGGTGATGAACAGGCCGTTGCCGATCAGGAATCCGGTGCCGAGCGGGGTTTCATTTCGGTAGGCGACCCGGCCGACGGCGCGTGCGATCCGGGCACCTTTCTCCAGGAAGCTCACATTGACGAAATCGACCGTGTCGCCCCAGATCTTCTCCGCGCCTTCTGCATTCGGCGTCGTCGCTGCCTTGGCATAGCGCAGACTCATGCCTTCGGAATCCGGTGCCGGCTTCGCTGCGACGTCGCGTATGGAGGCATCGACCGCCTCGGCTTCGCGCTGGGTGAGATGCGCCTTGCTCTGGAGTCGCGCCACGCGCCGTGCAGAGTCGGGTTCGGCCGCGAGCGGATTGCCTTCTTGCGCCGCCGTCACCGAATGCGCGATTTCGTTATGATTGGCGCGGATGCGTGCTTTGATCGCTTCTTCGGATGCCGGTTTCATTAAATCCCCTCCCGCTTGCGGCAAAAGACATAGCAGATTGCCGATGCGCACTCGACACTTGTTGCGTGACATCTTCACGTTAGCGGTGGAGCAGAAAGCCTTGATTGCCGTGCGGGTGCTGGGAACTGGTTCAATCTGGAGACTGGGTCTCGCTGGAACGGCACGTCTTCTTCAAACCGGAAGTTCGTTGCCGATAAGCGGAACGTCGTTTTTTTGGTCGATAGCTACACAAAATGAGCCCTAAAGCTGATCAGATGGGAACCGAACCCGGGTCCAAAACCTGAGGATTTCTCGATGTTTGGACACAGGTGGCCAGAAATGGATGCCCCTTGCAAAATCCTTTAATGATATTATAAGCTTAGAGAGGACCTAGGCTCATCCTTTGCGCCTCGTGGTATATTTTGCGGTATCACTCTCCAGCTGACGAGCAATCAAGAATTTGAAATCAAATATTTATTTGATCTCTTGGGTTCCGTCTCCGGCACCATTTCTTCTCTTTTCAGCATGCAGCAGCGTCCATAGGCGTCCCTCAAAGTGCCTCAAAAACGCGCACGTCCAGATCAGCGATTTGAAGCGGTTAAATCAGGTCTTTTTGCTATAGAGCTGCCAATGCTCCAGCCTTGTGCTTGCCATAGGCCGTTAGCGTCCAGTTTCAGCAGTGCGGCGCGTCTACCGCTTTCATTGTTCGCCGCTACATGTGTTCGATGCCGCAACTGCTCAACCAATGGCACCAACTGACCAAACAGCGCCAAAATCTCATAAGCGATAGCGACCCGGTCACGACGGGAATCGACGAGCCTGGTTTGAGCGCGGAGCAATTCCTGGCTGGCATTCAGAACATCGAGCAGCGTGCGTTCGCCGTAAAGATGCTGCTCCGCTGCGAACTTCAGCGCCTGTTCGCTGGCGTCTATCGCAATTTTGCTTTCCCGCATTGTTTCATCGGCTGCCATCAATTGGGCATAGCGCGCGCGGATTACGGACAGGATAGTACGTTCAATCGCGACCTGTCGCTCACGTGATTGTTCGAGCAGCGCGCGCCTCGCCCGCACCTCGGCACCGGGGCGACCGCCTTGATAAAGGGGCAGGCGCATGGTGATGCCCACGCTCATGGTGTTGCGGCCAAGATAATCGGGCAATGTCGTGCCGCCAAATTGCCGATCATATCGCGCAAACAGATTGACCGTGGGCCTCACCGTCGCGCGGGCAAATTGCAGGTCGGCCAGCGACGCCTGCACGCGATGACGTTCGGCCATCATGCTGGGCATCGATGCCAGCAAGTTACCGATGTCGGACGGTTGCGGCAGCGGTGGAAGCCGGTCGTCAATCTGTTCGTCACCATCCGGCTCCGCCCCGGTTATCGCCCAATATTGCTGAGACGAGCTTATCAGTGATGCCTCTGCCTGGCTGACACGGGCTTGACTGATCGCCAGCCGCGTTTTTGCTTGCTGGACGTCCGTGTCGGTGACTTCCTGCGCTTGGGCGCGCAGTTCGGCCGCCATCACTGTCTGTGCGAGAATATGTGTTTGCTCTTGCTGAAGGCGAAGTAGCGTACGGTCTCGGGCGACATCGATATGGGCAATCATCGCATCGGTCAGTACCCGGTTCGTTGCCTCAACCAATTCAGCGCGGGCTACATCTGCGCGGGCGCCTGCTGCTGCGATACGCGCCGACACGCGGCCTCCCGACCAGATGGGCAACGAAACCGTGGCGGACACGGTAGCGGTTGTCGTGGATAGGTGGCGCGCGGCTGTGCTGATGTCTTGCCTTTCCGCCGTCGCGTCGATGCGGAAGTCGAACCGTCGATCTGCTTTCGCGATATCCAGTTCGATCGCAGCGGCTTTCGCACGGCTGCGCTCCCCCGCGATGCTGGGATTGTAATCGAATACACGCATCAGACTATCGCGACCGTCCGCTGCGAAGGCTGGCGAACTGCTGACGACAATAATCGACGAAATGGTTATGCGCCCCCACATTCGCGCATCATCCTTAATGCAACACTAACTGTCAAACGACAGGAGGCTTCGGCGCCGGGTTCATGGCTCGGCGTGCCGATGGTCAATGCCACCTGCCCTCCCGGGGCTCTTACCCTGTCGGCGTTGAAATCCCTGAAGGTTCGATGCGTTTGTTAACCAGTTCACCCTATAGACGATCAGGGAGAGATTTGGTGCGCATATATGGTATTTGCTCGGTTTAAATGGATTGCCGAAAGCTCGCAGGTGGCGTTGCACGAGCAGTATAAGGCGCTGACGGGTCAAATCCCCCTCATGTACGCCTTGATGTTCGTTAACGTCTTTTGCCTGGGTATGGTGACCTATGGCGATGTGTCGCTGTCGCTGAGCCTTGGCGTTCCGGCCGCATTATCCCTCATGATCTTCATCCGGGCGGTCCTGTGGATGGGGCGCAAGACGATTGCGCCCTCGTCCAGCCAGATGCGGCGGCATATGGCCGGTACGATAGTCATGTCCGCCGTCCTGAGCACTGCCTTTGGTGCTTGGGGGCTGCTACTGCTCAATGAGGTAGACCCCAGCCGCATCACATCGGTCGCGCTCTATGTTTTCGTTGCTCGATCAGTTGTTGCTATTGTCTGCAATCCTTGCCCATCGCCGGACGGTTCGTGCTCCTTTTCGGGGCGGCACCGGTAACCCTGTGTCTGCTCACCTCCTCCGATGTCTATCTGATCGGGATCGGCATCACATTCCTGATCATTGCGGCTGTCATCATGCGAACGCTGGCGACCAGCCAATCGGCGTTCAGCAAGCTGTTGCGGTCGCGTTCGGAGATGAGCGCACTCGTCGCCGCGCTGCGGCAAAGCGAGGATCATTACCGCTATTCCGTCGATCTCAATCCACAAATGCCGTGGATCAGCGACGCCGCGGGTGCAATCCTCGAACTTAGTCCCAAATGGGAGGAGATTACCGGCCTTCCCTTGAAGGACGCGCTGGGCAACGGATGGACGTCGGCTGTTCATCCGGCCGACCTTCCTGGGGTTCTGCACCTTTGGAACAAGGTAACGGGTTCGGTCGATGATCCGGCCGTGGATGTGCGCTATCGGCTTCGCGATCGGAGCGGTGCCTATCGCTGGCATCGCGCGCGCGGTCGGCCGCGGCGTGACGAGGATGGTACGGTTCTCAAATGGTATGGGACGCTGGAAGACATTGATGACCAGGTCGAGGCTGAAAGCGCGCTAAAAGAAAGTGAAGAACGGTATCGCCTCGCGTCGCGGGCGACGAATGACATCATCTGGGATTGTTCGCTTGAACGGGATCGCATCGAATGGAGCGAGGCCGCTTTCGAGGTGCTGGGATATAGCGAGTGCTTGAAGGGCACATCCCGATCATGGTGGTTCGAGCATCTTCATGACGATGACCGGGACCGTGTCACCGACACGCTAAAGCGGCTGGAAGATGCGCATTTCAACCAATGGATCGAACAGTTCAGATTTCGCGCCGCCGACGGTCGCTATCTCAATCTCGTCGCGCGGGGTTATGTCGTGCGCAACAAGGATGGCAAACCCATCCGGTTGCTGGGGTCGCTGCATGACGTCACCGCGCAGATGCAATATGAAGCCAAGCTCAAATGGGCGGCGTCGCATGATGCCATGACCGGACTGCCCAATCGGGCGATGTTCGCTGAACGGTTGGACCAGGCCCTTGACGATGCGCGTCGGCACGGGACGTGCGTTGGCCTGATCGTGCTGGACGTCGACCGATTCAAAACCATCAACGATACGCTTGGCCATCATGCGGGTGACGCCGTGCTGCACGATGTCGCCGCGAAACTGACGAAGCGCATACCGGACGGTGCCACATTGGCGCGGCTGGGCGGGGACGAGTTTGCGATCATCCTGCCCGGGTTGACCCAGGAACAAGCGCGACAGGAGGCCGTCGATGCTGTGATGGGTAGCCTGACCGGCTCTCTGCAGCATGATGGACGCCATATCGATGTCAGCCTGAGCGCTGGCGGCGCGCTGGCGTTTCGGGATGGGATGAATGCCGAGGAACTGCATAAATGCGCTGACCTCGCGCTCTATGCTGCCAAGAGCGACGGGCCAGGTCAGATCAGGGGCTTCACGCCCGCCATGCGCGAAGCCGTCGACCGGGAAAAGGCGATGCTGACCAAGCGCGCGTCGCGCTTGCCAACAATCATATCGTTCCCTTCTATCAGCCCAAGGTGAACCTGCGCACGGGTGCGCTGGAAGGGTTTGAAGCCTTGCTGCGCTTTAACGATCCGCAGCGGGGACTCCAGCCGCCGGGCGAGATCCGAGCGGCTTTTGAAGATGCGGAACTGGCGGTTCGGCTTACCGATCGGATGCTCGATTGCATCATGGCGGATATGGCGGCGTGGCGGGATCAGGGCTTTGCCTTTGGTCGAGTGGCGTTCAATGGCGCGCCCGGCGATTTTCGTCGGGGCGATTTCGTCGATCGCATTTTGGGTCGGCTGCACACATTCGGTCTTCCGGCGTGCCTTCTGGAACTGGAGGTCACGGAAACCGTGTTCGTGGGCCAATTGTCCGACCGGGTGCATAATAGTTTGGAGACCTTGGCCAAGGCAGGTGTGACCATCGCCCTGGACGATTTCGGGACGGGCTATGCATCGTTGACCCATCTGCAGCAATTCCCCGTGCATACGATCAAGATCGACCGGTCCTTCGTGTCGCGTCTCAATGCCGCTGAAACCGGCGATGCCGCGATTGTTGGCGCGGTGATCGACCTGGCAAAGAATCTGGGCATTACGACCGTCGCCGAAGGCATAGAGACGGCCGCGCAGGCCGCGCATCTGATGGTCAAAGGATGCGATGTCGGTCAGGGTTTTCTGTTCGGACGTCCCATGGCGCGATCGCAAACGGCCGATATTATGGCGAAGTGGGATGCACCCGGCATGATCGGTCTGTGCGCGGGGTCGGACTGGGCTGAGATGCTCCGGTCCAGCATAAGCCGACAGCATCCTGGCACCCCCCTTCTGTCCGAAGCGGGGCGATCATAATCCGGCCCTGCGCACTGCGATCTGCATAACTCCCTTTGGCTAGGCCTTTGTGCCGATGCCCCGTTCCACCAGTGCATTGGCGATGGCGGCAATCTCGTCGGCGGAGCGGCTATCGTCCCAGACGCCGAAGCGCAGGCCCAGAAACACGTTCATGCCCATAATCGCCCAGGCATGGACTTCCTCCACATCGGCGCGGATGTCGCCGCGCGCCGCCGCCTTGGTGAGGCGAGTCGTCATGCGGGATGCGGTATTTTCATAATGGGCGCGGTAGGCGGCCTGATCGACGAACTCCGCTTCGTCGATGATGCGATAGATTTCCTTATGTTCGCGGGCGAACTCCAGGAAACTGAGCAGACCGATGCGTTCGGCATCGATACCATCGCGGGCGTCGGCGATGCGGGGGCCGACATAATCGCGCACCTGGCCTGACATGTCCGCGACGAGCGCACGGAAGATATCGTCCTTGCTGTCGAAATAGGTGTAGAAACTGCCCAAGGCACAGCCGGCGCGGCGGGTGATGCCGCTGACCGAGCCGTCGTGAAAGCCTTTTTCGCCAAATTCCTGCGCTGCGGCCGCCAGCAAGGCTTGTCGGGTACGTTCGCCCCGGGCGGTGCGTGGTGTCTTGTCGTCCTTGGCGGCGGCGTCCTCGGCCATGTCCACTCCTCGCAAAATCTGTGCTCTTTTTGCCGCACTGAACCGGCCTTGTCTCCGCCTCTCTATTTGAAGTTGAAAGTTGGTTCAACTTTCATTATCGAATCGGACAACGCAAAGTGACCCGGCAGACCGGGCACCCCATTTTCAGGAGAGGACCGACCATGAAGGCCCATTTCAGCATCCGTGCGATTGCCCTTGCCTCCGCCGCCTGGAGCGGCGCGTTGGCCATGCCTGCCTTTGCGCAGGACACCGCCCCGGCAGTGGAAGACGAAGCGGCGATCGTCGTTACCGCCCGTCGCCGGGAGGAAACGCTGGTCAGCGTGCCGATCGCGGTCAGCGCATTTTCGGGTGAAGCGCTGGAACGGGGTGGGGCGATCGACATTACCGACCTTGCCAACATGACGCCCAACACTACGCTGGAAGCCTCGCGCGGCACCAATTCGACGCTGACCGCCTTCATCCGCGGCGTGGGCCAACAAGACCCGGTGTCGGGCTTCGAACAGGGCGTGGGCATCTATCTCGACGATGTCTATCTCAACCGGCCGCAGGGCGCGATCCTGGACATTTACGATGTCGAACGGATCGAGGTGCTGCGCGGGCCGCAGGGCACGCTCTATGGGCGCAACACCATCGGCGGCGCGGTCAAATATGTGACCAAGATGTTGCCGCAGGAATTTTCGCTCAAGCTCAAGGGCACCTATGGCAGCTATGATCAGCCGATGGCATCATCAGCGTGTCGGCGCCGTTGAGCGACCTGATCCGCGTCGGCGGGGCCTTTGCCCGGCTGTCGCGCGGCGGCTTTGGCGACAATCTCACCACCGGCGATGAAAATTACAACAAGGATATCTGGGCGGGCCGCGCTACCTTTGAAATGGGTGGTTATGGCCAGCCTGTGCTGATGCGGATTACCGGCGATTATACCAAGGATAATAGCAGCGCGCGTGGTGGCCATCGGCTGATCCCCGGGCAAGTGTCGGGCGCGCCGGTGCTGGACGATGTGTTCGACACGCGCGGCGGTCTGGTCGATCCCAAACAATATGTGAAGTCCTATGGCCTGTCGATGAACATCACCGCCGAACTGAGCGATGCGGTGACGCTGCGGTCGATCAGTGCCTGGCGCAAGGATGACAGCGCCTCGCCGATCGATTTCGATGCGCTGCCTGCGGTCGATGTCGATGTGCCTGCCTTCTATTTCAACGAGCAGTTGAGCCAGGAATTCCAGCTTCTCTACGATCAGGGGCCGCTGCACGGCATGGTCGGCTTCTATTATCTCGATGCCAAGGCCGACACCGCGTTCGACGTCCGCTTGTTCACGACGGTTGCGGGGCTGACCGCCTATACGCAGGCCGATGTGGACACCGAAACCTATGCCGTGTTCGGTGACTTCACCTTCGACATTACGGAACAGCTCAGCCTGTCAGCCGGTGGCCGCTATACGTGGGATAAGCGCCGGGCCGACATTTTGCGGCAGAATTATCTGGGTGGCGGATCGCCGTTGTTCGGCGGCGCGGGCGTGGCGTTCGGCGCGCCCAGCACCAATTTCAATGGCGAGCGCGAATATAAGAAATTCACCCCGCGCGTCTCGATCAGCTACAAGCCTACGCCCGATCATAATATCTACGCCAGCTTCTCGCAGGGGTTCAAGGGCGGCGGCTTTGATCCGCGCGGCGTCGGCACCAACGCGCCCGACCTTAATGGCGACGGCATCCGGCAGGACGATGAAATCGCGTCTTTCCTCAGCTTCGCACCCGAACAGGTCGACAGCTATGAAGTCGGCTATAAGGGCAACTTCATGGACGGCGCGCTCTATGTCGCGGTCGCGGGCTTCTATGCCGACTATAAGGATGTGCAGATTCCGGGGTCTGTCGCCTGCACCGTCAGTGTCGGCGGCGTCGCCACCCCCTCCTTCTGCGGCGTGGTGTCCAATGCGGGCAAGGCGCGGTTCAAGGGGCTGGAGTTTGAAAGCACCGCACGGCTGGGGCGTGATCTGATGACGCCGGGCGATCGGCTGAACCTGTCGACCGCGGTCGGCTACATCGATGCGGAATATCGCGAATATATCACCAACATTGGCGGCGTGCCGACCGATGTGGCGGCCAATCGCGAAGTGCAGAACACGCCAAAATGGACCGCCAGTGGCACGATGAGCTATTCAACTCCGGTCGGCACGGGCAGCCTGTATCTGGCGAGCAGCGTGTCGTGGCGCAGCAAGACCTATCAGTTTGAAATCCCCAACCCCTATATCGACCAGAAGGGCTTTGCGCTGTGGGATGCCAGCATCGTCTATACCGCGCCAGACGATCGTTGGACGCTGGGCCTGCATGGCAAGAATCTGATGGACAAGGAATATAAGACGTCGGGCTATACATTCGTCGGGGCCAATGCGGTGACAGGGGCCATCATCAACAATGCCGCCGGTTTCCCGACCCCGACGCTCGGCCGCGAAGGCACGTTGACCGCCTTTTACGGCAATCCCCGGCAGGTGTTTTTGACAGGGACGGTGAAGTTCTGATCTCCATTCCATCTCCGTTCGGTTCGAGCCTGTCGAGAACCCTTGTGCAACGGTTCTCGACAAGCTCGAACTGAACGGAGATGGGTGCAGCCATATGACCGACCGATCCGTCCCCCCCGCTTCCCCCGCCTATCGCGGCGTCGTGCTGGCGATGCTGCTGCTGGTCTATACCTTCAACTTCCTCGACCGGCAGATCCTGGGCATCCTCGCCGGGCCGATCAAGGCGGAACTCGGGCTGAGCGATACGCAATTGGGGGCGCTGGGCGGCATCGCCTTTGCGCTGCTCTATTCGACACTGGCGATCCCGCTGGCGCTACTGGCCGATCGCACCAGCCGCACCTGGGTCATTACCGTCAGCCTTGCGGTATGGAGCGGCTTTACGGCTTTATGCGGGCTGGCGGGCAATTTCATGCAATTATTCCTGTGCCGCATCGGCGTGGGCGTGGGCGAAGCGGGCGGGGTCGCGCCCTCCTATGCCGTCATCTCCGATTATTTTCCCGCGCATCAGCGGGCGCGGGCGCTGTCCATCTATTCGCTCGGCATCCCGCTGGGCTCGGCGGGCGGCGTGCTTCTCGGCGGCTATATCGCCCAGACCGTGGAGTGGCGCACCGCCTTCATTGTCGTCGGCCTGCTTGGCCTGCTGATCGCGCCCGTGTTCCGCCTGGTGGTGCGCGAACCCGTGCGGCCGGTGCAGGCGAGCGACGCCGCGCCCGTGTCCGCCGTGTTCGGCATCCTCGCGGCCAAGCGCAGCTTCTGGTTTCTGGCGGTCGGCGCGGCGTGCAGTTCGATGTGCGGCTATGGCGTCGCCTTCTGGCTGCCCAGCCTGCTGATGCGCAGCTTTGGCCTGAACCTGATGGGCGCAGGGCAGTTTCTGGGTGGGCTGTTGCTGATCGGCGGCGTGGCGGGCGTGCTGCTGGGCGGTTGGCTGGGCGACGCGATGGGTGGCAAGGACAAGGCCTATTATGCCTGGGTGCCCGCGATCAGCTATGTGGTGGGCATGCCGCTGTTCGTGGTCGGGGTGCTGTCCGACAGCGTCGGCGTCGCTTTCGCCCTGTTCCTCGTGCCGCAGGCGTTGGTCTATGTCTGGCTCGGCCCGGTGCTGACCGCCGTGCAGCATCTCGTCCCCGCCCATATGCGCGCCAGCGCGGCGGCGAGTTTCCTGCTGATCAACAATCTGGTGGGGCTGGGGATTGGCAGCTGGTTCGTCGGCGCTTTGTCCGACGCCCTGACCCCGGCTTATGGGATCGAGGCGCTGCGCTACGCCATCGTGGCGGCACTTGGTTTCTATCTGCTCGCCGGGCTGTTCATGGCATTAGGCGGCCGGGCGCTGCGCAAGGATTGGGTGGCGGCCTGATAGTCCCCGGCTTGACCCAAGGGGGGCTTACCTGCCGGCCATTTCCCCCTATAGGGGCGGGCATGACGAACCTTGCCGATCTTCAGGAAGAGTATCAGTTTCTCGATGCGGACGACCGCTATCGCTTGCTGATCGACCTTGGCCGTGCGCTTGAGCCGATGCCGGATGCGCTCAAGACCGATGCGACGCTGGTGCGCGGCTGTTCGGCCGCCGTGTGGGTCTATCCGACCGTGCTGGACGACGGGCGGCTGCATTTCCTGGCGGACAGCAATGCCGCGATTACCAAGGGGATCATCGCGCTCGTGCTGCTGACGGTGCAGGACCAGCCGCCCGCCGAGATAGCCGCGGTGGAAATCGAGGAGGCGCTGGCCCCCTTCGACCTGCGCAATCAGCTGAGTTCCAACCGGACACAGGGCATTCCCAACATGATTGCCCTTATCCGGCAAACGGCTGGCCGCTACACGGGCTGAACGCTGCAACCTGCAAGGGGCCTCGACCATTGTCCTTCCGTAACCAAATGGAAGGACAAGAGCCTATGCGCATGCCCTTGATGATGACGGCCATGGCATTGCTGGCCGCCTGTTCGCAGGAACCCGAAGAACCGAGCCAGCGCGAGCAGATCGGGCAGGTGTGGAAGTATGAAGGCGGGACCGGCGACGCCGCGAAGGTCGCCTATATCGGCAGCGCCAACACGGTCGCGACGATGACTGCGCCCGACACATTCGCGGTCCTGCTGGTACAGCCGATGAGCAATGGCGAAAAGACCGTGACGGTGAAGCTGGTCGGCGCGCCCTTTCAGTGCGACCTTTCGGCCTGCACGGTCAGCGCTAAGGGCGATGACGGCAAGACGCATAGCTGGCAGGGGCGGATGACCGATGCGAAGGACGGCATCGAAATCATGCCGTCGCAAAATGCCTATGACGTCATTGCCAAGGCCAAGACGGTGAAGGTCGACCTGGTGGTCGGCCCGCAAGACAAGACCGCGCCCTTCGCCTTCAACGTGGCGGGGCTTGACCTGCCGGGGTGACCGGAGCGGCAGCGGAAGGTGCGCGCACGCCCGCCCGATTGCGGCGAGCAAGTTCGCGCTTCAGATCCTCCGGGCGGGGGGCGACGAGAAAGCCGAAGCTGACGGTGCCTTCCTTGGTCTCGACCACATGATGCAGGCGATGGGCCTGGACGATCCGCTTCATATAGGGTGAGCGGGCGACATAGCGGTTTTTGACACGCTGATGAACGATGATGTCGTGGAAGCCGAGATAGATGGCACCATAGGCAGCGATCCCGGCACCGCAGGCCGTCGCCCAGCCGCCCCAGCCCCATTGCACACCGCCCAGCAGCAGCAGGATAGAGGGTAGCGCGAAGATCACGAAATACAGGTCATTGGCTTCCCAACGACCAAGGCGGGGGCGATGGTGGCTGGCGTGCAGAAACCAGCCGGGACCATGCATGATCCAGCGGTGCATGACATAGGCGAAACCCTCCATCGCGACGACGGTGGCGAGGAAGATCAAGAGAAGCACGAGCAGGTTCATAGTTTCGATATAGGGTGGCAAGAAGCGAAGCGCGACCCGTAATTCTACCGGCTCCCTATAAGGCATCCGTGGGTTCGGGCGGCGGGGGTGGTACCATATGCACGACCAGCTGCGGGAAGGGGATCGTCACGCCATGATCGCGGAACAAGTGCCACAAACGGCCGAGGACATCGGACCGGACATTGCCGACACCCGATTCCGGGTCGGAAATCCACACCAATATGTCATGATCGACACTACTGTCGCCAAAGCCCTTCAGCCAGACATTGGGCTTGGGGCTTTTCAGTACGCGCGGGCTTTCACTCGCGGCCTGCAACATCAGCTTCTGGGCTAGGTCCAGATCGCTGTCATACGCAATGCCGACCGGAATATGCACGCGAACGTTGCGGTCGGAATAGGACCAGTTTTCCACCTCCTGCGTCATAAGATTCTCGTTGGGAATCAAATGCTCCTTGCCATCGCGGGTAATGACGCTGACGGCGCGCACGCCGATCTTGTTCACCCAGCCGAAACTTTCTCCCACGACGATCACGTCGCCCGGCTTGATCGACCGGTCGAGCAGCAGGATGATGCCCGCGATCAGATTGCCGACCGTCTTTTGCAGACCAAAGCCGACCGCCAGGCCCAGCGCGCCGGAAAAGACGGCAAAGGCGGTGAGGTCGATGCCCAGCACGTCGATCCCGAAGAAGAAGGCGACAGCGATGACCGTCACGCCCGCCAGCTTTTCGGCTAGCAGTTTTTGCGTCGCATCCAGGCTGCGCGCGCTGCTGATCGATCGGGACAGGACGCGGTTGGCCAGTCGCGCCGCGCCGAACAGGCCGACGGCAATGGCCGCGACTGATATGACGTCGAGCAGGGATATCCGGCTGCGGCCCAGTTGTAATCCGACGCTATCGAGCATCTCAGCCAGAGGCGTTATGCCCCCGGTGCTGCCCGACAGCAGCATGACGAACACCATGACCGCCAGCGGTATCGTTGCCCATAGCGGGATCGATACGCCCCGCGCCAAATGCCCTGCCACCAGCGCGAGCGCGCCGCCCATGATCATGGCCAGCAGAATGTTGGCGATGGTTCCCGTTGGCCACACGGCGGTAGCGATACCGATGAGCAAGGTCGCGAGACCATGGCGCACGATCGGACGGACACGCGTGACGAAAGCGGTGCCCAGATGTGCGCAATGGGGTTCGACCCGCCGTGCGATCACGCGGGCCAGCGCGGCGGCCAACAGATAGAGGAGAATGGCGACGCCCAGCGCAATGCCGGCCTGGATGAGGTCACCGGTCTGTTCCAGAAGGGCGAGCCATTTGGCGGGGATGAACCGGGTCATCGCGCTGCCCGGAAGCGGGCCAGCCCCGCGTCGAGATCAGCGATCAGGTCGTCTGGGTCTTCGAGGCCGATGTGCAGGCGCACCATCGGTCCCTCTGCCTCCCAGTGGGTTGCGGTGCGGTGGCGAGCAGGATCGATCGGCAAAGCGAGGCTTTCAAAGCCGCCCCAGCTATAGCCGATACCGAAATGGGCGAGGCCGTCGATCAGAGCGGCACGGGCGGTTTCATCGCCGCCATCCAGCACGAAGCTGAACAGACCGGTCGAGCCGGAAAAGTCGCGCTGCCACAGCGCATGGCCGGGGCAGTCGGGCAAAGCGGGGTGCAGCACGCGCGCGACGCCGGGCTGGTCCTTGAGCCAATGGGCGACCGCGAGCGCGCCATCCTGATGCTGGCGCAATCGCACGCCCAGCGTGCGCAGGCCGCGCGCGGCGAGCCAGGCGTCGTCGGGGCTGGTCATCTGGCCGAACAGATAGGCGGTCTGGCGGACCTTGCCGAACCATTGAGCGTTCGCCGTGATGCTGCCCATCATCACGTCGCTATGGCCGACGATATATTTGGTGCAGGCCAGAATGGTGATGTCCACGCCATGGGCCATTGCCGGGAAAAAGAGCGGTGTCGCCCAGGTGTTATCTAGCAGGGTGACGATGCCCCGCTCGCGCGCGATGGCGGTGATGGCGGGAATATCCTGCACCTCGAACGTCAGGCTGCCGGGACTTTCGAGGAAGATGGCTCGCACCTTTTCATCGGCAAGACGGACAGCGACCCGGACAGCATCGCATGGATCATAATAGATCGTTTCGATACCGTAACTATTAAGCATCTGATCGCAGAAATTGCGGGTCGGATCATAGGTGCTGTCGGGCATGAGCAGTCGGTCGCCGGGTTTCAGCACGGCCATCAGCGCGCAGGCGATCGCCGCGACGCCCGACGGGAAGAGCATCGTGCCCTCCGCGCCCGGTTCCATTTCGGTCAGCGCGTCGGCGAGCGACCAGGCGGTCGGGGTGCCCTTGCGTCCGTAGAAGAGCCGCTCATGCGTGCTGCTGCCCGCGGCCTTTCGCAGATGGGCGACATCGTCATAGAGGATGGTCGAGGCGCGCCAGACGGGTGGGCTGACGATGCCGCCGGGCTGGCCGGGCATGCCGGTCCATTCGGGCTTGCGCCCGGCCTGCACCAGTTTCGTCAACGGCTTGCGGTCGTCACTCATGCCGGGCCGGTCGCCTTGGGCGTGGCGGGATCGAAGCCCCATTCGGACCAGCTGCCATCATAGAGGGTCACGTCGTCCTTGCCGAGCGACTTCAGTCCGGCGAGCAGGATGGCGGCGGTGACGCCACTGCCACAGCTGGTGATGACCGGGCGATCGAAATCGATCCCGGCGTCGGCGTAGAGGGCACGCAATTCGTCGCCCGATTTCATGCTATTGTCGGGATTGAACAGGGAAGGGGAGGGCAGGTTGCGTGATCCGGGGATATGGCCCGACGCCATGCCGGGGCGTGGTTCGGCCTCCGCGCCGATGAAGCGGCCAGCGCCGCGCGCGTCGAGTATCTGCTCCGCGCCGGTGGCCAGATTGGCGATCAGGTCCGCCTTGGTCCGAACCTGTCCGGCCGCGCGGCGGCCGATGGCGGTGCCGGGGGCGGGGGTGACGACGCCAGCCTCCGTCGGGCGACCTTCCGCCACCCATTTGGGCAGGCCGCCGTCAAGGATAGCGACCGACGCGCCCAGACCATAGATGCGCATCATCCACCATCCGCGCGCCGCGCTGTGCAGCGGGCTATTGTCATAGACGATGATGCGGCTGTCGGGGTTGATCCCCAGCGCTTGGCAGCGCTGCGTCATCAGCGCATCGGGCGGTAACATGCCCGGCGTCGCGTCATCGGGGTCGTTGAGCGTCGCCAGGTCGAGAAAGACGGCGCCGGGAATGTGCGCGGCCGCATATTCGGCGAGCGGATCGCGCGGGGTGCCGGGCAGGAACAGGCTGGCGTCGAGGATGCAGAGGTCCGGCGCGCCAATTTGCGCGGCGAGCCAGTCGGTGGATACGAAAATGGTCATGCGGTCCCCTATGGCCTGCGTCTTGCCGCCCCTTCTAGGCCGGGGGGCGGAGACTGGAAAGGGCCAAGCCTAGCGGGGTGGCAGTTCGGCGGCGGCGCGGGCGGCAGGGCGACGATATTGGCGTGGACCCTGGTCGAGCCGCAACGGCGCGAGCCGCTCGGCGGGTGGTTCCTGATCCTGCCCGACGATGAAGGCGCGGGCGGTGCGGCCCTTGTCGTCGTCCACGTCATTAAATTGATAGGTCGCATCGAAGGCGGCGATCGGGATCAACAGGCTGCGATCGCCCATGGGCACTGGCACGATCTGATCGGGCGCAAGCCGCAGTTCGCCGTCCAGCCGCAGGGTTTCGCCCGGTGCCAGCGCGACGGCAGCATGGAGCGGCAGGCCGGTTTCGCCGATGAAGAAGCCATCGAGCAGCGCCTGCTGGTTCGCGCCGCCATTGCCGATGATGCCGCGCACCAGCACGTCCTGCGCGGCAAGCGCCCCGCGATTATGCAGCAACAGGCCATAGGCGATGGTGACGCCCATCAGCGAATAGCGCGCCTGCGTGACTACGAGTTGCATGTCGATCCAGGCCCGGTCGGTGTCGACAGGGGCAGGCGGCGGCGGGGGCGGCGCGACAGGCGCGGGCGGCGGTGCTGGTGGAGGCAGAGGCGCGGTGAGGGGCTGTGCGACTAGCTCGGCTTCGACCGTTTCGGCTTCGCCGGGCGAGCGACGGCGCCGCAACAACAGGGCGACGGCGATGGCGGCGAGGGCGAGCAGGCCGCCGATGATCCAGCCCCAAGGCGTTGTATCGGCGCTGGCCGGACTGGCCGTTGGCGCGGGCGTTTCCGCAGGAGGCGGCGTGACGGCAGGGGCGGTCTGGTTGACTATAGCTCAGCCGGGAGTGCCTCTGGTATCGGCGCGCTGTCATTGGTGGGTTCCGGTTCGGTACTGGGAGCGGGCGTTGGCGCAGGGCGGGTTTCGGTCGGTCGGGTTGGTTGCCGCGTGGTCGACTGCGCCGGGGACGGGACCGGTACGGCAACGGGCGGCGGCGTCACGGTGGGCGCGACGATAGGGGGTGGCGCGACCGTGGCGGGCGCGCGGAAGACATCCAGTTCCGGCCCCTGTCGGCGGGTATCGACCGGCGGCACGGTTCGCGACGGCGGCAGGCTGAAACCACCCGGCGCGGGCTCGTCGGCCTGCTGGGCATGGACGGGCGCGGCCAGCAGAAGCGGCGCGGCGAGCAAAAGTGAACGAACAGACCCCATGTGGTGGCCAAGGCACAAGCCGCGCTGAATGGCAAGTGAACAACGTCGCCTGCCCCGTTGGACCGATGACAGCGGGCGGGCAATCGCGTAAAGGGCGGGCATGACCGACCTTAGCCAAGCCCCGCTCCATCTGGGCCAGACCAGCGCGCTTCCCGCCACGCCGGAAGCCGCCATCCTCGATTATGTGCCCAATCCGCGTCCGGGCAAACCCTATCTGGTGCGCTTTACCGCGCCCGAATTCACCTCGCTCTGCCCGGTGACTGGCCAGCCCGACTTCGCCCATCTGGTGATCGACTATGCGCCCGCCGCGACGATCGTCGAATCCAAGTCGCTCAAGCTGTTCCTGGGGGCGTTCCGCAACCATGCGGCGTTCCATGAGGATTGCACGGTGGGGATCGGCGAGCGGCTGTTCGCCGAGATGAACCCGATCTGGTTGCGAATCGGCGGCTATTGGTATCCGCGCGGCGGCATTCCGATCGACGTGTTCTGGCAATCGGGCGAACCGCCTGCCGGGCTGTGGTTGCCGACACAAGACGTGCCGGGCTATCGCGGCCGGGGCTGAGCGCCGATCAGACCAGCTCGCCGGTCAGCAGCCGGGGCAGCGCCCCGGACTGGCCGCGCGCTTCGGCCATGAAGCGCCCCTTGAGCAACGATGTGCGCTGCACCGTCGCGAGGCCCGCGCGCCGCGCCAGCTTTGGTAGGCGGCCGGGAATGTCGAATAGGCGCACCAGGCCATCCATCGCGACGCTGGTCATGATCGCGTCCAGCCCGCGCCAGCGCTGATAGCGCGCAAGCAGTTGCGCATCGCCCGGATCAAGGCCGAGGCGCATGCCGTCGACCAATACTTCGACCAGCGCGGCGACATCGCGCAGGCCAAGGTTCAGTCCCTGGCCCGCTATCGGGTGGATGGCATGGGCGCTGTCGCCCACCAGCGCCAGCCGCGTATCGGTGATGCGCGCGGCATGATGGAAACCGAGCGGGTAGGAGGAGCGGGGGCCAGCCATGCTGATTTCGCCCAGGAAACCGCCGATGCGCTTCTGTGCCTCGGCAAGCCAGGCGCGTTCGGACAATTTGAGCATGGCGGGTGCCTGCTCGCTCGGCACGGTCCATACGATTGCCGAGCGGGTGCCCGGTAGCATCGGCAGCAGCGCGAAGGGGCCGCCGACATAGAAAATCTCATAAGCGGTGTTGCCGTGGGGCACGTCATGGTCGATCGCGCTGACCATGGCGGTGTGGCTATATTGCCAGCGGGTGGTGCGTATGCCCGCCGACTCACGGGTCGGGCTGTTGCGACCCTCCGCCGCGACCAGCAGCGCGCCGCGGATCGTCGCGCCGCTGGCCAGCGTCAGTACAACGCCATCTTCATTGCGATCGACATGGGTCGCGCGGTCGGGCTGGTAACGGGTGAGGTTGGTCGCTCGCTGGGCGGTCTGTTCCAGCGCGATGCGCAGGTCGCGATTGGGGAACATGGTACCCATCACGCCGTCATCGGCGGCGTCCGGCGCAAAGTCGAGAGCGCCTGGCTCCAAGCCATCGCTCACCCAGATGCGGTCGATCGGGCAGCCTTTGCCATCGAGGAAGGGAATGACCCCGATCGCCGAGAGCATCGCGCAGCTGGTCGAAGAAATGGCCGACACGCGGCCGTCAAAGCCGCTGGCGGTGGTGTCCACCGGGTCGGCGGGATCGACGATGGCGGTGCGCACGCCATGGCCGGAAAGGGCGATGCCAAGGGTCAGGCCGACAAGGCCACCACCCAAAATCACGACGTCGAAGCGTTCCATAAGCCCCCGTCTAGGCGCTTGGGACCGACTTGAAAAGCGATGGCTGGCCCGCTCGCCCAAAAGGGCAGGGGCCAGCCCGATCACCTTAGACGATATGCACCCAACCGGCGGGATCGGCGACGGTGCCGCGCTGAATACCGGTCAGTTCGCCGCGCAGGCTTTCGGTGACCAGGCCACCGTCGCCATTGCCGATGGTGAAATCGCCATCTTTGCTGCGGACCGTACCGATCGCCGTGACCACTGCCGCCGTACCGCAGGCAAAGGCTTCGCGCAGCGCGCCGCTGGCGGCATCGGCCCGCCATTGGGCAAAGCTGTATGGCTCTTCACGCACCGCATGGCCCTTGGCGCGGGCAAGGGTAATGATGCTGTTGCGGGTAATGCCGGGCAGGATGGTGCCGGTCAGCGGCGGGGTAATGATCGAGCCGTCCTCCATCACGAAAAAGACGTTCATGCCGCCCAATTCCTCGACCCACTTATTTTCGGCGGCATCGAGAAAGACGACCTGATCGCAGCCCTGCTCGGTCGCTTCCTTCTGCGCGACCAGGCTGGCGGCATAGTTGCCGCCGCATTTGGCCGCACCCGTGCCGCCGCGCGCGGCGCGGGTATAATGTTCCGACACCCATAGGGTCACGGCCTTCTTGCCACCCTTGAAATAGGCACCGGCAGGCGATGCGATGACGCAGAATATATATTCCTTCGACGGGCGCACACCCAGGAAGGCTTCGCTCGCGAACAGGAAGGGGCGAAGATACAGGCTGCCTTCGCCGGTCGGAATCCAGTTCGCGTCGATCTTCACCAATTCCGCAACGGCTTCCAGGAACAGGTCTTCGGGGATTTCGGGCATTGCCAAGCGTTCTGCCGACTGGGCGAAGCGGCGGGCATTTTCCTCGGGTCGGAACATGGCGACGCTGCCGTCGGCGAGGCGGTAGGCCTTCATGCCTTCGAAGATTTCCTGGGCATAATGGAGCACGGCGCAGGCCGGGTCGATCTGGAACGGTTCGCGCGGGCCGACGCTGTGGCTGTGCCAGCCCTGCCCCTCGGTATAGCGGATCGTCACCATATGATCGGTGAAGAGGCGGCCGAAACCGGGATCCTCCAGCAGGGTGGCGCGCTCGTTCGCCGCCACAGTCTTGCTGCTGAGGGTAACGGTGAAACGCGAACTATGCTGGCCGTCCATAATCTGTCTCCTTGGGTTGGACGGGCTGCCTATGTCACAAAGCGGGACCGGAAACAACGTCACCTATGCTGACCCATCGGGCCGCTTGGGCCAAGCTGGCCTCTTGGCGCTGGGCTATACCCTCGCTAACGCTGCGCCATGCATTTTTTCTCCGACAACGCCACCCCGCTTTGCCCGCCCGTCATGGCCGCGATCGCCGCCGCCGATCGGGAGGATCATGGCTATGATGGCGACCAGTGGAGCGCGCGGCTCGACGCGGCTTTTAGCGATCTGTTCGAAACCCCGGTCAGCGCGCTATGGGTGGCGACAGGCACGGCGGCGAACAGCATTGCCCTGGCCTGCCTGTGCCCGCCTTATGGAGGCATCATCTGCCATGAAGAGGCGCATATCGTCGTCGACGAATGTGGTGCGCCGGGCTTCTTCACCCATGGCGCGAGCCTGATGCCGCTGCCGGGCGAAGGAGCGAAGCTGATGCCGGACGTGGTGGCGGAGCGGCTGGCGGCGATTCGCCCGGATGTGCATCAGGTGCCCGCGCGTGCGATCAGCATCACCAATGCCACTGAATATGGCCGCGTCTATACGCCCGACGAGGTGGCGGCTTTGGGAGCGGTTGCCCGCGCCCATGGCTTGGGCTTTCACATGGACGGCGCGCGGTTCGCCAATGCGGTGGCCTTTCTGGGCTGCGCGCCCGCCGACGTCACCTGGCGCGCGGGCGTCGATGCGCTGAGTTATGGCTGCGTCAAAAATGGCGGGATGGTGGGGGAAGCGCTGCTCTTCTTCGGGCCGGAGCGGGAGCGTCGTGCCGCAGAAGCGATGCGCTGGCGCAAGCGGTCGGGCCATTTATTCTCCAAGGGCCGTTATCTTGCGGCGCAGATATTGGCGATGATCGAGGACGACCTGTGGCTGGCCAACGCCAGCGCCGCCAATGCGGCCGCGCAGGCGCTTGCCAGGGCGGCGTCGGAGCGTTTGCTGCATCCGGTCGAGGCGAACGAGCTGTTCCTGCGTCTTTCCGCGCCGGAAGCCGCCAGCCTGCGCGCGCAAGGGTTCGACTTTTACGACTGGGGCGGGGGCGCGGCGCGGATCGTGACCAACTGGTCGCAGGACGCAGCCAGCGTCGCGCCGCTTGCTGATGCGTTGCGCATGCTCGACCATGGCTGACGACGATCGGGGCGGCATCGTCCTGCCCTTCATCCTCGTCACGCTGATCTGGAGTTCGACCTGGATCGTCATTCGCGATCAGTTGGGCAGCGTGCCCGCAAGCTGGTCGGTTTGCTATCGCTTTGCGCTCGCCGGGGTCGCGATGATGGCCTTTGCGCGGATGCGCGGCGTATCGCTGCGGATCGGCGGGGCGGGGATGGTATTCGCGGCCTTGTTGGGCACGGCGCAGTTCGTGCTGAATTTCAACTTCGTCTATCGCGCCGAAGAACATCTGACGTCCGGGGTGGTTGCGGTCATCTATGCGATGCTCCTGATCCCCAATTCGATCCTGGCTTGGGCCGTGTTTCGACAACCGGTCAGCCGCGCCTTCATCGCCGGATCGGCTGTGGCGATGACGGGTATCGCAATGATGCTGATCCATGAATATCGCGCGGCGAGTGTGGACCCGGACAAGATCATGCTGGGAGTGGGCTTTTCGATCCTCGGGCTGTTCAGCGCTTCGGTGGCCAATGTGATGCAGGGCATGGACATCGCGCGTCGCTTGCCGATGGTGGCGGTGCTGGCCTGGGCGATGCTGATCGGCGCGGGGGTGAATGCGCTGTTTGCCTGGATTACGGTTGGGCCGCCGGTGATGGAACTGCGCGCTACCTATTTGCTGGGGATAGGCTGGCTGGCGATCGCTGGATCGGTCGTATCCTTCCCGCTCTATTTCCGCCTTATCCAGCGCATGGGCGCAGCGCAGGCGGCCTATACCGCCGTGCTGATCCCGGTGATCGCGATGCTGATTTCGACGCTGGTGGAGGGCTATCGCTGGACCGGGCTTGCGGCGTCGGGCGCGCTGCTGGCTGTCGCCGGGATGGTGATCGCGTTGCGCGCGAAAAAGGCTTAGCGGCGCATACCCGGCTGATACTGCTGCTTGGCGGCATTGACCCGGTCGATCAGGCTGGACAGTGGTGGCTGGGACGTCGTGATCGGCGTAGGTGTGGACAGGTGGGCCATGCGGCGACTGAGCGCGGTGAAGGTGGTTTCGATACTGTCCATCTGAGTGGTCCTGCTGTTGCGGCAGGCCCCTCTTCGCGCCGACATGGTTAAGAACGGGTAAGCATGACCTGGTCTTGCGGCGAACCGATTTCCGCTTTCAGGCAAGCCCCCAGCCCTTGGGCATAAGTGGGATAGCGTAGCTGCCATCCGAGCAATCGCTTGGCGCGGCCATTGGCGACACGGCGATTTTCGGCATAGAAGCTGCGCGCCATGGGCGATAGTTGGGCCTGATCCATCGTCAGGAGCGGGGGATGGGGCAGGGCCAGCATATCGCAGGCGGCCTCGATCACCCGATTTTGGGCGCAGGGCAGGTCGTCCGACAGATTATAGATGCCGGGCGGCCCGTCGAAGGAGGCGATGATGCCCGCGACGATGTCTTCGACATGGACTCGGCTGAACACTTGGTCCGGCAGGTCGATGCGATGCGCGCGCCCCTCCCGCACCCGGTCCAGCGCCGACCGGCCCGGCCCATAGATGCCCGGCAGGCGGAAGCGCCGCATGTCGGGGCGCAGTGACCCCCAATCGCCATCGGCATCGGCACGTGCGGTGCGGCGGCCTGATCCGATCGGACTGGCTTCGTCCACCCATGCGCCGCCGGTGTCGCCATAGACGCCGGTGGAGGAAAGATAGCCGGTCCAGCGGGCAGGCGCGGTGGCGATGGCCGGGCCGTAGCGAACCAGGACGGGATCAGCTTCGCCTTCGGGCGGGACCGAGGAGAGGATATGCGTGGCGCTGGCGATGGCGGCGCGGACGGCGGGCTCGTCCTCGAATGCCAGCGTATCGGCCCCGGCGCTACGGCGCGTGCCGGTTATGTGCCAGCCTTCGGTTCGCAGCCGGGTGGCAAGGCGGGACGCAGTATAGCCCAGCCCGAAGATCAGCAAATGGGGCATGACCGCCCCGTTAAACCGTAAAGCTTTCGCCGCAGCCGCAGCTGCCCTTGGCATTGGGGTTGGCGAAGGTGAAACCAGCGGTGAAATCATCCTCAACCCAGTCCATGGTCGATCCGATCAGATAGAGGACCGACCCGCCATCAATGTAGAAGACGCCGCCGGGGGTTTCGATCTTTTCATCGAACTTGGCCTCGTCGGTCACATAGTCCACCGAATAGGCAAGGCCCGAACAGCCGCGCTTGGGGGTCGAGAGCTTGACGCCGATCGTGCCTTCGGGCGCCTGCGCCATCAGGTCAGCGATACGCTGCTCGGCGCTTTTCGTCAGGATGACGGCGGCTGGGCGGGCGCGGGTCTTGGTCTCGACAGGCATTACAGCATTCCCAGTTCGAGTTTGGCTTCGTCGCTCATCTTCTGCGGATCCCAAGGCGGATCCCAGATCAGGTTAACCTGCGCATCGCCGACGCCGGGCACCGCACCGACGCGCAGTTCGACTTCCCCGGGCATGGATTCAGCGACCGGACAATGCGGCGTGGTCAGCGTCATGGTGACGACGACATGCGCTTCGTCGGTCACATCGACGCCGTAGATGAGGCCAAGGTCATAGATGTTGACCGGGATTTCGGGGTCGTAAATCTCCTTGAGCGCGTCCACCACGGCATCATAGAGATTGCCGCCCGGCTCGCCTGCGGCGACCGGCGTCGGCTTGGCGGCAAGAAAGCCGTCGAGATAGTCGCGCTGGCGTTCACCGGACGCGGGCGGGCTGTCGACGCGCGCCTTGGGCGGGGCTTCGACCGTTTCGACTTCTTCCACCATGATCTTGCGCTCTTCGCTCATCATCCAAAAATCTTTCTTACCCGCTCCAGGCCGCGCACCAGCGCGTCCACGTCGCTTTCGTCACTGTAAATGCCAAAGCTCGCCCGTGCGGTCGCTTCGACGCCCAGATGTCGCATCAGGGGTTGGGCGCAATGATGCCCGGCCCGGATCGCAACGCCGGTTTCATCCAATATGGTGCCGACATCATGCGGATGCACCCCCTCGACCGCGAAGGAGAGGATGCCAGCCGAGTCTTCGGGGCCGAAGACGCGGATGCTGTTGAGGTTTTCGAGGGCCGCGCGCGCTTTGGCCACCAGCGCGCCTTCATGCGCGTCGATCGCGTCCAGCCCGATCGCCTCGACATAGTCGATCGCCGCCGACAGGCCGACGACGCCGGTGATGTGCGGGGTGCCTGCCTCGAACCGGGTCGGGGCGGGGGCGTAGGTCGTTTTCTCGAACGTCACCTTGTCGATCATCGACCCGCCGCCCTGATAGGGGGGCATGGCGTCGAGCAGTTCCCCACGACCCCACAGCACGCCGATGCCGGTCGGGCCATAGAGTTTGTGCGCGGAAAAGACGTAGAAATCGCAGTCAAGCGCTTGCACATCGACGGCGAGGCGCGGGACGGCCTGGCAACCGTCGATCAGGATCTTTGCGCCGACCATATGCGCGATATCGGCGGCGCGCCGGCAATCGAGCACGCTGCCCAGCACGTTCGATACATGGGACAGCGCGACCATCCGGTGGCGCGGCGTGATCATCGCGCGCATCGCGTCGAGATCAATCCGGCCATCGGCGGTCAAGGGAAGGACGTCGATATGCGCGCCGACCTTTTCCGCCACCATCTGCCACGGCACGATATTGCTGTGATGTTCGAGGGTGGACAGCAGGATGCGGTCGCCCGCCTTGAGTTGCTCCCCCGCCCAGCATTGGGCGACGAGGTTGATCCCCTCGGTCGCGCCACGGACATAGACGATCTCGCTGTCCGACGCCGCGCCGATAAAGCTGGCGACTTTGCGACGGGCGGCTTCATAGGCGAGCGTCATGTTGGCCGAGCGTTCATAGACGCCGCGATGGACGGTCGCATAGTCCGGGCCATAAGCGCGGGCGATGGCGTCGATGACGGCCTGCGGCTTCTGCGCGGTCGCGGCGCTGTCGAGATAGTGCCAGTTGAGGACGCCGGGGAAGTCGTGGCGGAGTCCCTTAAGCCCCTCCCTTCAGGGGAGGGGTTGGGGTGGGGGTTTGCTCCACGCGCTGCATCAAGAGGATGGCCCCACC
>NZ_JEMV01000046.1 GCF_000588875.1 Sphingobium sp. Ant17
CCGCCGGGGCCAGCCATGCCGCCGGGGCCGCCTTCGCGTCCGCCGCCGATGCTGGCATTCATCCAGTACATGCCGGGTTCCGGCCAGGTGACGACGACCTTGCCATCCTTGTCGGCGGTCAGGTCCATCTGGCCCAATGCGTCGCGATAGCGGATGCCGCCGGGGATGACGGTCACCTTGAGGTCGGCCGCAGGCTTGCCGTCGAGCAGGAACTGGAAGGTCGCCGCTTCGCCCGACACCAGATCATTGGGGTGGGTAACGGGGACCATTTCGATGCCGGTGCCGGTGGGTTTGAAGATGGTCGTGGTCGGCGCGCCCAGCGTCACGAAAATCTCGTTGCGGTTGGACATTTCGGCGGTCTGCACATCGGTTGCACCGGTCGGGATCACGCTGGCCAGCTTGTCCTTGGTCGTGCCGCGCGGCAGCCGTTCCTGCTTGCCGTTGAGCATATAGCTGCCCATCACGCCGGTCGACACATTGGCGATGCGATAGGTGCCGGGCTTGGTCAGATGCACGTCGAAGGTCGAGCGATAGCGACCCTTGGCGGCGTTTTCGATTCTGCCGGTGCTGCCGTCCGGTTCGGTCACGGCGATGCCGTCCGTCGGCATCGGGAAATGTTCGAAATAGAAGAGGTCGTTGGAAATGGCGGCATCCACCGTCACCCAGCTGTCGTCACCCGACAGGCTGGTGGCCGATGGCATCATCCATTGGCGATGGGCCTGCGCGGTGGCGGGCAGCATCAGGGCGGCAAGCGCGCCCGCGATCAGATATGTGGATTTCATGGTCCAGTCCCCTTTATTTGCCGAAGGTGAGGGCGACGGCGCCCAATTCCGTGCTGCCTTGCGCCTTGACCGTTGCGCCGGGCTTAGGCGGCCAGGCGAAGGGCAGGCGGACGACTTCGCGGCCGCCGACTTCGCGGGCGGCTTCGATGAAGAGCGTGTAGTTGCCGGGGCCAAGCGCGCCCAGCGGGCCTTTGCCAGCGGTGAAGCTGACCTTGTGTGCGCCGGGGGCCTTGGTCGCGCCGGAGACGCCATCGGCCGGGAGTTTCAGCGCGCGGCCGGAGGCGCGCCACCATTGGCGCACGTCGCGCAGCCATTTGGCGCCCTCGCCATTCTTCATGTCATAATCATACCAGACCGACAGGCTGCGCGGGGTCGCCCCCTCCTTCTCGATCCAGATGGCGACATAGGGACGGTGATATTCGGCGACCGAAAGGCGCGGAATGGCGACCGACAGGGTGAGCGTCTGCGCGGTGGCGGGTGCGGCAACCGTGGCCGCCGCGCCGAGCGCAGCCGTGCCGGTCAGGGCCAGGCGGTAGCGGATCTGCATGGATAGTCCCCCTTAATGAATGAAGATGATGGCGAGGATGGCGGGCAAAGCGAGCCCTGCGGCGACCAGCGGCCAGGTAGAAGGCCGCTTCTTGGCATGAAGCTGGAGCAGGACGAGGCCGGTCAGGGCGAAGAGGAAGCAGGCGACCGAGAAAATGTCGATGAACCATTTCCACACGGTCCCGGCATTGCGCCCCTTATGCAGGTCATTGAGGTAGCTGATCCAGCCGCGGCTGGTCGCTTCGCTGGTGACCGTGCCGTCGGTGCGGTCGATCGAGACCCAGCCGTCGCCGCCGGGGCGGGGCAAGGCAAGGTAGATTTCATCGGCCGACCATTCCGCTTCGCCGGTGCCGCGCTGGCCCATGGTCTGTTCGATCCAGGCGGTGACGGGGGCGGGTAGGGGCTTCTTGGCGTCGGGCTGATCGTCGGGGGCGATCTGGGCGCGCAGGTTGGCGGGCAGGGTCGCCGCTTTTTCAACCGTTTGCGGCGATCCTTCGATATCGGCGGCATGGTTGAGCGTGATGCCGGTGAAGGCGAACAGCAGCAGGCCGATGAGGCTGATCGCGGAACTGACCCAATGCCAGGTGTGCAATTGCTTGAGCCAGAACGCCTTGGCGCTCTTCTTCTTTTGCGAGGGGATGCGGGCGGTTCCGTGCATCGGGATGGGGACTGGTCCTGCTGAAATGAGGATGATCGCATATCGCGAACGACTCTCAATTGCAAACGAGTCGCAGGAAGAAAAATGTAATAAAGTGTAGAGAGGGGATCGGCCGAACGACCGGTTGCAGATCGAGACTATTGACCGGCGGTGGTACGCAGCCTAGCCGAAAAGGCGACGCCAGGAGGATGATCCATCATCGTAACGTCATAGCTTTGGATTGGCTCCGCTCATAAGAGCGCAAGCACGTGCCATAGTCAGGAAAACATATGCTGCTGTCGGGTGTTGCCGCCGGAATGATGATGATCGGGACGCAGGCCGGTGCTGCGCCGCAATTGCCGGTCGAGCCGGTGGTTGAAACGCCACCGACGCCGTCGCCCGTCCAGGCGGACGATGCCGTGCAGGATATCGTCGTGACCGGCGACCGGGCCGCGCCCAAGGGCGATCCGCTGGAAGAGATCAACGCCCAGAGCTTCGAAGCGGTGCAGTCGGTGGACAAGAATGTCGTGGGGCCAATGGCCAAGGCCTATAATAAGGGTCTGCCACGTCCGGCGCGCAAGGGATTGCGGAATTTCTTTTCCAATCTGCAGGAGCCGGTGGTGTTCGCGGCTTATCTGCTCCAGCTCAAGCCCGGCAAGGCGGCGGAGACGGCGGGGCGGTTCGCGATCAATTCGACGCTGGGCTTTGTCGGCCTGTTCGATGTGGCCAAGCGCAAGCCCTTCCATCTGCCCTACCGGCCCAATGGCCTGGCCAATACGCTGGGCTTTTACGGGGTCGGGCCGGGGCCGTATATGTATCTGCCGGTGATCGGGCCGACGACGCTGCGCGATCTCGTCGGCTATGGCGTCGATGGCATCGTGACGCCTTTCGTGCTCGGCCCGCCGTTTAATCGACCGGCTTATGTCATTCCCGCCAACATCCTGCGCCAACTGGGTGAACGCGCCGCGTTCGACGAGCGGATTACCGATATTCGGGCGCAGGAAGACCCCTATGGCACCTATCGCGACCTGTACCTCAAGCAGCGCAAGGCGGAGATCGAGGCGTTGCACGGGCGCGTGAGCGATGAGCCGGTCGTGCCGATGTACGGGCCGGGTCTGGGCATACCGGGCAAGGCCAAGGATACCGCAGCGACGCCCGACAGCGCGCCGATGCCGGAAACCGCGCCGGAATGATGGACCGGGTCATGTCTGCCATGCGGACATGACCCGGTTATCGCTTCAGCGTCCCAGCAGTCCGCGCGCCTGGCCTGCGATTTCGGCAAGCATCGCGACATTGGGGCTGGCTGCGGCCTTGGCGCGCTGGACCAAGGTGCGGAACTGGCGGACGCGGTCGCCCTTTTTCTGCAACCATTTTTCGACATGGGCGGCAACGTCGCTGGCGTCGCAATTCGTCGTGCATTGCGCCAGGAAGTCGAGCCGGACCTGTTGCATGTCGCGGGCGACGCCGGAGATGAGCAGCCGTTCCCAGGGATCGGTCGGCTCCATCCGTGCGGCAGCGGACTGGACCCAGTCGATGCCGACCGCTTCGCCCAGATGGGTGAAGGCGCGGGTCAGGTCGACTTCATCGACGCCCATCCGTCCGGCGAGCGCGGCGATGCCGACCGCCCCGTCGAGCTTGAAGAGGCCAGCGGCGCGATGGGCGAGGGCTTCTGGCGCGCCAAGACCCAGCAAGCGATCAGTCACGGCGTTGACCCGACGCTGGGCCTCGCTGGTCAGCAGGTCGTCGACCTGCTCGGCGAGTGTGCCGACACCCTTCGACAACAGGTCGTGCCCGGCAGCGGGCAGGGTGCCTGCGGGCACGCTGCGCAAAATGTCGGCGATCTGCGCGCGCATGCCGTTGGCGATGTCGCCGAACAGGGCGAGGCGGGCATCTTCCGACATATGGGCCGCATCGATATCCGCCCATAGCGCGCGGATGTCGTAGAGCCGCTCGGCGATCAAGAAGGCGCTGGCGAGATCGGCGAGCGAGCAGCCCTCTTCTTCCGCCAGTTCGAACGGGTGGATGATGCCGAGGCGGTTGATGATGCGGTTGGCGACCTTGGTCGCGATGATCTCCTTGCGCAGGGCGTGGGCGGCGATCGCGTCCGCTTCCTTGTCCTGCATTGCGGCCGGGAAGGCGGCCATGAGTTCGGCCCCCATGCTGGGATCGGTGGCGAGGTCGCCATGTTCGATCGCATCCTGCAGCGCGAGTTTGGCGGTGGAGAGCAGGACCGCGAGTTCGGGGCGGGTGAAGCCCTGGCCATCCTGCCCACGCCGCAGCAACTGGTCGTTGGCGGCCAGCCCCTCGACAGCGCGGTCGAGCCGTCCCGATTCCTCGAAGGTTTCGATCAGCCGGACATAACTCGCAAGGTCTGCCGCGCCGCCGCTTTCCGCGATCGACAGGCCAAGCGCCTGCAGGCGGTTATCCTCCAGCACCAGGTCGCCGACAGCATTGGTCATGCTTTCGAGCAGGCTGTTGCGCGCGTCGAAGGACAGGCGGCCTTCGGCCATTTCCTTGTTCAGCGCGATCTTGATATTGACCTCATTATCCGAACAATCGACGCCTGCGCTATTGTCGATGAAGTCGGTATTGATGCGGCCGCCATGGAGCGAAAAGGCGATGCGGCCCGCCTGGGTGATGCCAAGGTTCGCGCCTTCGCCCACCACCTTGACCCGCAATTGTTCGGCATTGACGCGCAGCCGGTCATTGGCCGGGTCGCCGACATCGCCATGGCTTTGCGCGGCGGATTTGACATAGGTGCCGATGCCGCCGAACCAGAGCAGGTCAGCGGGTGCCTTGAGAATGGCGGAGATGAGCGCGCCCGGCTCCATCTCCGTTTCGGTCACTCCCAAAATCTGCTGGATTTCAGGCGTCAGCGGGATGCGCTTGAGCGCGCGGGAGAAGACGCCGCCGCCCGGCGAAATGAGCGCCTTGTCATAATCCTCCCAGCTCGACCGGGGCAGTTGGAACATGCGGTTGCGCTCTTCCCAGCTTTTGGCGGGATCGGGCGTGGGGTCGAAGAAGATGTGGCGATGGTCGAAGGCGGCGACCAGCTTGATCGCCTTGGACAGCAGCATACCATTGCCGAACACGTCGCCCGACATGTCGCCGCAGCCGACGACGGTGACGGACTCGCTTTGCACATCGACGCCCATTTCGGCGAAGTGGCGCTGCACCGAGAGCCACGCGCCGCGCGCGGTGATGCCCATCGCCTTATGGTCATAGCCGTTGGAGCCGCCGCTGGCGAAAGCGTCGCCCAGCCAGAATTTGCGGTCGAGCGCGATCGCGTTGGCGACGTCGGAGAAGGTGGCCGTGCCCTTGTCGGCAGCGACGACGAAATAGGGGTCGTCGCCATCGCGCACGACCACCTTGGCGGGGTGGCGGACATGATCATTGACGATATTGTCGGTGACCGACAGCAGCGCGCGGATGAAGATGCGATAGCTTTCCGTGCCCTCGGCGAGCCAGGCATCGCGATCGACCTGCGGATTGGGCAGATGCTTGGGGTAGAAGCCGCCCTTTGCGCCGGTTGGCACGATGACGGCGTTCTTGACGCGCTGCGCCTTCATCAGCCCCAATATCTCGGTGCGGAAATCGTCGCGCCGGTCGGACCAGCGCAGCCCGCCGCGCGCGACCGGACCCGCGCGCAGATGGATGCCCTCGACTCGCGGGGAATAGACCCAGATTTCGCGCCAGGGGAGCGGGGCGGGGAGGCCGGGGATCTGGGCGCTGTCGAGCTTGAACGCCAGCGCCTCGACGGCGGCGTCGCTGTAGAAATTGGTACGCAGCGTTGCGTTGATCACAGCGCGCAGCAGGCGCAGCACGCGATCCTCGTCAATCGCGGTGACGGCTTCGAGGCCTGCGTCGATGTCCGCCTGGGCAGCGGCAATCCGCTCGTCCGCGTCCTCGCGGCCGACCGGATCGTGCAGGGCCTGGAACAGGCTGGCGAGGCTGGCGGTGACGCCCTGCGCGCGGCGCAGCGTTTCGGCGAAGGTCGCCATGCCATAGGCCATGCCGGTCTGGCGCAGATAGCGGAACAGCGCGCGGAACAAGACGACCGAGCGGGGGGCAAGCGCGGCGGTGACGATCAGTTCGTTGAACCGGTCATTTTCGGCGCGGCCTTCCAGCACCTGGGCGATGGCTTCAGTGACGATGGTGGCGCGGTCCACGACGGCCTGCGCATCGCCGCCCGCGGGCAGTTCCAGTACGAAGCGCTGGACATTGCCCAGCCTGCCGCCGTCCAATGCGGTCGTCATTTCCTCGATCACGCGGAACCCGAAATTCTCGAATGCGGGGACGACTTCGGAGAGCGCGATGCCATGGAGGCTGTAGAGTTTGAGCCGCAACCGTTCGGCGCAATCTTCAGGATTGCGATAGATGCGGATCGACTTGTCGCCCGCCCCCGACAGGCCGTGGATCAGGCGAATGTCGATCGCCGCTTCGTCCGGCCCTGCGCCATTGCGATAGACCATCGGGAAGCCGCCCGCATAACGCTGCGCCAGTGCGGCGGCGCGGCCTGCATCTTCGGTCTTGGCCAGCGCTTCCTCGACGGCGGGTGCCCAGCCGCGCACCATCTGCTTCAATTGACGGTCGAGCAGGACGTCGTCGGGAATGATCCCGCCTTCACGCAGGTCGAGCGTGATGCGCAACAGGGCAAGGCCGCCCTCTTCCAGCGCGATCGACCAGCTCAGCACCGGCGCGTTGGCGGCCATGGAGAGCATTTCCTGCACCGAGAAGCGGCGCGCGGTCGATACTTCGTCGCGCGGCAGCCAGACGAAGGCGTAGAGATGGCGGGCGAGCGGGCTGCTCGCCAGAGCGAGCTTGGGCCGTGGCCGGTCGGTCAGCGACATGAAGGTCAGCGCCAGCCGCTCCAGCGTATCGCGATCGAAGCCGATCAAGATGTCGTGGGGTAGGGTGGTGAGGGCATGGACCAGCGTCTTGCCGGCATGGCCCTGCGGATCGAAATCGAACTTGTCCATCAGCGCGGACAGCGCCGAGCGCAGCACCGGCACCTTGTCCGGCGTCGCCGTCAAGCCCGAACTGGTCCACATGCCGGCATGGATGGAGAGCGCCTTGACCTCCTTGCCCTCGCGCACCGGCACGATGACGAGGTCGAGCAGCACCAGGCGATGCACGCGCGACAGGCGGTTGGATTTGATGACGAGCGGGTTGCGCTTGCCTTCCTCGAACCAAGCGAAGGCGGCGTCGAGCGACGCGGGCGCGATCAAGGGTTTGTCATGCCGGGTGCAGATGCCGAGCGGCGCATTGCTGCTGCCGTCGCGATGGATGACTTCGTGGCCGGTCAGGGTGAAATGGCGCGCGAGGAACCAGCGCAGCAGGCTGCGCCTTCCTCATCGGGGACCGCGTCGGCATCGGCCTGCATCGCGGCCTGCATCGGTGCCCAGTCGGTCACGGCGGCGCGCACGTCGGCCAGCGTTTCGGCCAGCGCCTTTTCGAGCGCCCGGCGCGCCTTCGCGTCGGCACGGTCCGCCTCGATATAGATCATCGATTCGCGGCGAGCACCGGGCGCGTCATCGTCCAGGATCGCGGCCAGCGCGCCGTCGCCGTCGCGGGTGATGGACAGGACCGGATGGAGTAGCCGGTGGATGGTGATGTCGGACGCGGCGAGCGCATTGGCGATCGAATCGACCAGGAAGGGCATGTCATCGTTGATCAGCGCGATCCGCATGAAGCGGCCATTGGCCCCTTCGCCCAGCGTTTCGATGGCGATGGCGGGCTGGCCTGCCAGGCGTCCATTGGCGGTGCGGCCCACGAAGAGGGCGGCGGCGGTCAGCGCGGCTTCATCGAAACCTTCCCGCTCGCCCGGCAATGCGCCACGCGCCAGCGCCGCTTCCAGCGCCTCACGAATGCCCGTATCAACTTCTTTGGTCTTCGCGTCAGCCAGCGTCGTCATTCGCCTACCTCTCACCAGCGGATATATTGCCGCTTTAATAGAACGGAGGAGAGGCTGGACGCCGCCATGCGACTCCCCGGCTTAGGATCGCCTTATATGCCTCCGCCTCGATAGAGGCTCAACCCAGGCTATGAAATAAAGTTTCTGATTATTGAAATAATATGATGATGCGCCATTCGTGGTTCGAAGGGCAAGTGTCGCCCCGGCCCGGCGACATGTCGAGCAACTTTACAGGGGCGTTACCAGTATTTTCCCGCGCGTTGAAGGCGATGGGCGGACGGCTGTGCCGCCCCGTCCGATCAGCGGGCGGCGGCGGTGATGACCTTTTGCCCGAGATCGGAATCCTGCGGCAGGGCCGCGACCAGGGCGAGCGATCCATCCGCTTCGCGCCGGGCGACGACGACGGCCAGGCCATCGGCGTCAGTGGCGATGGTGTCCGGTGCCAGCGCGCTGGCGCCTGCATCGCGGTGCGGGCCTTTTTGGCGGCGGTCGGGGCGGGGCGGTGCCTGCGTGCGGCGCAGCGCGCGTTCGTCGCGGACCAGCGCCTTGAGGCCACCTGCATAGCTGGCGAGATAATCGGCCAGCGACCCGACGCCAAGGCCCGTGGCCCAGCCATGGTCGAGCGCGGTCGCATATTCGGTGATCCGCGTCTTGTCATAGGTGCCGCCGAAGACCAGCTTGATGATCGCGGTCATCGGGCTGCGTGCCTGCGCCTTGATGCCATAGTCGGTGAGCAGCGCGGCATAATCGTCGGGGCGTGCCTTTGCGACCAGCGCGAAATCATAGGCGAGGCCGATCGCGCGGTAGAGGGCGGCGTGGCTGCGCGCTTCGCTGACGCGCACCCGTTCCGCACCGTCGCGGGCAAGCGCAAGCCAGTCGGCAAGCGGCGCTTCTTCGTCTGGCGCTTCCATGCCGGACAGGTCGAGCGGTTCCTCCTCGTCCTGCGCTGTCGTTGGCGCGGGTTCGGGCATTGGCGTCGGGGTGGGGCCGTCGGCCCAGATCGCCGTGGTCGGGCCTGGCAATGGGGCAGAGCGCAAGGCGTCCCCCACTTCCTCCTCCAGAGCGGCGCGCATCTGGCCGTTCGCCAATTCCTTCCAGTTGATCACGCCAAACACGAAATCGATCGTCTCGTCATCGGACGAGAAGGGCATCAGGATGCCGCGATACAGGATGTCCGACCCACGCTGGTTGACGAATTCGGCTTCGAATCCGATCGGCGCGGCATTGGCGATGATCTGGAGATAATGGTCGGTCAGCCGGGAGACGAGCGAGCGGGCGGGGACATCGTCGATATAGGTGATCGTCCCCTCAATCTCGCATTCCTGCCGCAGCGCGGTGCCGAGATAGACCACCGAGGGATTATCGAGGCCCATGCTGAAATCGAGCAGGATGCTGTGCGGGCCAAAATCCTCCAACTCGTCCGGCGACAAATCCTCGATCGACGGCAAGGCGCGATCGCCCAGCAGCGACGCCCAATAATTATAGGCGCGCACTTGCATCCGCCGCTCGGCGGACACCACCGTCAGCGGCGCGTCGATCGCAGCGTCCTCGCCATGGTCGACGTCGTTTCGGTCGTTGGCGACATCAAGCCCCCATAGAGTGTCCATTCGGCCTGTCCCTAAAACAGATAAAAGCGCTTCATCTGGGACTCGACACTGGCAGCGGATGGTAAATTTGCCGTGAAGATCGGCGCGCATGTGCGCTTTCGGTAAAAAGCCCGCTTGTCCTGCGCCCCAACCGCTGTTATCTGCCCGCCGCAAGCCGCTTTAGCTCAGTTGGTAGAGCATCGCATTCGTAATGCGGGGGTCACAGGTTCGAGTCCTGTAAGCGGCACCAGCCCTTCGGTAGGGAAGTTCCAGAAAACACAGCGAAAATGCCTTCCGGCTTGGGGTCGGGGGATCGCCTTGTTTATGGGCCGTTGAGCTCGATTCCGATGCGTCCCAAGCATGTCGCGGGATCAGTCGTTGAAATAATGGTCGTAGCTGGACACGCGTCTGCGGTTTCGGGTGAGGTAGGCCCATAGCGAGAGCAGAGCGCCCATGGCCGGTAGCGCCGTCAACAGGGGGTTGAAGGCACCGGACTCGTTCATTGCCATGATGGCTGCCAGTGCAGCAGCAACGGTATAGGCCATGCAAGCGCCGACCACGCGCCGTCTTGCGCGCCGATCGGATGCCGCCAATGGCGTGATGGCCGCCAACGGCAGGATCCCAATGGCAAGGACGATCATGGCGAGCGCGGAAATGTCGCTTTTATACAGTTGAAATATGCCGGCACACGATAGGAGAATGACGGCGCAGCAGCAGAGACGAAGGCGACCCATCTAATTGACCTTTACTGTGAGCGTGTTCTGCATATCGATTCCTCACTTTGCCAGATGCGCTGGGTTAGCGAAAACGACTGCGGTTCCGCATAGTTTCGCTGCGGTGCGTTGGCCGGTCTCCTAAGCTCCGGTGTCGACACCTACCTGCGTTGCAGGTCGTATTTATGATCGCATCCTACCAAAGTGCCTCGAAAAGGAAACCGCCCAAGTCGGCCCTTCTGCATGGGTGGCTCTGGCGTGGGAACGCGGCAAAAAGACCTTTCAATCTGCCTTAAAATCGTTAGAAGCCCCACTGCCTATGAGAATAGGGTTACAGGTGCGAGGCCGATAAGCGGCACCAGTCCTTTGGCCTTGATGGCCAGCTTATCCCTTATGGAAGCGCGTAAACATCTGTCCCGCGTGGGTTTCATCGGGTAGGCCCATGGGCTTAGGGTTGCAGGCCAGGGGCGCCTGCTGGATTTCTACCAGACGGCTTGCCGCATCGCGACATTAACAGGATTAAGACGAGTTTATGCGAGGATATAGAGAACCCGGCTTTCAGGACAGGGTTGCCGCGGCCAAGGACGCCAAGACCAAGGCGCTGGAAAAGTTGAAGGCCAAGCCGCCCGTCGATGAAGCCGAGCAGGCCGAAAAGCTGGCGAATCGTCTGGCCAAGGAAGCCGCTGCACGGGAACGTCGCGAAGCCACCCTGCAAGCCAGGGAAGATACCGAGGCAGCCCGTAAAGCGGAAATCGAGCAGGCGGCTGAGGCTGCACTTCCGCCACCCGTCGCCAGCGAAGCCGAACGCAAGGCGGCGCGTGACGCCCGCTATGCGGCGCGCAAGGCCCGGAAATAAGAGGGTTATGCAGGACGGTTGGTTCGGGCATGGCTAGTGCCCGACGCAGCGTCCTGGGTCGCCAGTGCGCGCATTTGAAGGATGATTTCTGGACCAGTTGCTTAGTGCCCATGGGCAGATAAATCGCGCCGACCCTGTCCTGCCATTATGTGCCGACGCCTATTCAGCGGACCTGTCAGATACCATCGAAGTCGTCGATATTGCGGACATTCCCGGCGGCGGACAATTGCGCCTGCTGAAAAGCGGGTCCGATTTTTCGATTCAGTTCGGGTCGGAAGAGTTGATGGGCAGTTGCGACCATGTGTCGGAAGAGGCGCTGGCGACCCTGACCTGCGAGCGGCTGGCCGACCGGGATGGGCAGGTGCTGATCGGTGGTCTGGGCATGGGCTTTACGCTGGGTGCGGCGCTGGACGCGTGGTCGCCGCGCGCGTCCATTTTGGTGGCGGAACTGGTGCCCAAGATCGTGGAGTGGGCCAAGGGGCCGTTGGCGCATGTCTTTGCCGATCGCCTTTCCGACCCGCGGGTCGCTATCGACGTCGCCGATGTGCATGATGTGATCGCGGCGGCGAGCGATCGGTTCGACGCGATCCTGCTGGATGTGGATAATGGCCCCGATGGTTTGATCCAGGCCGAAAATGAGCGGCTTTATTGCAATTGGGGTTTGCGCTCTGCCTATGGTGCGCTGCGGTCCCGGGGTGTGCTGGCGATCTGGTCGGCCTATCCAGCGGTAGGCTTTGACCGCAGGCTCGAACGGGCCGGCTTCGATGTCGAGGCGGTAAGGGTGCCTGCCTTTGCGGGTAGCACGGACGATTTCCACCATATCTGGTTTGCGACGAAAGCGGCTTCGACGCTATAAAATGGCGCAGCCACGGCAGGTGGTTTTTGGGGCAAAGCGGATGTCGGAGCGCGATAAGACCGCTATGGAGAGGGCATGATCGACCTTAAGACCCTGTCCGACGCCGATGCCGCCAACCGTCTGATGCGCCTGGCGCGCGAGGTGGCCAAGCATAATCGCCTTTATCATGACGCGGATGCGCCGGAGATTACGGATGCGGCCTATGATGCGCTGATCGCCGAGAACAACGCTTTGGAAGCGGCATTTCCGCATCTGGTGCGGGCCGATTCGCCCAATGCCCAGGTCGGGGCCGCGCCGACGTCGGCGCTGAAGAAAGTGGCGCATGCGCAGCGGATGATGAGCCTCGACAATGGCTTTGCTGATAGCGATATCGCCGAATTCGTCGCGCGGGTTCGGCGCTTTCTGGCTTTGCCGGAGGATGCGCCGGTGGCGCTGACGGCCGAGCCGAAGATCGATGGCCTGTCTTGTTCGCTGCGGTATGAAAAGGGCGAGCTGGTGCTGGCCGCGACGCGGGGCGACGGGGCGACGGGCGAGGATGTGACCGCCAACGTCCGCACCATCGCTGATATTCCCGATCGCCTGACGGGCGAAGCGGTGCCCGACCTGTTCGAGGTGCGGGGCGAGGTTTATATGGCGAAGGCGGATTTTACCGCGCTCAACGCCCGGCTGCTGGCAGAGGCGGACGAGCCGGACAAGGCGCGGCAGTTTGCCAATCCGCGCAATGCCGCCGCCGGATCGCTGCGGCAGAAGGATGCGAGCGTTACTGCCAGCCGTCCGTTGCGCTTTCTGGCGCATGGCTGGGGCGCGCATAGCGATTTGCCCGCCGATACGCAGCTTGGCGTGATGCAGGCGATTGCGGCCTGGGGGTTGCCGGTGTCCGATATGCTGGTGCGGGTCGAGACGCTTGACGCGCTGCTGGCCCATTATCGCGGGATCGAGCGGGCGCGGGCGGACCTGCCGTTCGATATCGACGGCGTGGTGTATAAGGTCGACAGGCTTGATTGGCAGCAGCGGCTGGGCTTTGTGGCGAAAGCGCCGCGCTGGGCGATCGCGCATAAATTTCCGGCCGAGCGCGCGCAGACCACGCTCGAAGCCATCGACATTCAGGTCGGGCGCACCGGCAAGCTGACCCCGGTAGGGCGGCTGACCCCGGTGACGGTCGGCGGGGTGGTGGTGTCCAATGTGACGCTGCACAATGCTGACGAGATTGCGCGGCTGGGGGTGCGGCCGGGTGATCGGGTCGTCGTGCAGCGGGCGGGCGATGTCATCCCGCAGGTGGTCGAGAATATCAGCCGGGACGAGGCGCGCGCGCCCTATATCTTCCTGGCGCAATGTCCGATCTGCCAGAGCGAGGCGGTGCGCGAGGAGGGCGAGGTCGATTATCGCTGCACCGGCGGGCTGATCTGCCCGGCGCAGCGGTTCGAGCGGTTGCGCCATTTCGTCAGTCGCGTGGCGCTGGACATTGAGGGGCTGGGCGAGAAGTCGATTCAGGAGTTTCTCGACCTCGGCTGGATCACCGAACCGGTCGATATTTTCCGCCTCAAGCGCCATCGCGCCGCACTGGTCGGCCGTGAGGGGTGGAAGGAAAAATCGGTCGATAATCTGTTCGCCGCGATCGAGGCGAAGCGCGCGCCCGATGCCGCGCGGCTGTTGTTCGGGCTGGGCATCCGCCATGTCGGGGCGGTGACGGCGCGCGATCTGTTGAAGCGCTATACGACGCTGGAAGGGGTGCGCGCGCTGGCGCAGGAGATCATGGCGCTGCGCGCGGCGGCGCCGGAAGGCGAGACGCAGGCTAAGCGCGACAAGGCGATCGCCGAGCATATCGGGGTGGAGAATGTCGGTGCGGCGGTCGGCCATGCGCTCGCCGATTTCTTCCATGAGCCGCATAATGTTACGGCGTGGGAGGATCTGCTGACCGAGGTGTCGCCGCCGCCTTATGTGGTGGAAACCACTGCCAGCGCGGTGACCGGCAAGACGATCGTGTTCACCGGCAAGCTGGAGACGATGAGCCGCGACGAGGCCAAGGCGCAGGCGGAGCGCCTGGGGGCCAAGGCGGCGGGATCGGTCAGTGCCAAGACGGACCTGGTGGTCGCGGGGCCGGGAGCGGGGAGCAAGCTCAAACAGGCGAGTGCGCTGGGGATCGAGGTGATCAGCGAGGAGGCCTGGGCGGAGATCGTCAGGGCGGCGGTTAGCTCAGAATAACCCGCTCGCTTCGAGCGCAGTCGAGAAGCGCGCAAGCGGCGTTAAGGTTTCTCGACTTCGCTCGAAACGAACGGATGATGGGTTCAGAATACCGGCATGTTCGCCGGGTCTTCCGGGTCGATCACGGGGAGGGGTGTCACGGGCGAATGGATGCCGCATTCGACCTTGTCCCAGCCGCGCCAGCGGCCCGCGCGCGGGTCTTCGCCGGGCAGCACTTTGGACGTGCAGGGTTCGCAGCCGATCGAGAGATAGCCTTGCGCCTCCAGCGGGTGGCGGGGCAGGGCGTGTTCGGCGAAATAGGCCTCCAGATCATCCTTGGTCCAGTCGCCCAACGGGTTGATCTTGAGCCGCCCATCCTCGACCTCGAAGCGGGGCAGGTTCTGGCGGGTGACCGACTGGAACGCCTTGCGCCCGGAAATCCAGGCATCGAGGCCATCCTTGGCGCGCTTCAATGGCTCGACCTTGCGGATTTCGCAGCAGCCGTCGGGATCATAGGACCAGCGCAGGCCAGTCTCGTCCTTCTTGGCGATCACTTCGGCGATCGGCGTGACGGTGCGGCTGTCGGTGAAGCCGAAGGCGTCCATCAGCGTGTCGCGATAGGTAAGCGTTTCGGCGAACATCTTGAGCGTGTCGACGAAGATCACCGGCACGGTCGGGTCCGCCTGCGCCACCAGATGCAGCAGCACGGCGCTTTCGGTGCCGAAGGACGAGACGACCGCGACATTCCCGGCCAGCCCTTCGGCAAAGACGGTCTTGAGCATGTCCAGCGTGCCCACACCCTCGAACCGCGCGTTGAGAGCGTCCGCGTCCGCCTGAACGAAGGCGGGGCGGGTGTCGATGATGTCGAGGGTGCGGGCGGCTTTAGCCATTCAATGTCTCCGGGTGCCGCTTGGCCCAAATGGGCGCGCGGCCATCGATCGTCTTTTGATAGACTTGCGGGTAGCGGGTGAGCGCGCGGTCGACGGCGGCATCGTCAAGCGCCTTGGCCGGGTGGAAGCTGTCAAAGCCGCAGCGGCGCATCGCGACGATCTGGTCCACCAACACGTCGCCCACGGCGCGCAATTCGCCCAAATAGCCCGCTTCGCGCAGGATGCGCGCCGCCGAATAGCCGCGCCCGTCGCCAAAGCCGGGGAAATTCACTTCCACCAGCGAGATGCGGTCGAGGTGCGGCAGCAATTCGCGCGCATCCTCGCCCGGTTCGATGCGGACGGCGGTGGCGTTGGACTGGCCGGTGAAGGCTTCGACCGTCACGGCGGGTTCCTGCGTGGATTCGCCGTCGCGGAAGGAGAGAAATTCAACCATGCCACACACTCCCCGCTGATTGTTCCTCTCCGTCATCCCCGCGCAGGCGGGGATCCATCTCCCAACCTTGTGCCCATGGAGAGCGTGGGAGATGGGTTCCCGCCTTCGCGGGAATGACGTGCATTTGTACGCCAAGGTCCGGTGCCTTACCCATAAATCGCCTCCTTGAAGGGCGTCATGCCGATGCGGCGATAGGTGTCGAGGAAGCGTTCGCCATCGGTGCGTTCCGCCAGATAAATGTCGGTGACCTTCTCGATCGCATCGACCACGCCATCTTCGGAGAAGCCGGGGCCAGTGATCTGGCCGAGCGAGGCATCCTCCGCACCGGAGCCGCCGAGCAGCAACTGGAAATTCTCGACGCCGCGCCGGTCGACGCCCAAAATGCCGATATGCCCGGCATGATGATGACCGCAGGCGTTGATGCAGCCCGAAATTTTGAGCTTCAACTCGCCCAAGTCCGCCTGCCGCTCCGCATCAGCGAAGCGGGCCGCGATCTTCTGTGCCAGGGGGATGGAGCGGGCGTTGGCGAGCGCGCAATAATCGAGGCCTGGGCAGGCGATGATGTCGGTGATGAGGTCGAGATTGGCTTCGGCCAGACCCGCCGCCGCCAGCTTTTGCCAGATGGCGTAAAGGTCCGCCTTCTTCACATGCGGCAGGACAAGGTTCTGTGCGTGGGTGACGCGCAGTTCGTCGAAGGAATAGGTTTCGGCCAGGTCGGCGGCGAGCGCGATTTGCTCGGCCGATGCGTCGCCGGGAATGCCGTCGATCGGTTTCAGGCTGATGTTGACGATCGCATAGCCGGGCACCTTATGCGCCGCGACCTGCCGGTCGACCCAGAGCGCGAAGGCGGGGTTGCTGCGGTCGATCGTGTCGGACAGGCCGGCCTCATAAGCGGGTGGGGCGAAGAAGGCGCGGATGCGGGCCAGTTCCTCGACCGGCGGGTTGAGGCCAAGCGTCCGCATATGGGCGAACTCTTCCTCGACCTGGCGCTTATATTCCTCGGCGCCGATCTCATGGACCAGGATCTTGATCCGGGCCTTATATTTGTTATCGCGGCGGCCGTAGCGATTATAGACGCGCAGGCAGGCTTCGAGATAGGAGATGATCTCGTCCTCGGCCACGAAGTCGCGGATCAAGGGCGCGACCATCGGGGTGCGACCCATGCCGCCACCGGCATAGACTTCCGCGCCGACGACACCGTCACGCTCGACCAGCTTGAGGCCAATGTCGTGCAGACGCATCGCCGCGCGATCATCGTCGGACGCGATGACCGCGATCTTGAACTTGCGCGGCAGATAGGTGAATTCGGGGTGGAAGCTCGACCATTGGCGCAGCAATTCGGCCCAGGGGCGGGGGTCCGCCACTTCGTCCGCGCTGACGCCGGCATATTGGTCGGAACTGATGTTGCGGATGCAATTGCCCGATGTCTGGATGGCATGCATCTCGACCGTCGCCAGTTCGGCGAGGATGTCGGGCGTGTCGGCCAGCTTGATCCAATTGAACTGCAGGTTCTGGCGCGTGGTGAAATGGGCATAGCCCTTGTCATATTTCGCCGCGACCTCGCCGAGCTTGCGCATCTGCGTGCCCGACAATGTGCCATAGGGGATGGCGACGCGCAGCATATAGGCGTGCAACTGGAGGTAGAGGCCGTTCATCAGCCGGAGCGGCTTGAACTGGTCCTCGGTCAGCGCGCCAGCAAGGCGGCGCTGCACTTGATCGCGAAATTCCTCGACGCGGGCGTCGACGATCGACTGGTCGTAGCTGTCATAACGATACATGGTTCAGATCACCCAGTTGCCGGCATCGGCATCGTTCGGTTTCAAGGTCAGGTCGGGGCGCACGGTCGGCCCCAGCGCGCGGATGCGGTCCTTGATATGGGCGGGGCGCACGCCGTCGTCGGTGATGGTCGCATCGATGACATAGGCGCCCACGACGCGCAGCGCCGCTTCCTCGGCGCGGGCGAGATCGTCGCCCTGCGCGCCGACATCGGCGGCATCACCCACCTGACGCGACCAGCCATCGCCCGCCCACCAGATGACGTCGCCCGACGCCAGATCATTACCCGTCAAAATCTTCACGAACGCATCTCCGCCCCATATTCCTGTCTGTGTGCCCAGCCGACCAGCACGTCGCGCGCCAGCGCATGGCTCGCCACCTCGCCGACCACGATCAACGCCGGGCTGATCACGGCTTCGCGCTCCACCATGTCGCCAAGATCGGCGAGCAGGGTGCGCAATGTGCGCATGTCGGCGCGGGTGCCGTTTTCCAGCACCGCGACCGGGAGGCCCGGCGATACGCCATCGGCGATCAGCTTGTCGGCGATCTGCGCGGCGGTCGCCACGCCCATATAGATGACGAGCGTACGGCCCTTGCCCGCGAGGCCCGACCAGTCCTGATCAGTCAATCCCTTGCACTGGCCGGCGACGAAGGTGACGGCGCTAGACGCATCGCGGTGGGTCAGCGGCAATTGCGCCTGCGCGGCGCTGCCGATCGCGGCGCTGATGCCGGGCACGACTTCGACCGGCACGCCCGCCGCGCGGCAGGCATCGACTTCCTCGCCACCACGGCCGAAGATGAAGGGATCGCCGCCTTTTAAGCGCACCACCGCTTCACCCGCGAGCGCGCAGCGGACCAGCAGCGCGTTGATCGCGTCCTGCGGCATCGAATGGCGGCTGCGCTGCTTGGCAACGGAGATGAGTTCGGCGTCGGGGGAAGCGAGCGCGAGAATAGCGTCCGACACCAGCCCGTCATGCACGATCAGCCGCGCGTCGCGGATCAGGCGCGCGGCCTTGATCGTGAGCAGTTCCGGGTCGCCCGGACCCGCGCCCACCAGGTGGACGGTAGCAGGTAGCGTGTCAGCCATGCTTGTCATGTGGCCAAAGCGCGGGGCGAGTTCAATTCAGAATGCTTATGGGCGGGGGTAGGAAATGTTTTGGCGGGGGGCGCGCTCAGTCGCCCATGGCGCTGATGTCGATGTCTTTGAGGCCGACGCCGATCGATGCGCGAGGGGTTTCGATCTCCGCCGATGCCACGGGATAGGCGCAATAATCTGCCGCATAATAGGCGCTTGGCCGGTGATTGCCCGAAATGCCGACGCCGCCGAACGGCGCGGCGGAGGATGCGCCGTTGGTCGGCCGGTTCCAGTTGATGACGCCCGCGCGGACATTGGCCCAGAACTGATTATATTGGTCGGGCGATCCGCCGATCAGCGAAGCGGACAGTCCATAGCGGCTGGCGTTGGCCTGCGCGATCGCATCGCTGAATTCGGCGACGCGGACGACCTGGAGCAGCGGGCCGAACAGTTCGACATCGGGTCGCTCCTCCATCGCGGTCACGTCGATGATCGCGGGGCTGAGGAAGGGCAGGCCTTTTTTGGGGCGGACCATATGTTTGATCGGCTTGCCGCCATTGCTCATCAGCCAGAGGAAACTTTCGGTCAGCCCGTCTGCGGCGGCATTGTCGATGACTGGCCCCATATAGGGCGTCGGGGTGGCATGGGGGTGATCGACGATCAGCCGGTCGGCCAGTTTCTTGACCTCTGCGATGAAGCGGTCGGCGATGCTGTCCTTGACGATCAGGCGACTGGCCGCCGTGCAGCGCTGGCCGCTGCTCAGGAACGCGGATTGGACGACCAGTACGGCAGCGGCGTTGATTTCGGGCGTGTCCCACACGACGATGGGGTTGTTGCCACCCATTTCCAGCGCCAGGATCTTGGACGGCTGGGCCGCAAACTGGCGGTTGATCGCGATACCGGTCTGGGCGGACCCGGTGAACAGGATGCCGCCGACATCGGGATGGGCGGCGAGCGCCTTGCCCGTGTCCGGCCCGCCGAGCAGCAGGCGCAGCGCGTCGAACGGGACGCCCGCTTCATGATAGAGTTTGACCAGCATCTCGCCGACCGCCGGGGTCTTTTCGGACGGTTTGAACACCACCGCATTGCCCGCCAGCAGCGCGGGGATGATATGGCCGTTGGGCAGATGCGCGGGCAGATTATAGGGGCCAAGCACGGCCATAACGCCATGGGGCTTATGCCGGACCGATTGCCGCGCGCCCAGCGCCGCCTCCAGCCGCTTCTGTCCGGTTCGCTCCGAATAGGCGGCGACCGAAATGTCGACCTTCGCCATAACTGCCGTCACTTCGGCGTGGGCGTCCCATAAAGGCTTGCCGGTTTCGCGCGCTATGAGGTCGGCCAGCGCATCCTCGTTCCGGCGCACGCCATTGACGAAGCGCCGCAGTGTTTCGATGCGCACCGCAATGGGCTGCGCCGCCCAGCGCGGCCAGGCGGAACGGGCGCGCGCGACCTCGGCATCTACATCCCCAGCCTCACCCTGCCAGAGCAGGACACCGGTAGCGGGTTCATGGGACGTCAGAGCGGTGGTCATATTATGCTGATATGGGCCGAAAAGGTTAAGGAATGAAGGGTTGTCGGCTGGTTTGCGATGGGTGGATTGGCGGACTGTCGCAGCGGGGCGGGTCAGCGCAACCTTGCGCAAGCCACCCCCCTAGCCCCTCCCGCGGCGGGAGGGGGAACAGCGTATCACCAGCTACACAACTTGCCCGACACCATGCGCTTCGCCCATGCGGCGGAGTGCCGCGACCTTGGCATGGAGGGGTGTCCAGTCGTCGTCCTCCGCGATGGCGGACCAGATCGCCTCGACCTCTTCGATATCCATGGAACAGGGTTGCGCGTCGGCCCAATAGGCGTGGTTCTTTGCGCCGGGCACCGCACCGAAGCCGCTGATGGCGGCGCGAAAATCGCCCCAGGCGGCGTCGCTATAGTCGGTGCGACCCGTGCGGTGCCGCCGCGCCAGTCATGGAAGAAGCGGTCGATGGGGGTAGCGGTGGTGATCATGGCGCGGACGGCGGACTGGATCATGGCGTCGCTGTCTTCGGCGGGGATGACGCCGAGGCGCCAGCAGAAGCGGCGGGCCATGGCCTGGCCATAGAGAGCGGGAAACCGCTCCAACTGTGCGATCAGCGGTTCCGCCTCCACCAGCGCGCGGAGCGAGACGGCGAGTTGGGCGACGTCCCAATGGATCGCTTCGGCCTGCCGCCCGAACGCGTATAGCCCCTGATGGTCGAAATAGGCGGCGGTGAAGCCCGCGTCCCACAAGGGGGTGAAGCGCCAGGGGCCATAGTCGAAACTCTCGCCAGTGACGTTGATATTGTCGCTGTTGAGGACGCCATGGACGAAGCCCGCGATCATATAGCTGGCGGCGAGATCGGCGGTGCGTTCGACCACGCGGCCGAGCAGTTGTGCGGGGGGATTGTCGCTGGGCGTTTCGCCGTACAGATGCGTCAGCGCATAGTCGGTCAGGCGCGTGAGCAGTTGTTGGTCTTCGTGGAAGGCGGCGCGCTGAAACGTGCCGATGCGAATATGCGAATGGGACAGGCGCACCATCGCCGCGCCGCGCGTGGGCGAAGGTTCGTCGTTACGCTCCAGCGCTTCGCCGGTTTCGATGATGGAGAATGTGCGCGAGGTGGGGACGCCCAACGCTTCGAGCATCTCGGTCGCCAATATCTCGCGCACGCCGCCCTTGAGCGTCAGCCGTCCGTCGCCCGACCGGCTATGGGGCGTCCGCCCGGTGCCCTTGGTGCCAAGGTCCATCAGCCGGTCGGCATCGTCGCGCAATTGGGCGAACAGGAAGCCGCGGCCATCGCCGATGTCGGGGTTGTAATGGCGGAACTGGTGGCCGTGATAGCGCAGCGCCAGCGGGCGGGGCAGCGATCCGTCGAGCGGTTCAAAACGGCCGAAATGGGCGATCCATTGGCCGTCAGTGAGGCCGTCGAGGCCCACCGACGCGGCCGCCCGGTCGTTGCGATAGCGCAGGATGGTCTGGGGGAAGTCCGCTGCCCCGACGGGATCGGCGATGTCGGGCATCAGCGTGTCGATTTGGCGGGCGGGGCGAAATTTGGCGGGTTGCGGCGTCTGGCTCATAAGGTGATATGGGGGTGGCAAGGCGGAAGGATCAAGTTTGAGCGTGTATAACGACGGATATTGGTGGTCCCCCGACGGCCTGCGGCTGCATTATCGCGATTATGCCGGGGGCGGCGACGGACGGCCACCTCTGCTCTGCCTGCCGGGGCTGACCCGCAATGCGCGCGATTTCGAACCGTTGGCGCAGCGGCTGGCAGGCGAATGGCGGCTCATCTGTCCCGACATGCGCGGGCGCGCCGAAAGTGCCTATGCCAAGGACGCGATGACCTATGTCCCGCTGACCTATATGCAGGATATCAGCCGCTTGCTCGCGGACCTGGCCATCACCCGGTTCGTGGCGGTCGGCACGTCGCTGGGCGGCATCATCACCATGTTGATGGCCGCGACCCATCGCGAATGGCTGGCGGGCGCGCTGCTCAACGATGTCGGGCCAGCGCTGGAGGAAGAAGGGCTGGCGCGCATCCGCACCTATGTCGGCGTCAACCAGTCGCATCCGACCTGGGTCCATGCCGCCCGCGCGTTGGCCGATGCCAATGGCGATGTTTATCCGGGCTATGATCTGCAAGCCTGGCTGGCGATGGCCAAGCGGCTCTATCGGCTCAACAGCGGCGGGCGGATCGTGCTGGATTATGACATGAAGGTCGCCGAGCCGATCCGCGCCATGGGCACCGAAGCGGGGGTCGATATGTGGCCGGTCATGAAGGCTTTTTCTGGCATCCCGACGCTGTTGCTGCGCGGCGAGCGGTCGGACCTGCTGGGCGCGGCGACGGCGCAGCGGATGGCGGCGGAGATCGGGCCGGGGGCGGAACTGGTGACCGTGCCGGGTGTCGGCCATGCGCCGGTGCTGGATGAGACAGAGAGCGTCGCGGCGATCGACCGGCTGCTGGCGCGGGTGGTGCATGGCTGACAGCCCCGATCGAACACGCCCGCACATCCTGCACGTCCATGGCAGTTTCAATCTGGGCGGCAAGGAGGCGCGCGCCGTCCAGTTGATGAACATCTGGGGCGACAAGGCGCGGCATAGCATCGTCAGCGCCGACCCGGACGCGATGGGTGCGCGCGCGGCGATCGACCCCGGTGTTGCGGTCGATTTTCCCGATGGGCCGTCCTTTGCGGGTAAGCCGGGGCTGGCGCGCTACAAGGTGATCACCGCTTTTCTCAAGCGGTTCGATCTGATCCTAACCTATAATTGGGGGGCGATGGATGCGGTGATGGCGCATCGTCTGGCCGGGGCGTCGGCGGGCCTGCCGCCGCTGATCCACCATGAGGATGGGTTCAACGCGGACGAGGCCGTGCGGCTCAAGACCAAGCGCAACCTGTTTCGCCGCCTCGCGCTGCAGCGGGCGCATGGGATGGTGGTGCCGTCGGTGCGGTTGGAAACGATCGCGCGCACGGTCTGGAAACAGCCCGCGCACAAGGTGCATCTGATCCGCAACGGCATCGATATCGCACGCTATGCGCCGCCGCCTGCGCCGGACGCGATCCCCGGTCTGCGCCGGTCGCCGGGCAAATTGCTGGTGGGGACGCTGGCGGGGTTGCGGCCGGTCAAGAATATCCCCCGGCTGGTGCGCGCCGTCGCTGCGCATAAAGACCGGCTGCAACTGGTGGTGGTGGGCGAAGGGCCAGAGCATGACGCGATCCTGGCGGAGGCAGCGCGACAGGGGATGGGCGATATCCATATGGCGGGCTTTATGGACCGGCCCTGGCGCTTCGTCGGGCTGTTCGACATCTTCGCCCTGTCGTCGGACAGCGAGCAATTTCCGATCTCGCTGGTGGAGGCGATGGCGGCGGGTGTGCCGGTCGCGTCGATGAATGTGGGCGACGTGGCCAATATGGTCGCGACCGCGAACCAGCCTTATGTCGTGACGGACGAAGCCGGGCTGGCCGATGCGCTGGGCGCGCTGGCGGACGACGCTGATCTGCGCGCAACTTTGGGGGCGGCCAATCGCGATCGGGCCACGCGCGACTATGCCGAGAAAACCATGGCCGCAGCCTATGGCGCATTATATGGAGAGGCTCTGGCCAGCCCCCGGATTTTGCTTTAAGGGCCGCGCCTATTCGTCAGGAGCCGCAAAGGCTGTGTTGGGTTCGCATATCCCCGGTCGCGCGACCGGGCCTTTTTGTCGCAGGAGATTTTGGTGTTCAAGGGGTTGAAGCCTATCGTCTATGGTGGCCGCGAAGTCTGGCCGCTGGTCGAAGGCGGCAAGGGCGTTGCAGTATCCAACCATGCGAGTTCCGGTGCCTGGGCGGCGGCCGGCGGCATCGGCACGGTGTCGGCGGTGAATGCCGACAGCTATGACAGTTTCGGCAATGTCATCCCCCAAATCTATCACGGCCGCACCCGCCGCGATCGCCATGAAGAATTGGTCGCCTATGCGATCGACGGTGCCGTCGAGCAGGTGAAGCGCGCCTATGAGATCGCCGATGGCCGGGGCGCGATCAACATCAACGTGCTGTGGGAAATGGGCGGGGCGCAACGCATCCTGCATGGCGTGCTGGAAAAGACCCAGGGGATGGTCGCGGGCGTGACCTGCGGCGCGGGCATGCCCTACAAGCTCTCCGAAATCGCAGCCTCCTATAATGTCAGCTATCTGCCGATCGTATCGTCCGGCCGCGCGTTTCGCGCGCTGTGGAAGCGCGCCTATTCCAAGGCGTCGGAATGGCTGGCGGCGGTGGTCTATGAAGATCCCTGGCTGGCGGGCGGGCATAATGGCCTGTCCAACGCCGAAGATCCCAAAGTGCCGCAAGACCCCTATCCCCGCGTCAAGGCGCTGCGCGACACGATGCGCGAAGGCGGTATTTCGGACGAGGTACCGATCGTGATGGCGGGCGGCGTGTGGGCGCTCAAGGACTGGAACGACTGGATCGATAACCCCGAATTGGGGGCGATCGCCTTCCAGTTCGGTACGCGTCCGCTGCTGACGCAGGAAAGCCCGATCCCGCAGGAATGGAAGGACCGGCTGACCCAGCTCAACCCCGGCGACATCCTGCTGCACAAATTTTCGCCGACCGGCTTTTATAGCTCGGCGGTGCGCAATCCCTTCCTGCGCCAGTTGGAAGCGCGATCGGAACGGCAGATTCCGTTCAGCACCGAGCAGGCGGGCGACCATACCCATCAGCTCGACGTGGGCGTGAAGGGCAAGAATTTCTGGGTGACGCTGGGCGACCTCAACCGGGCGCGGGAATGGGTGGGGCAGGGCTTCACCGCCGCGCTCAAGACGCCGGACAATACGCTGGTGTTCGTGGGCGACACCGAAAAGTCGATGATCCGCAAGGATCAGACCGATTGCATGGGGTGCCTGAGCCATTGTTCCTTCTCATCCTGGATGGACAGCGAGACCAATTCGACCGGGCGGCTGGCCGACCCGCGCAGCTTTTGCATTCAAAAGGCGTTGCAGGAAGCGGTGCATGGCGGCGACCTGGACCAAAATCTGATCTTCGCAGGCCATGGTGCCTATAAGTTCAAGCAGGACCCCTTCTACTCCAATGGCTTCGTGCCGACTGTCAAGCAGCTGGTCGACCGTATCCTGACCGGCGACTGATGGCGGATATTCAGGGCCTGGCCGTGCTGCGTTACGACACGCCGCACTTCGACATCGAACGGCCAGGCCAGTTCGTGGTCTGCGCCGTGTCGGGCGCGCGCATCGACCTGGACGAGCTGAAATATTGGAGTGCAGAGTTTCAGGAAGCCTATCGCGGCCCGGAGGAAGCGACTCGCGCTTTCCTGAAACATCGCGGGCCGGATTTCCGGTAGGGTTTTCCAGGCTGGCGCGTGTGACCGCTACCAAATGGCGTCAAGAGGGGTGGAACGTTGGTTCACCCCGTCGATAGGGCGGCTGGCCGCAACTTTCCTGTTCCGATACGGTAAAAACTGATGTAATCTTTCCCCAGAGGCGACGCAGAGCGCCCGGCTAGTGGAAGGATGTGTTTCGATGTCTCGTATTGACGTCTTCGGTGATCGTATCTGTATCGTGTCCAGCCTGCTCATCATGGGCTGGTTTCTCTACAACACGATCTTCTGACCCGGCGGATCGCCGCTTTATCGGTCATGCCCAGTTACCGATGCAGCGCGCCTGTGTCTGCCTGCCCTTTGGGGTAAGTCGGATCGAGAGCGTCGCGCGCCTATATAGCGTCACACACACTATGTCAGGAGACGCAATGTTCAGCCACATCATGGTCGGTGCCAATGATATCGAGGCATCGAAAGCCTTTTACGATGCGATGATGGCGGTGCTGGGGGCAAAGCCCGGCATGATCGATCCAAAGGGCCGTGTCGTGTATATGCATGACGGCGCACTATTCATGGTGACAAAGCCGATTGACGGTGATCCGGCCTGTTCGGCCAATGGTGGAACGATCGGTTTCACCATGGTCTCGCCCGAACAGGCGGACGAGTGGCATGCGGCGGGGGTCGCGGCGGGCGGCACGGCCTGCGAAGATCCGCCGGGCGTCCGTGAGAGCCCTTTTGGCAAACTGTATCTTGCCTATTTGCGCGATCCCGCCGGTAATAAGCTATGCGCTATGCACCGCATCGGCTGATCGCGCTTGGGGTTTGTCGTGGCGGTTCAGGACAGCCCGGTCACTGGGACGGCCTGCACCGCTTCCGCCTCGAAACTGGCGATGGGATAGGCGCAATAATCGGCGGCATAATAGGCACTGGGGCGATGATTGCCCGACGCGCCAAGACCGCCAAAGGGCATATTGCCCGCAGCACCCGTGGTCGGGCGATTGCGATTGAGGACGCCCGCCCGGCTTTCCTCCACCATCCGCTGCCATAGCCGGTCATCCTGCGAAATCAGCCCCGCCGACAGGCCGAAGCTGGTCGCGTTGGCGGCGGCCATGGCAGCATCGAAATTCGCGACCCGGACGATCGACAGGACGGGCGCGAAAATCTCCGCATCGGGGGTGTCCACGCCGGTCACGTCGAGCAAGGCGGGCGTGACGAAGGCGGCGCTGCGGCCCTCGACGCCACCGAACGGGCGGATGACCCGTGCGCCGCGCGCGATCAGGTCGCTGACGGCGCGATGCGCCCCGGCGGCAGCCGTGTCCGACACCAATGGTCCCATGAAGGCGTCGCCGGCTTCGTTCCAGGCAGCAAGGGGCAAGCGCGCGGCCATGGCGTCGACCGCCTCGACGATCGCGTCGCCGGTCGCGCCTTCGGGTATGATCAGGCGGCGGGCGCAGGAGCAGCGCTGGCCCGTGGTGATGAAAGCCGAGTTGACGACGATCGAGGCGGCGGCCTCCGGGCTGTCCCAGGCGATCAGCGGATTATTGCCGCCCAGTTCCAGCGCCATGATGACATGAGGGCGATCGACCAGCGCGCGGCGCAGGGCTGCGCCAGCGCCTGCCGATCCGGTGAAGAGCAGCCCGTCAATGTCGCCCGCGACCAAAGCTTCACCGGTGGCGCGCCCGCCCTGAACGACGCTCAGCAAGCCGTCCGGCAGACCCGCTGCCGCCCAGGCGTCGGCCATCGCCGCGCCGGTGGCGGGCGTGATTTCCGATGGCTTGAAGACGATGGCATTGCCCGCGATCAGGGCGGGGACGATATGGCCGTTGGGCAGGTGGCCGGGAAAATTATAGGGGCCAAGCACCGCCATCACGCCATGGCCGCGATGGCGCAGCACCGCGCGGCCAAAGGGCATGGCGGCGGCGCGTTCGCCGGTGCGTTCGGCATGGGCAGCGATCGAGACATCGACCTTGGCGATCATCGACCCGATTTCAGCGTCGCTTCCCACAAGAGCTTGCCGGTTTCGCGCGAAATGAGTTCAGCCAACGCGGCGCGCCGTTCGGCCAGGATGGCGGCATAGCGGCGCACGACGGCGATGCGATCCTCCACGGGCAGCGCGCGCCAGGTGGGCAGGGCGGCGCGGGCGGCGGCGATTGCGCCATGGCAGGCGGCGGCGTCGGCGACCGGACCTTCCCAGACGAGGGCGCGAGAGGCGGGATCGAAGGATTGCAACATGGCGGTCATGCTCCTGCGCGCGTCATGGCGAAAATGCCGGTGGCGTTGCCGGTGTCGAAGGCGAGGTCTAGCCCTCCGGTCGCCGGGTCGATGTCGCGGCTGATGAACTCGAAGAAGGAGCCGGGGACAGCGCGGACCTGCCCATCGGCAAAGCGGTGCTCGACGCTGTCGGCACGCAAGGCGGTCTGGCGCACGCGGCCGGTGGCGGAGATTTCCAGCCGGTCCTTGATCGGATGATCGGCGGCGCGCAGCCGATCGGCCAGGGCGGCGACATCGGCGACCCGGTCGGTGGCATGGTTGAAGGCATTGCCCTCGGTCGCGATCCAGGCGGCTTCGTTGGAGCGGGACAGCAGCAATTGATAGTCGGCAAAGTCGGGCACGTCATGCTGACGGTCGAAGGCCGAGAGGATGGTGGGCAGCGCCGTCAGTGCATCGGCAAGGGGGACGGGCTGGCCATCGCGATAGCGCGCCAGCACGGATTGCGCCTGATCGTCCAGCGGATCGCGCGACGTGCCGAAGACGCGCGCGGCGGCATCGGAAAATTCGGCATCGAAGCGATCGACATGCAGTTCGGACAGGAAGAATTGCGGGATGGCGTCGGGATTGTCGGCATGGGTGTAGGCGCGGCCGGTCATCTTCAGCCGGTCGAGCGGATAGACGGTGGCCATGCGATAGCCGAGCGGCACAAAGATGCGCGTGAAGGCGTCCTCGCCGCCGGGCAGCGCGCCGTTTGGGCCAAGGGGCAGGCGGATGGTGCGCAGCGCGCCATGATCGAAGGTCACACGCTCGCCGCGCGCCAGCGTGTCGGCGACATAGGTTGCGCCGCTCGGCACCCGGCGCAGCAGATCATGGAACAGCGCAACGTTCATCGCCATTGCAAAGGCGGCGCGTGACACTGTGGGGCCACGCTCGGCCATGAGCGCGGGGGCGACGTGCAGCGTGTCCAGCGCCTTGGTGCCCTCCCTATCGCCCAGCACGGCCTTGGCCAGTGTGGCGATGACGGGCATATTCGCATTCGACATAGATAGGCTCCCGGTGACAGGCGCAGTATCGCAGGATAGGATGGGCAACGCAAACGGGGAGCACTCATCAGTTGATGCGATTTGGGAATGAATGATGGCCGCAAGTGGCTGCCGCCGATGACGGCGCTGGTCAGTTTCGAGGCGGCGGCGCGGCATGAGAGCTTCTCGCGCGCGGGGGACGAGATCGGCCTGACACAGAGCGCGGTCAGTCGGCAAATCGCTTTGCTGGAAGACTTGATCCAAGTGCCGCTGTTCGACCGGATCGGGCGGCGGGTGCGGCTGAATGAAGCGGGGCACGCCTATGCCGCGCAACTCGCGCCCGCGCTGGACGGTATTCGGCGGGCGACGCGTGGGGTGGCGCAGCGGCGGGCGGGATCGGCCTTACGGATCGCGACGCTGCCCAGTTTCGGGATGCGATGGCTCGCGCCGCGCCTGCCGCATCTGAGCGCGCGGCATCCGCAACTGGTGGTGGATTTTGCCGCGCGGTCGGAGCCGTTCGATTTTGCGCAGGAGGATTTCGACGCCGCGATCCATTTCGGCCTGCCGCAGGAATGGCCGGGCGTGGCGATGGATTTCCTGTTTCGGGAGGATGTCGTGCCGGTATGCGCACCGGGCTGGCTTGCGGCACATCCGTTGCGCGCGCCCGTTGACCTGCTCGATGCGCCGCTGCTCAGTCAAAGTTCGCGGCGCGATGCCTGGCCGCGCTGGTTCGCTGCGGCGGGGGTGGATGGGGACACAAGGCCGCCTGGCCCGACGTTCGAACATTTTCTGATGCTGGCGCAGGCGGCAGCGGCGGGCGCGGGGGTGGCGCTGATCCCCAGCTTCCTGATTCAACCGGAGCTGGAGGCAGGGGCGCTCGTCATCCCCTTCGCCCGCCCCTTGTCGAGCGAGCGGGCCTATTATCTGGCCTATCCGTCCGATGCGCTGTCAAACCCCGCCGTCGCACAGTTTCGCGCGTGGATGCTGGAGCAGGTCGGGTGAGAGCAATATGTGATGATTAGGGCTCATCTCCCCTCCCCGGCGGGGAGGGGTCGGGGGAGGAGTCTTGTAGGGCTGATCAACGCCTCATTACATCTTCTTGGGCATGCAGTCCGAACCGGCGGCCTTGATCTTGGCGCACAGGCGCGTAGCGTCGCTGCTGCTGGCGACGGGGCCGACCTGAAGGCGGGTAACGGTGCCCGCTTTGACCATATAAGGCTGATAGGCCGACAGGCCGCTGACTTTGGCGGTCATCTGGTTCCAAAGTGCGCGGGCGCGGCCATCCTCACTGAACGCACCCAGTTGGACGCGCCAGCCACCCGCTGAGGCGGGCGCGGGGATGGAGGATGCAGGGCGCGGCACTGGCTTTGCCACTGCAACCTGCGGCGCGGGCTTGGGTGCAGGCCGGGGCGCTGGTGGCGCCGCAACCGGTGCGGGCCGGTTCGTGGTCGATGGCGGCAGCGCCGTCGTTCGCACCGACGAGGGGGCGGACCTGACGGGCGCAGGCTTTGCCGGGACGGGCGTGGCAGCGGCGAGCGCGCCGGCCTTTTCCGACGATGCCAGGTTTGCGGCCAGCGTCACCCCCTGCTTGCGCTGATCCTCGGATAGGAATTTGTCCATCTCGGCAAGGCTGGTCGATGCCTGAGACAGGCCCGATGCCGCCGAGCGGGTCATCAGCGCATAAGCGCGCACCCAATCCTTGTTCATCAGGTCGCCGTTAAAGAGGGCCGTGCCGACGATATATTGCGCGCGCGGTTCCCCGCGTGTCGATGCGCGCTGAAGATAGGGCATGGCGTTGGCCCTGTCGCCCTGCTGGAACATCAACAGGCCCAGATTATCCTCGGCCCGCAAATGCCCCTGGGCGCTGGCCTTGCGATACCAATCGAGCGCGGCATTGAGGTCCGGCTGGACACCACGGCCGAGTTTGTACGCCTGGCCCATGTTGAACTGCGCGTCGGGGTCACCCGCCAATGCCAGCGGCCGCCATTCGCCGACCGCCTTGGCATAGTCGCCCTGCTGCCACGCATCCACGCCAGCCTTGACGTCGGCCATAGCGGGTACGGCCAGCCCCACCAGGGCAACGAACGCCATGCTTTTCCAAAGATAGGTCATAGTTCCATGCTCCTGCGCGAACAGCTTTGCGGTCGTGATGCCCAAACAAGGTTAAGGTCACGTTAGCAAAGGGGGCGACGGATAATGCCCGCTTAACGGTCTTGATCTTTTGGTAGGGAAACTTCCAGCCCGGTTAACCAATTTTTAGGCGCAGCTGTGGCAAGCCCGGCCGGAACTGGATTTTCTGGGGGGACATTCGTTGCGGATTTTGGCATTGGCGTCGCAGAAAGGCGGATCGGGCAAGACCACCTTGTCGGGCCATCTCGCCGTGCAGGCGCAGATTGCCGGAGCCGGTCCCGTCGTGTTGATCGACATCGATCCGCAAGGCTCGCTCTCCGACTGGTGGAATGAGCGCGAGGCCGAATTTCCCGCCTTTGCCCAGACGACGGTGGCGCGGCTGGCCGCGGACCTGGAAATATTGCGCAAACAAGGCTTCAAGCTGGCCGTCATCGACACGCCACCTGCCATCACCATGGCCATCCAGAGTGTGGTTTCCGTCGCCGAACTGATCGTGGTGCCGACCCGTCCCAGCCCGCACGACCTGCGCGCCGTGGGAGCGACCGTCGATCTGTGCGAACGTGCGGGCAAGCCGCTGATCTTCGTGGTCAATGGTGCCACGCCCAAGGCGCGGATCACGTCCGAAGCAGCCGTCGCGCTGTCGCAACATGGCACGGTCGCGCCAGTGACGTTGCACCATCGAACCGATTTTGCCGCGTCGATGATCGACGGACGCACGGTGATGGAGGTCGATCCCAAGGGGCGCTCCGCCGCCGAAGTGGTTCAGCTGTGGTCCTATGTGTCGGACCGGCTGGAAAAGAATTTCCGCCGCACGGTCTTTTCCGTGCCCCAGGGCAGCGTCGGCACCGTCGCGGCTCGCCCGACCGGCGGGGGCTTTGGCCGCCGCGTGATCGGCCAGTAAGGGAGGACAGGCGTCATGGCCGAACCCAAACCGCTCGCATCGCTGACATCGGGCCTGCTGGCCCGCAAGGGTGCGGCCCAGCCCGCGATGCGCCGTCCGATGATGGGCCTTGGCCGCACCGTCGGCAATGCCGTGCTGCAGGATGATCTGGGCTGGAACGACATGGGTTTCGATGTGGAGCCCGTGCCGATGCCGTCCGAGGAACCGCCAGTCGCGATTGGCCTGACGCCGATGACAGCACCCATGGCCGCACCCCCGTTGCCGCCGGTTGTCCTGGCGCGTGAGGAATTGGCCGAGCGGATCGGCGCTGCGTCGACACCGCGCCAGAAGGCGGCACCCGCACCGGGCCGCAAAATTGCCTTCACGTTGCGGCTGGAGGCCGAACGCCATTTGAAACTGCGCCTGGCCTGCGCCGTCACGGGACGGTCGGCGCAACAGATTGTGACGCAGGCGCTCGATGACTTCATCGACACGTTGCCGGAAATCGACCGGCTGACTCAGCAGCTGCCGCACATGCGCAGCGACAAGGCATAGAAGGTGGGTAGGCATATGAAGCGCACGACATTCGGCAAGGCGGCGATCGCATCGCTGCTCGTCGCGACCACCATGGTTGGCTGCACTGGAGCGGCATTCCGCCCGTCGGCGTCGCTCGGCCAGCCGAAGGGCGATCCCGCCAAGCAGGCCGCGATCGCGGAAAAGGCGCTGGCGTCGCGCGACGCGACCAAGGCGGTTGCCGCTGCCGAAGCCGCCGTACAACTCGCGCCCGACAATGCCGCCTATCGCCAACTTTTGGGTCGCGCCTATGTGCAGGCGGGGCGCTTTGCCTCGGCGGAAGCGGCGCTGAGCGATGCCATGACACTGGGCAATGGCGACGTCGGCACGATCGTCAATCTGGCGCTGGTGCAGGTGGCGCAGGGGCGGTCGGATGCCGCGCGCGACCTGCTGATTACGCATGCTGGCTCGGTTCCTGCCGGGGACTATGGCCTGGCCATGGCGATCGCGGGCGATGCGCAGGAAGGCGTGCGGGTGCTCTCGCAAGCCATTCACGATCCATCGGCGAGCGCGCGCACGCGCCAGAATCTGGCCTATGCCTATGCGCTGGCCGGACGCTGGAAGGATGCGCGGATGGTCGCGGGCATGGACATGGCGCCGCTGGCCGCGAACAAGCGGATTTCCGACTGGGCGCAGATCGCCGAACCCTCGCTCGCGCCGATGCGCGTTGCGGCGCTGATGGGCGTCACGATCGATCCCAATGATGGGGGTCAGCCGCTTGCATTGGCCTTGTCGTCGCCATCCGCCGCTGCAGCGCCGGTCGAAATGGCGCAGGCCGATCCGATGCCGGTAGTCGAAACGCAGACACCAATGCAGGTCGCCGTAGCCGCGCCAATGGTCGAGGCTGCGCCGGTCATCAAGGCAGACCCCAAGCCTGTACGGGTCGCTGTACGCGACTTCGTCGTGGAGGATCGGGCGGACAAGGCGGTTGCGTCCAAGACGCGCGCCAAGGTTCAGCCTGCGGTCGCATACGCGCCGACGGCACAGCTACAGAAGGCGGCGATCATCAAGCCGGTCGCCACTGGCGCGAGCGATTGGGTGGTCCAACTGGGCGCTTATGACAGTGCGGCGGTCGCCAAGGAAAAATGGATGCAGATGGCGGGCGGTAATGCCATGCTGTCGGCCTTCCCCGTGCTGACCAGCCGGGCGACCGTGAAGGGCAAGACCTTCCACCGTCTCGCGATCAGTGGTTTTGCCAGCCGGGCCGATGCGCTGAGTGCCTGCCGGATCGTGCAGTCGCTCCGGGGCCAGTGTTTCGTGCGTGAAACCGCGCCGGGTGCAACGCCGCAGCGCTGGGCCGTCGCTGGCAAAGGTCGTCAATACGCTTCGCGCTGATCTCCCCCCTCCCGTAGCGCGATTCCCTAGAGCACGCGAAGTCACGGCTTCGCGTGCTTGTTTTTTGATGACGGCGTTTGGAATTTCTACATGAGGTGGCGCTGGATCGGCAAAAATCCTCCCCTGCCAGGGGAGGATTTTGTCCGCAGGACAGCTGTGCATTTCGCCAGTGTCGCGTGGGGACGGGGCAGGGCATAGCGGGGTCAAAGACGCGCCCAACGCGCGCTCAACCTGGAGAACCGCCTTGCTGAACCGCCAGATCGTCCTTGCCTCGCGCCCGCATGGCGTGCCCGTGCCGGAGAATTTTCGCCTCGTCGAAGGGCAGGTGCGCGAATTGGAAGAGGGCGAAATCCTGATCCAGAACGAGGTGTTCGCCATCGATCCGGCGGTGCGCGGGATGCTGGACGATCGCGACGACAGCTACCTGCCCGCGACGCCGATCGGCGGCGTCATCCCCACCATGGTGCTGGGCCGGGTGATCCAGTCGCGCAACGCGGGCTTCAAGGAAGGCGATTATGGCCGGGGCTTTGTCGGGTGGGAAGAATATTCGATCCTGAACCCCGGCAATTTCGCGATCGAAAATGTCCATATCGACCCTAGCGTACCATTGACCGCCTATATGGGCGCGCTCGGCTGGTCGGGCATCACGGCCTATGTCGGGTTGAAGCGGATCGGCGAAATGCGGGCGGGCGACACCGTCGTCATGAGCGCGGCGGCGGGCGCGGTCGGCAGCGTGGGATGCCAGGTCGCCAAGCTGTCGGGTTGCCGGTCGGTCGGCATCGTCGGATCGAAGGACAAGGCGGACTTGATCACCGGCACGTTCGGCATCGACGCGGCGATCGACTATCGCGCCGAGCCAGACCTGGACGCCGCGATCAAGGCGGCTTGTCCCGACGGGGCGCATGTCTATTTCGACAATGTTGGCGGGCTGATCCTCGACACGATGCTGCCCAACATGGCGGCGTTCGGGCGGATCGTGACCTGCGGCATGATGGCCAATTATAATAATCATGACGAACCCTATCCGATCCGTAACCTGTGGCAGGTGCTGGTCAATCGGATCACGATGCGCGGGTTCCTGGCCTATGAACATCTCGACATGCTGGAAGAGGCCGAGGCGCAGCTGGGGGCGTGGATTCGGTCGGGCGCGCTGATCGCGCAGGAGAATGTGACCACGGGTATTGAAAATGCGCCTACCGCTTTCATCAACCTGATGTCGGGCGTGACCACGGGCAAGACCGTGGTGCGGCTGAATGAGGGCGTGACGACGCTGTAAGGACTGGGACACAAAACATGGGATAATCGCGGCGCGATTCGTCCCGGGCATCAGCATTTTGATATAGCTGACAGGGGTGGTTGCCCCCCGATATGATGGAAAAACGGGCTCACGATTGGCACCGGGCCCAAGCATCGCACGGAGAGCAACCATGAAACAGTATATAGGCTTTGACGTTTCACTAAAAGATACCGCGATCTCCATTCGTCAGGATGGAAAACGGATCTGGCGCGGCAAGTGCGCATCGGATCCCCAGATCCTGGCGCAGATAGTCCGCAAACACGCCCCGCATGCGGAGCGGGTGGTATTCGAGACAGGTCCATTGTCGACCTGGTTCTATCATGCATTAACGGCGGCGGGAGTTCCCGCGATCTGCATCGAAGCGCGCCATGCGCAGAAAATATTGAACGAGACGCTCAACAAGACTGATGCCAATGATGCTGACGGTCTGGCCCAACTGGCAGAAGCCGGCTTTTACAAGGCGGTCCGGGTGAAGTCGTTCGACGCCATGTTGACCCGCACACTGGTGGGCGCCCGCAACCTGTTGCTTACCATCTCAACGCAGCTGAGCAATCAGATCCGCGGGGTCATGAAGACGTTTGGCATCGTCGTTCCCAAGGG
>NZ_JEMV01000047.1 GCF_000588875.1 Sphingobium sp. Ant17
CACGAGCGTACCGAGGAGGGCGCGCACCGACTGCTTTGCCGCTAGCTTCCAGATCTTTTTGCACTAAAATACATCGATCGGCGCCAAGCTTTCAGCGACGGGTGCGGGTGGGTCTGACGGGGTGCCGGGTGACGATGACTGTGGCTGTTGTATCATCGGTATCCGCCTCGACGGAAGCCGTTGCGGTGCCGGGCGTTGATTGTGCCTCAGTCATCGGAGCGGCATGCAAGGCTTCACCCGCAATAAGTGAACGGGGCGCTGCACGACCAGCGGACTGGACAATGGTTTCAAATCCGCTTTCAAAAGATAGAGCAGGCCGCGCATTGATTGCAGCGAGCGTTTCACGCGGCGAAACAAGGCACGTGGCAAGGCTAAGCCCTGCCATGACTTTATGGTTACGCATTGCTGTTCCCCTGATTGCGCGGTTTAACTGCCGCTACTCACTTTCAGACGAACCAAGCAGGCGGATCCGCCACAAAAACTGTCGTTTTAATAAAGAAAATTTTAAATTTCGACCGCAGGAACTAATACCAAATCTCTTAGCTCGACTTTGTACAATCAGGTAGCAAAGCATAGTGCCTGAGCCATGCGCTTTAGGCGGGTCGTGGGAATATAGTGCGGTTCTGGGGTGCGGCGGGGGAGTGTTTGATTAATGTCGCCAACCCCAGAGTTGGAGGCGGACGGCTCCGATGGCGTCACTGAATGGTCAGGCTGGTTTTTCGATACCAGGCGGCGGAATAAGGGGTGCTTTTAGTGGCCAACAGATCGCAGGCCCATAGCGATATAAGGCTGTAGAGACCCAGCAGCGCCGGCGTGGTTCGCGCTATGGCTTTGTCGGTCCACTGGCGCTGTGTTTCGACACCCAGGTGAGCACGGGTTTCTGCAAAGGTGACCTCGATCTGCCATCGTCGGACGTAGAGGGCGATTATCTCGGCGGGCTCGAGGGTGATGTCGGTACTGAAGAAGGCTTGCGGGCCGCGCTTTCCGTCAGGATCGCGAACCAGGACCCAGCGGACCGGCAAGACCGGTGTGCCGGGCCTGTACCATAAGGCGATGTCAGATGTGATCTCGAGCGTCTTGCCGTTGAGATGGCCATACCAGGCAGAGACGAGAATGCTGGTCCAGCGTGTCGCCGGGTTGGCGAGCAGGGTCTTGAGTTTTGGTAATGCTCGCCCTTTCTGCGCCGGTCGCCCCATCGTGCGTGCCGTTCGCCCCGCAGGCTGTGCAAACAAGTTGGCGTCGAGCCGCAGTCGGCTGATGAGTGTGGCCCGGCGGACGATCGCATGTGCCAGTTCGTGGACAGCAAAGCTGCTGTCGCCAATGAAGATGATCCGCGACCCGGCAGCCAGCGAGACAGCTGCAGCGCGCCCTGCCGGGCCCAGTCCGTCAGCAATTTATGACGACAGCCGCGTTGACGGTTCGATCGTTCCGAAGGAGCGAGCAACGTCAAGACTGGCAGTGCCTTGATCAGGCGGGTCCATGACACCGGGGTGAGCACCATGAAGCTGAGCCAGCGCAGTCCGCTGGCTTTGACGAAATGGCCGTGACTGGAGCGGACCGGGTCGCGGTAGATACCCCGTGCGGTGATCCGGCGCCCCCATCGCCGCTCAATGGTGTCGTCCATACCGATGACCACAGGGCCCTCTGGCACGAGCCGTTCGACCACGATGCTGAGCAGTCGCCTGGCAACGGCACGGGAGCTCCAGCGGGCACGGTTGAGGATCTGGTGATAGGTTGCAAATTGGCAGCATGGGCTCGGCCGGTCACACGCAGGCAAGACGTAACGGTTCGTTTGCCGGTGGCCAGCAGGCCGCCCATCACAAGAACGAGTACATGCTCCCAACTGGGGGCCGTAAAGCAGGGACGCCATGCTTGCAGCCATTGGCGCAAGATCTGGGGGACGGGATCGCCGATAACGGCCTTGTTCTGGTCCAACATCTCATGCTTGGAATCCTAACCGAAGCACGGCGCAACGCTTGGGCTGTTGCCATGCGGCCAGTTGAATCGGATACGCTGTGACCTGAAGGCAGCTATGGATGCTCCATGAAAGACGACGAAATCATTATGCGCATCGAAACTTTCGACGCGGCCAACGGCGGCGGCGTGGGCTGGTACGAGGACAAGGGCGCCTACCACCTTTACCTGTTGGAAACGGAGGCACCGATCGCCCGTCTCAAACCTGTCGGCACGCGCGACGACGTCAGGCTTGGCTACTGGTCACACCGGCGACAATGGGAAGATATTGACGATATGGGCGGATGCGTCTTGCCACTCGATCAGGCCCTCGACCACATCGCTGAAAACAGCATCTTCTGGACCTGGACCTGACCAAAAACGTACAAAGTCGAGCTCAGAGCCCGATCCGAAACTAAGTTGAGTGGTATCAGTGGGTTAGCTTGACGCTTGCCGCAGTCGTTGATTCAGGGGTTTTGCAACAAACTTCCGGAGATCAACGATGTGGACYGATACCACTCGGGCGCAATATGCCCGCGCGGGACTGACTTTGCCAAGCGATTTGACCGATGCCGAATGGTCGGTGCTCGAACCKTTCTTGCCGCCACCCTCCCACGTRGGCCGTCCGCGCAAATGGCCGCTGCGACGGATCGTCGAGGCGATCCTSTATCTGCTGCGTGGGGGGCTGCCGTGGCGAATGCTGCCGCCCTGCTTTCCGCCGGTCTCGACGGTTCGGCGCTGGTTTTACCTGTGGCGCGATAACAAACTGTGGCTCTCGCTCAATCATACYCTGCTGTTGATGGCGCGTGAAGCGACRGGCCGCGAGGCTTCGCCCAGTGCTGGCGTGATCGATAGTCAGAGCGTGAAAACAACGGAAAGTGGCGGCCCTCGCGGCTTTGACGCGGGCAAAAAAATCAAGGGGCGCAAGCGCCACATCCTCACCGACACCGAGGGCCATTTGGTTCATGCGGTGATCCATACCGCCGACATTCAGGACCGCGACGGCGCGCCGCTGGTCCTGCGTGAAATCATCCACCGCTTTCCATGGCTGCGCCATGTCTTTGCCGATGGCGGCTATGCTGGCGACAAGCTCAGGGAAGCCCTCCGGCGTACCGGCAAATGGACTGTCGAGATCGTCAAGCGATCCGATGTTGCAAAAGGCTTCGTGGTTCTTCCGCGCCGCTGGGTCGTCGAGCGAACACTGGCTTGGCTGAACCGCAACCGTCGGCTCGCCAAGGACTTTGAACAGACCATCGCATCGGCAACTGCGTGGCTGTTCATAGCTTCCATCCAGCTATTCGCGCGTCGCATCGCAAGACTATGAAATTTCATCGGATAATTATGAATCAGGCTCTTAAAGCCGACGTAACGCTGACCGTAAATGCCCGGACGCTAGCGCTGGCGATGCGCGCGTCCGGTTATCCGCAGATTTTGCGGCAGCGCTCTAAGCTGGATTTTGTTTCAACGACGACCATAGGTTTGATATGGCGCTTCAATATTTTGTTTCAAGACACCCTTCGCCGCCACACGAAACTTTGACTTGCTGGTCGATCGCATCAAGGGAAGCTGATTTTGCACGCGATCTTCTTGAAGAGTTCGGCGCGTCAGCTATTCAAAAGGGGAAGAAAGCTCGTATCGCCAAAACGGCAACGGCAAAGGTCAGTAGATTGAGCGGCAATCCGACACGCACGAAATCCATGTAGCGATAACCGCCCATTTGATAGACAATTACGTTTGTCTGGTACCCAAAGGGAGTGGCGAAAGCCGCGCTCCCGGCCATCATGACGGCCACGATAAAAGAGCGTGGACTTACCCCAAGGCTGTCAGCGAGAGCGACGGCGACGGGCAGGACCAAGACGGCGACAGTGGCGTTGGACAGCAATTCCGTCAGGACCATCGTAAGTCCGTAAAGAACGATCAATGCGGTCAGCGGCCCGACCTCGCGCATGGAACCCACCAGCGCTCCGGTAACGGCCGCGGCGAGGCCACTCTCCTCTAACGCGATGCCGATCACCACCATGCCGGCAATGAGGATCAAAATCTCCGGCTTTAGGCCTCCATAGGCTTGGTCGGCGGTAAGCACGCGCAGCAATATAAGCAGGACAGCGCCGGGATTTTATCCGGTTCAGTAGGAGGGGAGAAGCCGCCCTCGTTTTCCCACCTTGCAAGCGCCTTTTGGCGTTGCCGACGCCCATCGTCCGTTTCATTTGGCTCTAAATCTGTCATTTTCTAAGCTCCTCCTCAATCCTCACCGCTCACCAGCTTCGCCTCCCTCGGTCGCTCTCTTTGCCCATGGCTAAACGGCGGGGCGGGGCGCGGGAGCCATGCATTGCCCCGCAGCTGCAGAAGCGTGATCAGCTGACAGCTTCCGACTTTATGCCGCGCAACGGCGGGCATCTGAGAGAGACTTATGCGATCGAATAAGGTAGGACCGCAGGCGCAATGAAGGAACGCGACCCATCCACGCTACCACGATCGAAAACCGCCGACGCAACGCTGTGCGATGAGGCCTGCCGTCAGAGTGACCTGTTACGACACCGGGAAGCGCAGGAGTCGAATGCCTGGCTCGTGGCGATCGTAGAGAATTCTCATGACGCCATACTGAGCAAAACGCTCGACGGGATTGTCACGAGTTGGAACCGCGGCGCACAGCGGCTTTTAGGGTTCGAGGCTACAGAAATTATCGGACAACCGATCACCAAGATCATACCGGATGACTGCCTCGCCGAGGAGGTGGACATCATCAGCAAGCTCCGACGGGGCGAGCGAATCGACGATTTCGAAACGATTCGTCGCGCAAAAAACGGGGAAATTGTGGAGGTTTCGGTGACGGTGTCGCCAGTTCGTGACGAGGATGGAAACATCATTGGCGCATCCAAGATTTTGCGCGACGTCACCGATGGAAAGCGCGCAGCCCAACGCCAGCTGTTGTTGCTGCGAGAGATGAACCATCGTGTTAAGAATCTGTTCGCGTTGACCTCTGGTCTGGTAGCTTTGAGCGCGCGCAGCGCGGAGAGTGTGGAAGAGCTCGCGGCGACACTTGAGGGTCGAATCTCGTCGCTCGCCAGGGCCCATGCCCTCACACTGCCCGACTTCTCTGAAAACGGCGATCATCTCGGAAGTACCACGTTACTCTCCTTGATTTCGGGCGTGCTAGAGCCGTACCTAGACCTTGCTGATGTCGAGGTTCATGGAGCTGAGATAACAGTGAGCGATCGGCCGCTCACATCTCTCGCACTTCTGCTGCATGAATTTGCCACCAATGCGGCGAAGTATGGCGCGCTGTCCGTGATCGAAGGTAGGTTGAGCGTTGGGGTTTCGTCGGAAGGCTCGACAGTGGAGATTTTGTGGACGGAATCCGGAGGACCCGCGCCCTCTCCCTCGACGGAGGGTTTTGGAACGAAACTTGAGCAAGTCTCGGTCCAAGGACTGAATGGGGCGATCCAGCGTAACTGGCGGACCGATGGCCTGGAAATCCGGTTACGTTTTCCGGTCACAGCACTTGGATGCGGTTAAGCAAGAGCGTGACGTCCGTGTCGCAACAGTAACGAGAAGAACGCGATTCCACCGATGACCCGCACTGCGACGTCGAGAGTGACATCTCTAACTAGCGGAGGGGTGACATTTCTATTGGGCGCTGCGCTTTCCATTTGAAGTGCGACTTCCGTGGCTTGCATAGCACTTCAGCCATGGTTGGGCGAGCCCCAACCATGGCTGACCAAATTTACCCTGCCCGAAGGATGGCAATTTGCTCTCCCAGCACCTCCTGCGGCGTTCGGTAGTCGAGGCATTTGCGGGGCGTGTTGTTGAGCCGGTCAACCAGCGCCTGGAGCTCTTTGTCCGACACCAGCGCGATGTCAGTATCGAGCGGTAGAAAGCGCCGTATTCGGCCGTTGCTGTTTTCGACGCTGCCCTTTTGCCATGGCGCTGATGGCATACAAAAATAGCTGGTCATGCCGAGTTTCTCTCGCAGGGTTAGAAAGGCGGCAAATTCCGTTCCCCTGTCGAAAGTTATGCTTTGGCGAAGGGAAGAGGGCAGGGCCTTCAACTGCCTGTCGATACCCGCCATGACACCGGCCGAGTGACGGCTCGGATTGCGCGTCAGGATCGTAAATCGGCTACGCCGTTCAACCAGCGACGTCAGGTTCGCTTTGCCAAATTCCTGTCGGAAAGCCACCAAGTCGCCTTCCCAATGCCCAAAGCTGGTCCGATGGCCGATCTCCGCAGGCCGCGCCTTGATCGTGTTAGCCAGCGGGATATGAACACCTCGCGGCTTGCGGGCATAGCGCCGACGTCGTGAGCGGCGAGCGCGAGGCAGGAAACGCCACAATCCCTGGTCACTACCTTCGCCGCCATAGACATATTGATAGATCGTCTCGTGGCATATGGAGAGACCGGCCAGGCGATGGCGGCGAACATAGCCAGCGATCTGTTCGGGGGACCAGGCCGCTGCCAGACGATCCATGATATAGATGGCCAGTTCAGGATGGCGCGCAACTTTGGCGCCGCGCACACGGCGACCCGTAGCCTTGGTCTGCGCGATCGTAGGGAAATAGCCGCGGAACAGCGGCTCCTCATCCAGATGCCGGTTGCGTTTGATCTCGCGATAAAGTGTCGAGGGGTGCCGCCCCAATTCCATCGCCGCCTGCTTTACGCTTCGCCCAGTCTGCACCAGACGATATAATATTCCCCGCTCGTCCAATCCCAGGTGATAATATCTGCCCAGCATTCGCATTCCTTGAAAAGGGGAAACCCCATAGAAATCCAAGGAATTCGCACTTCAATCTAGAATCCGCCCTGCTACAAATCTTGTTCCTGCCATTTAGAAAAGTCACTTGTTGTGCAAGATAGAAATGTCACCGCTTGATGCAGCAGGGGCAGCGCGCAGCCCCGCCATCTTGCGCAGCGCTGACCCTGCTGGTGCACAGGCTTGTGGGTGGTGCACCCCGGACCCGCTGCCCTGCAGTGGGCCCCCTCAATGGCCGCTTTCGCGATCCACAATGGTTCGGGTGTATGGCGAGAAGGGGTGGCTAGCGGACCTTCCGCTTAGCCACTCTCCTTTGCTCTTCCGCAGAGTTGGCGGGCGGCCAAAGCATGGCGGCGAGCATAGCTGCCATCGCGACACCCGAGCAGATTAGAAGCGGCAAATAGCTCCATCTGAGCGCTGCAAAAGCGAGCAAGCCTGAGGCGATGGACAACGCGAGCGACATTCCATCCCGATATGTTTTTATATACGGAGAAGCGTACGCGGCTTTCAGCCAAAGCGCCGGAGGCGTTATGATTGCAAGCCATTCCATCATTACAACGTATCACGTGACGGTGGGACCGCAATGTCCGCAATGGGGCGTGAGCCGACAGGCCGCTTTTAGCGCGGGCTTGGCTATCCCGTCCGCTCCTTCATGTAAGCCACCGTTGGATTGCGGCGAGCGAGAGGCGGTCGACCACGGCGGCGCTTGGCCGGCTCTGCGTCAGCTGATGCCGGCGGGGCAGGAAATATGTGTGGTCCCTGAGAACTGCGGCACGGCTCGTTGTTGTTGCGCTTGCGGGCCGGCAACTGCTCCTGCAGCAGCTTGGCCATCGCCAGCGCCGCATCCAGATGCTTGTTGTCGACGATCGCGGCCTGGTTGACCTGCCGGATCTTGTCGAACACGCGGTAGGGCAGGGAGTGTTCCCCGTGCCGGATCTCCAGCGCGCCGTCCGGGAACTCGCAAACCTCGACCCGCTTGCCGGCGAGAGGGCGGCTGATCTCGGTCGGCTCCAGAATGAACATCGCCTTGTTGTAGTGCAGCGTCAGCGAGGACGTAACCGAGCGCCATTCGCGCCATACCATCTCGGTGCGCAGATTCTCATGCAATGCCAGCGGGCGGTGAACATCGCGTTCGTCGAAAGGCGCCTTGGCGAACCTGGCATTGTGCGTGACCATGTAGCCCGGCAGGAATGCATTCGCTGCGGCGATGGTCGAGATACCTTCCAGCCTCATCGCCTTGACCAGACGGTCCTGCAGCGTAGCGTTGGCACGCTCGACACGGCCCTTGGCCTGCGGGGAATGCGCGCAGATGATCTCGATGTTGAGCGCCTCCATCGAACGGCCGAAATGCGTCATGCCATCGCCCTTGGCTGACGCTGTATTGTTGCGGAATACCGAGTGCTTGTCCGAATAGAATGCCACAGGCTTGCCGTGTGCCTCGATGTATTCCCGAGTTGCATCCATGTAGGCGAACGTACTCTCGCTCTCGACCATCTTGAGATGCATCAGTTCGCTGGTCGCATCATCGATATAGACGAGCAGGGTGCATTGCTGCCCGCGATCCTCAAACCACCAGTGCTTCGAGCCGTCGATCTGGATCAGCTCGCCCCGGCAATCCCGGCGATAGCGAGGCTGGTAGGGACGAGGGCGCCGCGCGTCACGGTCCTTCCAAAAACCTTCCGCGATCATCCATTTGCGCAATGTCTCGTGCGAATGGTGATCTTGTGTCGCTCCGCCAGATACTCGGCCGCAAGCGTCGGCCCGAAATCGCTATAGTTCTCTCTGACGAGATCGACGACGCGCGTCCGAAACTCGGCACTGAAGGTCCGATTGCTAGGCCTGCCACGCTTCCAGGAAACCAGCGCTTCGGGACCATCGCTTCGTAATCGACCAAGCAAGCGGTAGACCTGCCGGCGCGAGACGCCAAGCAACATGGCTGCGTCTTCTATTCGCAGTTCGCCGCGCTCAAAGCGCCGCAGGGTATCGTATCTTGAAAGCTCGCCATGGCTCATAGCCACCACCGTCATAAGCGCATCTCCTGACTGGCAGGAGACCATGCCACCAGGATCGCGAGCCGTCCCGGTTAGTGACGTCTCTAAATTGCGGGCAGTGACATCTCTAAGTTGCGCTTACAAATCTAAAGTTCGATAATAATAGATATGTTAAAGCGATCGTCTGTCAGGCTGCCGTTTGGTACAAGCATGGCGCAACATTAAAAAATTCCAGATATTCGGAAATGATTTTCAACCGGTTGTCGTCAAAAGGCGCGTACGCGGGGAAATGCAAGTTAAGATGGTTGCGAGCTCCCGCAACCACCGAAACCGACATTCCACAAAGCCCCGACGCCAAAGCGCCGGGGCTTTGTGCATTCTCGGCCACTCGACGCTGCTCGATCCACTCCAGGATCCTGCCAAACTCGCCGTAGAGCATGGCGTTGACCTCACCGCGCTTCGCGCCGGGCGTAAGGTCGATCCGCTCGATCAGCGCCCGCAACGCATCGGCGGCTTCCTGGCACTCCTCTGGCTGTGATAGTGAATGCGTCAGTCGCTCGACCTTGCGCCGATAAATCTCGGAGATGTTGGGATGGATGTCGGGCACATCCACCGATGCCGCAGCGAGCCGGGCGCGGAGCGCATCCTCTTGGGCTTCCAACTCCAAAAGCTCATCGACAAGCGCGCGTGTGCCCTTGCCTTCTTTCGCGAGTGTCACAAGGCCGTTGATCGCCTTGAGGACTTTCTGCAGATCCGTTCGATCGGCGATTTCTGCGCGCGGCGCTGGTGATTGATGCGGTTGCTCTCCTCGACATAGGTCCGAATGGCCTCTGCCGCGACCTCGGGGGTCATCATGCGATCGCACAGACCATCAAGGACGCGCGCTTCGAGTTTGTCGCGCGTGATGCTATGCCCGTTCGAGCAGCTTTTCGTATCAGCATGGTTCGAACAGGCAAACCGCCCCTGCCCGCGAAGGGAATAAGGACCGCCGCAGCAGCCGCAGTAAACCAGGCCGGAGAGAAGGCTTTTCGGGCGATGCGTTCGATTGAGGGCTTTATGGGCGGAGCGGGTTGCCTCGATGCGTCGGCATATTGGATCGCGATATTTTCCTGCCTCGCCTTCACGGCCTGCCAGAGTTCTTCATCCACGATCCGCAGATCAGGAACCTCGGTCACAATCCATTCGGATTTGGGATTGATGCGGGAGACCCGCTTGCCGGTTTGCGGGTTCTTCAGATAGCGCAGCCGGTTCCAGACAAGTTTGCCGATATAAAGCTCATTGTTGAGGAGGCCGGTGCCACGTTTGACGTGGCCGCGGATCGTGGTCGATGTCCACAGCTTGCCCGTTGGGGCTGAAATCCCAGAGTCATTCAGACGGCAGGCGATTGCATGGGGGCTGAGCCCGTTGGCGAACTGTCGAAAAACCTGGCGAATGACTTCAGCTTCCGCGGCATTGATACTCCGCTCGCCGTGCACAGGTTCGCCTTCGCTCGAGAAGCGCCGCACGACGTCGTAGCCAAAGCAAAGCCCGCCCCCGGATTTACCCTTCTCGACGCGGCCGCGCAGACCGCGATGGGTCTTCTTCGCAAGATCCTTGAGGAATAGCGCGTTCATCGTGCCCTTGAGGCCGACATGCAGTTCGGAAACTTCGCCCTCGGCCAGCGTAACGATTTTGACGCCGGCGAACTGGAGATTCTTGTAGAGCGTGGCTACGTCAGCCTGATCGCGCGATACGCGATCTAGAGCTTCAGCAAGCAGGATGTCGAAGCGCCCCATCTGCGCATCCTGCAAAAGTGACTGGATGCCTGGACGGAGTATGACGCTCGCGCCGGAGATCGCTGCATCCTTATAATTGGCGACAATCCGCCAGCCTTCGCGCGCCGCCTGTTCACGGCATATCAAAAACTGGTCGTCGATGGATGCAGGGCTCTGCTTATCGTCGGAATAGCGGGCATAAAGCGCTACGCGGGGCATTTGGAGTCTCCAGAGATGAGCTTTGCGGTCAGTCTACAGATTTGACCATGCTTGCCAATCTGAGGACGATATCAAAATTGCAGCGCGCTATTATGCTGTCGCTCGAATTGCGCCCGGCACTGAACAGGGGATTTGCCATGCCGGAATCGATAAGCTAGCGGCGAGCTGCCGATGGCCTTCGTTCGCTTCTCGTCACAAAATACTCGTTTCTCGGGTGAAGTCTGTCTCCTGCCAATCCGGCGGGAGTCGATCAACTCACGCCATTCCGATATTGATGTTGGAAAGTCAGCTTACGCTCGGATCGGCCATTCGGAACTGCACCGCAATGTTAATGTCCAAATCAACTTGCGGCGATCCAGATTGCCGTTCGCCCGCATCTCCCTATCCGGCGAGACCAGGCTCCTACCGCCGTCGAATATTGCCTTCATGTTGCGCCCGCGCACAAAGTTGAAACAGTCGTGAACTACCGAACTTTGGTCAGCATCGCGGTCATTCTTTTGGCGGCGAAGGGCGGAAGTTTGATCGCCTTTGCCGCCGCGATGTCTGCGGCGGTGGGTTTGCCTACCTGGATCAGGGCGACCATGCCCATCGAATAATGTGGCATGCATTTGATGCCATAGAGGCCGGACTTGGTCACGGTCAGCACCGCTTCCTTGTTCATGCCCCCCTTCATCGGCGTCGCGCCCGCTGGCAGCATCGTGGCCATGGTTTCGGCATTATGGCTGGCATCGGTGGGCTGGAAGCGGATCGCGTCGCCCGGCGCGGCCTTCACAAAGGCGGGTTCGAACACCATCGCGCCCTCTGCGCCCTTGTTTTTCATGTGGACTATGATGTCCTTGGCCGAAGCTGGAAGAACGGTGCCGCCCAGCATGAGGCCGGCCAGCGCCACGCGCAGCGTCCAACGATGAAACATGGCATCTCTCCTAATATTATGGGCGCAAAAGCGCGGTCCGCCAGATCAATGGCGCAATGGCTGAAGTGTGCAATTGCACCTTGGTCCTATCCCTCCTCCGGTCGAGCGTTTATCAGCGGACGACCAAGGTCGCGCCAGCCGTCAGTGCCCTCCGCCAGCCACCAGATATTGGCATAGCCGAGCGCCCGCAGGCGGCGCGCCGCGTTCCAGCCCATCCAGCAATCGGCAAGGCAAAAGGTGATGATCATGCGGTCCCTAGCACCCCCGGTCAGGCGGACGAGGCCATCTTGAAACCATCGGTCGATCGCGGGCGAGATGTCGCCGCGCCCCGCTTCCGGAAACCAGTGTGCGCCGGGGATGCTCGGTCGTTCGCGGGCCAGGTGCCAGCGTCCATCGACTTCGCGATGACCGCCCTCGGCGGGCAGGACGTCGATCAGGATCGCGTCGATATCAGGCCGCAGCAGGGCGACCGCGGCGGGGGCGATCCGCCCGACACCATTGGGGGGCCGGGAAACGGGCGCGCGATAATGCGCGACGCGATAACCATGCGCCCCGAACAGCGCGTCGTCCCCTGGCGCGGCCTGTGCGCCGGTCGCAACCAGCGCAAGCATCGCAGCTATCGCCTTGCCCCTCACGCCCATCTCTCTCTCCCCGCTGCGTGACCAAAGGTGCAATGGTAGCCGCTTTCGCTTCACCTTAGGCTTGGACTTTGGGAGAAGGTCATGGCGCGGTGCAGGTTTTTGCAGCTTCTGACAGCCATGCTGCCACTGGCGATGGCGACGCCCGCGCTTGCTCAGCATCCCTACCCCGACGATCCGTTGCAATCGCCGATGTGGACCGCGCATGCGCGGCTGATCTTCGGAGATGACCCGGTGCGGTTCGATCCCCGGATCCAGTTGCTCTATCCGCAGATGGCCGAAAACCAGCGCAGCTTTCCCGTGGCATTGGATGCGCGGGGCGTGGGGCCAGTGACGCGCATGGTGATCTTCGCCGATCTCAACCCGATACCGATCGCGATCGACTATCGCCCGGATCTGGCGGAACCCTATATCGCGACCCGCATCAAGCTGGATCAGCGGACCCCGGTAAGGGGCGCGGTGCAACTGGCCAGCGGACAGTGGCTGGTGGCGGGCGGTTGGGTCGATGCGGCGGGTGGCGGCTGTTCGGCACCGCCGGTCGGTCGCATCACAGGCGATTGGGCGGCCCATCTGGGCGAGATGCGGGGGGAAGCCTGGCCCATGGGGACGCCGGGCAGCAGCCGTCTGCGTATCACCTTCCAACATCCGATGGATACGGGGCTGGTGGCCAATATCCCCACCTATGCGATCGAGGAGATGACCGTGCGGTCGGACAGCGGAACCATGCTGGGCCAGATGGCGCTCTTTGCGTCGGTTTCGGAAGATCCGGCGATCACCCTCATGCCCCGCGCCGCGCCTGGTGCCATCTTGTCGATCGTGGCGCTTGATACAAACGGGCGGACCTATGCCGCCAAAGTGCCGGTGGAGCGACAATCCGCCTCGGCCATGGCGGCGCAGCCATGAAGATGACGCGTCGGGCCATGCTCGCTGGACTGGCGCTACCGGCGACGGCTGGCATGGCGAACAGCACCTATCCCATCCATCCCATAGCGGTAGCCGACGGCATATGGATGATTCATGGCGACGATGCACCCATCCACTTTTCCAATGGCGGAGCCATCGCGAACATCGCGATCATCGATACGCCGGTCGGCACGGTGCTGGTCGATAGCGGCCCTTCGCTTCGCTATGGGCGGGCGCTCAAAGCAGTGGCAGAAGGGCTGACGGGCAAGCCGGTCATCCGCGTCTATGTGACGCACTTGCATCCTGACCACGGCATGGGCATTGCGGCCTTCGATCCGGCGATCGTTGCTGCGCTGCCGCAAACCATCACGGACATGGCGCGGGACGGGCGCAGCTTTTCCGATGCGCTTTATCGCCTTCTGGGGGACTGGATGCGCGGCACCGAATTTGTGTTGCCGGGGCGGAAAATCACGGAGGCGTTCGAGGATTTCAACGGGCGACGCCTGCGCCTGATGGCGCTGGCGGGGCATAGTGCGGGCGATCTGGCGCTGCTCGACGAACAGACCGGCCTGCTGATCGGCGGTGACCTGCTGTTTCACGATCGCGCGCCTGCGACACCAACCGCAGACCTGCCGCGTTGGCGCTCAAGCCTCGACAGCCTCGCAAAGCTGCCGCACCGGGCGGCGTTGCCGGGCCATGGTCCCTTCGATCCGGCGGGGCAGAATGCCATTACCCAGACGCGCGACTGGATCGACTGGCTGGAGCAAGCCTTGACCGCCGCCGTCCGATCCGGCCTCGACATGGTTGAGGCTGGCAGCGTGCCGATCCCTGCCTGCTTCGCCGGGATGGCGGCGGCCCGCTACGAATTGCAGCGCAGCGTGTCGCATTTCTATCCAGGGCTGGAAGCCAAATGGCTGCCACGGGTCGATATGCCGGAGAGCTAAAAGCGCACCCTTACCCCGGCATACCAGCGTCGCGGCGCCCCCGGCCCATAAGCGCGCGGATTGCTGGCACCGGGGACTTCGACGAGGTCGATCTCATCCACTTCGCTGAAGGTTCCAAATGTCTCATAGCTGCGGCCGAACGCATTGTGGACTTCGCCGAACATAGTGACGCCCGGCACGATATCGATACCGGCGCGCGCGTTCGCGATTGCATAGCCGGGCAGCCGTGGCGTCAGATTGGCCTCATCGCCGACCAGATATTGCCCTGACCGCGCGATCAGGTCGCCACCCACCGACCAGCCTTTGCCTGCATAGTCCAACGTCAGCGTCGCGCTGTGCCGGGGGACGCCCGGCAACCGATCACCGCGACCGACGTCGATCGTGCCTTCATCCCCCGCCATCGGGTTGGACGGACTGCTCAATTCCATGGCGCTGCGATAGGTCGCATCGGTGAAGGCATAGCTCAGGCCCGCGACCAGCCCGCCATGTTCGGCCTTCAGCGATGCTTCGACGCCCTGCCGCCGGGTGCTGCCGATATTCTGGAAATAAGCGCGCCCGCGAATTTGGGAGGCGATATATTGGATATCGTCCTGATTGGTGGTGCGATAGGCCGACAGGAGCCAGGTCGCCCGCCATCCGCCAAAACCGAACGCACCCGACGCGCCCGCTTCCCAGCTTTTGGCGACCACCTGTTTGAGCGGCGGATCGGCGATAAAGAAATTGGTGAGGCTGCACGGCGCATTTTCGTCCGCGCAGGAGAGTTCCGCCGGAGTCGGCGCACGGTTGCTCTGCGCATAGCCCGCGCGCAGCGACAGGCCTTCGGACATTTTATAGTCCAGTTCGACACCGGGATTGAGCCGCCTGAACCGATGCGTTCCGTTGAGCGCTGTGCCGATCTGATCGACGAGCTGAATCCTTGCATGGTTCCAGCGGAGGCCGATTTCGGCCGACAAGCCGGGCGCGATCGGTATTCGATCCTGCACGAACACGCCCCAATAGTCGGTATAGGCGACCAGGCCGACCGGCGCGATCGCATTATCCTGCTGGACGATGCGGCTGCCCAGCCCCTCGACGCTGCGATCCTCGGTCAGCGCCCCCAGTTCGGTCGACGTGTCGAAGCGCGTGCGGCTGGTGTCGTAGCTGACGCCGATCGCGAAATGGTTGATACCGCCCAGCAGGGCACGATCGTCGATGATCTGGACCAGAGCGCCCATCGCCTTGGTCTTGGTGCGTCCACGATTGAGCACGCCATAGCCTTCGCCCCCAAGCGTATCGGCTATGGGGTCGCCGTTGGCGTCGGTCAGGATCGCCTGCACCTCTTCGCCATCGTCGTCGGCGCCTATTGCTTCCAGGCATAGCAGGCCCGCCGCATCGTCCGCCTCACACCCTTCGATGTCGGCCGCATCGCCGTTCATGGTCCGCAATGTGAGTTGTTGGGCATAGAGCGTGGCTTCGATCCGGGTCGTTGGCGATAGCGCGACCCAGGGGTGCAGGCTTGCCCGACCATAGCGGCTGCGGCCATTATCGGGCCAGGTGAAAACAGCCCGGCGGTCGGCCGCCAGCAATTCGATCGGCGACACGCCATTGCCGGTCAAATCCGTGTTCGCGCCTACGATTTTGAGATGCAGCCCGCCGCCTGCGGTATCGAAGCCCAGATCGGCATAGCCATTATAGAGGCGCGACGGGCTGAAATCGCGCCAGCCCTCGTCGCGACTATATTGGAACGCGCCAAAGGCGCTGACATCGCCCCGCGACAGGCCGCCCGCAATGCTGGCCTCGGCATAGCCGAACCGCCCGCCCGTCACACTGGCCTCCAATCCCTGATGGCTACGCCCGGTCTTGGTTTCCAGCAGGATCGCGCCGCCCAGCGCATTGAGGCCATAGACCGGGCTGGCATCCAGCAGGCTCAGTTTGGCGATGGCGGCTTCGGGGATCAGGTCGAACTGGACCGTGTCGCCAAAAGGCTGGTTGAACCGCGCACCGTCCATATAGACGGCCAGCCCCTGCGATTGCCCTTGGAGCGGGGAAGCGATGAAGCCGCGATAGACCAGATTGGGTTGCCATGGGTTGTTCTGGGCGTCCTGCAACGTGACGCCCGCCATGGTCCGGGTGAGGGCGGAGAGCAGGTCGGGCATCCCCGCTCTTGTTATGTCGACCGCGCCAAGGGCCAGCCCATCATCGCTGTCGATCCCGCCACCCGGCGCGGTCACGATGATGGTTTTCGACCTGCTTGCATCGGGCGTTTGCGCCGATGCAAGCGCCGGGCTCAGCGCCATGACCGCGATTCCCGTCGATAGTCGGCCCCATCCGCGCATCCCGTCTCTCCCATTCCCCGTTATGCCCAAAAGGCTAGGGAAGGCGGGATGGGCGCTCCATTATACCTTGGGTCAGGCGGGAGCGATCGCGCGGGTTCGCACCAGCTCCTCGACCACCGTCGGGTCGGCGAGCGTGCTGATATCGCCCAGCGCCTGGGCGGATACATCGCCCTCCGCAATCTTGCGCAGGATGCGGCGCATGATCTTGCCCGACCGGGTCTTGGGCAGGCCAGGCGCGAACTGGATCACGTCGGGAGTCGCGATCGGCCCGATTTCGGCGCGGACCCATTGCACGAGCGTCCGGCGCAGGCTGTCGCTCGGCTCTTCGCCCATGTTCAGCGTCACATAAGCATAGATGCCCTGCCCTTTGATATCATGGGGAAAGCCGACCACCGCCGCTTCGGCGACCTTGGCATGTAGGACGAGTGCGCTCTCGACCTCGGCGGTGCCCATGCGATGGCCCGATACGTTGATGACGTCGTCAACGCGCCCAGTGATCCAATAATAGCCGTCCGCATCCCGCCGGGCACCGTCGCCTGTCGTATAGGTGCCGGGAAAGGTCGAGAAATAGGTCTGGAAGAAGCGATCATGGTCGTTCCAGACCGTCTGCATCTGCCCCGGCCAGGACTGGGCGATGACCAGATTGCCTTCGCACGGACCTTGCTGCACCACGCCTTCGCCATCGACGATCTGCGGTTCGACACCGGGCAAGGGGAAGGTCGCACTGCCCGGTTTGAGCGCGGTTGCACCCGGCATCGGCGCGATCATCGCCGCGCCGGTTTCGGTCTGCCACCAGGTATCGATGATCGGGCAGCGCCCTTCACCGGCAATGGCATGATACCAGCGCCACGCTTCCGGGTTGATCGGCTCGCCCACGCTGCCCAGCAGGCGGAGCGAGGATCGGTCGGTCGCGGTGACGAAATCGTCGCCCTCCTTCATCAGCGCGCGCAGCACGGTGGGGGCGGTGAACAGCGTGTGGACCTGATGCCGGTCGACCACTTGCCAGATGCGGCTGGGCGTCGGCCAACTGGGCAGTCCTTCATACATCAATGTGGTCGCGCCATTGGCGAGGGGGCCATAGACGATATAGCTATGCCCCGTGACCCAGCCGATATCGGCCGCGCACCAATAGACATCGCCCGGCCGATAGTCGAAGCAGAGTTCATGCGTCAGCGAGGCCCAGAGCAGATAGCCGCCGCTGCCATGCACGACGCCCTTAGGCTTGCCGGTGGAACCCGATGTGTAGAGCAGGAACAGCGGATCGCAGGCGTTCATGGGTTCGGGCGGACAGTCCGACACGACGCCTGCCATGGCATCATGATACCAGATGTCCCGACCCGGCTGCATATCGATAGCGCCGCCGGTTGCCTGCACCACGATGACGCGATGGATGCTGGTGCAATGGTCCATGGCGAGCGCGGCATCGACATTGGCCTTGAGCGGTACGCGCTTTCCACCACGACGCCCCTCGTCGGCCGTGACCAGGATGGTGGAATCGCAATCGGTAATCCGACCCGCCAGCGCTTCAGGGGAAAAGCCGCCAAACACTACCGAATGGATCGCGCCGATCCGGGCGCAGGCCAGCAGGGCGATCGCCGCCTCCGGGATCATCGGCAGATACAGCGTGACGCGATCGCCTTTGCGCGCGCCCGCGTCTTTCAGGACATTGGCGAAGCGGCACACGGCATGATGCAGTTGCCGGTAGGTCAGGCGGCGCGGCGCTTCGGCTGGATCGTCGGGCTCCCAGATGATCGCGACGCTGTCGCCATGGTCGGCCAGATGACGGTCCAGGCAGTTGACGGACACATTCAATGTGCCGTCGGCAAACCAGCTGATGCCGAAATCCGCTTCGTCAAAGCTGCTTTCGCTCGCCTTTGAGGGCGGCGACATCCAATCCAGCCGCGCAGCCTGTTCCAGCCAGTAGTTTTCCGCATCCTCCAGCGACCGCTTATGATCGGCCATACGGCGGTCCTCGTTCATGCGGGCGCGCGTCGCCCATTCGGCGGGAACGGGGAAAAGCTCTTGCGACATCATATCTTCCTTCAGTGGATGAAACGCAGGCCGATCCACAGGGTCCGGGGCGTGCCCAGATCCATCGACCCTGCAACATTGCGGGTGACTATAGTGGCGTCGAACAGGTTTTCGGCCCGTGCCACCAGCGACAGACCATGTCCGATCGGCAGGTCGGCAAAGGCATCGATGGTCAGGGCGTCGGGAAGGACATCCCCCTGAAGATCGTCCTCATATTGTTTGGCAACATAGCGCAGCGTCGCGGACAGCGAAGGCCCGGTTGTCGGTTGCCAGCCAAGAGTAGCGCTGGCGGCGTGGCGGGGGCTTTGGGCGGGGGCAAAGCCGTCGAACGCTAATCCCGGCGCACGGACGATGCTATGGCTATAGGCATAGGAGCCGGACAGGAGCAGGGCGTCGCGCAGCCGCGCGCGCCCGGTGAGTTCGACGCCCTTCGCGATCACCGCCGACACATTGCGCCGCTGGCGCAGATTGGGGGCGACAGTGACATTGGCGATGGCATCGTCCAGCCGATTGTAGAAAAGCGTCAGGCCCAGCGTGACATCGGCAGCAGGATTGATGTCCAGCCCGGCTTCCACACCCTTCAGCCGCTCCGGCAGGAGCGCCGCATTGGCTTGCGTGGTGATCGGGAAGACGACGAACGGACGGTAGAGTTCGTTGAGCGTGGGCAGGCGGAAGCCGGTATAGGCCGCGGCGCGCAGGGCGACATCCTGATCGACGCGGAACAGCGCGCCTGCACGTCCGGTGACCTGCCAGTCGCTGCGCCTGGCGAAATCGCTGCTGCCCGTCACCACCCCCGCCGCGGTCCTGCTATCGAAAAAGCTCCGGCGGATCGTCCAGCGATCGGCGCGAATGCCTCCCGTCAAGATCAGCGATCCCAGCGTCCAGTCATCTTCCATGAACAGCCCGGTGGTGATCTGCTGCCCGCCAGCGCGGCGACGCGCGGTTACCGGATTGGCGGTCAGATTGGCATTATAGGCCTCCTCCGCCATCATGCCGTCCGCCAGCCGCGTGTCGACGCCGAGCCGCAGCACATGCGCGCGCCCGACCGGCGGTCGCAACTCGATCTTGCCACCAAGGCCGGTCGACGGCGTGTTCCGCTGATCGAGCGATTTGCGATAGGTCGATGCGCTGATGACGATATTGGAGAAATTGCGTGCCTGCACATAGGCCAGCGCATCCACTTGCCAACGGCCACGGACCATCAGCCGGATGCTGGCATCCTGCCCCTCGCTGTGGCTGTCCGACCCGGCAAAGCGCAGCGTCCGGTCATCGCGGAAGAACAGGCTGCGAAACTGCACTTCCATATCGGATGACAGCGGTGCGACCGCGCGCAGGTTGACCGACCAGCCAGCATAGGCAGCAGGCGTGGTTGCGGCGACGCGCTGGGATTTCGGCGTCGTATGGAAGCCGTCGCCCCGGTCCCAGCGGCCAGACAGCGACATGAAACCGCTTCCCAAATCCTGCGTCAGGGTGCCCGATACTTCGCTGGCATGACGGCTGCCGTAAAAGGCGCTGGCGGATAGGTCCGCCAAGTCGTCCCGCGCCGCACTGGCCAGCTCGATCGTGCCTGCCACCGCGCCGGCACCAAAAGCGCCCGATCCGCCGCCGCGCGTAATCCGCGCCGCAGACAGGCGATCGGGCACCAGCGCGCTAAAAGGGATATAGCCGAAAAACGGGTCTGCCATCGGCACGCCATCCAGCAACAGCAATGTCCGGCTGGACGCATTGCCGCCCAATGCCCGCAAGGTCGCACCCTGCGCCGAAGGGTTGGCCGAACGGCTGTCGGAACGACGAAACTGCTGAAACCCGGCGACATCGGCCAGGACCGTCTCGATGCGGTTGGCGGCATTGCCGGTCAGTCGATCCCGGTCGATCAGGACCGATCCATAAGCCGAACTGCCCGGCGGGAGAGGAAGGCTTTGACCCAGAACGACGATGTCGTCGCCTTCCTCTGCCCTGGCATTCGGCACCAGCAGGACATGGCCCGCACAGGACAGCATTAGTGCGCCCCATGCGATCAGGCTGTTGCAACGCATTGTGCCGTCTTCCCCCTTTGTCGCCCCTTGCTGCGGCGACCTCCGTCGATCGGAAGCCGCCGCGCCATGCCCTCTGTTCAAAAGAACAGGATGGCGCCCGCTGCGACCGTGTCGGCTTCCGCTGCATTGCCGTTATGGGCCTGCGATTTGGTGCGGATATATTCGCCGATCAGCGTGACCCAGCTGGTGAGGCCATAGCGTGCCTGACCGACCCAGCTGCTGCTCTTGTCGAGCAGAGCGGGATTAGCCAGGGCATCGGCGGCGTTGGCATAATGGAGGTTGCTTTCACCATAGCTGCCGCCGACCGAAAATTTGCCGAACGTGGCCAGCCCCTGCAGGTAGAAGCCATCGCTGTCGCGCTTCGCCCCGGTCGCATCGGTATCGAACAGGTTGAGCGCGGTCGTGCCCAACCCTGAGCCATTATAATAATAGCCCGTCAGCATGATCGGCCCATAGCCGATCTTCGCCCCCGTATCGAAGCCGCTGCCCGTATAGGTCACGCCATCGATGCGATGATGTTTTTGCGTGATGCCCGACAACCAGGCGCGCGCGGACAGATCGCCGAATTTCCCGTCATAGACGATCTTGCCCTGAAAGCCCGGCGACTTGCTGTTCTCGCCCGGCCCGGTGATCGATTCGAGCGGCTGGAAGATACCGGCGGAAATCTGGAAGCCGCCCAGCTTTGGCGAAGAATAGGTGATCTGCGGCTGAAAGTCGGTGTAGATATAGCCGATGCCGATCCGCCCCAGCGACGTGTTGGACGGCGCGACATTGCCGCCGCTCGAACCTACCGACAACAGGGTGATGTCGTTCAATATGCCTTCGGATCCGAACAGTCCGATATCGCGGCCCAGCTTGAATTCGCCCAGTCCCGCGCGGCCGATGGTCATATAGGTCTGACGAAAATCGATACCGGCCGTTTGCAAGGCCGTATTGCGTCCGCCGCTATTGGCCCCACCGCCCGCGGCATAGGTCGCGCTGTTGATGCCCGGATACATGCCGAAATGTGCGCCCACATCCCAGCCGTCCTGGTTGGTCGTAACATCGAATTTCAGATAGCCGGGCAGCAGGCCGTTGCGGACCGACGCGCTTTTGCCACCAACCGGCACCACGCCGCCGACGACCGCCGTATTGGGGCCGGGAGCCTGTCCGTTTTCATGGGTGTAGAAGCCATTAACCGAGCCGGAAATCTTGACCGAAACGCCGCCGACTTCCATGCCGACGCCGCTATCGCTCATCCGCACCAGCCGCTTGTCGTCCAGCGACGCCGCCGCGGACTGGGCTGGTGGCGGGGCAGCGGGTGCGACCTGCGCAGCCTCTTGTTGCGCAAGTTGCTGATATTCCTCGTCGGTCAGAATCCCCTTTTCGTGGAGCCTTTTCAACAGTTCCGCCGTCGTCCCCGCCGTCGCCGGTGTTGCGGTCAGCGCGAACAGCATCGCCATCGCGGCCCCGCCCAGCCATTTCCCCCTAGACATCTCATCCCTCCCATTATGCGCCGGTCGTGCCGACGGGCGAAAGAGTGCGTCGAGTGGGGCGGGGTGCAAATTGGACTTTGGTTCTCGTTCCTTGGGTCAGAGGCGCAGGGAGGTCATGGCGCGACGGCGATCCCCCACGGGCCAGCGCCCACCGGCACCGTGCCGACGACCTTCGCACTGGCGAGGTCCACGATCGACACGCTATCGGACAAGCCATTGGCTGCATAAGCGCGCGTGCCATCCGCGCTGATGGCGACGTGCCACACCCGTTTGCCCACGGGCACATAGCGCGCACGGTGCGCGTCGCCACATCGACCAGCGCGATATGGTTGGCGCGGCCCAGCGCCACGATCGCCGTCTTGCCATCCGGCGTGAAGCGGATGCCGCAGGGCAGGATCAGATGATCCTGCACCCCTGCTATGGCAAAGCGGATCGCCGCGGTGATCTTTCGCGTATGTGGGTCGGCAATCTGGACGGTGCCGCCAATCTCGGCTGCGATCCATAGCTGCGTTCCATCGGCGGTGAACTCGACATGGCGGGGGCGCTGGTCGGTTTCAGTGGCGTCCACCATCGTTCTAGTCGTCAGGTCGATCCAGTTTACGACATTATCCTCCTCCGACGTCACGACCACCCATCGGCCATCGGGACTTTGGGCGACCCCTTCCGGTTCCTTGCCGACATCCACCTGAAAGGCGACCGTGCGGCTTTCCAGGTCGATGGCCGTCAGTGCCGCGTCATCTTCATTGGCGACGAACAGCATCCGTCCGTCGCGCGACAGGAAAAACTGCTCAGGGTCCTGGCCCGATGGCAGGTCCGCGATGATCTTACCCGTGGCGCGGTCGATCAGTTGCACGGCATGATCGCTGCTGGCGCAGAGCAAGATATATTTGCCGTCCAGGCTAAGGGTGATGCCGCGCGGGCGCCCCCCCACCGGCCAGGTTGCGAGCGGCATCATGGTGGCTGCGTCGATCACGCTGATGCTGTTGCCCCGTTCATTGGAGACATATAGCGTTTCGGCATGGAGCGCAGGCATGCCCGCAACCATCGCTAGCCCCGCCAGAGTGGCCTTCATCATGGCTAATCCTCTCCTCCATCGGCGCGTCATTGCAGCGCCCGCCCGGCCTATCGGGCTTATCGGTGCGGCGGGATTGTACCAATGGCCAATGGGGGGCGCCCTCCCGCTTCCCTACAACCTGTCTCCACAAGCGCGAGCGGCCGATATGGGCCGACAGACAGAGACGAGGATGGATGATGAGTAATAAGGGACGTATCGCATTGATCGGCGCCACCTGCCTGCTTGGCGCGTCGATCACCTCATCCTTGCTGGCACATGGCAATGTCACGCCCCAGGCGGTGGAAACGGCGGCGTTGCCCGACATTGGCGAAGAGTGGCTGCAGCATAATCCCTATCGCGGCAATGCCGACGCTGTGAAGATCGGCGAGTCGGCTTACGGCCAGAATTGCGCGCGCTGCCACGGGCTGGACGGTGAATCCGGCGGCATTGCGCCCGACCTGCGCTATCTGGAACTCGGCGATAGCGGGGATGAATGGTATATCCAGCGCTTCCAGCACGGGTCCAGCCATGATGGCAAAGTCTATATGCCGCCCATGGGCGAAGTGCTGGGCCAGAAAGCCGGCTGGGCGATCCGCGCCTGGCTTGAAACCAAGCATCAGGAGTAAGGCGCCATGGATCGTCGCGTCTTCCTCCACCATGCAGCTATGGCCGCGATGCTCGCCATGTCGGGCCTTCCCTTGGGCAAAGCTGCAAAGGCCGCGCCGCTGGGCCGGGTCAAGGAACTGGGTGTGCTTCGGGTCGCCGTCTATCGGGACAATCGCCCTTGGTCCTGGCGCAAGGATGGCCGACTGGTCGGCATCGACGTCGATCTGGCGCAGGCGCTTGCCAAGGGGCTGGGCGTGCGCGCCGATATTGCCGAGCTAGTCGCTGACGAAAGTGCCGACGATGATTTGCGCAATGGCGTGTGGCGGGGCGGCCTGCTCGGCTTCCAGCCCGCCGATATCATGCTGCATGTGCCGTTCGACCGCGCCTTTGCCGCGCGCAACGACCAGGTTGCGATCGTTGCGCCCTATTTCCGCGAGAGCTTCCAGTTCGCCGGGGTGAAGAGCGAGATCGATGTCAACGCCCCTCCGGCCGACTATCGTGGCAAGCGGCTGGCGGTCGAACTGGACTCGATCCCCGACTTCTACCTGATCGGTACGGCGGGCGGGATATTGGCCAGGGATGTCATCCATTTCTCCAATGGTGCCGATGCGGTGCTCGCCGTGACCGACGGGCGCGCGGACGCCGTGCTGGCAAGCCGGGCGCAGATCGAGGCGGTGCTGCACGACAGCGGCACCACCACAGTCGCCACCCGAACCATGCCCCTGCCCGCCTTCGCATCGGCCGGGTGGGACATCGGCATGGCGGTAAAGGAGAACAGCCGCAATTTGAGCGATGCAGCGGAAGCGATCCTGGCAACGATGCGCGCATCGGGCGAACTGGAAACGATCTTCACGGCGCATGGCGTGCGTTACAGGCCTGCACTCGCGGCGGGTTGAGCGGCCTGCTCTTGCCCAAATCCGAACGAGGGGATGGCCTCATAGAATGAAGGCGCGACCCAAGGTCCAATTGCTCCGCCAGCCTCACCCCATAATCTGCACGTCGAAGGCGCCGCGCGCGCTCATAACAGGGAGGATGATCATGAAAGGGCGTTTCACACGTTCGCTAACCGGCGCAGTCACTTTGGCGCTATTGACGGCCGCGGCACCGCTGGTCGCTCAGGGGCCGACCGATGCGGAATTGATGGCCGATGCGACATCGACCGGCGATGTGCTGACCTATGGCATGGGGCCACAGGCGCAGCGCTTCAGCCCACTGACCGCGCTCAATACCCAGACCATATCGCGGCTAGTGCCCGCCTTTGCCGCATCGCTGGGTGGCGAAAAGCAGCGGGGGCAGGAATCGCAGCCTTTGGTCTATGACGGCACCATCTACGTCACCGGCTCCTATTCGCGCCTCTATGCCTTCGACGCGCGCACGGGCGAGGAAAAATGGGAATATAATGCCCGCCTGCCCGACGGCATCATGCCCTGTTGCGATGTCGTCAATCGCGGTGCGGCCATCCATGGCGACAAGATCATCTTCGCGACGCTCGACGCACGGCTCGTCGCCCTCAACCGGCTGACCGGCAAGGTCATCTGGAACAAGCAGATCGCCGATTACAAGGCGGGCTATAGCGCCACCGCTGCGCCGCTGATCGTCAAGGGCATGGTCATCACCGGCAATTCGGGCGGCGAGTTCGGCGTGGTCGGCGCAGTGGAGGCGCGCAATGTCGATACCGGCGAGCTGATCTGGCACCGGCCGGTGATCGAAGGGAATATGGGAACCCTGCGCGGCAAGGATAATGGCATTACCGGCAAGCTCAACGCCAGCTGGCAGGGCGACATGTGGAAGACCGGCGGTGGCGCGACCTGGCTCGGCGGCACTTATGACCCGGAAACCAACCTTCTCTATTTCGGCACCGGCAACCCGGCCCCCTGGAACAGCCATTTGCGCCCCGGCGACAATCTCTACAGCGCCTCGACGCTGGCGATCGATCCTGAAACGGGCGTGATCAAATGGCATTATCAGACCACGCCGCATGACGGCTGGGATTTCGATGGTGTCAACGAATTCATCCCCTTCGATGCTACGATCAACGGCAAGCCGATGAAATTGGGCGGAAAGGCCGACCGCAACGGCTATTTCTTCGTGCTGGACCGCACCAATGGCAAATTCATCAGCGCCAACAAGTTCGTGATGCAGACGACCTGGGCCGATGGCTATGACAAGAATGGCAAGCCCAAGGTGATCCCGGCGGGTCGGCCCGGCGCGCCCGACGGCGCGGAAAAAGGCAAGAGCGTCTTTTCTTCTCCATCCTTCCTGGGCGGTAAGAACTGGATGCCGATGGCCTATAGCAAGGATACAGGTCTTTTCTACATCCCCTCTAACGACTGGGGCATGGACATCTGGAACGAACCGATCGCCTATAAGAAGGGGGCGGCCTATCTGGGCGCGGGCTTCACGATCAAGCCGATCGCCGACGATCATATCGGCGCGCTGCGGGCGATGGACCCCAAGACCGGCAAGATCGTGTGGGAATATAAGAATAAGGCGCCGTTATGGGGCGGAGTGCTGACGACCGCAGGCAACCTGGTCTTCACCGGCACGCCGGAGGGCTATCTCAAGGCGTTCGATGCAAAGACCGGCCAGGAATTGTGGAAGTTCCAGACCGGGTCGGGCGTGGTCGGATCGCCTGTCACCTGGGAACAGGATGGCGAGCAATATGTCGCCGTCATGTCCGGCTGGGGCGGCGCGGTGCCGCTATGGGGTGGCGAGGTCGCCAAGTCGTTCAAGGATATCAACCAGGGCGGATCGCTCTGGGTGTTCAAGCTGCCGAAATAAGGGAATAGCTGCTATGATCGTCATGGGGCGCGGGAATTATGCAGGCCAGTCAGGCCGTCTTGCCGTGCCCCCGATCATGGTCGATCGTCATGGGCAGGGGGGACGGATGCAGGGGGATGATGGCGACCTGATGGCGGACGAGGTCATGATGGAGCGGGTGCTGATCATCGACGATCATCCGCTGGTCCGCGACGGGCTGCGCAGCGTCATCGCCATCACCTTCGACGGCTGTGCGATCTTCGAGGCGGCCGGCATGGAGGAGGCGCTGGCGACGCTGGACAAACAGTCCAATTTCGACCTGATCCTGCTCGACCTCCACATTCCCGACGTCAAGCGGCTGGACGGGTTGCGCCTGTTGCGCAGCCGTTTTCCGATCCTGCCCGTGGTCATGATATCGGGCGCGTTCGACCGTGCGATCGTGCGCGAGGCGCTGACCGCCGGGGCGGCGGGGTTCATCCCCAAGTCGATGAGGCGCAGCGCGATCGTCGATGCGCTGCATCGCGTGGTGTCCGGCGAAATCTACATGCCCGACGCGATCGAGGATGGTCCGCAGGAAAGCCCGGAAGAAGCCGATATCCTCAACCGCATCGGCAGCCTGACGCCGCAGCAGCGAGTGGTGCTAACCCATCTGGTCCATGGCCGATTGAACAAGCAGATTGCCCATGACCTGAGCGTATCGATGACCACGGTGAAGGCGCATGTCTCGGCCATCCTTCAGAAATTGCATGTGCTCAGCCGGACCCAGGCGGTGATCCTGGCCAACCGGGTGCGTTTCGACGGCGATAATTAGGCGATCAGTCCAGGATCGTTCGGAGCAACGCGCGCAATTGCGCCGGCTTCACCGGTTTATTCAGCAACGGCGTCGCGGTGGCCGCCAATTGGGTTTTCAGCGCCTCGCTGCGATCGGCGGATATCATCACGGCGGGCACTTTGACGCCGAAATGATCATGCAGGCGCTGGATGACGGTATCGCCCGTTTCGCCATCTTTCAGATGATAGTCCACCAGGATGATATCGGGCCGCGCGCCATCGGTGAAGAGCAAGGCAGCCTGATCGAACCCGTCAGCCGTTGCCACCGCACAGCCCCAGCCGGTCAGCAGCGTACGCATGCCGGACTGGATCTGGCGTTCATTGTCGATCACCAGCACGGAAAGATTGCGCATCGGTCGGTCGCGGGACGGCGGCGCGCGATCGTGATCATCATCGCGCTGTTCCTGCCCGATCGGCAGGGTGATGGCGAATGTGGCGCCTTCGCCCGGTGCCGACCGCAATGTGATGGGATGACCCAGCATATCGCTGGCCCGTTTGACGATGGCGAGGCCCAGCCCCTTGCCCTGGCAGCGTGTGTCCAGCCGCAGAAATTCCTCGAAGATCAGCGCCTGCTTGTCCGCCGCGATGCCGGGGCCGGTATCAGTGACGCTGATTTCCACCCTTTTATCCCTCGCCGCGCAGCAGACCCGTACCGATCCGCTGGGGGTGTAGCGAATCGCATTGGAAATGAAGTTCTGAAGGATGCGGCGCAACAGCCGGACATCGGTTTCGACCCAGAGCGGTTCGGCTATGATCTGGAAGGCGAGATGCGCTGCACGGGCCATCGGCGCGAATTCCACGTTCAGCGTCTGCAACAGCCGGTCGATGCGGATATGCCCGATTTCCGGCTGGATCGCCCCTGCGTCGAGCCGGGAGATTTCCAGCAACGCCTCCAGCAGATCTTCGACCGAATCCAGCGCCGTCGACGTCTGGTTGACCAGCGCGCGCGTCGGCAGTGCCAGCCGCCGGTCCCCCAGCGCCGCAACGAACAGCCGCGCGGCATTGAGCGGTTGCAACAGGTCATGGCTGGCCGCCGCGAGAAAGCTGGTTTTCGACAGGTTCGCCTTTTCCGCCGCGATCTTCGCCTGCGTCAATGCGGCTTGAACCACCCGCCTCTCGGCCACTTCGCCCTCCAGCTTGCGGTTGAGTTCGACCAGTTCGCCGGTGCGTTCCGACACCCGGCGCTCTAACGTTTCCGCCGTTTCCTGCAAGCTCGCCTGCGCGCGCAGCATGTCGGTGACATCGATGAAACCGAACACCTGGCCGCCGCCCGCCATGGTCTTTGCCCGGATTTCGAAATGTCGCTGGCCCGCCGCGCACCTGCGCACGATCGTTTGATTGTCGGCATGCCCTCCGCGCCAGTCGAGACAGCCGCCATCGTCCAGCCCCAACGTGTCGCGACACCAACGGACCAGATCGCCATGGCTGGCCAGCGCGCCCGCAAGATGATCGGGCAGGGCAAGCAGGCGGCGCAGCGCTTCGTTCCAGGCGGCCAGTTGCCGACTATTGTCAAACAGGCACACCCCCTCCGACAAATTGTCGAGCGTCGCCTGAAGCACGACATTGCGTTCGGCCAGTTCGCGCGCGCGGGCGCGGGCATCCTCCGCCTTGGCCTCGGTAATATCGGTATAGATGCCGACGATGCCGCCTTCGCTGGTGCGCAATTCGTTGATCTGGATCCAGCGGCCATCGGCGAGCCGCTGCACCTGTGCGCCATCGGCAATGCCATGTTTGGCCAGCCGGTCAGACACCCAACGATCCGGCGCGACCTGTGCCCCGGCCGGGCTTTGGCTATGCGCCACGATCCGCGCAATGTCGTGGAAGGTCACGCCTTCGTTCAGATGGTCCGCCACCTGAGGCCAAAAGCCAAGATAGGCCTCGTTATGGAGAACCAGCCGGTCCTCCGCATCGAACAGCACGAACCCCTCGTTGATCGATTCGATCGCATCGCGCAGGCGCATGCGGGCGGCATCGGCGCGGGCATGGGCATCGCTCAGATCCGCATTGGCCTTGGCCAGTCGCCCAAGCGCATCTTCCAGTTGGATTGTGCGATCCCGCACCTTCGCTTCCAGCGAGATGGCGGTTTCAAACATCGAAAAGGCGTTGGCCGACATGTCGGTCGACCGTTCCACGCGGTCCATCAACGCGCTGTTGATCTTGCGCAGTTTGCGGTTCTCCTCGCGCAGACGCGCGACGTCGCTATCCGCGTTCGACCGGGTGCCATCCTGCGTCATTTTCCGATCGCAAGCCCGCTAAACGTCTGGTTCACATGGAGCGCATGATATTGTTCGCCATAGGTGTTGAAACCGACGACCCGATGCCGCGCATAGAGGGCGGATACGTCCCGGCTGATCTGCCGTTGTTCCGCGTCGATCCGGTTCAGCACGCAATCGAAGGCGATGATCCGATCCACTTCTCCGACATGGACATCTATGTCCTGGAACAGGGCTTCCATGCCGGCGATACGGTCCACCGGCTCGCCGATCGTGAGCACGATGCCCTCGTCGATGGCGCAGTAGAAGGTCAGGCTCCCGTCAGGGTTGGCGCTCTGGATCGATCGGACATGATATTCCCCGCCCGCGCGGACCATCGGCGGATGCGCGGCGAAAAACGCCGTCCCCAGCGCTTCGCCGGCATGACCCGCCAACCGCAGATATTCGGCTGCGGCCGGTTCGGCATTGATCTCCGTCACAATCCGTTCAGGTGAATTCGCGCCGGTAATCACCATCTTCCGGTCGCCCGGCCGATAATGCTGCGCCTTAAACACATGTATCGCCCGGCTGGTAGACAGGATGGCAATGACTGCCGCGCGGGCGTGAAAGTGCCCGCCATCGAATATCCCGGTCTGGCGAAAGGCCAGGTCGTCGCCCGAAGACCCGCCGATCAGCGGAATGTCGCCCAAGGCATCCTGGATCGTCATGGTCAGCAATTCTTCGCGATGTGACAGGCCGTCCACCAGGAACAGGGCGACATGATTGACGCTCTCGCCCAGCCCCCGACTGTCGCGTTCTGCCCGTGCCGCAAGCGCGCGCACCTGTTCGCGCGCGGCTTGGGGATCGAAATTATCGATGTCGTCGAAACAATGGGACGTCATGCAGAAGCTGTCGGCGGGAAAGCCTATGATGGTCAGGCTGTCGCTGTCATAGCCATTGCCGGTCAATTCCCCCGAACTGGTGCAGCCGATAACCGTCATACCCTCGCTATGCCGGTTGATCGCCCGCGCCAGCCGGTCGCGATCATAGCGGTGCGAGCAGAAGATCATCGCACCGGCCAGCGGCTGTGCGCCCAGCGTCTCACCCAGTTCTGCCATGGCCTCGAACGGATCATCGGCATGGGAGGAGGCGAACCCTATCCCCGCCTTCAGGATGTCTGTCGTCGCCTTGCCCCTCATCCCGCTGCCTTGTCGTCTTTATGGCGATATCATGCGCAGGGATGATTGATATTGTCACCCGAAACCCGACGCTTTTTGCGCTTTGGACCGGATATGTCGTGCGGAAAGGGGCAAGCGTATCATCGCTTGCCGGAACGGCAGGTCTGCGTCGCGCAATCAGCCGCCGCGCGCTGGTTCTCCAGCGGCCTCCAGCAGCGCCGACTCGCTTTCGGTAAACAGGCGCGAGCGGACCAGGAACCGCAGGCCTTCGGGGCTTTCCAGCGACATGCCAGCACCCCGGCCCGGCACGACATCGATGATCACCTGCGTATGGCGCCAATAGTCGAATTGCGCGGCGCCGATCCATACCGGCACATCGCCTGCAATCAGCCCCAACAACACATCCTGCGCCCCGACCCGAAATTCACCGCGCAGGAAACACATCGGGGCGGACCCGTCGCAGCACCCGCCCGATTGATGGAACATCAGCGGCCCATGCAGCGCCGTCAGACGGGTGATCAGGCGTCCGCCTGCGGGGTGGACAGGATGCGGGCCGGAAGCGATGTCATCGTCTGTCTCCGCCAGAATGAAGCGGCAGGCATCCCATGATGCCTGCCGCTGACCTTTAGAAAAAGCCCAGGGCCTTCGGGCTGTAGCTGACTAGCAGATTCTTCGTCTGTTGATAATGGTCCAGCATCATCTTGTGATTTTCGCGCCCGATACCCGACTGTTTATAGCCACCAAAGGCCGCATGGGCGGGATAGGCATGGTAGCAATTGGTCCACACCCGACCAGCCTGGATGCCGCGCCCCATGCGATAGGCGCGCGTCCCGTCGCGGGTCCATACGCCTGCGCCCAGACCGTAGAGCGTGTCATTGGCGATCGCCAGCGCGTCGGCCTCATCCTTAAAGGTGGTGACCGCCAATACGGGGCCAAAGATTTCCTCCTGGAAAATCCGCATCTTGTTGTGGCCCTTGAGGACGGTGGGCGTCACATAATAGCCCTGGCTCAGATCGCCCTCATGGCTGGCGCGTTCGCCGCCGGTCAGCACCTGCGCGCCTTCTTCGCGACCGATGGCGATGTAGGACAGGATCTTTTCCAGTTGATCGTTGGACGCCTGCGCGCCGATCATCGTCGATGGATCGAGCGGGCTGCCCTGCTTGATCGCCTTCACCCGCGCGATGGCCCGTTCGATGAACCGGTCGTACATCGATTCCTGAATGAGCGCGCGGCTGGGGCAGGTGCAGACTTCACCCTGGTTCAGCGCGAACATGGCAAAGCCTTCCAGGCATTTGTCGAAATAGTCGTCGTCCGCGTCCATCACGTCGGCAAAGAAGATGTTGGGCGACTTGCCGCCCAGTTCCAGCGTCACCGGGATCAGATTTTCCGAGGCATATTGCATGATCAGGCGACCAGTCGTGGTTTCGCCGGTAAAGGCGATCTTGCTGATCCGCTTGCTGCTGGCGAGCGGCTTGCCCGCTTCGACGCCAAAACCATTGACGATGTTGAGCACGCCGGGCGGCAACAGGTCGCCGATAATCTCCATCAGCACCAGGATCGACATCGGGGTCTGCTCTGCAGGCTTGAGCACGATGCAATTACCGGCCGCCAGCGCGGGCGCCAGTTTCCACACCGCCATCAGGATGGGGAAGTTCCATGGGATGATCTGGCCCACCACGCCCAGCGGCTCGTGGAAATGATAGGCGATGGTGTCATGGTCGATCTCGCTGATTGACCCCTCCTGGGCACGGGCGCAACCGGCGAAATAGCGGAAATGGTCGATCGCCAAAGGAATATCGGCATGGGTCGTCTCGCGGATCGGCTTGCCGTTGTCGATCGTCTCGGCCATCGCGATCAGATCCAGATTGGCTTCCATCCGATCGGCGATTTTCAGCAGCATGTTGGACCGTTCGGTCGACGACATCCGGCCCCACGCCGCCTTGGCGGCGTGCGCGGCATCCAGGGCCAGCTCGATATCCTCGGCCGTGCCGCGTGCCACCTGGCACACCACCTGTCCGTTGACGGGCGAAACATTGTCGAAATAGGCGCCCTTCACAGGCGCCGTCCATGCCCCACCGATATAATTGTCATAGCAATCGCGGATGAGGGTATGGCCAGATAATTTCTCCAGCGCCTGGTGCAGCATCATCATATCTCCTGGGTCAATTTTCGCATTGAAATTCAGGATGTCAGGATGGCAAACCCTGTAGGTTGCGCAATAGGACCTTTGGTCAATTGCGAGAAGCCACGATAATCGCTTCTTCCAAGGCTAACCGCGCTGTCAGTGATTGTGTGTCCACGAAAGGCTTGATCCCATTCTTCGATAGAGTGTGTTCGCGTTTATGGCCGGTTCCGCCATGATCCGTCGTTCCGCAAACCAAGCGCGAATGACAGCTTTGTCCCACGATACGGCGGTCGCTTCCGACGGCGGCCGACCAGAATCAGCCATTCACGATAGCCATTATGAATTTCGGCTCCAGACAAAAACTGCCGATAGCACGACCTAATGCGGCCAGGCAGCTTTGCCCCTCGACCCCGCCTTTGAGACCTATCGGCAAGCATGCCCGCTTTCAGGCGATCTTTAGGCGCTCCGCTATAGTCAACATTGGGGCGCAAAGCAGCCGCAAGCTCGAATCACCGTGCTTCGAGATCAGATTGCCGTTGATCGGCCGGTGAACATATCCACGGTCACATCGCTCAACCAGTCCAGAAAGACCTTCATCCTGCCCAATCGACTGGCCTGCTCCGAATACAGCGCACTGACCTGTAGAGCGGGTGTTCTGAGCTTGTCGGCAAGGAGCGGCACGAGCTTTCCAGAGCTAATGTCCGCATCGATCATGTAATCGGAAAATTGCGCCAACCCGCACCCTGCAAGGACCAACGCACGCACCGCTTCACCGTTATCCGCATGCAACGAAGGAGGGATGCGGATCGGGCTTGAGTGCCCTTCGAACCACCAGTCGTTGAGGCGCACGGGGTTCCTGAAGGCGACCTGCTTGTATCGCTTCAGAGGTCGTGTCCCGGCGCGTGGTGTAGGTTTTGAGGGTAGCGAAGCTGACCGGACGCGCGCTCATCGATAAAGCGCTGTAGCGGCCGGTCAGTTTCGCGGGTGGTCACCGGCGAACTTCGGATAAGTTTGGGTTGCGAAGCTCAACTTACGGAGACCACCGATGACCAATGACAAGATGGACCTGCACGCTCTGGTTGGGAAGACAGCCGACGGCGATTTTCTACGCGACATGATCGGCTTTGCCGCGCAGCGGCTGATGGAACTGGAAGTGGGCGGTGCGACCGGCGCTGCCTATGGTGAGAAAGATCCTGAGCGCCTCGCGCAGCGCAACGGCTATCGGGATCGGGGACTGGGAGACGCGAGCAGGGGACGGTCGAGCTGCGGATCCCCCACTGCGCAAGGGAACATATTTTTCCAGGGTTTTCTGGAGCCCCCGCCGTATGGCAGAGAAGGCACTGACGGCCGTCATCCAGGAAGCTTATATCCAGGGGATCTCGACCCGCTCTGTGGACGTCTGGTCAAAGCCATGGGCATGAGTGGGATCTCAAAGAGCCAGGTCAGCCGACTGTGCGTGGAGATCGACGAGCGGGTGAAGGCCTTT
>NZ_JEMV01000048.1 GCF_000588875.1 Sphingobium sp. Ant17
ACGCGCTCCGCCGCCAGCCTGACCGCCCGCCACGTCGGCAGCGTGGCCGAAGCATCCGCCATGGCCGAAGCAGGCGCCGGCGCGCGCCTGCTGTCGCCGCGCCGCATCTCGCCCGACCGCATGGCCACGTGCGCCATTGCGGCCAGTGTCACCTTTCAGGGAACCCCAACATGACCGTCCATTTCATCGGCGCCGGTCCCGGCGCGCCCGACCTTTTAACCTTGCGCGGACGCGATCTGATCGCGGGCAGCCCGGTGTGCCTCTATGCCGGGTCGCTGATCCCGGTCGCCGTGCTCGATCATTGCCCGCCGTGTGCCCGGATCGTGAACACCGCGCCGCTGGAACTGGACCAGATCATGGCCGAGATCGCCACTGCCCATGCCGCCGGGCACGATGTGGCGCGGCTGCATTCGGGCGATTTGTCAGTCTGGTCGGCGATGGGCGAGCAATTGCGCCGGCTGCGCGCGATGGACATTCCCTTTACCGTGCGCCCGGTGTCCCAGCGTTCGCCGCCGCCGCCGCTGCGCTGGAGGCAGAGCTGACCCTGCCCGCGCTGTCACAATCGCTGGTGCTGACCCGCACGCCGGGCCGCGCCAGCACCATGCCGCCCGCCGAAAGCCTGACCAATTTTGCCGTTACCGGCGCGACGCTGGCCATTCACCTTTCGGTTCACAATCTGGCGCAAGTGGTGGCGGACCTGACGCCGGCCTATGGCGCGGATTGCCCGGTCGCGGTGGTCTGGCGCGCCAGCTGGCCCGATCAGCAGATTGTCCGGGCGACGCTCGACACCATCGAACAGGCCGTGGCGGGCAGCACGGCCAAGAATCTGCAACGCACCGCCCTGATCCTGGTCGGGCGGGTGCTGGCGGCGCAGGATTTTGCCGAAAGCAGCCTCTATGCGCCCGGTTATGACCGCCGCTTTCGGCCTCAGGATGCCGGTTCGCGGTTTGCGGGGGCATCGGAATGAGCGCGCGCCACCAGACTCCGGGATTGATGATCGCCGCCCCCGCATCGGGCACCGGCAAGACCACGGTGATGCTGGGCCTGCTGCGCGCGCTCACCGAAGACGGGCTGGCGGTGCAGCCGTTCAAGAGCGGGCCGGACTATATCGACCCGGCCTTTCACCGCGCCGCCTGTGGCCGACCGTCCTTCAACCTTGATAGCTGGGCGATGGAAGGCGATCTGATCGCTGCCATCGCGGGGCAGGCTGCGGGCGCGGACATGGTGCTGGCCGAAGGGTCGATGGGCCTGTTTGACGGCGTGGCCAGCAAGGGCGCATCGGGCAATGGTGCCAGCGCCGACATGGCCCGCCGCATGGGCTGGCCCATCGTGCTGGTGCTGGATGTATCGGGGCAGGCGCAGTCCGCCGCCGCCACCGCACTCGGGTTCAGCAGCCTTGATCCGGGGCTGCCATTTGCCGGGGTGATCCTGAACCGCGTGGCCAGTCCGCGTCATGAACGGCTGGTGCGCAAGGGCATGGAGGCGGTGGACATTCCGGTGCTGGGTGCCCTGCCAAGGCGCGGCGACCTGACCCTGCCCGAACGCCATCTTGGGCTGGTTCAGGCGGTGGAGCATCCCGACCTTGATCGCGCGATTGCCGAGTTTGCGGCGTTCCTGCGCGCCCATGTTGATCTTGATGCCGTTCGCCGTGCCGCCGGTGCCGAACCACAAGCCGATGGCGGCAAGCTGCCCGTCCCGCCGGCCCAGCGCATCGCCATGGCGCGCGATGCCGCCTTTTCGTTCGTCTATCCGCATCTGATCGAAGGGTGGCGGCGCGCCGGGGCGGAGATCCTGCCGTTTTCGCCACTGGCCGATCAAGCGCCCGCCGCCCATGCCGATCTGGTGTGGTTGCCTGGCGGCTATCCCGAACTGCACGCCGGAACCATCGCCGCCGCAGCGACATTCCTGTCCGGCCTGCGCCATTATGCCCAAACGCGCCCCGTTCACGGCGAATGCGGCGGCTATATGGTGCTGGGTGAGGGGTTGATCGACAAGAGTGGTGAACGGCACCGGATGGCCGGGCTGTTGGGGCTGGTCACCAGCCATGCCCAGCGCAAGATGCACCTTGGCTATCGCCATGCCGAACTGCTGGTGCCGATATCGGGCCTTGCCGCCGGGACCAGGCTGCGCGGGCACGAGTTCCACTATTCAACCATTGTCGAACAGAGCGACGCGCCGCTGGCGCGGGTGACCGATGCCGAGGGCGCGGCGGTGGCCGAAACCGGATCGCATCGCGGCCATGTCACCGGCAGCTATTTCCACATGATTGCGCCACTGAACCCCGTGGACGTGTCATGACCGGTTTTGTTTCCTTCGTGGGGGCCGGGCCGGGCGATCCCGAGTTACTGACGCTCAAGGCGTTGGCGCGGTTGGAGGCCGCCGATGTCGTGCTGTTCGACGATCTGGCTTCCGGTCCTATCCTTGACCGCGTGCGCCTGGACACCACACTGGTGAATGTCGGCAAACGGGCGGGACGGCAATCGCCCAGCCAGGCCGAGGTGAACCGCCAACTCGTGGATCATGCCGCTGCGGGTGGCCGTGTAGTGCGGCTAAAATCCGGCGATTCTGGGATCTTTGGCCGTCTTGAGGAGGAAATCGAGGCATTGCGGCTTGCTGGTATCGGTTTCGAGATCATCCCAGGCGTCAGTTCTGCCAGTGCAGCGGCGGCCACTGCCGGCATTCCCCTGACAAGGCGCGCGCTTTCACGGCGGGTCCAGTTCATCACCGGGCATGGTGCGACGGGTGCCTTGCCTAATGACCTCAACATGGCAGCCCTGGCCGATGCCGAAGCGACAACCGTCGTGTTCATGCCCAAGCGAACCTTCCCTGAACTGGCCGCCCGGCTGGTCGCTGCGGGGCTGCCCCCACAAACGCCGGCGTTGTTGGCCGAGAATGTGGGCCGCGCCGATCAGCGTCTCACGCGCAGCTCGGTTGCCGGGTTGGCAGACACGCTGGCTGAGGGCGTGGGGTTCGCCCCGGCCCTGATCCTCTACGGCCCATTGTTGGAGGAAGCATGATCGAGCTTTCCCTCATCGGCATCGGCACGGGCAATCCCGATCACCTGACGGCGCAAGCCGTGCGGGAGATGAACAACGCCGACCTGATTCTGCTGCCGCGCAAAGACAGCGCCAAGTCCGACCTGATCGACCTGCGCCGCGCCATCTGTGGGCAGGTGTTGACCGGCCCAGTGCCGATTGTCGAATTCGACATGCCGGTTCGCGACGCAGGCCGGGATTACACGCAAGCGGTTGACGATTGGCACGAGGCTATCGCTGCAGCATGGCGCGCCCAGATCACCACGCATCTGCCAGCGGGCGGGCGGTTGGCATTGCTCGTCTGGGGTGATCCTTCGCTTTATGACAGCACCTTACGGATCGCCGAAAAACTCAAAGCTGGCGGCCTTACGATGCAGGTGCGCGTTGTGCCCGGCATCACAAGCATTCAACTGCTGACCGCCGCGCATGCCATTCCGCTCAATCCCCTTGCCGGGGCGGTGACGATCACCACCGGGCGTAGGCTACGCGGCCAGGGCTGGCCCGAAGGGACCGACACGCTCGTTGTCATGCTCGACAGCGGCTCTGCCTTTGAGGTGCTGGAACCGCAGGGCATCACCATCTGGTGGGGCGCCTATCTGGGCATGGCGCATGAAGTGCTGGAGCGGGGTGTGCTTGCTGAGGCTGGCCCCCGGATCGCCCAGTGCCGGGCCGAACTGCGCGCGCGCCATGGCTGGATCATGGATGTCTACCTCATGCGAAAGGAACAAATTGATGGAAACTGACAGCGAAGTGCAAGCGGTGAGCGACGATGCCCGCCACGCCGAAAAGATGCGCAAGAAGCAGACCGCGCAGACCAAGATCATGGCCAGCAAGACCCGCGAGCAGGGCCTGCTGATCGTCCACACCGGCAAGGGCAAGGGCAAGACCAGCGCCGCGCTGGGCATGGTGGTTCGCGCCATCGGCCACGGCATGAAAGTGGGCGTGGTCCAGTTCGTCAAAGGGGCGATGAAGACCGGCGAAAAGGCGGTGTTCGATGCCTTTCCCGACCATGTCGAATTCAAGCCGATGGGCGAGGGTTTTACCTGGGACACGCAGGACCGCACACGCGACATTGCGGTGGCCCGCGCCGGCTGGGACGAGGTCAAGCGCATGATCGCCGATCCCAGCTATCACATGGTTCTGGCCGACGAACTGAACATCGTGCTGCGGTATGACTATCTGCCGGTCGATGAAGTGGTGGCGGTGCTGACCGCGCGCGACGCCATGAAGCATGTGATCGTCACGGGCCGCAATGCGCCCGACGCGCTGATCGAGGTGGCGGACCTTGTCACCGAGATGACCATGGTGAAGCACCCCTTCCGTTCAGGCGTGAAGGCCCAGGCCGGCATTGAATTTTGACCGGGGATCGAATTCTGAGCGACGCCCCGCCTGTGTTCGACGCGGAATTTACGGAGCAATTCACGCAATTGCTACGCTGGCGGCGCGATGTGCGGCAATTCGACCGCCGCGCCGTGGCGGAAGCTGACATGCGCGTGCTGCTGGCCTGCGCCGCGCTGGCGCCGTCGGTCGGCAATGCCCAGCCGTGGCGCTTTGTGCGCGTGCGGACGCCGGACATACGGGAGGCGCTGGCCGCGCATGCCGATGGGCAAAGCGCCCATGCGGCAGAGCGCTATGCCGGGCAGGCGCGGTACGATCACTACCTGTCGCTCAAGCTGCACGGACTGCGTGAGGCGTCCGAACTGATCGCGGTGTTCTGCGACGAACAGCCCGAGGCGGGGCACGGTCTTGGCATTGCCACCATGCCCGAAATGTTGCGCTATTCGTGCGTGCTGGCGATCCACAATCTGTGGCTGGCGGCGCGGCTGCGCGGGCTTGGCCTTGGCTGGGTGTCGATCGTTGATCCACCGGCGGTCCATGCCCTGCTCGACGTTCCCGCCACCTGGTCGCTGATCGCGCTGTTGTGCATCGGTTACCCGGCAGACACGTCCGATACCCCCGAACTGGAACAGCGCGGCTGGCAGCAGCGTGAGCCGTGGGCTGACCGGGTGTTCGAACGATGATTTTCAATCAAAGGACCAGAAAACCATGCTGATACCCGTGGAGGATGGCCCCGCTATCGTGGCCTGCAACACCTGTCGCCACAGCGCCGACGCGCGTGAGGATGACGGCGGGATGCGCGGCGGCGCGCAGATGGTGGCGGCGCTGCGCTCGGTTCAGGAAAGCGACGCGCGCTATGCCGGGGTCGCCGTGCAAGAGATGCCGTGCCTGTTCGCCTGCACCGATTTCTGCACCATCCACCTGCGCGCACCGGGCAAGGTCGGCTATGTGCTCGGCCGGTTCACGCCGGACGAGGACGCCGCCACCGCCATTCTGGACTATGCCGTCCACTATGCCGCCAGCGAGCATGGCCGGGTGCCGTTCAAGCAATGGCCGCAAGGGGTGAAGGGCCATTTCATCACCCGCACCCCGCCGCAGGGCTTCGTCACAGAATGAGCCGGTTTGCCACGCTGGCCGCGTTTGAAGCGGCGCTGGAGCATATGCCCGTGGCCGATGCGGACGCCATGGCCGCTGCACGCGCGCGGCAGGCCATCCTGACCAAGCCGGCCGGATCGCTGGGCCGGCTGGAAGACATTGCCGTGTTTATGGCCGGATGGCAGGGCATAGCGCAGCCGGTGATCAAACAGGGTCGCGCGGCGATCTTTGCTGGCAATCATGGTTTCGTCGTCCACGGGGTCAGCGCCTTTTCCGCCAGCGTGACCGCCGCGATGGTCGGCAATTTCACTACTGGCGGCGCGGCGATCAACGCACTGGCCGGGGCGGCCGGACTGGATCTGCGGGTGGTTGCACTCGATCTCGACCGGCCCACGGCGGATTTCACCGTCGCTGCGGCAATGGACGAGACGGAGTGCCTTGCTGCACTTTCTGCCGGAGCGGCGGTGGTGGAGCCGGGGCTGCACCTGCTGGTCGTCGGCGAAATGGGCATTGGCAATTCGACCGCCGCCGCCGCGCTCTGCGCGCGCAGCTATGGCGGCGCGCCCGCGCAATGGGTCGGGCCGGGCACGGGGGTTGATGCGGGCGGAATCGCGCGCAAAGTGGCGGTGGTGGAACAGGCACTGGCCTGTCATGCCAATGTGCCGGACACCCCGTTTGAGACTTTGCGCCGGTTGGGCGGGCGCGAAATCGCCGCGATTGCCGGGGCCGTGCTGGAGGCGCGCCGCCTGCGTATTCCGGTGGTGCTGGACGGGTTCATCAGCTGCGCCGCGCTGGCGCCGCTGGCCGCCGCCGTTCCGGCGATCACTGATCATTGCCTGGCGGGGCACTGCTCGGCTGAACCGGGGCATATCCGACTGCTGGGGCATTTGGGCCTTGATCCCCTGCTGTCGCTGGGGATGCGATTGGGCGAAGGCAGCGGCGCGGCACTGGCGGTGTCGGTAATCCGGGCAGCGCTGGCCACGCACAATGGTATGGCGACATTTGCCGAGGCCGGGGTGGCAGACGGCTTGTGAGCAGCTTTTCACTTTACCTCTTGCGCCACGGCGAACCGGAAGGCGCGGGGCGGCTGATCGGCCGCACCGATGCGCCGCCTGTTGCCACAGGTATCGCGGCCTGCGCCGATCAGGCGCGGGATCTGGCGGCGGAAGTTCTGATCGCTTCCGACCTTTCCCGTGCGCGTTTGGCGGGCGAGGCCATCGGGCTGGAGACCGGCGTGCCGCTGTCAATCGATCCGCGCTGGCGCGAGCTGGACTTTGGCGCATGGGAGGGGATGGCGCCGGGCGATGTCGAAGGCGCGGCGCTGGCGCGATTCTGGGACGATCCCGATGGCCATGCGCCGCCCGGTGGAGAACGCTGGTCGGCGCTGGTGGACCGTGTGTCCGCTGCCATTGGCGATCTGGCCGCCCGGTCGACGCTGATCGTCACGCACGCAGGCGCGATGCGGGCAGCAGTGGCGGTGCTTTGCGGGTTTGATGTGCGCCAGACCTGGGCAGTTGATCTGCCCTACAACGGCCTGCTGGCGTTGCGCGTCTGGCCCGCTGAGGGACCGGGCGAGCGCCCCACAGCACAGATCGCGGGGCTTTATCCGTGAGGGGCTTCATCATCGCCCTGCAGTTTCTGACGCGCTTGCCGACACCCGTGGTTGTCGTTGACGATGCCGCCTTCGCCCGATCCATGCGCTGGTTTCCCGCTGTAGGCCTGGTTATTGGTGCAGCGGTTGCGGGAGCCGCATGGGCAGGCGCGCTGGTCGATCACCGGCTGGGCGCATTGGCCGCGCTGATCGTCTGGGTGGGCGTGACCGGCGCGCTGCACCTTGATGGCCTGGCCGACCTCGCCGATGCCAGCGGCGCGGCGCATAAAGATCGCGAGCGGCTGCTGGCCGTTATGGCCGATCCTCATGTCGGCAGCTTCGGCGTTGTCGCGATTGTGCTGCAACTGCTGAGCAAGTTGGTGCTGCTGGATATGCTGGTGGATGCACGGGCGTTTGGCGCGCTGGTACTGGTGCCGTTTGCCGCGCGCATCGGCCCGCTGGTGTGGACATGGTGGCTGATGCCGCTGCATCAGGGGCTGGCGGCTCGATTCCGTTCCGCGATCGGCCCGATCGATCTTGCGGGCTGGGCGGCCGCGCTGGCTGCGGCGGCGTGGTTCACTCCGGCGCTGCTTATCACACCATTGCTCGTTCTGTGGTGGGGGAGGCACGTGCGCCGCGCATTGGGCGGGATTTCCGGCGATGGCCATGGTGCAGGCATCGAGTTGATCGAAACCGGCTTGCTGCTGAGCGTGGCAATCACGGGCCTATGGATACACACGACATGAACAGCTTCAGTTTTCACGGCGGCAGGTTGGCCGATGCCATGGCGCAGTTCGGCATGGGCAAGGCGCCGTGGGTCGACCTGTCCACCGGCATCAATCCGCTTGGCTGGCCCGGCGCGGGCGATCTGGCGATGAACTGGCAGGCGCTGCCCGACGCGGGCGCGCTGGACGATCTGGAGGCCGCTGCCGCTGCCCATTTCGGCACGGACCCGGCCCATGTTTGCGCGGTGCCGGGCACCGAGATCGGCCTGCGGATGTTGGGCGACATCGTGCCCGGCCCCGCTATCCATGCCCAGCCCAGCTATCGCACCCATGGCGAGATGATTCCCCGCAGCCGTCCCGTAGCCCTGACCGAATTGGCGGGGACAGAGGAAGCGACCCTCATCCTCGCCAATCCCAACAACCCCGATGGCAGATCACCCCGCCCGCGACGCTGCTGGGCTGGCTGGAGGCGCGGCGCGACAGCGCAGCGTGGCTGGTCGTGGACGAAGCCTTTGCCGATGCCGCCCCGCACAGCAGCCTTGCCGCCCATGTGCAGGACGAACAGCGGCTGATTATCTTCCGCTCGTTCGGCAAATTCTTCGGGCTGGCCGGGGTGCGGCTCGGCTTTGTGCTGGGACCGCGCGCGCTGATCGCGCAATATCGGCAGCGGCTGGGCAGTTGGCCGCTATCGGCAGCGGCGCTGGCCATCGGCACAGCGGCATATCAGGATGTGGACTGGACAGCCGCCATGCGGATGGCCCTGCGCGAACAGGCCACCGCGCTGGATACGGTGCTGGCGCGGCGGGGCTTCAGCGCGATAGGCGCCTGCCCACTGTTCCGGCTGATCGAAACCGACGATGCCGCCGCGCTGTTCGAACGCCTTGCGCGACATGCCATCCTGACGCGGCCGTTCGATTACGATCCGCGCTGCTGCGCCTGGGCCTGCCCGCCGACCGAGAGGCGCTGGATCGCCTTGATGCGGCGCTGGCTGATGATTGATCTGACTGCTTTCCTGGCCTTGGTGCTCGACGCGGCAGTGGGCTGGCCTCAGCCGCTGTATCGCCGGATCGGCCATCCGGTGGGCATTTTTGCGCGGATTATCGCCGCGCGGGAACGGCGCTGGAATGTCCCCTCGCGTTCCGATGGACAGCGGCGCATGGCCGGGGCGGTCACCGTCCTGATCCTGCTGGGTATGGCGGGCGGTGCGGGCTGGATGCTGCAAAGTCTGCTCGTGGCAATCGCCGGGCCGTGGGCCTGGCCCCTGATCGCTGTGCTGGCCTGGCCGGGTCTGGCGCAGCGCAGCCTGTACGACCACGTCCGCCCCGTTGCCGATGCGCTGGAGCGGCAGGATCTGCCCGCCGCGCGCGCCGCTGTCGGCATGATCGTTGGCCGTGATACGACGGCGCTTGATGAAGCGGGTGTTACCCGCGCGGCGATCGAGAGTCTGGCGGAAAGTTTCTGCGACGGGGTGGTCGCGCCGTTGTTCTGGCTGCTGGTGCTGGGGCTGCCCGGTATCTGGGCCTATAAGGCGATCAACACCGCCGACAGCAGATTTGGCACCGCGAGGAGCAATGGCGCGCCTATGGTTGGGCTGCGGCCCGCACCGACGATGCGATGAACCTCATTCCAGGGCGCCTGTCGGGATTTCTGATCTGCCTGTGCGGCGGGGGTGGCTGGCGGATATTGTTGCGCGATGCTTCCAGGCACACCTCGCCCAATGCGGGCTGGCCCGAGGCCGCGATGGCCGGGGCGCTGGGGCTGCGCCTAGCCGGGCCAATTGCCTATGACGGAATTGTTTCGGACAAGCTCTGGATTGGGGAGGGAGGCCGCCCGGCCCGGACAGAGGATATGCGGCGCGGATTGGGCGTCTACGCCCGTGCATGTCTGTGCCTGTGGTTGATGGCGGCCGGAATTGCAGGAGGTGCAGCATGGGCGCTATAATGCTTCAGGGCACCGGCTCTGATGTGGGCAAATCGGTGCTGGTGGCGGGGCTGTGCCGCGCCCTAGTGCGGCGGGGCTTGCGGGTCTTGCCGTTCAAGCCGCAGAATATGTCGAACAATGCGGCTGTCACCAGCGATGGCGGCGAGATCGGCCGGGCGCAGGCCTTGCAAGCGATAGCCTGCAAGGTGGAGCCGCATACGGACATGAACCCGGTACTGCTGAAACCACAGGCCGATCGCACATCGCAACTGATCGTGCATGGCCGGGTGCGCGGCACATTGGGCGCGGGCAATTTTCGGCAGGCACGGGGCGCGCTGCTGGGTGAAGTTATGGCGAGCTACGACCGGCTCCGCCGGGCGTGCGATATTGTCGTGGCCGAGGGTGCGGGCTCTCCTGCGGAAATCAACCTGCGCGCTGGCGACATCGCCAATATGGGCTTTGCGCGAGCGGCAGGCGTGCCCGTCGTGCTGGTCGGCGATATTGATCGCGGCGGAGTCATTGCCGCCATCGTCGGCACGAAGACGATCATCGACCCGGCGGATGCCGCGATGATCAAGGGCTTCATCATCAACAAGTTCCGGGGCGATCCCGCACTGTTCGCCGATGGTTATCGCCAGATCGAGAGCCTGTCGGGCTGGCGCGGATTCGGCGTGGTGCCGTGGCTGGGCGCGACCGCACGGCTGCCAAGCGAGGATGCCGTGGTGCTGGAGCGCGGCAAGGCGCGCGCGGGGGGCCGCAAGCTGATCGCCTGTCCGATCCTGCCGCGCATATCCAATTTCGATGACCTCGATCCGCTGAAGCTCGAACATGGTGTGGACCTGCACATGGTTCCGCCCGGCCAGCCGATCCCGGCAGAGGCCGCGCTCATCATCCTGCCCGGGTCAAAGGCGACCATCGCCGATCTGGCCGCTCTGCGCGCAGAGGGCTGGGACATCGATATTCTGGGGCATCACCGGCGCGGCGGGCTGATCTTTGGGCTTTGCGGTGGTTACCAGATGCTCGGCAAAAGCATCGCCGATCCCGATGGTCTGGAAGGCCCGCCCAGCACCGCAAGCGGCCTCGGCCTGCTCGATGTCGAAACGACCTTGCACGCACACAAGGCGCTGCGTCCGGTCAGCGGTATGGCGATGGGCGCGCCTTTTCATGGGTATGAAATGCACATGGGGCAAACCAGCGGGCCGGACCCGCAGCGGCCCTTCGCCCTGCTTTCCGATGGACGCCGTGATGGCGCGATAAATGCGGGCGGAACGGTGTTTGGTTCTTATGTCCACGGCCTGCTGGCCGATGCGGAGTTGCGCCGAGCGCTGCTGTCGCGCATGGATGTAGAAGCCGGGGGCGTGGACTATGGCTTCACCGTCGAGGCGGCGCTGGACGAGATCGCAGCCGCGCTGGAGGAGCATCTCGATATCGACGCGCTGGTGGCGATGGCGATGGCGGAACCACCCGCCTCCGTCCCAGCGAGAGACAGCGCATGAGCAGTGCCTTGCCCCATTTGCTGGTGCTGGGCGGAGCGCGTTCGGGCAAAAGCCGCTTTGCCCAGGGCCGGGCAGAGGCCCTGACAGGTAAACTGGTCTATCTGGCGACAGCGCAGGCCTTCGATGATGAGATGCGCGAGCGAATCGAGCTGCACCGCGCCGATCGCGGTCCGCGCTGGTCAACTGTCGAGGCACCGCTGGACCTGGCGGTGGCAATCACGGCATATAGCACGCCGGAAACGGTGGTGCTGGTCGATTGCCTGACGTTGTGGGCTTCGAACCTGATGCTAGCGGAACGCGATACTGCTACCGCTACAGACGGACTGGCGCGCTCGCTTTCAGCCGCACGGGGGCCGGTCATTCTGGTCGCCAACGAAGTGGGTCTGGGCATTGTACCCGACAACGCCCTTGCCAGAAGGTTTCGCGATGTTGCGGGCCGCATCAATCAGGAAATAGCGGCAGTGGTTGAAGAGGCAGTCATAATGTTCGCCGGCCTTCCCTTGACGCTGAAACCTAAAGGATGAGCGGCTAGCCATACCACTTGCCACTGTGCAACTCGGAGGGGCAGGTGGTATGGAGCAAAGCTAGATCCAGCGTGTCGGTGACGCCGCCGGCCATCACTGTGGTGCACAGCTTCCACTAGATGATGTAGCGGGAATAACGGTGTCTGCGGCTCGCTGATTAGCGAGTACGCCTTCGGACGCGGGGATCCCCGACCGCAGAGGTAATCACCGAAGCGCGCCAGTGCTCGACTGTCGACCGGTCTTGACAGCCTGGCCCGATTTTATCCCGGTGTTGCACCTGATACCAACCTGCATTGATCACGACCCACGTGCCCATTTGCGGCGTCCAATTGTCATGATGCGCCATATGTGGACGGCCCCCTCCCTGCAAGATTTGGCAGATAATATTGATCGGATCGCTTGCGTTCATATGTCCGGCCTGTGGGTGCGTTCGCACATGAACGCTGGCCAAGATGGTTTCCGCGACACGAGTTCCAAACAAGGCTGCGACCTGCAACGGCCACTGGCGCATACGGGCTATCACGCGTCTCGGATCGATCGATCCACCATCTGCTGTTTCTTGCAAGTTCACGCATCAGTTCAGGATGGTAGCTCTGAYTGTCCGCTCACCATCGCTGCCTGATCTCTTATGCCGTGCATTTCAACTCTGATAGCACGACGCTTTTTCGATAAGTTTCGCCGGTGGCCATCATTTTCCAAGCGATCCGCGCAATTTTGTTCGCCAATGCCACGGCCACCAGCTTGGGCGGTTTGCGTTTGAGCATGGAGAGCAGCCAGGGCGTGGCATTTTTTCCGCTTCCATCCCTGACACGTCGAAGCAATGATGTGGCCCCGACCACCAGTATACTTCGCAATGCTTCGTCGCCAGCGCGCGTGATAACGCCCTGCCTTGCTTTGCCGGCGGTTGAGTGATCCTTCGGGGTCAGGCCTAGCCAAGCTGCAAATTGACGCCCCGACGCGAAGAGTTCCGGGGCGGGCGTTTCATCATGAGAAGCGATGCGCCAATCGGCCCGACGCCTGGAATTTGGGCCAGGCGTCGGCTGCACTCATTTTTGCGGTGCCATGCTAGTAGCTTTGCCTCGACGTCTTCAAGCTGCCGTTCCAACTGTTGGTATTCGCTGGCGTGCAACGCGAAGAGTTCGCGTGCCAATGTCGGAACGGTCTCATCGGTTGCAGTGCGTTCGAGCAGCGGCTCGATCTTGTATATGCCCTTGGCTGTGGTTAGTCCGAACTCGGCAGCGTAGCCGCGGATCGCATTGGCGAGTTGGGTTCTGCTTCTCACCAGCTGTCGCGCATTCCGACCAGCATTAGCGCTGCCTGCTGTTCTGCGGTCTTTACCGGCACGAAGCGCATTGTCGGGCGGCTCATGGCCTCGCACAGCGCCTCGGCATCGGCGGCATCATTCTTGCCGCGCTTCACGTACGGCTTTGCCAATTGTGGTGCGATCAGCTTCACCTCATGACCGAACGAGCCCAGCAGGCGGGCCCAATGATGTGAGGCGCCGCACGCCTCGATGGCGACCACCGTTGACGGCAGCTTCTGGAAGAAGTCGATCATTTCCTTGCGTCGCAGCTTCTCGCGCAAAATCGGCTGTTGTAGCGCGACGATTACGGAGTCCGGTCGGCGTCAATTATGATGGCCGATAGGTGGCCGCGCCGGTTGGTGAATTCTGGCTACCATTTGCTGTTGCGGGGAGCAACCGTCGAGCGACAATTACGACGCTGGGTAATTGTCGCTGACGCTGGCCAGAAGCGAGGGTCTGAAGCGCATGGGATGGTTGGCATGTAATTGCCGCTGGCGACAATTACCCGTTGCCTCAGCAAGGGTGCTCCCGAGCGCGAAGCCAGCGACAATTATGATGGCCGGTCCGGGGCGCCATTCGGCGGGTCGTAATCGCCGGCGTTGATACGGGCGACGGCGGAACGTTTGCGGTAGCTTTCGCCGTTCATCTCGATGATGGTCGAGTGGTGCACGAGGCGGTCGATCGCGGCGACAGTCATAGCGGGATCAGGGAAGACGTTGTCCCATGCCGAAAATGGCTGGTTGGCGGTAATGGCGAGCGAGTGGCGTTCGTAGCGGTGGGCGATGAGCTCGAACAAGGCGCTGGTYTCGACCTGGTCCTTGCGGACGTAGGACAGATCGTCGAGCACGATGAGATCGAACTTGTCGAGCTTGTCGAGCATGGCGGGYAGGCTGAGGTCGCGGCGCGCGGACTGGAGCTTCTGGACCATGTCGGTGGTGGAGCAGAACAGGACGCGCCGCCCCGTGTCGATGAGGGCATGACCAATGGCGGCAACTGCGTGCGTCTTGCCGGTCCCGCTCTGGCCGAACAGCAGCAGGTTGCCGCCGCTCTCGATCCAGTCGTCACCGGCGGCGAGGGACAAGAGGTGCGGTTTGCGGATGCCGGGGGCGGCGTCGAAATCGAAGGTGGCGAAGGTCTTGCCTGCGGGCAAGCCGGACTGGTCGCGATGGCGCTGGATGCGCCGGGAGGAGCGATCAGCCATCTCGATCTCGAGAAGCGAGGCCAGCAGGTTGGCGGCCGGCCAGCCATCGCGATCGGCGGTGTCGGTGAGGCGCTTCCAGTTGCGGTTGATGCTCGGCAGGCGCAAGGCCTTCAGCAGGGTAGGCAGTACGGCGGCGGCCTGATCCTTGGTGCGGGTCATCAGTGCACCTCCCCGCTGGCGATCAGGCTGTTGTAGCTGTGCAGATCGGGTGGCGGGATAGCGACATCGCGCTGCGATCTTGCGGTTGGCAGGAACTCGTCCCTGAGCGCATCGACATCGGGCAAGCGCCCGCTGTCGAGAGCCTCATCGATCCGCCGGGCCAGCACGTCGACACAGTCGCCCCTGGCGGCGATATCGAGCAGCGCGACGGCATCGCGGCAGGCCTGCCGTCCATCGAGTTGGGCATCGAAGGCTTGCCAGGCCCGCCGGTAGGCGTGATCGGGGAAGAGGGCTTCGCGGTAGACGAGGTTGCGCAGTGCACCGGGCTTGCGGCGCAGGTTACCGATCATGTGCCGGAAATCGATGCTATGCCCCCGGTGGGGATGACTGATCCGCACACGCGGCGTGGACATTACCCTGTCCGGACCGAGGAAGAGCTCGATGCGATCGTCAAAGAGATGCGCGTTGAGGCGCCGTCCGACGAGGCGGGAAGGCACCGAATAGGTAACCCGATCGATGGCGACGGTGCCGTTGCGGGTGACATCGACGGTGACCATGGCGAAATCGGTGGTTCGCCTTGCGGGCAGCGCCTTGAGTACCCTGCGTTCTGCATCGATGCGCGCAGCATGYCGCCGGTTCTGTCTGGCGACCTGCGCCTCAACGAACTCGCGCCAGGCCTCGATGCTGACGAAATCGCGGCTGCCCCGCCGGCGTAAGGCCTGATCGAGCCGTCGCTTGAGATGGGCATGGGGACCTTCGATCGATCCGTTCTCGTGCGCCTCGCCGCGGTTGTTGCGGGTAGCAAGCATGCCGTAATGACGACACAGCTCGTCATAGCTTCGGGTGAAATCCCGCTGCGCATCGGCGTCGAGGTTTTTGTAGGCGGCTGACAGGGAATCGCTGCGGTGTTCGGCCGGCGCACCGCCCAGCTTCCACAACGCATCCTGCAGGTGCTCCGAAAGGGCGGCAAAGCTCTCCCCGCCCAGCACGACAGCCGCATGCTCCCAGCCACTCGCCGCCAAGCGGAAGTGGTAGAGGCGATAGGCTAGGGTCTCGCCGGCAACGGTGACCTTGAGACTGTCGCATACCGTGAAATCCGACAGGCCCTGCCGACCGGGCTCATGATGCTGCGGGAAGAAGATCTCCTTCTCGCCGCCGTGCAGTGCCCGCCAGCGGGCGATCCGGCGTTCAAGTGTTCGTCGTATCGCATCGGGAACAGCATCCTCGCCGAACTCGTCCTGGAGCGTCTCGAAGACCGTGACGGCAATGATACCGTCGATCTGGAGCAACTCCTCGACGCGTGGCCAGAATGGCTCGAGCGGATCGGCGCGGGTGCGCCARTGGCGCTCCTTCTTCTTCTGGGACGGAAGCTGCGGATCGTTCTCGATCCGGCGTGCGCTGCGYTCGCTGATACCGGCCTTGGCAGCCGCGACGGCCTGGGTGTGTTGGCGACGATGGGTCATGAAGAGAAATACCTGCTGATCGGAAATGTGGTGGCCCGGCATCGCAAACCCATCGCTCGTTGTTCGATGAGTGTTCCGATACCACCGCCCGCCACAGCCCCGATCTGCCCCCCGAAAGAAGGGGAAAAAGATCGCCACCGGTTGTCTGGTCCGCTCTCCGGTCGGGGCTGCGCCCCTCCCTACGATCAGACCAGACAACCGATCCTACCGGCCATCATAGTCGCCGCTCAACCGGCCATCGTAGTTGTCGCCGCGCAATGTAGCTGATGTCCGTTGCCCAGACCTGATTGGGCCGCACGATCGGCAGTTTACGCAACAAGTAAGGGTAGATCTTGTGCCCAGGGGTCGGCTTCGATGTGTTCGGGCGACGGTAGATTGCCTCGATCGCCATCTTCTTCATCAGCGTGGCGACATGCTGGCGGCCGATCTCGATGCCTTCCTGCCGCAGAAGATCACGCAGCATCCGACTACCCGCGAACGGAAATTCCAGGTGCAACTCGTCGATCCGCCGCATGATGGCGAGATCGGCAGGCGGCACCGGTCTGGGCAGRTAATARAYGCTGCCCCGGCTGATCCCCAGYTCCCGSGCYTGCCGCGCCAACGGCARWGCTGTGCGAACGRTCGATCATCGYTTTGCGCTCGGCAACAGWCCSGCCTTCCCGAGCGCCCKGMCAAAAAAATCGTTCRCCAGCGTCAARYTCGCCGATCTTGGCGTGCAGCGTCTTCACGTCAATCGCCGGCTCGGCCGTTGCCGACTCATTGTCCGAATCAAATACCCCGGCCGCGCCCTCCAGCAACTGGCTACGCCACGTCGTGATCTGGTTTGGGTGCACGTCAAACTGCTGCGCCAACTCGGCCAGCGTCTTCTCCCCCTTCACGGCAGCCAATGCTACCTTCGCCTTGAAAGCCGGGCTGTGATTCCGGCGTGGTCGTTTGCTCATTTCTACTCCTGTCACGCGGCCATCCTGGCCGCCGTCAGGCAGAAAATCCACTCATCTCAATGTCCAGATTTCCCAGGCCACCTCTGATGCCCGCCGAGCCGAGGCTAGGCCGATCTGAAGCCCATCTATAAAAATGGCAAGTGACCAGCATCCCGCCGTTATTAACCGACAAAGGCTCGTTCGATCACATAATCGCCCGGCTTCGCGTTGGACCTTCGATAAAGCCCCGCGCATCCAGCAGGCGAGCGATATCCTTGATCATGGCCATGCCGCCACATAGCATGATGCGATCGGTCTGGACCGAGAGCGGCGCACCACTCAGTCCAACCTGCGCGAACAGGCTGCCATCTTTGATCATCGTTGTGATACGCGCGTTGCAAGTAAAGGCTTCGCGCGTGACCGTGGGCAGATAGGATAGTTGCACCATTGCCGGTTCCGATACCAGCGGATCATCCTGCAGGCCGGATTCCAGTTCCGCACGAAACGCCAGGTCGTTTGCCTGCCTGACGCTGTGGACGACGACCACGCGCTCATAGCGTTCATAGACGTCGGGGTCGCGGATCAGACTGAGGAACGGCGCCAGCCCGGTGCCACTCGACAGCAGCAACAGCCGGTTGCCAGGCAACAGCGCGTCAGTCACCAATGTGCCCGTGGGCTTGCGCCCAAGATATATCTGGTCACCGGGCCGGATATTCTGCAATCGCGACGTCAGGGGGCCGTCCTCCACCTTGATCGACAGAAATTCCAGTTCCTCGGCATAGGCAGGGCTGGCCACCGAATAGGCGCGCAACAGCGGTTTGCCACCCTCGCCCGCGAGTCCGATCATGACAAACTCGCCGGACCGAAACCGAAAGCTCGCCGGGCGTGTCACCGAAAAGCTGAACAACCGGTCGTTCCAATGGCGGACTTTCAGGACAGTCTCGACCGACAGGGCGCTGGTCGCGGTCAGTTCTATCTTGTCGCTGTGTATCGCGAGTTGGTCCGAGGCGGTCATGCCGACATCGCCGGATGGAAATAGCGGGCCAGGAAGGTGCCGTCCTCGCCGAAATGATATGTCTCAAGGCTGTGCACTGTGACGGGATGGCCATTCATCATGCCTTCGTTCCGTACGCAGGCCGCGGCCTCATGCCCGTTCACGATCAGTTCGACAAATGTCAGCTTCCAGCCGACATAGCGGTCGAACAATTCCCCGATCAGGTGCAGCCCCTCCTGACGATCGCTACCCACCGGGTCATCGATCAGCAGCCCGCCTGGCGCGATGTCACGGTAGGCGGCGATGAAGTCGTCACGCTGACCCTGATTGAACATATCAAGTTGATGCCGGAGAAATGCTTCGATCCGGTCTGCGTCGAGCGTTGCCATCTGTATGTCCTTTTTAGCGGCCCGCAGCCGCTGTTCTGATTGCTGGAACGATCTCTGACCATGGGAGAAAGGGCGGGCAAGGCGACAAGCTATCGCCGGAATGCAATAGGCTATCGTTTCGCAACAATCATGTGACGCGGAAGCGGCGCGGCTATCGCCGACCCGCGTTTCACTATCGATGAACCGTGCCACCCTTTCCTAAGGTAGGTTGTCATCCCATCGAAATGTCGCCTGTCCGCCATCAATAAAGATATGTGGGAGAGAATGATGAAAACGTCCAAACTGATGGTGGCGACGATGCTGTCGGGCCTGCCTGTCGCGATGGCTCAGCCTGCGCGGGGGCAAGTCGCACCACAGGAAGCGGCGCAGGAACAGTTCAGCGGCATTCAGGATATCGTCGTCACCGCGCGGCGGACCGAGGAAAGCCTGCAAACCACCCCGCTGGCCGTCACGGCATTGGGCGCTGTCGCGATTCAGCGCGCGCAGATCGTCAGCGTGCAGGACGTGCAGCGTGTCGCGCCCAGCGTCGTCATATCGACCGGCTCTGCCTCGACGTCCGGCTTCGCATTCGTGTCGATCCGCGGCCAAGGCAATCTCCAGCCGCTGATCGCCAACGATCCGGCGGTCGCGACCTATATTGACGGCGTTTATATCGCCCGGCCTTCGCAGGGCCTGACCGATCTGCACGATCTCCAGCGGCTCGAGGTGCTACGTGGTCCGCAGGGCACGCTGTTTGGTCGCAACACGACGGGCGGCGCGATCAACATTCTGTCCAAGGATCCTGTCGATCGGCTGGAAGCCAGCCTGAAGGGCGAGGTCGGCAATTATGCCTATCGGGATGTTGAAGCCGTTTTGAACGTGCCGCTGGCAGAGGGCCTGGCCGCGCGTGTCGTCTATGATTTCCATGATCGCAACGGCTATGGCTACAATGCCCGGCTGAACCGCGACGTGGGCGATCAGAAAAGCCATTTCCTGCGCGGCAAGCTGAAATATGAAAATGACGGGTTCGACGTCACCCTGAGCGGCGATTATAACAAGATAACGGACATGGGCCAGCTTGCCCAGACCGCCGGGTTCAACCCGCTGTCGTTTCAGGGGCCGCTGGCAGCCTTTGCGCCCGGCCTGGCCAGCGCGATTCACACGGAGGACAATTGGTACACGACCTATGCAGGTGGGCTGACGCGGCCCACGACCAACCCGACCTTCGCCACGCTGCCTGCCGACATCCAGGCCAAATACAGCCAGTTGCCTTTCGACAAGCTGGTTGCCTATGGCTTTTCCGGTGTAGTCAACATCGACATTGGCGAGCACAAGCTCAAATCGATCACCGCCTATCGCTATTCGGATTCCGACGTCTGATCGATCTCGATGGATCGCCATCCCCCGTCCTTGCCGTATTCGGCGGCGCGCATTCGGAATCCTATTCGCAGGAACTTCAAATGTCCGGCAATATCACGGATCAATTGAGCTACATTCTGGGCGGATATGCGTCGCGCGAAACAGGTTTTGAATATTCCCAGTCGCAGATTTTTGGCGGGCTAATCCGCAACAGCTTCGGCGACGCGAAGAACACGACCAAGGGCGCCTATGCGCAACTCTATTATAATCTGACTGACAGCGTGCGTGCAGTGGGCGGCTTCCGCTACACCTGGGACGGGCGTGAGGTTGTCCTGCACAACCAGCAGGTGCTGGGCCTTGCCCCCAATGCGCCCGTCGCGGGCACGCCGTTCGGCGTGAACTGTAATCTGGTCAACCCGGACCAGACGCCAACGGCCACGCAATGCAACCAGACCCAGGCGAAGAATTTTTCCTATCCCGCCTGGAACCTGGGGCTAGACTGGCAGGCGAGCGACGACATCTTCCTCTATGTTGCCACGCGCGGCGCAGCTAAGGCGGGGGGCTTCAACATACGCGCCGGGTCGCTTCCCGCCTTCTCGCCGGAAAAGGTCAAGGACGTCGAAGGCGGCATCAAGGCAAGCTGGCTCGACAATCGGCTGCGCACCAATGTCGCGCTGTTCCACACCTGGAAAAGCAATGCGCAGGTGATCGTCAATGCCGTAGCACCGGGGGTCGGCGTCACCCAATATACCCAGAATAACGGCGACACCCGCGTCTGGGGGGCTGAGTTCGAGGTCGTGGCGGCGCCATGGTCGGGCATGGAGATTTCGGGCAATCTCTCGCTGCTCGACGGCAAATATAAGGCGGGGAGCATTTCCGAAGTGCAGCGGATCACCAGCGCCACGCCGCTGACAGGATGCGCCGCCGCGCCGCCGACCGCCGCCGGCGTCCCGCGCTACGACTGCACTGTCGACCTCAGCGGTCGCGCGCTGACGCAGCTGCCCAAGATCCAGTTCAGCATCGGCGCGACCCAGACCATCGCCCTGTCGACCGGCGACCTGATCCTGCACGTCAATTACGCCTATGTCGGCAAGCAGCATTTCAACCCGGTGGTGGCGTCGGACCAGCAGACCGCTGCGGTCAAAGCCGCCTACGCGCAGGAAAATGCGTTGGGTGAAACGGCAGGATATGGCCTGCTCAACGGCCGCATCGCCTATCAGCTCAACGATCCGAATATCGAACTCTATGTCTATGGCCGCAACCTGACAGCCAAAAAATATCTCAGCCGCCGCTTTTCCGATCTCTACCAGACCGGCGGCCTGGGCATAGCTGTCGACTATGCGGGCGACCCCCGCGTGGTCGGCATTGGTATGCGCTATCGTTTCGGCGCACAATAAAGCGTGCCCGATCGAAACCTGGACAAGAAAGGCTGCTCGTGATCGACCTTCCCGACAATGTTCCGCGCGAACTCGTGATGCCCTTTGCGCTTACGCCGCGTCGGACGACCACGGTCAATCCCTATACCGACATCATTCCCAGACTGCATGAAGGCCCGCCGATCTTCTACGGCACCGACGTGTTTCCGGGGCGTCAGCCAGGCTGGGTAGTGCGGCGCGCGGAAGACCTGCGGAAAATCTATGCCGACACTGATAGTTTCGGGAAACGCGGCAACACCGGCTTTGCCGCCGGGATCGGCGAAAGCTGGGACATCATCCCGACCGAACTCGACCCGCCCCGACACACCGGCTTTCGCAATGCGCTCAATCCCGTCTTTTCGCCCAAGCGGATGGGCGAACTGGACGGCAAGGTGCGGCTGCGCGCGCGGGAATATATCGACAGGTTCAAGGACCGGGGGGAATGCGATTTCGTCCGGGATTTCGCCATCCCCTTTCCGGTGTCGATCTTCCTCGACCTGCTCGGCCTGCCGCAGGAGGAGATGCAGCAGTTTCTCGATTGGGAATTTTCCCTGTTACACACCGACGACATGGAAGATCGGGTCAAGGGCACGCGCGCGGTCAAGGCCTATCTGCTCAACGCCATCGAAGATCGTCGCAAAAGGCCCGGCGACGACCTGATAAGCATCGCGCTCCAACTGGAATATGAAGGGCGCAAATGGACGCCCGAAGAGGTGTTCGGCCATTGCTTCAATCTGTATCTGGGCGGGCTGGATACGGTGTCGGCGAATATCGGCCTGCATTTCCAGCATCTCGCGACCCATCCGGCCGATCAGGATGCCCTGCGGCAAAATCCGGCGGGTGCCACCGTAGCCATCGAGGAGTTGCTGCGCGCTTATGCCGCTGTCACGACCTTCCGCATCTGCACCAAAGACGTGATGCTGCACGATGTCACGATCCGCGCGGGTGACCGGGTTGCGATGTCGACCCCTTTGGGATCGAACGATCCCGAAGCGTTCGAGGCCCCGACGCACATCCGTTTCGACCGCCGCCCTTCGCATCTGACCTTCGGCTATGGCCCACATCGCTGCCTCGGCGCACATCTTGCCCGGCGCGAGCTACAGATCGCCATGCAGGAAATGCTCGCCGCCCTGCCGGCTTTTACAGTGCAACCGGGGTTCGATGTGCCCTTCTATCTCAGCAACATCATCCATGTGGAATCGCTTCCACTGGTCTGGGCCAGATAGGTATGGCGCGCTCAGCGATAGCGTCTTTGCAACGAGCGATAGCAAAGGCGGTCGTGCCCCGGCGGCGGCTGCCCTAGTTTGCACCTGAGCACCACAGGCGATCCATGGATCGACACAGAAGGTGCCCAAGGGGAGATGAAGCTATGAGATCCGTCAAATGCCAGGTGCTTGCCACCAGCGCGCTGGCCCTGTTCGCGACCGCCGTACCGGCCTTGGCACAGCAGCCTGCCGACCAGCCTTCGGTCAATAGCGGGCTACAGGATATCGTCGTGACCGCACGCCGTCGCGAGGAATCGCTTCAGTCGGTGCCGGTATCGATCACCGCCATCTCCGCCGAGATGCTGGAGCAGAAATCGGTCCAGGATCTGAGCGATGTCGCCACGCTCACACCCGGCTTCCGTTTCTCGCAGGAGGGCGGCAAGAACCAGCCGACGCTGTCGTTGCGCGGCCTTGGTCAATTACCGATCGGCGAAGGGGTGCCCGCTATCGTCGCCTATTTCAACGATGTGCCCCTGTCCAAGGAGGGCGGCAATATTCCGACGTTCGACTTGGCCAATATTCAGGTGCTGAAGGGGCCGCAGGGCACATTGTTCGGGCGCAACACCATCGGCGGGGCGGTGCTGGTCAATTCGAAAAAGCCGACCTTCGACACCGAAGGCTATATCCAGGCCGGCTATGGGAATTTCGATTATAAGGAATTGGAGGGCGCGCTCAACGTGCCGTTGGCCAAAGATGTGGCGGCGCTTCGCATTGCTGCACAGTATCGCAACCGTGACGGCCGGACGAAGAACCTGACATCCGGCAATCCCGACCTGGACGACACCAACCAGTTGAGCTTTCGCGCGTCGTTGCTACTCCAGCCTACCGAAAATCTGACCAACACGCTGGTTTTCGATTATTTCCGCGCGCGGGAAAAGCCCGCCGCCGAAGTGCCCAATCGCTACAATGCCGGTGTGCTGTCAGGTATATTGGTCGGCGGCTTCGGCTTCGCGCCCGCCGACGCAGCTGTCTACGAAGCGGATCTTGCCAGCCTGTTTGCGCAGCAACAGGCCAACGGTCCCTACAAGGTCACTAACGAACTGGTCAACGATGGTAGCGGCCTGAAAGTTGCGGCCGATCGCCGGATCTGGGGCATCACCAATACCACCAGTCTGGAACTGGGCGACGTCACCATCCGCAACATTTTCGGCTATCGCGACGTCTATAATTATCAATTCGTCAATACCCAGGGCACCCGCCAGTTGATCGGTCCTCAAGGACGGCTTGTCATCTATCACACCGGCGCCGAAGCAAATAAATCCTTCCTCACCGACGAGTTTCAGGTGCTGGGCGACATGGGCCGCCTCAACTGGATTGCGGGTGCCTTTTACAGCAAGGACGAGCCCACCGGCACCAACGTCAATTTCCCGCAGCAGTTCAGCTTCATCGACCTTTATGGCCCGGCGGTGAATTACAGCACGTCGCACTATACCAACAGCAGCTTCGCCCTGTTCGCGCAGCTGGGGTTCAAGATCACCGACAAGCTGACCGCCAACGCAGGCGCGCGCTACACCTGGGACAAGGTCAAGGCGTGCGCAGGCAACAGCCTCGCAGGGGCGCTCAGCCAGCAGCAATGCGCCGATCAGGCAGCGCTTGGCTTGCCCGACGGCACCGGCATCGTGAAGAATAAGGGCGATTACGCGACCTGGACCGTGGGGCTGGATTATCAGGCAACCGACGACCTGTTCCTCTATGTTACGTCCCGGCGCGGCATTCGCGGCGTCAATGTCAACACGCCGCTGTTCGAAACGCCGTTCACGACGGGCGGCGTCGGCGCGTGCCTGGGCGGGGTCAATTGCCCTGACCTGCGACCTTACCAGGAGGTGAAGCAGGAACAGGTGACCGACGTCGAATTGGGTATGAAGCTCAACTGGCGCGCGGGCGCTATGAAAGGCCGCTTCAACGTATCGGCGTTCCAAACGAAGTATAAGGACGCGCTGCAATTCTTCAACGTCCGCCCGCTCGGCATTCCGCCGACGGCACCCGATCAGCCGACCCGGACCTCGCTCGCCATCAACGCATCCAACGCGACCGTGCGCGGCATAGAGGCCGAACTCGTGATCGAGCCAGCGCCCTGGCTGACGTTCAGCTTTGGCGGTGCCTATGTCGATCAGAAGGTCGATGACGTAAAGCCGTTCGGCCCGCTGACGCTGACCAAGAATGAAGTCACGCTCCCCACCCCCAAATTCTCGGGGACAGCCGCTTTACGCGCCGTGCTGCCGATCCGTCCGATGGAGGGGGAACTCGCCTTCAACGCCGACCTCTATCACACATCGGCCTATGACGCGCAGTTTGGTCAGCAACTGCCCGGCTATGATGTCGTCAACAGCCGCCTGGAGTTGAGCGACATTGGCGGGCGCGGCATCAGCATCGCGGCCTATGTCCGCAACCTGTTCGACAAACAATATCCGATCGGCCCGGCCGTGCTGCTCAGTTCCTTTCCGGCCAGCACCGTCTATTATGGCGATCCGCGCACCTACGGTCTCCAACTCACCTATCGATTTGGCAGCTAGGACAGCATGACGATGACCCACGACGGCGTACAGCACCGCACCTGCCCCCTGTGCGAGGGGATGTGCGGGGTTACCGTGACCGTGGAGGGCGGACGAGCGGCGACCGTCCGCCCCAACAAGAAGGATCGCTGGAGCCTGGGCCATATCTGCCCCAAGGGCACGACGCTGGGCGCGCTCCATCATGATCCCGACCGGCTACGCACGCCGATGATACGCGACGGGAGCGAGTGGAAAAGCGCTTCGTGGGAAGCCGCGTTCGATCGTCTGGAGACGTTGGTCGATGGAGTGCGCGAGCGCCACGGCCCCCATGCGTTCGCGGCCTATGGCGGCAATATGGCGGGCAAGGACGCCACGCTGTCGCGCTATTCGGGGCTGATGCTGGCGACGTCGGGCATTCAACAGGTCTATTCGTCTGGCACGGTCGATCAGCACCCCAAGAATTTGTCGGCCATGCTGATGTTCGGCAATGAATGGAAAATCCCCATTCCCGATCTCGACCATACCGACCTGTTCGTCATCTTCGGCGGCAATCCGGCAGCATCGAAGGGCAGCATCTTTTCCCATCGCGACGTGATGGGCGCGATGCGGGATTTACGCGCCCGCGGCGGGCGAGTCATCGTGATCGATCCGGTCCGCACCCAGACGGCGCGATCGGCCGACCAGTGGATCGGTCTGAAACCCGGTAGCGACGCAGCCTTCATGCTGGGCATCGCGCATGTCCTGTTCGCCCGCGACGCCGTGCGGTTGCGGCACCTTGATGGGCTGGTCGATGGGCTGGAGACGCTGCGGGAGATCGTCACCGGGTTCAGCCCCCAATGGGTCGCCCATCATTGCGGCATCGACGCCATCGTCATCGAAAACCTGGCCGACGAATTGATCCGCACCGAACGATCCGCCATCTATGGCCGCATCGGCACCTGCACCCAGACGTTTGGCACGCTGGCGTCCTGGATGATCGACGTGCTGGCTATCCTGACCGGCAATCTGGACCGGCAGGGCGGCAGCATGTGGAGCCGCCCGGTCGCACCACTGGTGGACATGCTGGCGACGCTGCCTGCCGATATGCCGGTCGTCATGGGCAAGAGCCGGGTGCGCGGCGTTCCTGCGGTGCTGGGCCAGTTCCCCGCTTCCTGCATGGCCGAAGAGATCGCGACGCCCGGACCGGGCCAGATCAAGGGGCTGCTGACCTTCGCCGCCAATCCAGCGCTCAGCGCGCCGGATTCGGGCAAGCTTGCCGAGGCGCTGCCGCTGCTGGAATGCATGGTCAGCTTGGACAATTATCTCAACGAAACGACTCGACACGCCCATGTGATCCTGCCCAGCCCATCCTTCCTGGAAAGCGCGCACTATGACATGTGGTCCTGGGTCTTCTGCCTGACCAGCGGCGGCCATTATTCGCCACCGATCTTTCCAGTTACCGATCGCCCGGACCATTGGCGCGTCGTCGCGCGCGTCGGCGCGATCATCGGTGGGCAACCAAGTGCCGATATCGACGCCATGGACGATGGCTATTTCCGCGCACTCGCCACCGGGCGCGGGATCGATCCCGACATGGCGATCATGGCGCTGCCTAACCGTGGGCCGGATCGCATTTTGGACCTGGCAATTCGAACCGGCCCATTCGGCGATCGCTTCGGCACGGTAGCGGGCGGCCTGACACTCGACAGTTTCCGTGACGAACCAGACGGCCTGATCGTCGCGCCCGCCATCCCTCGCGCGCATGAGGGGTTTGAAACCGCGTCCGGCAAGATCGACCTCACGCCCGCCCTCATCCTGTCCGATCTTCCCCGGCTGGAGCGGGCCTTGGTCGCCAACAATCCCTCGCTCGTCCTGGTCAGCCGTCGCCATCTCCGCTCGCTCAACAGCTGGATGCACAACATCGATACGCTGGTGAAAGGCAAGGATCGCTGCACCCTGCAAATGCACAGCATCGACGCCGCCGCTCATGGGTTGGCCAATGGCGATATGGTCGCGCTGACCTCTGCATCGGGTGAAATCCATGTACCGCTGGAGATTGACGACGACATCCGCCCCGGCGTGGTGTCGATGCCGCACGGCTGGGGGCATCGCGATCCACAGACACAAATCGCGATTGCCCAGGCGCACGCCGGGGCCAACACCAATATCCTTAGTCCCGGCATGATGGTCGACGTCATTTCGGGCAATGCTGTGCTGAACGGCATTCCGGTTCAGGTCCGCAAGGCCGACCTTCAACCCTGCGAAACAATGGGAGCAACTGCGTGAGCAAGATATTGGGAGCCTTGTCCGGCGTGATCGGTTTCGCGCTTATCGCCTTCGGCATTTACGCCCTGGTCGCAACAACCGCCATTACCGATATGACCGCGCTGGACCCTAGGGGCGTGGCCGGCCTGAACGAAGCCCGCGCTATTTACGCTGGCTCGTTCTGGGCCATGGGCGGGTTGATCCTCTATGGTCTTGGCACGCCGCGTTTTCGGCAACCCCTTTTTCTCGCGGTGGGTGTGATCTTTGCAGGCTTCGTCGTCGCGCGGATCATATCGATCGCGATGGACGGCTATGCCCCGATCCTCTCGGCGTCGATCGGATCGGAAGTCGTGGCGGCGCTCATCCTGATCGCCGCGAGCCGGACCGCCCCTATATCCTCAGTCTGATAGCGCGGCCTGGCCGCCCACGGCGACAGTGTGCGGATAGGGCGCGCCGGGCAGGCGGGCAGCGGCGAAAAACTCCACCGCCTGCGCCGCCTCCACCAGCCCCAGCGCCACGCGATAGAGCCGCGCTTCAGCCGATGGCAGAGTGTCCGATCCGAACGCATCCAGATGCGCCATGATGTCGGCCAGTCGGGGGGCGGCAGCATCGTAAAACTGCTTCAGCGCATCGAATGGGATGTCCTGTCGCGCGCGATAGCGGCTTTCCATCGTCTCCAGTCCGATCCACGAATGGGCGAACGGTTCCAGATCGGCAAAGGCCGCGGGCAGGCTGGCACTCATGCGGCGCTCCTCATATCGGCCCGCGCGCCGTTCAAAACGGATCGGATTACCGCCGCGCGGTGGCGGGGCAACATTTCCGCCTCGCCATAATAGAAACTTTCGGTCGCGCCGGACGCCAGCCCCTTTTGCTGCCGCGCCATCACCATGAAATCCTCCATCCCCGAATCCCGCCCGAATGTAGTGGCCTGAGCGATCGCGAAGCGTTCGCTGGCCGTGATGGGGGCATGATAATAATAATGCGCTGTCCAGCGATGACTCTGCGCCGTCAGCGGCCAATGCTGCTGCGTGAACCAGCCGCCTGCGCCGGGATGGATCATGAAATTGGGAAATATCGCCAGCGACGCCGGTGTCTCAGCGCTTGGGTAGCCCTCGCCAGCCACACGTCCCGCCAATGCCCCCATCGCCTGCACCGCAAAGGACTGGACGATCCGGTCGGCGCGTGGTCGCCAACTCGGATTACCCTGCGACCAGCCTGCCGCGTGCGGCCCGGCAAAGGCCATCTTACGGAATTCGGAAAAGGGGTTGGCAGGCGTCACCGATATTTCGCGGATCGTCAGCGCGTGGACAGTGCCGACATGATAGCCTTCATATTGCGGATCCAGCCCCGCCTTCCAGTTGGCCGCGACTTCGTACGACAGGCTGTCCCGGTGGGTGAAGGGGGCCAGCGTCGTCGCCTCCAGCAGCGGCGCGATGCCGCCTAGAAACGCCGGGAGCGACAAGGCCGACAGCGGATCGAGATTGATGAACACGAACCCTGCAAATATGTCGATCGCGATCGGCGCCAACCCCAGGTCGCCCGCATCCAGAGCCGGAAAGCGTCGCTGGTTGGGGATGGCCTTCAAGCTGCCGTCCAGGCGGAAGGTCCAGCTATGATAGGGGCAGCGAAATGCCTCTGCCTTGCCGCAGGGGGCATCGGCGACCGGCATCCCGCGATGGCGACAGACATTGTGGAATGCGCGCAGCACCTTGTCCCTACCCCGCACGATCAGCACCGACACGCCGCAAATTTCGACATCGCGGACCACATAATCGCCTGGTTCCGGCACGTCCTCCGCCCGGACCATAAAAAGCCAGCATCGGCGGTATATCGCGTCGCGCTCGGCCGCATGTTGGGCCTCGCTCCAGAAGCTGTCCGCCGCTACACGACCATCGCGCAGGATCGCGGCGTCCGGCTGCATCACGCCATGTCCCAGATCGAAACCGCCGTCCGGCGTGGCCGACAATATATTGGTCATGCAACTGGCTCCCGCAGTCCCGCCTTGCCCGCCAGTCTATAGTCGCCGCCTCGCTCGATGCTCCGCCGGAACGCGGGACGGCCATGCAGCCTGTCCAGCCAAGTCACGATATGGCTATAGGCGTCGATCGGCATCAGCGTTTGCGCGATTTCCGGGATGAAGCTCATCTGGATATCGGCAGCAAAAAAATCCTCGCCGAGAAGAAACGTACCGTCGGCCAACGCATCGTCGATATAGGTCAGCGCCTTAGCCAGTTCGACATTGGCTGCTTCATCGATCGGACTGCCATCCAGACCAAAGGCGCGGGCATAGACCTTTATCATGATCGGGTTCATGCCGGACGACACCGCATAATAGAGCCATTGCCGATACCGTTCATGCGCATCCGTACCGGGCACTGGCGCCAATCGACCATCGCCATGCCGCTCGATGATATGCTCCGTAATCGCGCCCGATTCGATGACGATCCGTCCCTCATCCTCGATCATCGGCGATTTGCCGACCGGATGCAGCGCCTTGAGCGCGGGCGGTGCCATCATCGATACCTGATGCCGCTGATAAGGCACCAGATCATAGGGCAAGCCCAGTTCTTCGAGCAGCCATATCGTCTTCTGGGCGCGGGAGTCGTTGAGGTGATGTACGGTCAGCATTGTCGGTGACTTTCAATCTGGAGAAGGAGCCGATCAGCATCGCGTCCGATACTCGACCGGCGTCATGCCCGTCGTCTTGCGAAAGGCGGCCGTAAACGCCGCTGCGCTGGCAAAGCCGCAGGAATAGGCGACTTGCTTGACCATCAATTTCTGGTCGTCGAGCAACGCCTTGGCGCGGTTCAGTCGCTCCCGTGCGATATAATGGCGCAGCGTAACGCCCGTGGCGCGCTTCACCAGCGGTGACAAGGCACGCGACGTCACGCCACAATGCTGTGCCAGATCGACCACCGTGGGCAATTTGCCGCTTTCATGCAAAACCTGCCGCAACATCGTCATCTGGCCGGGCGAAAGGGTGCCGTCGCACTTCTGCGGCACCGGTTGCCCCAGCGTCGCCCGGCGTATCTCGCCGCAAATGGCGAACAGTAGCGACCGGACCATGAACCCGCTGTCGAGGCCCGGCGTGACGACCTCGTCAGCGATACGGGTCAGGCCGGCCTGGAGGAACGGGCTATCGAGATTGAACTGATGGTCCCCGTCGAGACTAGAGAGGAACGATAGCAATTCGGGATAGTCAGCCAGTAATTCGGATCGAAAGCTACAGGATATGGTCCGAAGGCGGCCGCTGTTCCAGCGGGTCCGCACCGCCTGCCCTGGCGGCACGAGGATGACGGCATGAGACGTCACGAAGTTGCGCCCCGGACGTGCGCATTCGATATCATCCTCCCGGTACATTAGCCATTCCAGGAAGAATTGATCCGACAGGATTGTTGCTTCGCCAGGCTTCGACCATCGGACATTGTCGACCCGTACCGAATAATCCGGGTCCACCAGCGCGCCTTCCAGCATTCCGGTATAGAGCATTTCACCCCTGAAAGCCTGCTCCTGCTCCATGCGCCTATCCTCTTTCTAGATATGGGTGGCCGAATCGTGCGCCATGACATTCGTCGAAGGCGGATCGGAAAAAGCCAGCCGATCGATAGGGCCGGGCGCTCTATTCACGATGGGTCCAGGGTAGCCACGCAGCAATTGCAGCGCGCGCATCGTGCGGCGATGGAACAGGCCGATCAGATCGGCTTCCTTATCTGGCCCGGCGGCCAGCACATATTGTTCCAGCGTCGCCTCGGCCGCTGCCGCGCTTGCGAAACTTTGGCCCAGCAACTGCTCTGCCTCCGATCGATCGCGGCGCGCAATCTCGTGGCCGATGGCGTCGAGGCGCTGTACATAGCGGGCGAGCGATAAGGCTGGAGGTTCGCGCAATCGTCCGCGCGCCGCTGGCAGATCGGTACAACTCGCGACCAAATTATCATAAATGATGTCGGTCGCTTTTTCGACGGTTACAAGATCGGCGACAGGTGTCAGATCGACGCTGCGCACCTGCGCCAATATGTCCAAAGCAGCGCGCCTACAGCCAAGATCCCAGGACAGATATTCGACATAGGCAGGCAATTGGCGCTGCGTGCGGAGTGGCGACTCCATCCGCATCGGCACAGCAAGGAAAGACGCGATGGTGTGAAAATCGAGCGCCACCCAGTCGATCGGGTTACCGCTTTCCACGACATAGCGCTGCAACAACGACGTCAGATCGCCGATCGGTTCGTTGATGTCGCGCACCCTGATTGATGCTATGTCCGCCATAGGGTCGCCTAAATGCGCCAGTTCCAGATCATAAATATGGGTGATCCTGTCCCCATCATGAAAAAACTGCGGCGCGTCGGCGATCAGCAGCGCCGTTTCCGTGCGATGCAGCGGAAGATTGCCCAGCACCCATTTACGTAGAAAGGCGATCAATGAATCGGGACCATCGCGATGGCTTTGATACTGTTGATCCGCATCATCAAAATAGGCGAGCGCAATGGCTTGCGGGCTTTGCGGTTGTGGCAATCCGATCCCTGCGGCCTTTACTGTATCGATCCGGTGAACGGACGCCATGATCGCCATATAATCGCTGACCAGCCGATGCAGGTTTGCGTCGCGGTCGGCGCCGCCCGCGAAAGCCGTCGCGTCGATGCGCTCCATGGCAATCGCCGCGGGGTTGTCGCACCAGCCATGGATATGCGGTACGGCGATGCCTCGTCCGCCAGCAACCGCAAGACATCATGTTCTACGCGCAACGGCTGCGTTTCCTGGCCCGCACCGCGACCGCCGCGAATATGGATATGGATTACGCCCTCCGGCGTGCGGACCGATACGTTCCACGCCGGGCGCCATCCCGGCAGGATATCCATGGCGACAATATCGCCCATCGTCGCTTCGATCCAGCGCTGGACATTTTGCTCAGCTATCAAATTCGGCTGGTCGGTCACCAGGCATCCTCATGCATGTTCGTCACACCGCAACGCGGATGCAATCTTTATGTGAACAGCGTTATCATAATAGGGTAACGCTGTTCATTCAAGCGAATTTATCGCGAGGCAATGCGCCGTGATTGCGCTATTCAGCACCCGACATCGGACAGGAAAGCGCGCAATGGAGAGCAATGCTAAGGGCCACCAAGATATTCTAGTCGCTGGCACCACGGCATCACCTCGTCGGGCGCGCAGCGCAGAGGCTAAGGATCATGTGCGGCAAGCATTGATTGACGCGGGACGTCATCTGCTGCTGGCCAAGCCCTCTGGACCGATATCGCTCCGTGGAATTGCCCGCCATGCCGGCTATTCCTCCGGTGTCGTGTATCGGTATTTTGCGGATCGCGATTCACTGTTTCTCGCGATCCGTGACAGCGAATTGGACAATTTCGCTGATAGGCTAGAGATGGAATTCGCCACATATGACGACGCGGAAAAGCGCCTGATCGCCGTTGCCGATCGGGCCTTCGATTTTTCACGCGACCAGATCGCCGCCTTCGGCATGAATAGCTTGTTCCTGTTCTGGTTCGACACCGCTGGCACGCAGAATGGCGCTCCCATTCGTGATACTGCACCCGCGGCAGCGCGCATCCATGCCTTTTTCGAACAGGCGGTCAGCTCCGTAATGGCACCCAGTTCGCACCAGAATTCGAACATTCAATCGGCAGTAGGTGCCCTGATGGCGTCTATATCAGGGGCCGTACTTTTACCGCGGGGAAGCGATCATGATGATTTCCCAGATGGCTGTATCATACTGCGTGATATCGTCGAAGCATTGATCTGCCGTTGGCAGGCTACGTGGGAGCCGACACATTAATAATTGACGGATGCCGGGCGACCTTGAGGCGCAGATCGAGGCCTTCGTTGAGCACTACAACCATCAGAGGTATCAAAAGAGCCTGAGCAACGTGACGTCCGCCGACGCCTACTTTGGCAGGGGGCCCAGCCATCATTAAGCAGCGCGAAAGGTTCAAGCGGCAGACCATCGAGCATCGGCGCTTGCAACACCGCAAGCTCGCCCCCTAAACCTACCCCACACGAGGCCACCACTCCGCTAATTTATGCCGCGAAGTGTGCTGAATGTTCTGACGACCGAAAACCTCAAATCATTGGCCAGCCATAGGCATCCTTCATCCCGGCGAAGACCGCCTTGATATGCACCGCCAAGGCCGCATCGCTGAGCAGACGGTGCGGCTGCTTTGGGCCAATATCGGTGGCTTGCTGCAATCTGTGATGACGATAGCCGCTAGCGCTGACCTGCAAAACACGGCACTGCACCACGATCGGCCAGGTGCCACCATGTCGCCGGATCAAGGCATACCTCACCGCGGCTCCCTCGCGAGTCTACCGCTGTTTTTTAGAATGTGGCTCTCCATGCGCACTCGCACCAGCTCGGCCTCCAGCCGTGCGATCTCCATCTGTTCAAGGCTCACGGCTTTAACGTGAACATCAAGAAGGCGACCGGTGTCCTCCGCCTTTACTCCGTCCTTCGTCTGATACCCCTTCTCTGATCTGTTCATACCAGCCAGGGGAAACGTCAGGCAGCGACAAGCTCACGGAACAAAACATGGGATAATCGCGGCGCGATTCGTCCCGGGCATCAGCATTTTGATATAGCTGACAGGGGTGGTTGCCCCCCGATATGATGGAAAAACGGGCTCACGATTGGCACCGGGCCCAAGCATCGCACGGAGAGCAACCATGAAACAGTATATAGGCTTTGACGTTTCACTAAAAGATACCGCGATCTCCATTCGTCAGGATGGAAAACGGATCTGGCGCGGCAAGTGCGCATCGGATCCCCAGATCCTGGCGCAGATAGTCCGCAAACACGCCCCGCATGCGGAGCGGGTGGTATTC
>NZ_JEMV01000049.1 GCF_000588875.1 Sphingobium sp. Ant17
CCAGCAACGCCGCACCGCCAGCCGGCGCCTCGCTGCGCAAGCCGAAAAGCTGGGCCGGGCAGCTGCGCGTCGTCCAGATCGTCCGCGAGACGCCGACGGTGCTGACCTTCCGCCTCGCCGATCCGGCGGCCGATCGGCTGCCGTTCGACTTCCTGCCGGGCCAGTTCCTGCAGGTCGAGGTGGAATCCGAGGATGGCAAGGCGGCGCGCCGATCCTATACCATCGCCTCCTCCCCGACGCAGCGCGCCTATGTCGAATTGACGGTCAAGCGCGAGGAGCAGGGCGTCGTCTCGCGCCATCTGCACGACAAGGTTTCCGCAGGCGACCTTCTGAAGGTGAGCGGTCCATTTGGTGCCTTCACTTTCACGGGGACCGATGCGCAGAGCATCGTCCTGATCGCGGGTGGGGTGGGCATCACACCGATGATGTCGGTCCTGCGCTATCTCGCCGACACGGCGTGGGATGGTGACATCTTCTTCTTTTACGGCGCTCGTTCCACCGAAGAATTTGTGTTCAGGGACGAGATCGAGCGTCTCGAGCGCCGCTTCGCCAACCTCCACGTCATAGCGGCCATGCAGCGCTCGCCCGGCACGGTCTGGATGGGCCCCGAAGGCCCGATCACCCGGGAAATGATTCTGGCGGCGGTTCCCGAGATTGCGAGCCGCCGCATCCATATGTGCGGCCCACCGGCAATGATGGGCGCGATGCGCACCATACTTGCCGAGCTTGGCGTGCCCGAAGCGCAAGTGCACACCGAAGCGTTCGGCCCGGCCTCGCTGCCTGCCGATGCCAGCGATCTCGAGGTGAAGCCCGCTCCCTCACCAGCGCAGCGGCCGCCCCCCGGTTCAGAGGTCGCGCCCAGCACGGTCACATTCTCCGTATCGGGCGTTTCGGCGGCCTTGCCCGCGGAAGAGACCGTGCTCGAGGCGGCGGAAGGCGCGGGTGTGGAAATCCCCTATGCCTGCCGCGTCGGTCAGTGCGGCGTCTGCGTCGTCAAGCTGCTCGAGGGTGAGGTGACGATGGCGGTCGAAACCGGCCTGGCGCCGTCCGACAAGGAACAGGGCTATGTCCTCGCTTGCCAGGCCAAAGGAACGGGTACACCGCTCGTCGTGGAAGCCTGATGCGCGAGCGGGGTGACCTCATAGTCGGCCTCCTGGTCGCCTTTCTGCTGCTGTTTCCGCTCGGCTACCTCGTGCATGTGTCGCCACGCTTTCCAGGCAGTCTGGCAGGTGGGATCGTCGGCATCGTGGCATTGGTGCTGATGCTGCTGACCCTTCCCTATGTGGCGGCAAAGCACATCCCATGGGTCGACAGGGGCCTCTCGCATTTTGTGAGGAAACCGACGCTGCTCGCGATCCACATCTATGCCGGTGTGCTCGCGCCGATCCTCGGGTTGGTGCACGCCGCGCACAAGTTCGAGAGTCCGGTCGGTCTACTTCTGACGATCATCCTCTTGATGACGGTCATCACCGGCTTCATCGGCCGCTATCTGCTCGCCCAGATCGCCAAGGCGCTCAGGGGCCGCAAGTCGGAACTGGCCTCGCTTCGGTCCGCCTTTCTCGACGAGCCGGCCACGGCATTGACGATGGCAGCACCCAAGGCGCCACTGTCTGGCTGGAAGCGCTATCTCTTCGTCGTGGCCGATGCGCCGGGCGCCGACCTGCCCGAGGACAGGGGGGCGCTCGCAGCGGCGCTCGCCGACACCGAATTTGCGATCCGGGCAGAAGAGGCGACCAACTCGCTGTTCGCGAAATGGCGGTTCCTGCACATCCTGCTGGCCTGCCTCATCTTCGGGCTGCTGGCGCTTCATATCGGCGCCGCGATCTATTTCGGGCTGCGCTGGCTATGAGGTGGCACCGCCTCTTCTATGCCGTCTTCATCGCAGCCCTGCTGGCGATCATAATCGCGATTCCGGTCCGGATGCGATCGAGCGCGCCGGCGGATGCGGGATTGGTCGCACGGCTCGTGGTGCCGGGTCCGCTGTCGAGTGCCCACCAGGCGTTCGCGAGCCAATGCACCGCCTGTCATACGCCCGGCAAAGGCGTGGAAGCCAAGACGTGCCTAACCTGCCATGCCGGAACGGATTTCGGCTTCAAGCAGTCGACGCAGTTTCATGCTCGCGCGACCGAATGCACGTCCTGCCATGTCGAGCATGAGGGTGATCGCGGGATCATCCGCATGAACCATGCAGCGCTGCTCGACCCCCAAGTGTTCCGACAGCCCATCAACGGGTCCGCCGTCAATCCGCATGGTTTCTCGCCCGAAGCCGGGTTGAACTGCGCGAGCTGCCACTCCTACCGCGATCCCCACCAGGGACTGTTCGGCACCGATTGCGCGAGCTGCCACAAGACCGACAGTTGGAAAATCGCGAACTACCGGCATCCGTCGGTCAATTCGACCGAATGCTCCGAGTGCCACAAGGCGCCTCCAAGCCATTTCATGGAGCATTTCAGCATGGTCTCGGAGCGTGCCGCCGGCAGGAAGGCGCGCGTCGACCAATGCTACGCCTGCCACACGACCGACAGCTTCAACAATATCCGCCGGCGAGGCTGGTATGATCACCATTGAAGCGGGATGGCTGAGCGCCTTCTTCCGGTTCGCGGTGATCGGTCTCGAGCTCGCGGGGACGCTGACGATCCTCGTCGGCGCTGCGTTGGCGACGGTGCTGTTTGCAAGGCGGGCAAGGGCTGGCGATCGGACGGAAGCCTATAGTGCGTTCCGCTCCGCCCTAGGCCGCAGCATTTTGCTCGGTCTCGAATTCCTGGTCGCGGGCGACATCGTCAAGTCGCTGGTGATTAACCCCACGCTCGATGATCTCATCGTGCTTGCCGGTCTCGTGCTGGTCCGCACTTTCCTCAGCATCTCGCTCGGGGTCGAAATCAACGGCCATTGGCCGTGGGAGGAAACCCGGATGGCGCGGGAGAAGGCGCGCGACGCATCGGATGGTTCGTCGCCGAAGACTGACGCAGCGTCCCGAGGTGGAACGCCAGCGGTGAAAGAGCAGATGGGAGCATGATGATGATCGAAAGACGCGAATTGCTGATGGCGGGCGCCGGCCTAGCGGTGGCCGGTGCGATGGCCGCTCCGGCGGCGGCGCAGCACCGTTCAATGGAGGGGATGGCGATGCCCATGTCGGACTGCGTCGATCAATGCATCACGTCGCACCGCATGTGCCTGGAGACTGCAACCAATTTGACGAAGCAGGGCGGTGCTCTGGCGACGGCCGCACTGATCGCGATGCTGACCGACTGCGCCGAGATATGCCAGACGACGGCGAACTCCATGCTGCGGCAATCCTCCTTCCACCGGATCCTGTGCCGCGCCTGCGCCGAGACCTGCGAGCGATGCGCGCAGGAATGCCTCCGTCATTCCGAGGACCAGCAGATGGCTCGTTGTTCGGCTACCTGTAAGGAGTGCGCCGCAAGTTGCCGGATGATGGCGGATATGGCCGGCTGAGCGGCGGGCTTCGCATATTACGTATACAGCTAGGCCGAAGGCGACACCATTTCACGGGCAAGCTCCGAGAGGAGCGACAGTCGACCGGGCATCTGCCCGGTCGAACCGAAAACCCAGACGTGAAGGAATGGATACTTGCGCAAAAAGACGGCAGTTATCGTTTCGCTCGCAGCTCTCGGCATCCTTGCCGTCGGCGCCGGGCCTGTTCTCGCCGACGGAATGCCGCCGGGCATGCCTGATCTTGAGGAGACCCTCAAGGCCAAGCCGGCGCCCGCCCAACCCGATACCGCCCACATGCAGGGCATGCGGCATGGCAAGGAACAGATGCACGGCCAGATGATGCAGGGGCATCGGATGGCGATGCAGGGCTCGCGGGACCAGGATGGCGCCTCCGGCATGTCGCGGATGTCGCGTGGCGGTTGCTGAACCGGCAAAGAAGCCAGGTTCGGCGACAGGGTTGACCGCTGGCCCACAGCCGTGACGGGCAGTTGAGCTGCATGGTTCGGCCGAAGCTTTGGCCCGCCGTTCCCCCACGGCGGGCCAATTGCCTTTATGGCTGGTCTGAACCAGCAAGACCGGTCGCGGGCATGCAGTTGCTTGACCCCGGACACCATGATCCAACCCGCGTAAACCAGCGAGTACCACTGCTGATCGAGCCGGATTCGTAACTTACGTATACAGAGTAGATCCCGTTTGCAGCATTGCAGTGCCGGAATTGCCGGGATCGGAACCTCGATCGGGCAAGAGGGACAACATTTCGGAGACCTTCAATGCGAAAGACGACGCTTTTCACCGCCGCGGTCAGCTGCTTGGCGACCTTGACCCTCACCGGCACGGGTCTGGCCCAGTCGCGCCCGCGACGCCGCCCCCTGCCGCCCAGCCGACGCCATCGCCGTCTCATCCTCACCAGCAGGGCATGGATCATGGCGGGCAGCAGATGCACGACCAGATGATGCAGGATCATCAGTCCGGCATGCAGAAGCAACAGGGACAGCAGGGCATGCCCGGCATGGCAGGCACGTCCAGCGGATCCGCCGCGGCGAATGGATCGGGCATGGCCGACAAGCCGGCGAGCGGCTGCTGTGAGATGCCGATGAAAAAGGCGAAGCCGGCCCCCAAGAAGAAGGCCCCCAAGCCCATGGCCGACAAGCCGATGAGCCACATGTGAGGTTTCCAGCCCCGAGAACAAAACCCCGGGGGCTGAGGGCCCGCCGCCGCCCCCGCGGCGGGCCAGTTCTTTGACAATGCAGACGGTTCGCCGTCTTCCCCGGTCACCATTCCCGGGAAGCAGGCGTCCGTCGCGAGAGGGGGAGAGACGGCGATGCGGAAACATCTGAGCATTGGCGCTACAATAAGCCTTCTGCTGTTCAGTAGCACGCCGCTCCTCGCGCAGGGCGTCGGCCATAGCTTCTTCATGCGGGACAAGATCGTCCGAATGTATGCGGGCGGCGAGGTCGCCTGCGGCGGCCAGGCCGATGGTGCGCAGGTAGGGCAGATCCTCGAAGTCTACCATGCCACGCCCCGTCATCGCTGCATGGTCGGCCATGTCCAGGTCGACCAGGTCTTCGACGATTATTTCGCGCACTTCCAGGTCACGAATGGCACGCCGCTGAAGGACGACTGGGTCAGGCTGAAGCGTAGTACCTCATAGCGTACACGATGACCGCCAAGTGATCGGGGTGCATTTAAGAACGCCGATAGCGTGGCCGCGAACCATTTGTCTGCGCTCACGAATATACCGTCCGTAATTCAATGAGACGCGTCGGCTCTTCAGTCATCTTTGATGCCTCATCTTGCTAGCGCGGCATCCGACTGGTTCCTGCGGAACTTACTTATAGGACGGCTTGCCGGAGGGTCTACTCCATCAAGCGCCGATGGAGATGGAGACAGGCGATGTACGAGAAAGCGATCGGGACCATCAATGCCGCACCGTCGTTCCGGCATCGGTATGACAATTTTATCGGCGGCCGCTGGAGCGCTCCCGCCACGGGCGAATATTTCACGGACACGAGCCCGATCAACGGCGCCGTGATCGCCGAGTTCGCGCTTTCAAGCCCGGAAGATGTCGAGCGCGCGCTCGATGCGGCGCACGCTGCCAAGCATCAGTGGGCCAGGCTCTCGCCGGCCGAACGCGCCCGGCTGCTCAACCGGATCGCGGACCGGCTGGAAGATAATCTGGAGCTGCTAGCGCTCGCCGAGACGATCGACAACGGCAAGCCGATCCGCGAAACGCGCGCCGCTGACGTCCCGCTGGCAATCGATCATTTCCGCTACTTCGCCGGCTGCATCCGGGCGGAGGAGGGCGCGATCTCGACGATCGATGCCAATACGATCGCCTATCATTTCCGCGAACCGCTGGGCGTGGTCGGCCAGATCATCCCGTGGAATTTCCCGCTGCTGATGGCGGCCTGGAAGATCGCGCCGGCGCTTGCTGCAGGCAACTGCACGGTCATCAAGCCCGCGTCCCAGACGCCCTTGACGCTGATGATGCTCGCCGAGCTCACCGCCGACATCCTGCCGCCCGGCGTGCTCAACGTCGTGACCGGTCCGGGGCGAACCGTAGGTCAGGCGATCGCCGCCAATCCGCGCATCGCCAAGGTCTCCTTCACCGGCGAGACCGTCACCGGCAAGCAGATCATGCACGCCGCCGCCGATCATCTCATCCCGCAGACGATGGAGCTTGGCGGCAAGTCGCCTAACATCTTCATGGCAGACGTCCTTGATGAGGACGACAGCTTCTTTGACAAGGCGCTCGAGGGCTTCACGCTGTTCGCCTTCAACAAGGGCGAGGTCTGCACCTGTCCCTCGCGCGCGCTCATCCATGAATCGATCTTCGACCGCTTCATGGAGCGCGCGGTGGCGCGCGTCGCAGCGATCCGCCAGGGCGACCCGCTCGATCCCTCGATCCAGGTCGGCGCCCAGGCATCCGAGGACCAGCTTCGCAAGATTTTGGGCTATATCGAGATCGGCAAGGCCGAAGGCGCGCAATGCCTGACCGGCGGTGCCAGAGCGCTTCCCGGCGGCGAGTTCGACCAGGGTTATTTCGTGCAGCCGACCGTGTTCGTCGGCGAGAACCGCATGAGGATCTTCCAGGAGGAAATCTTCGGGCCGGTTCTCTCGGTGACGCGGTTCAAGACCGCCGAGGAGGCGATCGCGATTGCCAACGACACGGCCTATGGCCTCGGCGCGGGCGTCTGGACGCGTAACGGAAACAGCGCATACCGTCTCGGCCGCGCGATCCAGGCCGGGAGAGTCTGGACCAACTGCTATCATCAGTATCCCGCCCACGCCGCCTTCGGCGGCTACAAGGCGTCGGGGTTCGGGCGCGAGAACCACAAGATGATGCTCGACCATTACCAGCAGACCAAGAACCTGCTTGTCTCCTATGACGAGCATGCGCTCGGCCTGTTCTGACACCCTCGCAGTAGGAGAAGAAGACATGGCGAAAACCATGAAGGCGGCCGTCGTCCGCGAATTCGGCAAGCCGCTCGTGATCGAAGAGGCGCCGATCCCCGAAGTCGGCCCCGGCCAGATCCTCGTCAAGATCGCAGCAACCGGCGTGTGCCATACCGATCTGCACGCGGCCGAGGGCGACTGGCCGGTGAAGCCCAATCCGCCGTTCATTCCCGGGCACGAGGCGTCGGTCATGTCGCCGCCGTCGGATCGGGCGTCACCCATGTCAAGGAAGGCGACCGGGTCGGCGTTCCCTGGCTCTACACCGCCTGCGGCCATTGCGTGCATTGCCTGGGCGGCTGGGAGACGCTGTGCGAACTCCAGCAGAATACCGGCTATTCGGTCAACGGCAGCTTCGCGGAATATGTCCTCGCCGATCCCAACTATGTTGGGCATCTTCCCGACAATGTCGACTTCATCGACATCGCGCCGATCCTCTGCGCGGGCGTCACGGTCTATAAGGGCCTGAAGGCTACCGAGGCAAAGCCCGGCGATTGGGTCGTCGTTTCCGGGATCGGCGGTCTCGGTCATATGGCGGTGCAATATGCCCGCGCCATGGGTATGAACGTTGCCGCGGTCGACATAGACGATAGCAAGCTTGAGCTCGCAACCCGCCTTGGGGCCGCGCTGACCGTCAACGCACGCGGCGAGGATCCTTCGGTCGCCATCAAGAAGGCGATCGGCGGTGCGCAGGGCGTCCTCGTCACCGCGGTATCGCCCAAGGCCTTCCAGCAGGCGCTGGGCATGGTCCGGCGCGGCGGCACGGTGGCGCTCAACGGCCTTCCGCCCGGCGATTTTCCGCTGTCGATCTTCGACACCGTGCTCAACGGCATCACGGTACGCGGATCGATCGTCGGCACCCGGCTCGACCTCATAGAAGCGCTGGCCTTCGCCGGCGAAGGCAAGGTCCACGCAACCGTGCACGCCGAGAAGCTCGAGAATATCAACGATGTTTTCGCGCGCATGCACCATGGCGACATCGAGGGGCGGATCGTCCTCGATCTGGCCTGACCATATTTGACGAAAGCGACGGTCATGCCCTCGTTTCATAGTTTCCCGATCGCGCGGCGCCGCTTCGTCCAGGGGCTGGCGGTCGGCGCAGGCGTTGCCGGATTCGCTCCGGCGCTGCTGGCGAAATCCCTTTCCGCGTCGGCCGGCGAACTGCGCGGAACCGAGTTCGACCTCGAGATCGCCGAGCTGCCGGTCAACTATACCGGCAAGCGCCGGGTCGCGACGGCGGTGAACGGGGCGGTCCCGGCACCCGTCTTGCGCCTGCGCGAGGGCGACACCGTCACGCTGCGGGTTCGCAACAGCCTCAAGGAAATGTCGAGCATCCACTGGCACGGGATCATCCTGCCCGCCGAAATGGACGGCGTCCCGGGCATCAGCTTCGCGGGCATCGCGCCGGGCGAGACCTTTACCTACCGGTTCGAGGTTTGCCAGACGGGGACCTACTGGTATCATGCCCACACGCTCGCCGAGCAGACCGGGCTTTACGGTGCGATCGTCATCGATCCCAAGGTGCCGACGGGTTCTGTTCCCGACCGCGATTATACGATCATGCTGAGCGACTGGTCGGACGAGCCGCCGCTCCAGATCTTCACGAACCTCAAGAAGCTGAGCAGCTATTACAATTTCGCGCAGCCGACCGCAGGCGACTTCCTCAAGGACGTCGGCTCGATGGGGCTTGGCAAGGCCCTCGAGCGCCGGCGAATGTGGAACACGTCGCGCATGAATCCGACCGATTACAGCGATATTTCCGCCGCGACCTACACCTATCTCATGAACGGGACGACGCCCGCGGGCAACTGGACCGCCATCGCCGCGCCGGGCGAGCATGTTCGCCTCCGCTTCGTCGGCGCCGGGACGGCGACCTTCTTCGACGTGCGTATCCCCGGTGTCGCGCTCACGATCGTCTCGACCGACGGGCAGGCGGTGGTGCCGGTGACGGTCGAGGAGTTCCGGATCGGGCCCGGCGAGACCTATGATGTCGAGTTCACCATGCCGGACGGTGATGCCCGCACGATCTTCGCCCAGTCGATCGACCGCACGGGGTTCGCCCGCGGCACGATCGCGCCCGCGCCCGGCATGGTCGCGCCCGTGCCGGCGCTCGATGCGCGGCCCTGGCTCGACCCCGTCGACATGATGGGCGCCATGACCGCAATGGGCGGCGAACATGCGGGGCACGGCATGACGGAGATGCCGCCCAAGGCCCGGCATGCCCGCACCGAATATGGCGCGAACACCGACATGCGCGTCGACTATCCTCGCGCCAATCTCGACGACCCGGGGGCGGGCTTGCGCGGTCGATCATGGCGCGTCCTGACGCTGGCAGACTTGAGGACACCGACCGGAGATCCCGATCCGCGCGAGCCGGAACGCGAGATCGAGCTCCACCTCAACGGCAATATGGAGCGGTTCATCTGGGCGCTCGACGGGATCAAGCTCAACGACTCGCGGCCGCTTCACTTCAAGCCGAACGAGCGGCTGCGCATCACCCTGGTCAACGATACGATGATGGCCCATCCGATGCACCTCCACGGCATGTGGAGCGACGTCGAAGCGCCGGACGGCACTTTCCAGGTCCGCAAGCATACCGTGGTGGTCCAGCCGGCCCAGCGGGTGAGCTTCCGGGTCACGGCGGATGCGATGGGCCGTTGGGCGTTCCACTGCCATCTGCTCTACCATATGGCCGCCGGCATGTTCCGGGAGGTGGTGGTCGCATGACCGGCCTTGCTCGCCCACAAGGTGCTCCGTTCGCCTTTGTCATTGCGCTCTTGGCTGTGGCGGTCGCGCCCGCCCATGCTCAGGTCGCGCCTCACCAACACGTCCCGGCCGCGCCGCCGATCGCGCAGCAGGTTCAACCGGAAGAACCGCCCCGGGCCGAGGACCATGCCGGCATGGATATGTCCGGGGTCGACGTGTCGGGCGGCAGCACGAAGATGGACATGGGCCGGATGCAGGGCGGCAAGGCCCCGCCGGACGCGCGCGACTCCAACGACTATGCCGACGGCTACCGTAATTCCAGCCTGCCGGGTTATGAGATGGCCGACAAGCTCTCGATCCCCAAGATCCTCGTCGACGAACTGGAGTTTGCCACCGGCAACGAAGGGCAAGGTTTCGGTTGGACGGTGCTGGTCACCAGGGGACAGGACAACGACAAGCTCTGGCTGCGCAGCCAGGGACTGAAGAACTCCGGCGATCGCCTCGATCCCGAGAGCAGCGTCGAGGCGCTCTGGTGGCACAGCAAGAACCCGTTCTGGGGCACGCTGTTGGGCGTTCGCCAAGATCTCGGCAAGGGTGCCACGACCTGGCTCGCCGCCGGCGTCGAGGGTCTGGCGCCCTACTGGTTCGACGTCCAGCTGACCGGCTATGTAGGTGACGACGGCCGTGTGGCGGCCCGTGCCAAGGCTTCCTATGAAGTGCTCTTCACCAATCGGCTCATCCTGACGCCGCAGGTCGAGACCAACGTCTATTCCAAGCGCTCCACCGACCGCGAGCTCGGCAGCGGCTTCAGCAATGTCGAACTGAGCGGCCGGCTGCGCTATGAAATCTCGCGCAAGTTCGCGCCCTATGTCGGCTTCGTCTGGGAACGCGCGCTGGGCGGCACCGCCGATTTCCGGCGCGCGGATCGCGAGCTTGTGACCGAGCATCGCGTCGTGGTCGGCTTGCGCGTGTGGTGGTGACCCGCAATGCGGCGCCGGCAGGATCATTGAACGAACCCGGGCGTCGCGACGAAGGGGACGGCGAGAAGGAGACAGCCTTCCGCTCGCCGATCTTGCTGCAGTTCGCCGTCGCCGCTGCGGCGGCGGGCCAGACCGCTATCCTTGCGTTCCTGCCGTCGCTCGTCGACGAGGGACCGGTCCCACTGTCGCTGCGCGCCCATGACTTCCACGTAGCGAGCCTGAGTGCGGCGCATCCCCTTGCGGCATTGCTCTTTGCGCCGCTCTGGGGCTGGCTCGCGGACCGCATGGACTATCGGGTCCTGCTGCGCGCCGCGCTCATCCTTCTCGCTTTTGCCTTGGCGCCGGTCGGGGTCGTGGCGCTTCCGACACTCTATCTCCTGCGCGCTCTCGCGGGCATGTCCGCGGCCGCGATCATACCGCTCGCATTGCTCTCCACGAGCTTTGCCGGAGGTGGACGGGCCGAGCGGGCGATGCACTTCACCTGGCTCACCGCCTTCGTTTTCCTGGGCGATCTGTCCGCTCCGCTGCTCGCGGAGGTCTCCGGGGCGGTATTTCCTCGAGCGCCGCTCCTGATGCTGTCGGTCGCCGTCGCCATGATCGCCGTGCTCATGTTGGTTGCGCCCCTGCCGGTGCGCGGCGCCGCGCGGCCCGGGAGCGGTGGTGATGGCGAAGCACAGTCGCTTCCGACCACTTCGATCCTGCTCCTTGTCACGGTCGTCGGCGGTGGGGGCCTTGCCGCCATGCATGTCAGCTTGTTGGTGACCCGCGTTGAAGCCAGTCTCAACCGCGAGGCGATTGCATGGATGCTCAGCCTTTGCGGACTGGCGATGTTGGCGGCGCAGCTGTTCCACACCAGGGTCCCGTGGCTGGTGACAGCCCCCAGATTGCTCGCGTGCCTTACGCTTGGGCTTCTCGCCGCCGCCTTGTTCGTCTTTCCCTATGCGTCGTCGATGATCGTGATCGCCGGCCTCATTGTCGCGGCCGGCTGGAGTTCCGCGAGCCTTCGTCTCGTGACGAGCTTCTGGATCAGCGGCCCCACGCTTCCGTCCGGCTGGAAGCTGGGGCTGCAGCATGCCGCAGCCAGCATTGGCCAGGCTCTGGCGCCACTGGCGATTGCCTTAGCCGATCCAGGGGAGCAGTCGTTGATCCTGATAGGCATCGGCTGGATGTCGATCCTTCTCCTTGTGGCGCTGCCGCTGGTCTGGCGACGCAGGCCGGGTTCGACAAATGCCACCGTTTGATGAGGGGGAGGCGGCATTGGTGCGTATTGAACAATAGGTGCAAACGTCTACCGCTCATCGTCACTGTTCAGGAATCTGTCCATGAAGACCCGTTTGTCTGCCGCCTTGTTGTTCCTCACCATGCCGGGCGTCGCTCTCGCCGCCAGCGATGTCGTCGTTCGCCGGGACCCGGGATGTGGATGCTGTGAGAAGTGGGCGCGGGCTGTCCAGGCGAAGCTCGGCCGCAAGGTCATCATGGAGGACGATGCCGCGCGGCCTGCTTTGCGGCGCAGGGTCGGCGTCCCCGTGCAATTTTCTTCCTGCCATACGGCCCTGATCGACGGATATGCGTTCGAAGGCCATGTCCCGATTTCCGACATGAAGCGTTTGCTCGCCACCCGTCCCGCAGGCGTCAAGGGGCTCGCCGTCGCTGGCATGCCGCTTGGCTCGGAAGGCATGGAAGTGCCGGGCGTCAAGTCCCATAGCTATGATGTCATCGCCTTTGGCGCTGCCGGCCCGCGGGTCTTCGCACGACATTGAATTGCATAGATGCCGGTCTCGCATTGTCGGAGCGTTCGGACCTTTGGTGGCCGCTGCACCTTCAACCTCTGCGCTGTCACGCGGAGCGGATTAGAAGACCCCTTTAATGACCCCGGCGATTTTGCGCGCTGTGCTGCCCGACGGCATCGAGGAGAGCCCGACCGATCAACGGCTTGGCAATGATGTGATCAAAGCCGGCTTCGGCGGCACGCTGCGCCAGCACGACGTCATGAAAGCCCGATATCATGATCGCGTGTCCCGACCAGCCAGTCTGCCTGAGATGGCGCAGGATGGCGAAACCGTCGATATCGGGCATCCGATAATCGAGGATTACACAGTCGGCCTCGTTTGCTCGAGGATCGGCCAACAGCGCACGACCTGTCGTGTAGCCGTACACCTTATAGCCGCGCGATCGCAGCAGCAACTGAACGCTGCGCCGCACGCCCGGATCGTCGTCAGAGACAAGGATGGTGTAGCGGCCATCGCACCGGGCACTGACAGATAACATCGCGCGTGATCAATATACCGGTTGAAACCGCTATATCGGTCGCACGGTCACGGCTCAGGGTCGCTACGTAAACTTCGCAGTTACTAGGGTTTGCGGCCCAATCCGGCGGCGAAGGCGATCCTGAGCGCCTCGGACAGGTTGCGGACATCCAGCTTGGTCATGACGCTGGCGCGGTGAACCTCGACCGTCCGCGATGAGCATCCCAGATCGTAGGCAATGGTTTTGTTGGGGTAGCCATTCGCCAAACCCTCGAGCACTTCACGCTCCCGGGGCGTCAGGGCGGCGATGCGCACTTGGGCGTCGGTTGCCTCTATCGCGCGGACGTCGGCATCGTCTATGCGCCCAAAGGCGCGGGTAACTGCTTGAAGGAGGGCAGCCTTCTCGAACGGCTTTTCCAGAAAGTCGACGGCGCCGGCCTTCATCGCCTGCACTGCAACCGAGACATCACCATGCCCTGTGAGAACGACGACCGGCATGTTGATCCCGCGCTCGGCCATGGCGGCCTGAACCGCCAGGCCATCCATTTCCGGCATGCGCACGTCGAGGATAACGCAGCCAATTGTCGCGGACCTGGCCACCTTGAGAAATTCCACCCCTGACGCATAGGTTTCGACAACATAGCCTGCCGTCTTCAGCGCAAAGCCGGCCGCGCGCCGAATTGCTTCCTCGTCGTCGACGAGGTGAATGATCCGCCTATCCTCCATAATCCTCCTCCGCCTTCGCGTGGATCAGCGTGAAATGAAATCGCGTGCCGCCACGCGGGGGGTGCTCGACCCAGATCCTTCCACCGTGCGCCTCGATGATGGTCCGGCAGATCGAAAGGCCGAGGCCCATGCCATCGGACTTGGTCGACACGAACGCGGTGAAGAGCTGCTGCCGAATTTCCTCGGCGATGCCCGGTCCCGTATCCTCGACGGATACTTCGATCAGGCCATCGGGGCGCAGCATGCTCGCGATCCGGAGATCGCGGATCGGCACTTCTGCCATCGCCTCGATCGCGTTGCGCATCAGATTGACGAGCACCTGCTGGACCTGCACGCGGTCGACGAGAACCGGTGTCGCTGCCGGGTCGAGTGCGAAGAAAGTACGAACGCCGCGTTCGCGCGCGCCGACCAACGCCAGCTGGCTTGCCTCGGCGATGACATGCGGCAAGTCATGAACGCTCTTCTCGACCTCTCCGCGCGCCACGAAATCGCGCAGCCGGCGGACGATATGGCCGGCTCGCAAGGTTTCTTGGGCCGCGTCGTCCATCACCGAACGCAGCGACGCGAAGCGCTCGCCCTCCTCTGCCTCGAGCAGATCCCTGATCGTTTCCAGGTAGAGTGCTACCGCCGCGAGAGGCTGGTTGAGTTCGTGCGCAAGGGTAGAGGCCATTGTGCCCATGGCGCTGAGGCGGGAGACGTGCACGAGTTCGGCCTGAAGCTCCTTCAGCTTCAGCTCGTCTTGTTCCTTGGCGGTGAGATCGCGGACGAAGCCGGTGAACATGCGCTGGCCGTCCTCGCCTGCCTCGCCGACGGATAGCTCCATCGGAAAGGTCGAACCGTCGCGGCGCTGCCCGACGACCACGCGGCCGAGCCCGATGATCCGGCGCTCGCCGGTCTGGAGGTAATGGGCGATATACTCGTCGTGACGGCCGCGGTCCGGTTGTGGCATCAGGCACGAGACGTTGTGTCCGATCAGCTCGGCTTCCTGATAGCCGAAGAGGCGCTCGGCGGCTGCGCTGAACGAGGTGATGCTGCCCCCCTCGTCGATGATGATCATCGCGTCGGGGACGGTCGCAAGGATGGATTGCAGATGCTGCTCGCGCGTCTCGATCGAGGCGCGAACGGCAGCCTCATCGGTGACGTCGCGGGTGATGCACGCGAAGCCGCGATGAAGTTCGCCATCGAACAGCGCCGTAATGGTGAGGCGCGCCAGATACTCGGAGCCGTTCTCGCAAACTCTCCAAGCTTCGCGCTCGAATGTTCCTTCGTCTAGCGCCGCTGCCAGATCGGCCCGTGGTCTGCCGGCGGTGATCTCGTCGGGCGGATAGAAAAGATCATGCTGCTTTCCGAGAACATGGTCGAGCGGCCAGCATTCGATCCGCTCGCCTTCCTCATTGTAGCTCAGCACCCGCCCGGAGACATCGAGCAGCGAAAGGACATAGCGGCCGGCCTGACGCAGAAACAGCGCGGCAAGCCGCTCGATCTCGGCAGTGGCATTCTTGGCGTCGGAATCTTTCTTGTCCATGACGCCCGCTCAGCCCAGGAACCAAAGGCGTTTGAGGGATCGAGGTTCAAAGGAGATGTTCAGCGACGCGCCAGGATGGCCTTCATCTCGTCGATTTCCTGTCGCTGCGACTGTTCGATCGACGTGCAGAGACGGACGACCTCCGGGTCGCTCAGCCGCGCTTCGCGGCACATCAGGATCGCGCCCGAATGGTGCGGGATCATCGAGCGCAGGAAGGCTGTGTCGCCGATCGTCGTCTGGGTGCGGATCAGGGCGAAGCTGCCGAAGAAAGCGGTGAGCGAGATGCCGATCAGCGCGATATTGGCGGCCTTCGACGGGAACATGTGCCCCATGGCGAGGATCATCAGCACCACCATTGGCGCGACCATCATCATCGTCATGTAGAGCATGTTCAGGTTGTTGTAGAAGCTGTCGAGACCGTCGATCATGACGAACATCACTAGATACATGATGACGCCGCTGACGAGGGTCTGGAGCGCGAGGCTCCAATAGGCACCCGTTTTCGGGCTGCCGTGGCCGGATGGGTGGTCCATAGGTCCTCTCCTTGGTTCGGCGTGAACCGGATACAGCGGGATCGCCGCACATCCTCTCGCCCATCTGCCGCATCGCCCTTCGCCACTCCCGCACTAGAACCAGAAGCGGACGCCAGCGACGAAGCTCGTGGCATGGACATCTTCCCCGGCAAGGCGGGAGAGCCGTGCCGTTTCTCCCGTTTTGCGCAGATAGGACACGCCGATATAGGGCGCGAACTGGCGGCTGATTTCGTACCGCAGCCGCAGGCCGGGTTCGACGTTGACGAGACCTGAGCCGATGTCGTTCTCGGGCACATCCTGCGCACTGAAATTCACCTCGAGGCGCGGCTGGAGGATGAGGCGCTGGGTGATGCGCTGGTCGTAATAACCCTCGACCCGGCCGAGCAGGTCGCCCTTGGTGGAGAGGAACAGTGCGCCTTCCAATTCGAAGAAGCCGGGCGCCAGGCCCTCGAAGCCGACCGTCGCATAGGTGCGGTCGGGCCCGCGCCCGAAATCCTGCCGGACACCGGCCTGGACGTTGAAATAGGGGTCGATGGCGCGGCTGTAGAGCACCTGCACTTCGGCGGTATCGATCCCGCGCCCGAACTCGCCTTCGCCCTCGCTCTTGAGCCAGAGCCGGTTGATGTCGCCGCCGTAGAAGCCTTCGCCGTCCCAGCGATAGCCGTCGCGGCCGCTATGGGCTTGATACTCGAAGACGTTGAGCAACAGCTGGCCGAAATTATTGCCGCCGCTCTCCTTCATCATGGCCATGCGCGGCTGCGCCATCTCACCGCCGGGAAAATCGCGATCGGCATAATGGTCGTGCGGAACAGGCGGCGGCGGTGCGTCACCGGCGGGAAGCGCCGTCCCCGTCATCTCCATCCCCGGCATCGCGCCCTGGCTGTGCTGGGCGTGATCCATGCCAGGCATGTCGGGCATTGCGCTGCCCTGATGCTGAGAATGGTCCATTCCCGGCATGCTGTCTGGCGAGGCGGCCGGATCCTGCGACTGCGCAGGTGGGTTGGGGCGCGGCGCGGCGTCCTTGTGCTTCTGCTTGTCCTGCGCCGGCTGCGCCCCGCCCGGCGGTGTCATGCCGGGCATGTCGTGCATCGAATGGTCCTGGGCAAAGGTCGGGGTGGCTGCCATGAGCGCGATCACACTGCCCAGTGTGGCAAGTGGCCGGATCATTATGCGTCTCCCTTCGGGCGCACGCTCACGACCCGCATCATGCCGGCATGCATGTGGTAGAGGAGATGGCAGTGGAATGCCCAGTCGCCAACGGCGTCGGCGGTGAAGTCCCAACTCACCTTGCCGCCGGGCTGGACGATCACCGTGTGCTTCCTCGGCGCGTGATCGCCGTGTCCCGTCACCAGTTCGAAGAAATGGCCGTGGATGTGGATCGGGTGGCCCATCATCGTGTCGTTGATGAGGTTGATCCGCACGCGCTCGCCTTCGGTGAAGGGGATCGGTTCGTGATGGTCCGACATTTTCTCCCCGTCGAACGACCACATGAAGCGCTCCATGTTGCCGGTGAGGTGGATGTCGATGCTGCGGCCAGGCGCCCGGACATCGGGGTTGCGCTCCAGTGCCATCAGATCCTTGTAGACGAGTACCTTGTGGCCGACGTCGGCCAAGCCCTGGCCCGGTTCGCCGGTGCGATCGACCGGCATCGGTGAGATGGTCTGAACGCTCGGATCGCGCTTGACCTGCGGTGCATTTGCAAAGTCGCGCATCTTCATCGAGGCCATCTCGTGCCCGCCATGATCCATGCCGTTCATCTGGTCTCCGGCTTCCGCCGCCATTGCCGAATGATCCATCCCGGCCATGCCGGAGTGGTCCATGCCGCTCATCCCGGAATGATCCATGCCCGGCATCACCGCTGCCGTGCCGCCGAGACGCGCCGAGGCGTTCTTCTCGGCGCTGGGATCGACGCCGCGCGGCGCGCCACCCGACATGTCCATGCCTTCCATGCCGGGCGTCGAGGACATGTCCATTCCCATGTCCTTCATGTCGGCGAGCGGTCGCTTGCGCAGCGGCGGCACCTCGGTGGTCATGCCGGCGCGCGGCGCGAGCGTGGCGCGCGCCATGCCCGAGCGGTCGATCGCCTCGCCGACGAGGGTGAAAGCCTTGTCCTCGCTGGGCGTGACGATGAGGTCGTAAGTCTCGGCGACGCCGATCTGAAACTCGTCGACCGTCACCGGCACCACATTCTGCCCGTCGGCCTGGACGATGGTGAGCGGCAGTCCCGGAATACGGACATTGAAGGTGGTCATCGCCGAGGCGTTGATGACGCGCAGCCGCACCCGCTCGCCGGGCGTGAACAGCGCGGTCCAGTTGTCGAACGGGCCATGGCCGTTGACGAGATAGGTATAGGTCGAGCCGGTGACGTCCGAGATGTCGGTCGGGTCCATCCGCATCTGGCCCCAGTCGAGCCGGTCCTTGAGCGGCTGGTCGCGCCCCGAGAGCAGCCCGGCGAGCGTCTGGCGCTGGAAGTTGAAATGACCCGGATTGACCTTGAGGCGACGGAAGATCGCCTCTGGCGACAGCGGGCTGTGGTCGGCCAGAACGATCACATGCTCACGGTCATAGGCAACGGGATCGTCGCCCGCCGGGTCGATGATGATCGGCCCGTAATGACCTTCCTGTTCCTGAAGGCCCGAATGGCTGTGATACCAATAGGTGCCGCTCTGGATGACCGGGAAGTCGTAGAGATAGCTCGAACCCGGCTTGATGCCGGGGAACGACACGCCCGGCACGCCGTCATGCTTCGCCGGGACCAGAAGCCCGTGCCAGTGGATAGAGCTGTCCTCTTCGAGCTGGTTGACGACGTTGAGCCGCACCCTTTGCCCCTCGCGCAAGCGGACCAGCGGCGCGGGGACCGTGCCGTTGATGCCGATGGCGCGAAAGCGATGCCCGTCGATCGTCATCGACTGGCGGGCGATGGTGAGGGTGATGTCCTCGCCGGAGACGGTAGGAAGGGTAGGCCGCAAGCCCGCCGACACGGTTTGCGCCCAGGCAGGCAGCCAGGCCGACAGCGCGGCGGCGCCGCTTGCGAGCGCGGCGCCGCGCAGGAACTGGCGGCGGTCGAACACTGAATTCATAACGCGCTGTCTCTGCTCACATCCAGGAGGGGTTATTGGGAATACGCAGCGTGAGCGCTTACCCCTCAGGAATTTTGCAAGATTTCCGAAAGTCGCGTCCGAGCGCGGTAAAGTCTGGTTTCGACCGCCTTCTGGCTGATCCCGAGGATCTCGGCGGTCTCGGCTTCGGAGCAGCCTTCAACTGTCCGCAGAAGCAGCACTTGCTTGAGCGCGACAGGCAGAGCCGCGATCGCCGTCGTCGTGCGCTCCAGCTCGGTTTCGCCAGCTAGCGTTCTGTCCGCGCCAGGCGTTTCGTCTGCCACGTCGCGTGCTTCGCCCAGCGGCAAAGCGAAGGCGAGCAGCCTGCGAACGGCGCGGCGGCGGTGCCAGTCTCTGCATTTGTTGAGCGCGATACGAGACAGCCAGGCGCGGAACGATCGTTTGCCGTCATACCGGCCCAACGCGGTGAACGCCGAGACGAAGCAGGTCTGGGTTACATCGATGGCTTCCTCGCTATCGCCGACGTGACTGCGCACGAGCCGGTAGACCCAGCCCTGGTGGCGTCGCACCAGTCGCCGAACGCTGCTTGTCGGCCAGCCAGGGCCAGATCCGCAAGCTCCCCGTCCGAGCAGTCGGGGAGGTGGAGCGTCATTTTTTCTGGGCCGTGAGAGCTTTCACCACGGCTTCGTCGAACTTCGCCGCCTGGTCGGGACGGAGCACCGCGCGCATCGCGAAGATATGCTCCAGCGTCTCCTTCTGTAATTCGCCCATTGCCTGATGCGAGCGGTCGACAGCGGCCGAGACCCTCGGGCCATAGCCATGTTCGGCATCGATCGCCTCGGCAAGGCGTACATTGTCGGCGCGCAGCTCAGCCTCGAGCGCCTGACGACGGATCGCATAGCTCTTCTCGATCGTCTCGAGACGAGCATGCTGTCCGGCATCGAGCTTCAGATCGCGGTGTAGCAATTCGTGAAGTTCATTCTCGACGGGCCGATCGGGCACCACATAGACGCGCCCGATCACCACGCCGGCGATCGCCGCGGCAAATGTCAGCAGCGCCAGAAGAACCAGCCGCCGAGGATCGCGCATCACCGCGATCCAAGCAGCGACGAGGGCGCCAAGGCCAGCTGGGCGTCGAACGGCGTGATGGTGCTCGCACCGGCGGATGCCGCGGGCAGCCCAGAGCCGGCAATCCCGATGAGAAGCGCCGCGACCGCAGCAATGCCGAACATGGTGTTGCCTACGCTCGGACTTGCCTGGATGCGCGCGATCTCCGCCATCACCCGATCGTCGAGACCGTGTAGCCGCCGATCGAGCGGCGCATCGCGCAAGCGTCCGAGAAGTGTGTCGAGATCCGTCATCTGCATTCTCCTTCAACCTTAGAATACGCAATAACCCATCATGCCCCTCATGCGATGCGCGCGTGAATATTTTGAGGGGTAAGCCTCGGCGCTGCGTATTCAGCAATACCGTTCTTCGAGAAGGAGTTGCTTTCATGCCTGCACCGCATCGCCTTGCCCTGGCCGCGCTCGCCGCCAGCGTGCTCGTCGCATCCCCGGCCTTCGCCCATCCCAAGCTCCTGTCCTCGACGCCTGTCGCCAATGCGAGCGTCGCGGCCCCGTCGAAGATCACGCTCACTTTCAGCGAGGGCTTGATGCCCAGGTTGTCGGGCGCCGAGATCGTCATGACCGGCATGCCCGGCATGCCCAACCATCGCATGGCGGTCACGGGCTTCAAGACCTCGACCGGCGCTGACGGCAAGACGCTTATCCTGACGCTCGCGCGACCGCTCTCGGCCGGCAGCTATCAGGTCGCCTGGCATGTCGTCTCGACCGATACGCACCGGATTCAGGGCAACCTCGCCTTCACTGTGACGTGACCCGGTGAGCGACGTGGCTCTCGTCGCGATCCGCTGGGCGCTCTACGTCGACCTCGGGCTGCTGTTCGGTCTGCCGCTGTTTGCGCTCTATGCGCTCGGCGGCGGGCGGACCGGGCGGCGGCACCTGCCGATGGTCGCTCCGCTCATCGGCCTCGCGGTGCTCGGCCTCATCCTCTCTTCGCTGGGTTTCCTGTTCCAGGGAGCGGCCATGGCCGGCGTGCCGTTCACCCAGCCGGACATGTCGATCCTCGGCGACCTCCTCGACGAAACGGCGCTGGGCCTCGCGCTCAAGATACGAATGCTGGCGCTTCTTTTCGTGCTGTTCGGCGCTGCGCTGCTGAGCCGATTGCCGCGCGGCGCCACCCTGGGTGTGACGGTCGCAGGCGCAGTCGCGCTGGCGACGCTTGCCTGGTCGGGTCACGGCGCGGCCGGGGAAGGCAATGCGGGGTGGCTGCAACTTGCGGCCGACCTCCTTCATCTCTTTGCGGCCGGGGCATGGGTCGGGGCGATCGCCGCCTTTCTCATCCTGACCCTGCCGACGATCGCGACCGATGACATGGAGCGGGCAATGCTGGCCGAGTGCGCCCTGCGCGGCTTCGCAAGCGTCGGCACGCTGATCGTTGGCCTGCTCATTCTCACCGGCGCCATCAACGGCGCCTTTTTGGTCGGCCCTGACCATGTCCTGACGCTGGCGCAATCGACCTATGGGCTGCTGCTGATCGCCAAGCTCCTGCTTTTTGCCGCGATGGTCGGCCTTGCCGGACTCAACCGCTTCCGCCTCACGCCCGCGCTGAATTTCGCCATTGCGCAACAGGACGCGGCGGCGGCGATGGTCCTGTTGCGCAAGAGCTTGCTCGTCGAGGGCTGCCTGGCGGTCGTCATTCTAGGGCTCGTCGCATGGCTGGGAACACTGTCTCCGCCAATGTCGGTCTAGCGCAATGCCAACCGCCCGAGCAGAGCGAGCGCCATGCAGTCCTACGCGCCGCCCTTGGGAGCCGGATCAACGCAGCCCGGGATCGACTTGAGACATATCCCTGTTTCGCGCAGCCGGGTGTCGAGCGTGGGGGCGTTGAGCGCCAGCCTCGCCGCTTAGGAGAATACGTATTGACCCTGACACGGTGTCAGACCCTACATCGTCAGGCGTCGAAAAGGAGCAAGGCGATGAACGAGACACACTCAGCGGCGCATGGAGGCGGTTGCTGCGGCGGCCACGGTGCGGCGAAACCAGTGGCGGGCGTGAAGGATCCGGTCTGCGGCATGACCGTCGATCCGGCCAAGACCGCCCATCATGCCGAGCATGGCGGCAAGAGCTGGCATTTCTGCAGCGCGGGCTGCCGCTCCAAGTTCATTGCCGATCCGGAGCGCTACTTCCGGCCGGCCGCGTCGCCGGCCGAGGCCCCCGAAGGCACGATCTGGACATGCCCGATGCATCCCGAGATCCGTCAGGACCATCCCGGTGCCTGCCCGATCTGCGGCATGGCGCTCGAGCCGGCAACGGTGACCGCCGACAGCGGCCCCAGTCATGAGCTGATCGATTTCACGCGGCGGTTCTGGGTTGGTCTGGTGCTCGCGGTTCCCGTGTTGATCCTCGAAATGGGGGCGCACCTCTTCCCGGTAATCCATCGCTTGGTGCCGATGTCGGTCTCGGTCTGGGTTCAGCTCGTCCTCGCCACCCCGGTCGTGCTCTGGGCCGGATGGCCGTTCTTCGTGCGGGGCTGGGCCTCGCTCAAGACCCGCAATCTCAACATGTTCACTCTGATCGCCATGGGGACCGGCGTCGCCTGGGTCTACAGCGTCGTCGCGACGCTCGCCCCGCAGATATTTCCGCCCGCATTCCGCGCCGGGGACGGGATGGTCGCGGTCTATTTTGAGGCGGCCGCAGTGATCACCGTCCTTGTGCTGCTGGGGCAGGTACTGGAGCTGCGTGCGCGAGAACGCACCTCCGGCGCGATCAAGGCTCTGCTCAATCTCGCGCCCAAGACCGCGCGTCGCATCGCCGCTGACGGCGCGGAGGAAGAGGTCGGTCTCGAGTTGATCGCCGTGGGCGACCGCCTGCGGGTACGTCCCGGCGAGAAGGTGCCGGTCGACGGCGTGGTCGAGGATGGACGCTCCTCGCTCGACGAATCGATGGTCACCGGCGAATCCATGCCCGTTACCAAGGCCAGGCAAGACAAGGTCATCGGCGGCACGCTCAACCAGACCGGCGCGCTCGTCATCGTCGCCGACAAGGTCGGGCGCGACACGATGCTCGCGCGCATCGTCCAGATGGTCGCGGAGGCGCAGCGCTCGCGCGCGCCGATCCAGCGCATGGCCGATCAGGTCTCGGGCTGGTTCGTCCCCGTCGTCATCGGCATCGCTATCATCGCCTTCATCGCCTGGAGCATCTGGGGCCCGGAGCCGCGCTTCGCCTACGGGCTCGTCGCGGCCGTTGCCGTGCTGATCATCGCCTGTCCCTGCGCGCTCGGGTTGGCCACGCCGATGTCAATCATGGTCGGTGTCGGCCGGGGCGCGGGGCTCGGCGTCCTCATCAAGAATGCCGAGGCCCTTGAGCATATGGAAAAGGTCGACACGCTCGTCGTCGACAAGACCGGCACGCTTACCGAAGGCCGTCCGGCTGTCACGCAGGTCGTGCCGGCTTCCGGCTTCGACGAAGCGGAGCTGCTGCGTCTTGCCGCATCGGTGGAGCGTGCGTCCGAGCATCCGCTGGCACTTGCGATCGTCGAGGCCGCGAAAGACCGTGGCATCGCCATGAGCGAGGTGAGCGACTTCGACTCTCCGACAGGGCGCGGCGCGCTCGGCACCGTCGATGGCCGCCGGATCGTCCTCGGCAATGCCCGCTTCCTGGGCGAGGAGGGGATCGCGACGGAAGCGCTGGCTGAGCAGGCCGACACGCTTCGCCGCGATGGCGCCACGGCGATCTTCATCGGTGTCGACGGCAAGGTGGGAGGAGCGTTCGCGATCGCCGATCCTGTGAAGCAGACGACACCCGAAGCGTTGGCCGCGCTCAAGGCGGAAGGTATCCGCGTCGTCATGCTGACCGGCGACAACCGCACGACCGCCGAAGCGGTCGCGAGACGCCTCGGGATCGACGATGTCGAGGCCGAAGTTCTGCCAGACCAGAAGAGTGCCGTGGTCGCTCGTCTTAAAGCCGAAGGCCGCGTCGTCGCGATGGCTGGAGATGGCGTCAACGACGCGCCGGCGCTGGCTGCCGCCGATGTCGGCATCGCCATGGGCTCGGGGACGGACGTTGCGATCGAGAGCGCGGGCGTGACGCTCCTCAAGGGCGATCTCATGGGCATCGTGCGGGCACGGCGGTTGAGCCAGGCGACCATGTCCAACATCCGCCAGAACCTGGTCTTCGCCTTCATCTACAATGTCGCCGGGGTCCCGGTCGCGGCGGGCGTCCTCTATCCGCTGTTCGGCATCCTCCTGTCACCGATCATCGCGGCGTTGGCGATGGCGCTGTCTTCGGTGAGCGTTGTCACGAACGCGCTCCGCCTCAACCGGCAAGCGCTGTGAAGCAAGGATCATGGCTGCCGACACCGCCGTGATGTCGCAACTCACGCATCACCTCGAAGAGGTTCGCGAAACCGCTGCCGCTTCGGATGCGCTGTTCGTGCGGCTCGACGATCCGGCATCGCTCGCCAGTCACATGACCGGGTCGTTCTGGATGATGGGCGGCGGCGGGATAGAGTATCTGCTCGATGAGCAGTGCGGCAAGGCGATCGGCTCGCGTATCACCATGATCGGCTCGGCCTTCGGGCTCAACCTCCGAGTGGACGAGGTGGTGGTTGAGCATGAGCCCCCGCGGCGCAAGCGATGGCGAACCGTCGGTGCACCGCAGCTCCTGATTATCGGCGGCTACGAGATGGGCTTCGAGATCGAGCCCTTGCCGTCGGGATCGCGATTGCGGGTGTGGATCGACTATGGCTTGCCCGGTTCGTTCCCGGGGCGACTCTTGGGCGCGCTGTTCGCGGGCTTCTACGCCCGCTGGTGCGTGGACCGGATGGTCGGGATGCCGCCCGCACCTTTCCTCTCAAGGCGGGCGAGAAGGGCTCAGCATGAATATCGGGGAGGCTTCGAAACAGACCGGCGTCTCGGAGCGGATGATCCGCCACTATGAGAAGATCGGCCTCATCCCGGCGCCGCCGCGCCGGGGCGCGGGCTATCGCGACTATGGCGAGCGCGACCTTTATCGCCTGCGGTTCATCGCCAATGCGCGCGATCTCGGCTTCCCGATCGCGGAAATTCGGACCCTGCTCAGCCTTTGGGCGGATAATGGCCGCAACAGCGCCGATGTGAAGCGGGTTGCGCTGGCGCGTGCGGAGGAACTTCAGCGCAAGGCCGAAGCCCTGACTACCCTGCGGAAGACACTCCTCGATCTTGCCGAGCAGTGTCACGGCGACGAACGGCCGGATTGTCCCATCATCGCTGAGCTGACTGTCGGTAGAAAATGGTAAAGCAGCCCGTCTCTCGGATCAGACCCGCTCTGGTGGGCGGAGTGTTGATCGCACTTGGCGTTCTCACGATGGGGCTTTCGATATATTTCCTCGGATTCCGTCCACCACTGCTCCCGGAGGATGTTCGCTATATTGGCGGCAATCCGCAGGCTCTTTCGCCAGCATTGCGGGATTGGCTTGGCATCGTATTTAACACGTGGGGAGGCTTTATCGCGGGATACGGAACCATGTTGACCGGAGCCGGCGTTTTCATGCTGACTGGGCGGAATAGCTGGCTGATCAGGGCGACCGCACTAAGTCTCCTGATCGTATTCGGCCGCTTTCTTTACAGCAATATCGTCCTGAGTTCCGACTTTCTGTGGGTTATTGCGGGCCTGTTTGCGTTGTCATTGGCCGCCGTTTATCTTCTCATCGTTGAACTCTAACGCGATTTTGAGATAGCGATCGAAGATCGGCTTGCCCTTTGGCAGGAATGAGCCCGCACCAAAGCCGCCGGCCGGGGTGGTATCATCACCTTCTTGGCGAAGGTGGCGCAGCTTATGACGGCGTTTCGCTGTCACTCCGGGCTGGCTAAGCCGAAGGAAGCGCAGTTATATGGCTGTGTTTAGAGGCTCACGGCAGCTTTCCCATTCCTGCCGAAAAGGCGATCCTCAAGGTTTGGGAAAGGGTATGGACGCCGAGTTTGGACATGAGGTTGGCGCGATGGACCTCGACCGTTCGGGAAGAGATGCCGAGGTCGTAGGCGATAGTCTTGTTCGGGTGGCCCTGGGCGAGACCTTCAAGAACATCCCTTTCACGCTGCGTCAGCAGATCAATCAGCCTCCGCGCTCCGGCTTCTTCGACGGTACGGCTATCTGCCCGATCAATGCGCGCGAAAGCGCGGTCGATCGCATCGAGCAGTATGGCCCTTTCGATCGGCTTGGCGAGAAAGTCCACGGCGCCTGCCTTCATCGCCTGGACTGCCAGCGCCACATCGCCATTTCCGGTCAGCACGACGACCGGCATGTCGATGTTTATCTGTGCCAGGGCGGCCTGAACCTCTAGACCATCCATGTCCGGCATATGCATGTCCAAAATGACGCACCCGTTCTCGGCCTCATCTGCACTCTGCAGAAATTCCGGTCCCGACGCATAAGTCTCAACGACAAACCCCGCCGTGCGTAGCGTGAATCCAACTGCTTTCCTGATTGTCTCTTCGTCATCGACGATATGAACGACGCGCTTGTCCCCCATGGTCCTCCTAGGCAAACCGAACCGGCACCATGCTGCAGCGGCGATCATGGCGCCGCTTCGCGCGGGCCTTGTGCGGGTTGGACCATAGTCCAAGGTCAAGAGGGATTTGCACTGTTGCACGCGCGGGGCTGATCGCACACGCGTTCCAGTCGGTGCGGACGGTCAGGAACGTGCGATCGTTGGCTCACCAATCGCGAAGGTGGACCCATGCCGATTACAGGAGGCTGTGAACCGCCTCGGCGATCATGGGCACCGTGTCGATACCGTTAGAAGCGTGGACAACTGTGTTGGTGCTGACGATGCGGCCAACAAGCGCGCCCAGCACCTGTGCTGCGTCTCCCGCGAAGAGGGGATGCACCACCGCGCAATCGGGCGGCGCAAAACCCATGCCAACGAGCTGGCGCGCAGCGCCCGCGAGTGTGCGGCCCGATGAGGCGATATCATCTACCAGCACCGCCTGGCGGTTGGAAAAGGTGGAGGCATCGGGGATCGAGATGGTCACCTCGCGATCGCCGGAACGCGCCTTCTCGCAAACGAGGTACGGCGCGTCAGCGTCCGCTGCTACCTGCGCCACCCATTGCTGGCTTTCCGCGTCGGGTCCAATGATCAGCGGTCGGGCGACATTCTGCTTGATCCAGGACGCCATCAGCGGCGCGGCATGAACGACCCGAGTAGGAATGCGGTAGATTTCCGACAGATCATGATAGCGGTGGAGATGGGGATCGACCGTCACCATCCAGTCGAGATGGCGCGACAGGACGGCGGAAAAGGTGCGCGACGTCACGGCCTCGCCGGGATGGAAGCGCACGTCTTGGCGCATGTAGGCAAGATAGGGAGCGACAAGGCCAGCCTTGCGCGCCCCAAGCTCGCGAACCGTGTCCGCTGCGAACAGAAGTGGCAACAGCTTTGCATTCGGACGATCGAGGCTGCACAGGAGGACGACGTCACGATCGGCGACATCGCTTACGGTCCTGAGATACGATTCTCCGTCCGGGAACTCGCGGTGCTCCAGTACGCCCGGCTGTGCGCCGAGCGCGGCACACAAGGCCTGGAGGAGCGCCTCACTGCCGGGAAGCGCGAAGACGATCGGCCGGCTCATTCCGCGGCGATCCCGAAGATCGCACCATTGCTCACCGCGAAGGCTGCCGCATAGTCGAGTTCGCCTGGGCTCTCGGCATGTATGGTGCACAGGGGTGTGCCTGCCTCAACTCTCTGGTTCAGGCGGCTATGGAGCGCGACTCCCGCGGCTTTGGCCATCGGGGCGCCGGCGAGCTTTGCGACGGTCGCGAGCTTGCGGTTGTCGATGCTGACGAGCCGGCCGGTATAAGGCGCGATCATATCCTGCTGAAATGGGGCAACCGGGGGTGCGCGCATGCCGCCCTGAGCTTCGCAGATGCGTTGGAATTTCGCCCAGGCACGGCCGCTTTCGAGACTTTCCAGCGCCCGCGCGAACCCTCCGCCGGCTGGTGTTGCCCCCGCCAACTCGAAGAGGCCTCCGGCGAGTTCGCATGCGCGCTGCGCGAGATCCTCCGCGCCGGGTTCGCCTTGAAGCACGGCCAGTATATCCTGAGCTTCGAGCGCCGGGCCGATGCCACGTCCGATCGGCTCGGCGCCTGAGCCGCACATTACGCGGGTACGCAAGCCAAAGGCTTCGGCGACCGACGTCAGCGCCGTTGAGAGTGTGTCGGCCGCATCGGCGCTGCGCACCTTGGCAGTCGGACCGACCGGGATGTCGATCACGAGATGGGTCGCGCCGGCGGCGATCTTCTTGGAGAGAACCGAGGCCACCATCTGGCCGACCGCATCGATGTCGAGCACCCGTTCGACTCCGATGATTACATCGTCGGCCGGACTCAGCCGGACGGCGCCGCCCCACACGATACACCCGCCTTCGCGTTCGACCACCCGGCGGATCGCGGGGACGTCGAGGTCGACGGGTGCCAGTACTTCCATCGTGTCGGCGGTGCCGGCCGGCGAGGTGATCGCCCGCGAGGATGTCTTGGGCATGATCAAGCCTTCAGCGGCCATGATCGAGACGACGATCGGCGTCGTGCGATTTCCCGGCAATCCGCCGACACTATGCTTGTCGACGATGACCGCGCCGGGCCAGCTCAGCCGCTCACCGACATCAACCATGGCCCTGGTGAGCCCGATGGTTTCATCCTGATCGAGCGGCACTGCCGAACAGGCCGTCACGAAGGCTGCGAGATGGACATCGCTGTACCGACGCTCGGTGATGTCGCTGATGATCGCGGAGAAGGCCTCTTTGCCAAGCCGGTTCCCGTAGATGCGACGGCGTACGTCGCTGAGCGAGGCGAGCGGCTGGGCGTGCGTGATCTCGACCAGATCGTCGTCACGGACACCGAGCCGATGCCACGCTGTCTCGGACAGGCCTATTTCCCCGGGCGCAGGAGCATCGCCCGAGCTGTGCAGCAAGGAAACCACCACTTCGTTGTCGCCGGCACGGAGGCTGACTTGCGCCCGCGAGGCGAGGCCTTCGGATCGGCAGACCGGGCAGTCGTGGCGCATGACTGCAATGAGGTCGTTGCCGGCTGCGGTCAGGCCGAGGCGGCGCGCCCGCAGCGTCGTCGCGACGGGCTCCGAATCGGCCTCCTCGATTGCAGAAGCTCTCACGCGAGCAGGCCCCAGCTTCCTAATGCCGGCACGCTGCACGACCAGTTCAGTTCTTCCGAGATGCGCTTCGCCAGCACATGCGCGCCGGTCGGCTCGCCGTGAGTGACATAGACGTGTCGTGGCCCCTCGTGCAGCGCGCCGAGCCACCGCATGAGCTCGTCGCTGTCAGCGTGGGCCGAGAGCATGGTGAGGTTCGCGACCTCGGCCGCGACCGGGATATATTCGCCGTGGATCTTGATCGTCCGGGCCCCGCCGATTATCGCCGCGCCGCGTGTCCCCGCCGCCTGGAACCCCGAAAAGAGGATGAGGTTCTTCCCATCGGGTGCGAAGCGCTTGAGATGATGGAGAACGCGGCCGCCGGTCGCCATGCCGCTTGCCGAAATGATGACCTTGGGGGCGGCATTGGCGGTCAGCTCCTTGGACTCCTCGACCTCCCGTACATAATGCGCCACCCCACAGGCAGTTTCGCACTCCGCGCGACTCAGCCGGTGCTCCCCCCATGAAGTCGCACATCAGCCCGCTCGCATTGATCGCCATCGGGCTGTCGAGATAGATGGGAATGTCCCGCAGGCGTCCGTCAGCGCGCAGGCGGGACAGGTGATACAGCAGCGACTGGGCGCGCCCGACCGCGAAGGCTGGGATGACGACAGTTCCGCCGCGCCTGACGCATCGTTCGATATGATCACCCAGCACCCTTGCCGGATCGACCTGCTCGTGCCGGCGATCTCCATAGGTTGATTCCACGACGACGTAATCTGCCCGCTCAGGCGGCTCGGGATCCTTCATGACTGCGTCGCCATAACGTCCGACATCGCCGGAGAAGAGGATCGTGCGACCGTTCCAGTCGATCTCGATCGATGCGGCGCCGAGAATATGGCCGGCGCGGTGATAGCGCGCCTTGATACCGTCGGCGATTGCGTGCCACGCTCCGAACTCGACCGTTCGGAACAGCTGCAGCGCCATGCGCGCGTCGGCCTGGGTGTAGAGAGGCAGCGCGGGTTGGTGCCGTGAAAAGCCGTGGCGATTGGCAAACTCGGCGTCCTTCTCCTGGAGGTGTCCGCTGTCCGGCAGAAGAAGTTCGCACAAGGCTTCGGTGGCCCGTGTGCTGAGAACGGTTCCATCCCAGCCGAGACGCGCCATGCGCGGCAGAGCGCCGGAATGATCGAGATGCGCATGGGTCAGCAGCACCAGGTCGACGTCGGCGACCTCGGGCGGAATGGGCGCCCAGTTGAGGCGGCGCAGGTCCCTAGGCCCCTGGAACAGGCCGGAATCTATGACGACCTGCGTCTCGCCGTCATCCACCAGGTAACGCGAGCCCGTGACGGTCTCCGATGCGCCGAGGAAGGCGATGCCGAGACCGTCGGCAGGACGCTCCGCAAGGTCGATCTTTGCCTCGCGCTCGAGCACGGTCGCCCCCAAATGGGCGCGGGACCTGTGTTTCTTCTTTCGCTTGTGCATGAATTCTGGCTGCCTCTCGCGATTATCTAGTGCCGTGCAGATTTCCTGGTCCGAGACGCTAGAAACTATACGCAAAGACCGCAGGTAACGCGGAGCCGCCCTGGCTTCGATGAAAAGGCGGACTACGCTGGGCGGGCAGGGCTGAACCGCAGGGAGCACCGCCGCCCGCGCGGTCCGCTGCGGTGTCTACTTATACCGCGCCTTCTGGACCGGGATCTATGCTCGTCGGGCATTGACCAGAAGAGAGCGGTATGAACGATCATGACCATCAGATACGCCGGCGCGGGACGTTCGTCCTGATCGGATTTCTGCTCGTTGCCGGCTTCTTCCTGATCACTGAGCACACCGCGCACTTTTTTGGCCTGCTCCCCTACCTGATTCTTCTCGCTTGTCCGCTCATGCACCTGTTCATGCATAATGGTCATGGCGGTCATCAGCATGCTCATGACCAGGAGACCGGCCGCGCCCCGCTGGCCAATCTCAATGAGCGCGCCGAGGGAGAGCCGCGATGACGCATATCGATTACGGCTACGGCCTGTGGGGGCTCGCGCTGGTCAACGCAGCCGTGTTCATCCTGTTCGCATTCAGCTTCTTCAAGCCGGCAACCAAGCGCGACTGGCGCAGTTTCGGAGCGTTCAGCGCGTTCATCGTCGCCCTCTTCGCCGAGATGTATGGGTTCCCGCTAACGATTTTCGTGCTTTCAGGATGGCTCCAGTCCCACTTCCCCGGCGTCAACTGGTGGAGCCACGACGCCGGCCACCTCCTCGAGATGATGTTTGGCTGGCGCATCAACCCTCATTTCGGGCTGTTCCACATTGCCAGCTTCGTGCTGATCGGCGCCGGCTTCTGGCTGATCGCCGTTGGATGGACGGCGCTTCATGAAAGCCAGCGCCGGCATAAGCTCGCTACCACCGGAATCTATGGCTTGGTTCGCCACCCACAGTATGATGGGTTCGTATTGGTGATGGTCGGCTTCTTGCTGCAGTGGCCGACCATCCTCACGCTGGCGATGTTTCCAGTACTTGTCGTCATGTATTTGCGTCTGGCACGGGCCGAAGAGCGTGAGGCGCTCGCCGAATTTGGCGATGCTTATCGTCGCTACACAAAGACCGTTCCACCGTTTGTGCCCCACCTTGCGCGCCTGTTCGGTGCGACGCGTGACGCAAGCGCGGATCAACAATGAAATTCCTGCCGGCCGCGACCTTTTGATCGGTCGCATCGCCGAGCTGACTGGAACACGCAATCGCCACACCGAGAAAGAGCACTGGCCATGGCAGATCCGTTGAAACCGACCACATCGCCGCTTGCTGCTCGCGCAATCCCGAAGGGGCCTGCGGCCGCCTTTCATGCGGGACTGCGAGCATATATGCTCGCGGTCTACAACTACATGGCCAGCGGTCTATTGTTGACCGGGATCGTCGCCTTGTTCGTTGTCAACAGCACTGGCGTGCGTGCCGTATTTTTCACGGCGAGCGGCGCTCCGACGTTGCTCGGATGGATCGCGGTCTTCGCACCACTCGCCCTCGTCTTTACGCTCAGCTTCGGCATCAACCGGCTATCCGAGCGCACCGTCAAGACATTGTTCTGGACTTATGCGATCCTGATGGGCGTGTCGCTCTCGACAATCTTTCTCGCCTATACCGGCGTGAGTGTCGCGCGCACTTTCTTCGTCGCTGCCGCAGCCTTCGGGGGCCTGAGCCTATGGGGTTACACTACCAAGAGGAATCTGTCGGCGTTTGGAACCTTCCTGATCATGGGCGTCGTCGGCCTGCTCATCGCCATGATCGTCAACATGTTCCTGCGGTCGTCCGCTTTGGATCTCATCGTCAGCGCGGTTGGCGTGCTCCTGTTTGCGGGCTTGACGGCTTTCGACACGCAAAAGATCAAGAGCGTCTACTTCGAGGTGGCCGGTTCGGAATTCCACGGCAAGGCGGTCGTGATGGGGGCGCTTACCCTTTATCTCGACTTCATCAACCTGTTCCTGTTCCTGCTGCGCTTCATGGGCGACCGGCGGCAATAGGTCGTGTCGGCTCCAGTGCATTATTGGGACACAGATTCACGGTAGGGCCTTAAATACATCTGTCCTGTAAGAAAACTTAGAGCCCGATCCGAAATTAAGTTGAGTGGTATCAGCGGGTTAGCTTGACGCTTGCCGCAGTCGTTGATTCAGGGGTTTTGCAACAAACTTCCGGAGATCAACGATGTGGACCGATACCACTCGGGCGCAATATGCCCGCGCGGGACTGACTTTGCCAAGCGATTTGACCGATGCCGAATGGTCGGTGCTCGAACCTTTCTTGCCGCCACCCTCCCACGTAGGCCGTCCGCGCAAATGGCCGCTGCGACGGATCGTCGAGGCGATCCTGTATCTGCTGCGTGGGGGGCTGCCGTGGCGAATGCTGCCGCCCTGCTTTCCGCCGGTCTCGACGGTTCGGCGCTGGTTTTACCTGTGGCGCGATAACAAACTGTGGCTCTCGCTCAATCATACCCTGCTGTTGATGGCGCGTGAAGCGACAGGCCGGCGAGGCTTCGCCCAGTGCTGGCGTGATCGATAGTCAGAGCGTGAAAACAACGGAAAGTGGCGGCCCTCGCGGCTTTGACGCGGGCAAAAAAATCAAGGGCGMGCAAGCGCCACATCCTCACCGACACCGAGGGCCATTTGGTTCATGCGGTGATCCATACCGCCGACATTCAGGACCGCGACGGCGCGCCGCTGGTCCTGCGTGAAATCATCCACCGCTTTCCATGGCTGCGCCATGTCTTTGCCGATGGCGGCTATGCTGGCGACAAGCTCAGGGAAGCCCTCCGGCGTACCGGCAAATGGACTGTCGAGATCGTCAAGCGATCCGATGTTGCAAAAGGCTTCGTGGTTCTTCCGCGCCGCTGGGTCGTCGAGCGAACACTGGCTTGGCTGAACCGCAACCGTCGCTCGCCAAGGACTTTGAACAGACCATCGCATCGGCAACTGCGTGGCTGTTCATAGCTTCCATCCAGCTATTCGCGCGTCGCATCGCAAGACTATGAAATTTCATCGGATAATTATGAATCAGGCTCTTAAAGCCGACGTAACGCTGACCGTAAATGCCCGGACGCTAGCGCTGGCGATGCGCGCGTCCGGTTATCCGCAGATTTTGCGGCAGCGCTCTAAGCTGGATTTTGTTTCAACGACGACCATAGGTTTGATATGGCGCTTCAATATTTTTGTTTCAAGACACCCTTCGCCGCCACACGAAAACTTTTGACTTGCTGGTCGATCGCATCAAGGGAAGCTGATTTTTGCACGCGATCTTCTTGAAGAGTTCGGCGCGTCAGCTATTCAAAAAGGGGGAAGAAAGCTCGTATCGCCAAAAACGGCAACGGCAAAGGTCAGTAGATTGAGCGGCAATCCGACACGCACGAAATCCATGTAGCGATAACCGCCCATTTGATAGACAATTACGTTTGTCTGGTACCCAAAGGGAGTGGCGAAAGCCGCGCTCCCGGCCATCAT
>NZ_JEMV01000050.1 GCF_000588875.1 Sphingobium sp. Ant17
ATGCGAGGAAAGCCAAGTCGACAGCAAGTCGATGCCGCGCTTGAGGCCAAACAAACTCTCCGCGGGATGGAGCAGCCCGGTAGCTCGTCAGGCTCATAACCTGAAGGATCGTAGGTTCAAATCCTACTCCCGYAACCACCGAAACCGACATTCCCACAAAGCCCCGAACGCMAAWGCGCCGGCTTTGTGCATTCTCGGCCAATCSACGCTGTTCGATCCACTCCAGGATCCTGCCAAACTCGCCGTAGAGCATGGCGTTGACCTCACCGCGCTTCGCGCCGGGCGTAAGCTCGATGCGCTCGATCAGCGCCCGCAACGCATCGGCGGCTTCCTGGCGCTCTTCCGGCTGCGATAGTGCGTGCGTCAGTCGTTCCACCTTGCGCCGATAAATCTCGGAGATGTTGGGATGGATGTCGGGCACATCCACCGGTGCCGCAGCGAGCCGGGCGCGGAGCGCATCCTCTTGGGCTTCCAACTCCAAAAGTTCATCGACAAGCGCGCGTGTGCCCTTGCCTTCTTTCGCGAGTGTCACAAGGCCGTTGATCGCCTTGAGGACTTTCTGCAGATCCGTTCGATCGGCGATTTCTGACGCGCGGCGCTGGTGATTGATCCGGTTGCTCTCGTCGACAAAGGTCCGAATGGCCTCTGCTGCGATATCGGGGGTCATCATGCGATCGCGCAGGCCGTCAAGGACGCGCGCTTCCAGCTTGTCTCGCGTGATGCTATGCCCGTTCGCGCAGCTTTTCGTATCACCATGGTTCGAACAGGCAAACCGCCCCTGCCCGCGAAGGGAATAAGGACCGCCGCAGCAGCCGCAATAGACCAGGCCCGAGAGAAGGCTTTTGGGGCGATGCGTTCGATTAAGAGCTGTATGGGCGGAGCGCGTTGCCTCGATGACGTCGGCATATTGGATCGCGATATTCTCCTGCCTTGCCTTCACGGCCTGCCAGAGTTCTTCATCCACGATCCGCAGGTCAGGAACCTCGGTCACAATCCATTCGGATTTGGGATTGATACGAGAGACGCGCTTGCCAGTTTGCGGGTTCTTCAAATAGCGCAGCCGGTTCCAGACGAGTTTGCCGATATAAAGCTCATTGTTGAGGAGGCCGGTGCCGCGCTTGGCGTGGCCGCGGATCGTGGTTGATGTCCACAGCTTGCCCGTTGGGGCTGAAATCCCGGAATCATTCAGACGGCAGGCGATTGCGTGGGGGCTGAGCCCGTTGGCGAACTGTCGGAAAACCTGGCGAATGACTTCAGCTTCGGCGGCATTGATGCTGCGTTCACCGTGGACCGGTTCGCCTTCGCTGGAGAAGCGCCGCACGACGTCATAGCCAAAGCAAAGCCCGCCACCCGATTTGCCCTTCTCGACGCGGCCGCGCAGACCGCGATGGGTCTTCTTCGCAAGATCCTTGAGGAACAGCGCGTTCATCGTGCCCTTGAGGCCGACATGCAGTTCGGAAACCTCACCCTCTGCCAAGGTGACGATCTTCACGCCGGCGAACTGGAGATTCTTGTAGAGCGTGGCAACGTCGGCCTGGTCGCGCGACACCCGATCCAACGCCTCGGCCAGCAGAATGTCGAAGCGCCCCATCTGCGCATCCTGCAAAAGTGACTGGATGCCGGGACGCAGTATGACGCTCGCGCCTGAGATCGCTGCATCCTTATAATTGGCGACAATCCGCCAGCCTTCGCGCGCCGCCTGTTCACGGCATATCAAAAACTGATCGTCGATCGATGCAGGGCTCTGCTTATCGTCGGAATAGCGGGCATACAACGCTACGCGGGGCATTCGGAGTCTCCAGGGATGATCTTTGGGGTCAGTCTACAGATTTGACCATGCTTGCCAATCTGAGGAATATATCAAAATTGGAACGCGCTTTTATGCCGTCGCCCGGAATTCCGCCCGGCACTGAACGGGGTCTGCGATGCCGGAATCGATAAACTAGCGGTGACCTGCCGATGGCCTTCGTCGGCTCCTTGTAGCAAAATATTCGCTTCTCGGGTGCAGTCCGTCTTCTGCTAATCCGGCGGGAGTCGACCAGTCTCGGTCGCTCAGGTCATCAGTCTTGAACGTCCTTCCTTGCCGAAACCGGTCGTTCGCGGTGGGCGAAGCGGAAAGTCAGTAATGCGCCCTACATCCGGCCGTTCGGCCTTGTCGCCGACGATCCCGAAAGCCGCCGTTCGTTCGCCAGCGCTCAACTGGTTCAGACCCGAAATTGTGCTGACGGCCCAGCAGGCGTGGCCACAATTATATTTGGAGTGCAGCAATCAGGCGTCCCGAGCCATGGCCACGCGCGGGTGTCGCAGCGATGAGCGTGCCCACACAAGGTAGAAAGCGTTGAGCGGCACCATGATCGGCGCGGGTATCTCGATCAGCGTGCAGGCAGCGCGTTCGCTGCGGGTGAGATAGCCGGGCAGTACCGTCCAGCCGAGGTCCGCGTACAATCCCGACCGTAGCACCCTCAGATCGGGCGCGGTCAAGGCGGGCTGGCTAGTCAGCTCGATCTGGTTTGCATGGAGCCAGGTTCGCAGCAGCGGCCGGTCAAGATCGTAGGCGAGGTGGGCTGTTTGATTAAGCCCTTCGACCAGCGGCAATTCGGCAATCCGCATGGCCACGGCGGGAGAGGCTACGGCGCGCAGGTGCTCTTCGCCCAGCGCATGGAAGGCCAACCGCGGATCTTCGGGTTTCGAGGCGGTGACAGCCAGATGCACCCTGTCTTCGAGGAGCATGGCATAAAGCGCCTCGCGCCCGCCGATATGCAGGCGCAGGTCCAGCCCTGCTTCCAGCAGCGGAGCCAGTCGGGGCGTGATCATCTCTCCCAGCAGGTCCGACGGTGCGGCGATGTGGACCGTGCCCGAGATGCGCGACGATCGGGCCCGCGCGCTGGCCAGTGCCGATTCCGCCGTGTCGAGGCTGCTTCCGATCGAAGCCGCCAGATCGTCGGCAATCGCTGTTGGTCGAACACCCCGCGAATGGCGATCAAACAAGGGACGGCCCAATTGCGCCTCGAGCGATGCGATGTGCTGCGACGCAGCCGGTTGGGTAATGCCGATTGCCCGGGCCGCCTCGCTCAGTGAACGACGGCGGTAGACTTCGACGAAGGTGCGCAACTGCAGGAGGGACATTGCGTTCCATAAGCGGATTTATGCCGTCCGCCATTCCCGCTGGATTTCATGATGCCGTTCCCGGCGTATCTAAGCCGCCGAAAGGCACGATCGAATGAAAAATCGCCGCCAACTGCTGAAAGCTCTCACAGCTGTCTTTGTGGCGGGTGCGGCTGCGCCGGGTGCGTTTGCTCGTGTCCCCGACATCAATGGAACAGGACAATTGACGATGACCCGCATTCTGATGGTGGCCACCTCCGCCGACCGCATGACCCCCGGCACCGAACCGACGGGTGTCTGGCTCGAGGAACTTACCACCCCGTATTATGCCTTCCGCGATGCGGGCGCCGAGGTGACGCTTGCCTCGATCAAGGGCGGCGCCATCCCCGTCGACCAGCGCAGCGTCAATGCCGACGGCGAGAACGACGCTTCGGTCGAGCGCTATCTGAAGGACGAGGCCCTGAAGGCCGAGGTTGTCGGCACGCCGGTGTTCACCAGCATCGATCCCGGCGGCTACGACGCGCTGTTCCTGCCCGGTGGCCACGGCACCATGTTCGATTACCCCGGCAGCGACGAACTGGCCCGCCTGGTCGAACGCTTCGACCGCGAAGGCAAGATCGTCGCCGCCGTCTGTCATGGACCGGCAGGGCTGGTCTCGGCGAAGAAGGCCGATGGCACGCCCCTCGTGGCTGGCCGCCGTGTCGCGGGCTTCACCGACAGCGAGGAGCGCGCGGTCGGCCTCGATCAGGCGGTGCCGTTCCTGCTCGAAACGCGCCTCAAGGAACTTGGGGGCAAGCACGAGGGCGGCCCCGATTTTGCCCCCTTCGCCCTACGCGACGGCAATCTGGTGACCGGTCAGAACCCCGCCAGCGCGGCGCGCACCGCGGAACTCGTGATGGAAGCCCTCAAGGAAAAGGTCGCCTGATCATGCGCTATCTCCACACCATGCTGCGCGTCGCCGATCCCGAGTCGTCGATCCGTTTCTTCACGCTGCTGGGTCTCAAGGAGACCCGGCGCATGGAGAACCAGGCCGGGCGTTACACGCTGATCTACCTTGCCGCCGACGAGGATTTCCGCGGCGACGGCGAGCAGGGCGATGCCGAGGTCGAGCTGACGTACAACTGGCCGCCCGAGGACGGCAGCCCTGCCGAGACATACACGGGGGGCCGAAACTTCGGCCATCTCGCCTATCAGGTCGACGACATCTACGAAATCTGCGCGCGGCTGCAGGCGGGCGGCGTGACGATCAATCGCCCCCCGCGCGACGGGCACATGGCGTTCGTCCGCTCTCCGGACGGGATCTCGATCGAACTGCTGCAGCAGGGCGAACACAAGGCTCCGGTCGAACCCTGGGCCTCCATGCCCAACACGGGCGAATGGTGATGGCGAAATTGTTCGAAACGATTGAGGTTGGCGGGCTGCGGCTCGCCAACCGCATCGTTATCGCGCCGATGTGCCAGTATTCGGCAGTCGACGGCGCGATGACCGACTGGCACCAGATGCATCTCGGGGAGTTGGCGCTCTCGGGCGCGGGCGCGCTGACGATAGAGGCGACCGCGGTCAGCCCGGAAGGGCGCATCACCTACGGTGACGTCGGCCTGTACGATGACCGTACCGAAGCGGCGATGCGAAGCGTGCTCGAAAGTGTGCGCCGTTGGTCGGACATGCCGCTTATCATCCAGCTGGCCCATGCCGGCCGCAAGGCGAGCTGCGCCAAGCCGTGGCACGGCGGAACGCAGATCGCCCCCGATGCGGAGAATGGCTGGCAGACCGTGGCACCCAGCGCCATCCCATTCGCTCCGGACGACCATCCCCCTGTCGAACTGGACGAGTCAGGGCTTGCCCGCATCCGGGAGGCGTTCGCGGATGCCGCCCGGCGCGCCGGCAGGCTCGGCATCGAAGCCATCCAGATCCACGCCGCGCATGGCTATCTGCTCCACGAGTTTCTTTCGCCGATCTCCAACCGGCGCGGCGACGACTACGGCGGCAGCCTCGACAACCGGATGCGGTTCCCGCTCGAAGTGTTCGATGCCGTGCGCGAAGCATTTGCGGCCGACCGCCCGGTGACCGTCCGCGTTTCCGGGACCGACTGGGTTGAAGGCGGCTGGACGGCGGAGGAAACCGCATTGTTTGCACAACAGCTGGAGCGGCGCGGTTGTTCGGCAATCCACGTCTCCGGCGGCGGCCTCGACCCGCGCCAGCAGATCCCTGTCGGCCCCGGCTATCAGGTGCCGCTGGCGCGGACGGTCAAGGACGCGGTCGCCATGCCTGTCGTGGCGGTCGGAATGATCACCGATCCGCATCAGGCGGAGCGCATCCTCGAAGACCGGCATGCCGACGCCATAGCGATAGCCCGCGCTGCGCTGTGGGATCCGCGCTGGCCCTGGCACGCCGCCGCCGCGCTTGGCGCATCGGTCAAGGCGCCCCCGCAATATCTCCGGTCCGAGCCCCAGGAAGCGGGCCGCATTCTCAAGGAAATGATCCCATGAAAATCTCCGTCAAACTGCTTCTTGCCGCGGGCGCGGCTTTAACGCTCGCCGCCTGCTCGACGACCCGCGAGAGTGCATCCGCGCCCCAGATCGAACAGGTCGCGACCTTCGATGGCGCGATGCCGACTGGCGTGACCGTCGCCCCCAACGGGCGCATTTTTGTCAACTTCCCGCAATGGGGCGACAACGCGCCGTTCACGGTGGCCGAGTTGGTCGACGGCAAGGCGGTGCCTTATCCCGACGCCGCGACCAACCGGCCCGATCCGGCAGAGCCGGCGGGGCATTTCATCTCGGTGCAGAGCGTGGTGGCCGATGGCGCCAACCGCCTCTGGGTGCTCGACACGGCGGCGCCCAATTTCTCCCAGCCCCAGGCCGGCGGTGCAAAGCTGGTGGCGATCGATCTTTCAACCAACCGGGTGGTGAAGACGATCGTTCTGCCGCCCAGCGTGGTGCTGCCCACGACCTACCTCAACGACGTGCGCTTCGATCTGCGTCAGGGCGCCGAGGGCGTCGCCTACATCACCGACAGCAGCAACGCCGGTGTCGGCGGCATCATCGTCGTCGATATCGCCAGCGGGCGTGCGATCCGGCGCCTGTCGAACCATGCGACGACCAACCCCGAGCGCGGCTTCACCCCGGTCGTCGACGGCGCGGTGCTCATGAACCGCCCGGCCGACGGCCCCGCGACGCCGGTCGCGATCGCCAGCGACGCGATTGCGCTCAGCGCCGACGGCAGCCTGCTCTACTATGGACCGCTGTCGGGTCGCACGCTGCACGCGGTGCCCACGGCGCTGCTGCGCGATGCCGCGGTGTCCGAGGAGGGGTTGGGCCGCGCGGTCCGCAACCTGGGGCGCAAAGGCGCCTCGGACGGGATTGCCGAGGACGACAACGGCCGCGTGTTCGCCGGCGATTACGAGAACAACGCGATCCGCGTGCTCGACCAGGGCAGCTGGACGACGGTGGTCAGCGACCCGCGCATCAGCTGGCCCGACACGCTGTCGATCGGCACCGACGGCTACCTCTACTTCATCGCCAACCAGCTTCACCGCCAGCCAGGCTTCCACGGCGGGCGGGACTTGCGCCGCAAGCCCTACGAACTGCTCCGCATCAAGGTGGGCGCCGGTCCCGTCCTGTTGCGCTCGCAGTGACCCCATCAGGCCGGGCGGGCTCGCGCGGGGCCGCGATCCGGCGAAAAATCAACAACTGACTTGAAGGAATACAGTCATGACCAAGGGTATCGAAGGCAAGGTTGTTCTCATCACCGGCGGCAGCACCGGTATCGGCGCAGAAACCGCGCGGCTTCTCGCTGAACGCGGCGCCAAGGTGGCCATCGCCGCCCGGCGCAAGGACAGGCTCGACGAGGTCGTCGCGGACATCGCCGCAAGCGGCGGCACGGCACGTAGTTACGCGCTCGACGTAACCGACAAGTCGGCGGTCCAGTCTGTCGTCGCCGCGATCGTCGCCGACTTCGGCCGCCTCGACGTGCTGATCAACAACGCCGGGCTCATGCCGATCCGTCCGATGGCCGAGGTCAATACCGACGAGTGGGACCAGATGATCGACGTCAATCTGAAGGGTACGCTCTACGGCATCGCGGCGGCCCTTCCCGGTTTTCTCGAGCAGGGCAGCGGTCACATCATCAACCTGAGCTCGGTTGCGGGCATCAAGGTCTTCGCACCGGGCGGCACGGTCTACTCCGGCACAAAGTTTGCCGTCAGCGCGATCAGCGAGGGCTTGCGCCACGAAGTGGGGGAAAAGGTCCGGGTCACGTCAATCGAGCCTGGAGCTGTCGAAAGCGATCTGAAGTTCACGACATCCGGCACGGCTGCCGAGACGGTGCTGGACTTCTACAAGCAGGCCATCCCGGCGGCATCGGTGGCGCGTGCTATCGCGTTCGCTGTCGAACAACCTGATGACGTCGATGTCAACGCGATCGTCATCCGGCCGACCGCACAGGAGTTCTGATTTCGACGAGGAGGCGGGGCCGCGTGTGCTCCGCCTCATGGGGAACGTACCGGTCTGCTCGTCCGTTACTTTGCCGAATAATATCTGTCCGTTTCACTTGAGGAGTCATTTATGCCCAAACTTGCCCTGTATGTACCACTGAAGGCCAAGCCCGGAAAAGAGCGCGATGTCGCCGATTTCCTCACCTCGGCATTGCCGCTCGTTCAAGCTGAGCCGGGCACTCTGACCTGGTATGCGATCGAGGAAGGTCCCGGTGCGTACGCGATCTTCGATACGTTCGACACAGAGGATGATCGCCAGGCCCATCTTGACGGCAAGGTTGCCGCCGCACTGATGGACAAGGCAGACGAACTGTTTTCCGAACCGCCGCAGATTCACAAGTTCACCCTGCTGGCCGCGAAATAGCGGAGCGGTCGGCACCCTAAGCTGCCGTTTGGCTGCAGTGTAAGGCTCGTGTCTCCATCCCGAATGGATGCCCCGGCCGAACCGAGAAATGAGTAAATGAATACGACAGGCCATCCGCGATAGTGGATGGCCTTGTCTTTTGCGCTTATCACACCTCTGAATTTACTGATCAAGCGCCGTTGACGTGGCGCGATGTAGCGGCACGATTTGTTCGCGGGAAATTCTTGGGCACATCAACTTGGCGCGTTATTCGCCCGTTCTGGCCCAGTCTTCAGAACAGCCGTGAATCGATCCGAGAATGGCCCTCCGGGAAGGAACCTCTCAGGTAGCAGAAGGTTCAGGAAACTGAGATCACTTGGAATGGGTGCGATGTCCTCCGTCGTTGCGATGGACCGGATCAACACCAAGCTCTAGATTTGATGACGCGTTCAGAAGAGTTGCGAAAGGAAGAGATCCGTGAAAGCTGTCGTGTACAACGGGCCCAAAGATGTTTCTGTCGATACTATCGATGATCCCAAGATCGAAAAGCAGACCGATGTTATCATCCGGCTGACCACGACCAATATCTGCGGGTCGGACCTTCACATGTATGAGGGCCGTACCAGCTTCGAGAAGGGCAGGGTCTTCGGTCACGAAAACCTTGGCGAGGTCGTCGAAGTCGGCTCTGCCGTAGATCGTATCAAGAAGGGCGATCGCGTGTGCTTGCCGTTCAACGTCGGTTGCGGTTTCTGCGAAAACTGCGAACGGGGTTTGACGGGTTTCTGCCTCACGACCAACCCTGGAACCGCCGGCGCAGCGTATGGCTTTGCGAGATGGGTCCGTGGCAAGGTGGCCAGGCCGAGTTGATGCGTGTTCCTTATGCGGACTTCAATTGTCTGAAGCTGCCTGAGGACGCCGAGGAGAAGGAGGATGACTATGTCATGCTCTCCGACATCTTCCCGACGGGTTGGCATGGCGTCGAACTGTCAGGCTTCATGCCTGGCGAAAGCATCGCGATCTACGGCGCCGGTCCGGTCGGTTTAATGGCCGCGCACTCAGCCGAAATTCGCGGTGCCTCTCAGATCTTCGTGGTCGATTCTCACGATGACCGTCTCAAGCTGGCCGAGGCGATGGGCGCCATTCCGATCGACATGCGCAAGGGCGATCCCGCCCAGCAGATCCTTGACGCAACCGGCGGCCTCGGGACCGACCGGGGGGTCGAGGCGGTCGGATACCAGTGTTGCGATCGCCACGGCAAGGAGCGCAGTAATTACACGATGAACTGCCTCGTCAAAAGCACGAAGGCCACCGGCGGCATCGGCGTCGTCGGCGTGTTTATCCCGGAAGATCCGAATGCGACCGACGATCTCCAGAAGGAAGGCAAGATGGCGTTCGACTTCGGCAACTTCTGGTTCAAGGGGCAGAAGATCGGCACCGGCCAGTGTAATGTAAAGCACTACAACCGGCGGCTGATGAAGCTTATCGAGCAAGGCCGGGCCAATCCTGGTCAAATCATCTCGCACCGACTGCCGCTCGATCAGGCACCAGACGCTTACAAGCATTTCGATGCGCGCGATAATGGTTGGACAAAGGTCGTGCTCAAACCGGGTGCCTGACCTTAGTCTTCTACGGAATAGGGATAAATTATGACATTAGAGGGCAAATCAGTTGCCGTTCTGATCGCGCCCCGCGGGACGGAAGAGCCAGAATTCTCGAAGCCCAAGCAAGCTATCGAGGAGGCTGGCGGCAAAGTGACCGTGGTCAGTTTTGAAGCGGGCGTGGCTCGCACAGTCAATAGCGACCTTGACGAGGGCGGCAGCTATACTATCGACAAGACGTTTGCCGAGGTCAAAGCCAACGATTTCGACGGACTTGTTGTGCCCGGAGGGACGGTCGGTGCCGACAAGCTGCGCGGCAGCGACGAGGCAATCGGTTTCATCCGGGCTTTCTTCGATCAGAAAAAACCTGTTGCGGCTATATGCCATGCACCTTGGACATTGATCGAGGCGGGCGTGCTCAAGGGTCGCACCTTGACGTCCTACTCGACGCTGAAGGTCGATATCGAGAACGCCGGCGGTGCATGGACCAATGAGGAAGTCGTGGTCGACAACGGCCTTGTTACCAGCCGCGATCCTAATGATTTGCCCGCCTTCTGTGCCAGACTCGTTGAGGAAATCGCAGAAGGTGTGAGCGCAGCGCTTGCAGCAGGGAAATAAGACGGGGCGTTTCGACGAACCATGTGAGGGCCCTCTCCCCGGAGAAGGTCCGCACGAAGCAAATGTGGCGGATGGCCAGAGATTGGCCGTCCGCCATGCCGCGTATCACACGAACAGGGCGCACCTGACGGCACTTAAACCCTGAGCCGCGTCAACCGCGGTGACACCTCGCCGGCTCCCGCTTCCAGACTCGACCCATTCCAACGTGTGGTTGAGATGCACCTGATCGAACGTGCGTTCGGCGAGGTTTACGACCTACAGCGCCGCCTTGAGATAGCGGGCGGTGAGACTGCCTTCCGCTTCCGCGACGACGCCAGGGACGCCGCTGGCAACGATACGGCCGCCTCTTCCCCCGGCCCCCGGTCCCAGATCGATAATCCAATCCACCTGTGCGATAGCGCGCATGTCGTGTTCCACGACTACGACGGTATTGCCGGCATCGACGAGGCCCTGCAAGTGTTGCATCAGCCGGTCGGCATCGGAGGGGTGAAGCCCCGAAGTTGGCTCGTCGAGGATGTAGATCGTGTTGCCGCGTTGAGCGCGCTGCAGTTCAGTCGCCAGCTTGATGCGCTGCGCTTCCCCGCCAGACAGCTCGGTCGCCGGCTGACCGAGCCTCAGATAGCCAAGACCGATCTCCCGCAACACGTCGAGAGAGCGCATCACAGATGCCTCGCCAGCGAAGAAATCGCACGCATAGTCGACCGTCAGTTCAAGCACCTGGGCGATATTGCGCCCGTTCCATTCAACTTCGAGCGTTTGCGGGTTGTAGCGAGAGCCATGACAGGTCGAGCACGGCGCAAAAACGCTCGGCAGGAACAGCAGCTCCACCATGACGTATCCCTCGCCCTCGCACACAGGGCAGCGGCCTTGCGCGACGTTGAACGAGAACCTTCCCGGGCTGTAGTGCCGCCGGCGGGCGAGCGGCGTATCAGCGAAGATCCGTCGCACATGGTCGAACATGCCGCTGTAGGTGGACAGGTTCGAGCGGGGCGTGCGGCCGATCGGTTTCTGATCGACCCGCACCAGCCTGCGAACATGCTCCATGCCTGCGACAAGGCGTCCTTCAGTGTCTTTCTGCGCAACATCGAGCAGCGGATCGATATCCTCCTCCTCGGCCACGGGGGAGCCGCCGAGGTGTTCCGTGACGAGCTCGGGCAGCGCCTGACTGACCAGACTGGATTTGCCTGATCCCGAAACGCCGGTGACAGCGGTGAAGCAACCGATGGGAAACTCGACGTCGAGACCATGGAGATTGTTCCGCCTGATCCCTTCAAGGCGTAGCCATGCCTTGGGATCGCGCGGTGTGCGCTCACTGCGGAGCGGCTCTGCGAACAGGTAGCGGCGGGTGATCGAAGTCTCGACGTCGGCGAGCCCCTCTATCGGCCCGCTGTAGAGGACTTCACCGCCCTTTTCCCCGGCTCCTGGCCCGACATCGACGAGCCATTCCGCGCGGCGGATCACGTCGAGATCATGTTCGACGACGAACAGAGAGTTGCCCGCCGCCTTGAGACGCTCGAGGATGGTGAGCAAGGCTTCGCCATCTGCCGGGTGCAACCCTGCCGAAGGCTCGTCGAGCACATAGACCACGCCGAAAAGCTGTGACGACAATTGCGTGGCAAGCCGCAAGCGCTGCAGCTCTCCGGAGGAGAGCGTCGGCGTGCTGCGGTCGAGCGAAATGTAACCAAGGCCAAGATCGATCAGCGGGTCCAGCCGCTCGATCAATTCGCAGGCAAGGCGTTGGGCGGCGATCCGCTTCTCGTCGGAGAGATTGGGCGTGCGGCGTACGTCGGGCGCGCCCTTGTGCGCAGAGCCGCCCGCCGCAACCCGTTGTTCGACCGCTGCATCGCGGGCCGCTTTCTCCAGAACATGGCCCTTCGAGGGGGCGGAGACCGCCCCATACGCGCCTTGCGCGACGGGCATCAGCAAGTCCTTCAGCTTGAGCACCGTCAGGTCGCCGAACTCGGCGATGTCGAGGCCCGCGAACTTCACGGACAGGGCTTCGCGCTTCAGGCGCTTGCCGTCGCAGGTCGGGCAATCGCGGCCGATGATATATTGCGAGACGCGCTTCTTCATCAGCGCGCTTTTCGTGTTGGCGAAGGTTTCCAGCACATAGCGGCGCGCGCCGGTGAAGGTGCCCTGGTAGCTCGGCTCCAGGCGGCGCTTGAGCGCCGCCCGGGTCTGTTCGGGCGTCAGGCCCGCATAGACCGGCACCGTCGGCGCCTCTTCGGTGAAAAGGATCCAGTCGCGATCCTTTTTCGGCAGCTCGCGCCACGGCGTATCGACGTCATAGCCGAGCGAAACGAGGATATCGCGCAGGTTCTGCCCATGCCACGCCGTTGGCCAGGCGGCGATCGCCCGGTCGCGAATGGTAAGGCTGCCGTCAGGCACCATCGTCTCTTCGGTCGCGTCATATACGCGGCCGATGCCGTGGCAGGTTGCGCATGCCCCCGCGACCGTGTTGGGGGAGAAATCCTCCGCATAAAGCATGGGCTGATGGCGCGGATATTCGCCGACGCGCGAATAGAGCATCCGCACCAGGCTGGAGAGCGTCGTCACGCTGCCGACCGAGGATCGCGCGTTAGCCGAGCCGCGCTGTTGCTGCAACGCGACCGCAGGCGGCAATCCGTCGATCGCGTCGACCTCCGGCACGCCGGCCTGGTCGATCAGGCGACGGGCATAAGGCGCAACCGATTCCAGATAACGCCGCTGGGCTTCGGCATAAAGGGTGCCGAACGCGAGCGATGACTTGCCTGAGCCCGATATGCCGGTGAACACCACGAAGGCGTCGCGCGGTACATCGACGTCGACATTTTTTGAGATTGTTCTGGCGCGCGCCGCGAACTTGCACGCAGGCGGGCGGCCCCGCATGCCCTTGATCGGTGGCCGGCCTCGTCGCGTGTATATCCTTGTTCTTCAATTCAGTCTTCCTGCCATATCCGCCCGTGCGGCCCGTGTTCATTACGGTCGGGGTAGCAGATGAATGCTTTTCCGACGCAATACATCCAACGGCCACGATGGCCCGAGCTTCGAAACCTTTGAAATATTTTTCCAGCACTAAACTAAGGTACGACAAAGCCTTTTTCCGTCGGGTCGCGCGACGAGGCCACACACCCCGCAGGTAAGCGCACGGGTTAGGCGGTCGTGGTCCGTGCCGCTATCGGCGTGTAACGACTGCACTTCGGCGGTTGTACCGCATCGCTCAGTTGCCAGGGAGCCTTCATCATGGCCGGGGTCGGGCCATGATGAAGGCTGGCTTGTCGATCCGAGCGCCTGGCGCCGCTTCGGATCGGCGGGTCAGTAGTGAATGACCGTGCGGATCGACTTGCTTCGTGCATAAGTTCGAACGCCTCGTTGATCTCCTCCAAACCCATGGTGTGGGTCACGAACGGGGCCAGATCGATATCGCCTCTCATGGCGTCCTCGACCATGCCGGGGAGCTGTGTCCGTCCCTTGACGCCGCCGAAAGCGGACCCCTTCCAGACGCGGCCCGTAACGAGCTGGAATGGACGGGTGGAGATTTCTTCGCCCGCGCCGGCAACGCCAATCACGATCGACTGACCCCAGCCACGGTGCGCTGATTCAAGAGCGGCGCGCATGACATTGACGTTGCCGATGCACTCGAAGGTATGATCGATGCCCCATCCCGTCATCTCGATCAGCACTTGCTGGATGGGCTTGTCATGGTCCTTGGGGTTGATACACTCGGTCGCACCGAACTGGCGTGCCAGCTCGAACTTGGACGGATTGGTGTCGATGGCGATGATGCGACCCGCCTTCGCCTGGCGCGCACCCTGAATCGCCGCGAGGCCGATGCCGCCCAAGCCGAACACGGCGACCGAGTCTCCGGGCTGGACCTTGGCGGTATTGTGGACTGCGCCGATGCCGGTCGTGACGCCGCAGCCCAGCAGACAGACATGTTCGGGGTTAGCCTCGGGATTGATCTTGGCGAGCGAAACTTCGGCGACGACAGTATATTCACTGAAGGTTGAACAGCCCATGTAATGATAAAGGGGCTGGCCATTGTACGAAAAGCGGGTGGTGCCATCGGGCATCAAACCCTTGCCCTGCGTTTCGCGGACAGCGACGCACAGGTTGGTCTTGCCCGACACGCAGAAATCGCACTTGCCGCACTCGGCTGTGTAGAGCGGAATCACGTGATCGCCCGGCCTGACGCTGGTGACGCCCTCACCGACCTCGACAACGATGCCCGCGCCCTCGTGGCCTAGAACCACCGGGAAAACGCCCTCCGGATCACTGCCCGCCAGCGTGTACGCATCGGTGTGGCACACACCGGTGTGCGTCACCCGGATGAGCACTTCACCCTTCCGGGGTGGGGCGACATCGATTTCGACGATTTCGAGTGGCTTGCCCGGCTCGAAGGCTACAGCGGCGCGAGATTTCATGTTGGGATACCCTCGTTGATGGAAACTGATTGCCGGTGCGAGGCCGTTGCGCCATCGCAAATTCGTCGACGTTCTCATACTGTCAGGGAGTATCTTTGTCATACTCCCTGCCAGTATACAAGAGGTGTCCTACCGAGGATCTCAAACCAGAGAAGGCAGCAGGGGCTGGCTTCTAAGTGCGAGAGAACACGGGCAAGAAAATGAGCCTGAAATCGTCATTTAAGATAAGTACGCAGAATCTTCATTACGCCCTCCACGCCGTCATCGTGATCGCCACCCTCGCTTTTGAGGGCCGGATCTGCGCCGGAACCGAATGTTTCCCTGAGGTGACTCTCCATCACTTCCGCCATCAGCCCGTTTGTCGCGCCACGCATGGCGACAATTTGCTGCAGCAGGGGAGCGCAATCGGCCCCGGCTTCGATCGCGCGTTCCAGAGCGTCCGCCTGGCCCTTGATACGCCGCAAGCGTGTGATGGCTCGCTTTTTGTCCTCTGATGAATGTGGCATCGCGTTTTCCCGAGAAATCGCTTCAGCATACCATACAGGGGGGGAGTTTCAATCCTGCACTGAGACGGGCGTTTCTCTCATCGGGCGAGGTTCCGGTCATGCTCTCAAGCCTGCGCCGCAAGCAACCACGGCATGGGCTGAGGGTCCGATCATGTGTCGGGGAAGGGGGGGGAGCCATCGCTCGCTCCCCCAGAATTGCCGGTCAGACCGTAACGACGACCTTGCCGATCTGGTCGTTTGATTCGAGGAAGCGGTGCGCGTCTTGGATGGCGTCGAGCGGGAAGGTGCGCGCGATCTGCGGCTTTAGTGCGCCCGATTCCAGTCCCGCCACGATGAACGCCTTGGCGCGATCGAGGGCGGCATCGTCGGAGACGATCTCGCTGTAGAGATAACCCTTGAGCGTTAGGCTCTTGCCCAGAACGGAGAACAAAGGGAACGGCGTCGGTTCACCGCTGAGCGCGCCATATTCGAGCAGGATGCCGCCGCGTGCCATGCTCGCGGTCAACGGCTCGAACGACGGGCCTCCGACCGGGTCGAGCACCACGCGCGCACCTGCACCATCGGTTATCTCCATCACCCTCGCTACCAGATCCTCTTGCTCGGTCGCCACGACATGATGTGCACCGGCATCAAGCAGGGCCTGGCGCTTGGCGCCGGTACGCGTCGTCGCGATTACCGTCGCGCCGACCACCCGCGCAATCTGGAAGGCAGCAAGGCCGACGCTGCTGGAAGCAGCGGTGACGATGACGAAATCGCCCTTGCCGAGCTTCGCCTGCTCAACCAGCGCACCCCAGGCGGTGACATACTGCATCCACACGGCCGCCGCTTCCTCGAACGACAGCGCCGCTGGATGCTTGACGACGAGGCGGGCGGGCACGTTGGCGACCTCGCCATAGGTGCCCCAGCGCGCGATATCGAGCGGGGGGATGACGCTGACGCTTCGCCTTCCGCAAACCCGGTCACGTCCGCGCCCACCGTAAGGACGGTGCCGGCGGCTCGTAGCCGAGGCGGCTCGGGAACTCCGCTTCCTGAAGGTAGGCATGCTTGCGGAACATCACCTCGGCACGGTTTATGCCTATCGCCTTGACCGCGATCTGCACCTCGTCGGCCGCGGGCGCGGGCACTGCCAAATCTTCAATCTTGAGGACACTGGCGTCGCCATATTCGTGGATTCGAACGATGCGGCTCATGGGACATTCCTTGATTATTGAACGATCGTTCTGTATCGAGGTCAGCGACGAGGTTCAAGCTATTATTTATCGATCATTCCATATCAGGCGTCAGACATGACAGAGACGAAAGCACGTCGCGGCGCAGGTCGCCCTCGCGCGTTCGACACTAACGCAGCGCTCGACAAGGCGGTACGGCTGTTCTGGCAGCGCGGCTACGAGGCGACTTCGATGGCCGATCTGGTGGCGGAGACTGGCGTCGCCGCCGCCAGTCTCTATGCGGCGTTTGGCAACAAGGCGGGGCTGTTCGCGGCGGTGATCGAGCGCTATGCCGCCACGTTCAGCGTCCACCTCTATGCCCCCATCAACGACCCGGCGTTGTCCACCTTCGAGGCCGTCAAAGGCCTGCTAGAGCGAGCGGCGTCATCGTTCTCGGAGCCTGGAACGCCGGCTGGCTGCTTCATGTATTCGGCAGCGGCAGCCGTGTCGCCGGCGTCCGCCGCCATCGAATGCCTGCTGCGCGACAAGCGTATCGCGGCGGAGGCCCTCCTGATCGAGCGTCTGCATCGCGGCGCCGCGCAGGGCGAGCTTGCGGCCGATGCCGATCCGGCCGTCCTAGGCAAATTCATCAATACGGTCATGGAAGGCATGTCCGTTCAAGCGCGCGACGGCGCTACGATTAACGAACTGCTCTCCATCGCCAAAATGGCACTCGATAGATGGCCGGCCGCAATATGATCGTTACATGGTCGTCATCTGCCAATCCGCCTCCCGCGACCGAACAGTCGAACTCATCTCATAGGACGAAAGCACATGAAACACGTGACATTGCCCGGCGGGGAAGTGGTTCCTTCAATGGGTCAAGGCACCTGGAAGATGGGTGAGCGTGCCGAGCGGCGATCCGATGAAATCGCTGCGCTGCGCGCCGGTGTCGAGTTGGGCATGACGCTCGTCGATACCGCTGAAATGTACGGCGATGGTGCGGCGGAAACGCTGATCTGCGAAGCGCTTGGCGACCGTCGCGACCAGTTATTCCTCGTCAGCAAGGCGTATCCACAGAACGCATCGCGCTCCCGCCTTGCCAGTGCGTGCGAGGCGAGCCTGAAGCGGCTCGGCACCGATCGGCTCGACCTCTACCTGCTCCACTGGCGGGGATCAGTGCCGCTCGCTGAGACGATAGAGGCAATGGAGTCGCTAAAATCAGCGGGGAAAATTAGGCATTGGGGTGTCAGCAACCTCGATACCGACGATATGGACGAGCTTGTCGCTGCCGGCGGGGATGGCTGCGTGACCGATCAGATCCTCTACAATCTCGTCCGTCGAGGCCCTGAGTTGGACCTGTTGCCGTGGCTCGCCCAGCACAAAGTGCCAGTGATGGCGTATAGGGGTCGGTACATAGAACGGACCCAGATATACGCTAAGGTTTCGCCGGACCTTCGACGGCGTGCATCTGGCGAAGCGGCCTGAGGGCGGACGATGGCGCATCGGGGTCGGTCCAAAGATAATCGCCGGTGAGGTTGATGTGCTGCCATCCGAGCGGCGAAAGGTGTTGCAACAGGTCCGGCGGGACCGACCGGCCGAGACTGGCAAGATGCATGCGGGCGGCTTGCAGGTAGGTCGTGTTCCACAGGACGATAGCACCGGCGACGAGGTTGAGCGCGCTCGCCCGATGGGTCTGGGCTTGCAGGGCGTGATCACGGATGCGGCCGATCCGGTGGAAGAAGATGGCGCGTTTCAGAGCATTTTCGGCCTCACCCTTGTTGAGTTCGCGGGTTGCGCGGCGCCGCTGTTCGGGCTGCTCGATCCAGTCGAGTGTAAACAGGGTGCGCTCGACGCGGCCGATCTCGCGCAGTGCCAAGGCCAGGCCATTGGCCCGTGGATAGGAGCCGAGCCGTTCCAGCATGATCGATGCACTCACGACGCCGGTGCGGATCGAGGTGCCCAAGCGCAGCACGTCGTCCCAGTGTGCGGCGATCAGGGCCTCGTCGATCCTGCCCGCGACCAGCGGCGCGATATCTGGGCCAGGTTCGATTCCGTTGAACAGGTGAAGCCGGCGCGCGGCGATGTTAGGGATGCGCGGCGCGAACCGGAATCCAAGTAGATGGCATAGCGCAAACACATGGTCGGAAACGCGCCCACCATCGACGTGATGCTCCTCAATGTGCAGATCGGCACCATGATGGAGCAGCCCGTCCAGCACCTGCGCCGCCTCGCTTGCGGATGCGGAGATGACGGTGGAATGAAACGGCGCGTAGCGATCCGAGACATGGCTGTAGAAGGAGACAGCAGGCTCCGCCCCCTTGTGCGGATTGACTGCGCCGGTCGCCTGAGCACGGCGATCAAGCAGGAAGTTCTGACCGTCCGAACTGGACGAGGTCCCGGACCCAAACAGGGCGGCGAGCGGCGCGGTGTGCTGGGCATTGACCAACCGGGCGAGAGCCCTACCGTAGGTTTCCTCGCGTAAATGCCATGAGGCGAGCCAACTGAGTTGGCGTTGGGTCACGAGATCGCAGGCTTCTGCCATGCGCTTATGGCCAAGATTGGTCGCATCGGCGAGCACCGCCGTCAGGATAGCGCGGGGTTCATCGGCAACCCGACCGCTTTGCAGATGCGTGAAGCACTGGCTGAAACCGGTCCATCGATCGACTTCAGCAAGGAGATCGGTGATGCGGATCGCGGGCAGATGGGCGTAGAGCGGCGCAAGGGCGCTATCCGCTTCATCCGGCGTGACCGCCTTCAACGGCGAAATCCGCAGCTTGCCAAGGCTGAGTTGTACGTCTTCCAGCGCGTCCGTCTCCGCCTTCCGCTCGACCTCTGCCAATCTCCGGGCGAGACGGGTACGCCGTTCGTCCAGCCAGGCACTGGCCGTATCGGGTGCCGGGATCGGCAAAGGGCCGGCTGCGCGCATGGTGGCAAATACCGGACTTGGAATAAGCTGTTGCTCGACGGCACGATAGCGTCTGCTTCCCTCGACCCACATGTCGCCGGCACGAAGCCTGTCACGAAGCTCGACCAGGACGCAAAATTCATAAACTCTGCGATCGGGAATGCCGGGGCCGATCGCGCGACGCCAGGCCTGCCGAATGAAGGCAACTGGTGTATCCGGCGGCAGTTTTTTCAGGCGACCTAGATGAAGGTCGCGCATGATAGCGACTGCTCGCGCGAGCGTATGGCAGGCCGGGACCGCTCCGAACGTGAACGAGGCGATGAACAAGGGACCGACCTGTCGGAGAACGGGGTAGTTGGTTGCGGCGACGGTAACGGGATCGACGGCATCGGGGCGGATCAGCTTGCGGGCTTCATCGACTTCACGGCCAAGATCATCCCATCCAACTACGGCCTCGACCGCGGCGCCGATGTCGCCGCCCGACACCTTGGCAGCGAGCAGGGCATCGCCGAGCCGGGCAAGTAGCCGGATCTTACCGTTGATGTTGCGCCGGTCGCGCTTGAGCGCTGTGTCTGCGCTGTTCTGCTCGCGCCGAAACATCTGACCCAGCAGGCGGTCGAACATCAGCACCGCATCGTCGGTGAGCGTGACGATGGTTTCGAGTACGGTTGCCGCCAGCGTCGCACGGCGCCGCGATGCTTGCAGCGTTCGGACATGTTGCGCCGTCAGCCGAGCCCCTTCCTGACAGAGGCGTCGCAGGCGTTCAGGATGTATGCCTGCCGCGATATCGGGATCGATCCCAATATCGCGCAGCAGAGCTAGCCGCCGGATGATGACGGCGAACGTCTTGCGACCGGGCTTGCCGGGCGGCTGCCGCACCCATCCGAGGCCGCTGAGGTTCGTGCCGGCGTGAGGCAGAAGAAGGGCATCAAGCAGACGGCGTTGCCCAGTCTCCAGCCCTCGGGTCAGATGCTCGGCGACATGGCGCTCGGCGTCGAGCAGCGCCTGCGCAACCATCCGTTCGACCGAACTGATGCCAGGTACGATGATGCGCCGTCGTCGGCGCTCGCCTAGTAGCGACCGTGCCAGCCCAGCCCCGCTGGTCGTCGTCAGCGCAATCGGCAGCAGCCATTCCTGCAACGCCGCTCGCAATGGCCGGCTGAACTGTGTGAACCCAAAGCCCTCGCGCAGCGCATCGAGCTGTTCGTACCGGGTCGGGCCGCGCGTCGCATAATCGGCCAGCACCTCGGGCGCGATCTGCAATTGCTCGGCGACGAACGCGAGCGCGTATCGGGGATCAATTCGCCCGGGCGCAGCAAACGGCCGGGATAGCGCAGCGCGCATAGCTGGATCGCGAAACCCAGACGATTATGCGGTCGCCTGCGGCGCACGATGATAGCCAGGTCATCCTCACTCAACGTCCAGTGCTGAACGAGCGTGGTTTCATCATCGGGAAGTGCGAGCAACGCCATGCGTTGCTCGTCCGACAGCACGGCGCGACGAGGCATTGGGTTAGGCTTTGGCGGGCGGCGCCCAACCGATCCGGGCAAGAGTGCCAATCAAGGTCGAACGCGGCACCTTGAAGGTGCGACAGACGGATGCCTTGCTTGCTCCGCCATCAAGCGCGGCAGTAATCCGTTCAAGGGTCTCAGTGTCGATCATGGGAGGCCGTCCACCCTGGCGCCCTCGACGCTTTGCAGCCGCCAGTCCCGCCATCACCCGCTCGCGCGTCAGCGCGCGCTCATATTGCGCCAGCGCGCCGAACAGCGAAAATAGCAGTTCGCTGTGCGGCGTGTTCGTATCCATCTGCTCAGTCAGCGAACGGAACGCGATGCCACGCGCCTTCAGGTCAGTGACGATCGCCAGCAAATGCGGCAACGATCGCCCAAGCCGATCGAGTTTCCACACGATCAGCGTATCGCCCGCACTCAGATAATCGAGGCAGTCCTTCAGGCCCGGTCGATCGTCGCGTGCTCCCGATGCCTTATCAGTATGCAAATTACGCGGATCGACACCCGCCGCGACCAGAGCGTCGCGCTGAAGATCGACAGTTTGGCGATCATCGGCCGATGACACCCGCATATATCCGACCAGCATGTACGACAAACCCTCAAAACCACTTTGTCGTACACTACATCAAAGCGACAGGGTTTGTCGACTATTCAGGCGCAGGATTGCCGACCAAAGCCGAGGGATCACCCAAGGGTGTCCGAAAACATGTGTTTTCCGACAGGTCAGACCCCGCAGGTCGCGCAACTCGCGCGCCATTGGTCAGGCCGGAGGAATGGCCGAATCCGGGGACCTGCCTGCCGGACAGCTTTCAGGGTCAGAATGATCGATAGCCACCGGTGCGCAATGGCGAAACCGCCGGGTCTTGACGCTCAGTTCGTGACGAACCGCTAGCATCCCATATCATGGCCGTGCCTCTGTCCTTAGTTGGTGGTGATTGTTGGTACGGCTGCCAGCAGCACGATGAGAATGCTCATGAACACGATGAAGGCGAGCCAGAAATTGCGCCTCTCCAGCAACTGGAGTTTGATGAATGGAAGGTGGTGGAACCACTCGCTGATCAGGAAAGTCGCGAACAGAGCGGCACCGCTGATGAGGGCGGCGGCGATGGCGGGCGAGTGAAGCCAGTCCAGGCGCTCGCCTTCCAGCAAGCCGATGGCCAACAGCGCCAGTCCCAGCGGCCCGGTCGCGAACCCGAGCCAATCGATCTCACGAAAGCGCTCGGTGCGCACCGGGTCCTGCGGCAGGCCCCACCAAACCGCCCAGAGAGCGAGCAGGCCGGCCGGGATGATCTGCCAATAGACCAGACGCCAGTCGCCGAGATCATCCACCCAGGCGGACGCAAGCCAGGTGGCGAGGTTGGGCGCGAAGGTTGCCGTCAGCGAGTACAGGCCGAGCCCGTGCAGCTTGATGGAAGGGGGCAGGAAGCGCAGCGCTGCGGTCATCAGCAGCGGGGTCATTGCTCCGCCCAGCAGGCCTTGCAGCGCGCGGAGCGTCAGCAGCGAGCCGTAATCCGGCGCGAGCGGGAGCAGCATGCCAAGGGCCAGGAATCCAGCTACCAAGCCGAGGTGGAAGCGGCGGAACGAGAGGGTGACCGCGAACCAGGCAGCGATCGGCATCGCCGCAAGTTCGGCCGCGGTATATGCCGGCAGGCTCGGACGGCGCGCGCACGACCGCGCGCGCCAAGGGCAAGGTCGAGCGCCCGTTCCGGACCGTGAAGGAGGCGCACGAGACGCTCTACCACCATCACCAGCCCGACACCGAAGCGGAGGCGAACGCGTGGCTCGTCCGCTTCGTCGACCGCGAGAATGCCCGCGATCATCGGACCGAACCGCACGCGCGCATCAATGACTGGCTGGAGAACCAGCCCGAGGGCGGGGTGCGCGCGATGTGCGAGTGGGAACGGTTCTGCTCCTTCGCGCGCGAGCCCGAGCGGCGCACGGTCGGGCTGGACGCGCGCGTATCTGTCGCGGGCGTCACCTACGAACTCGATCCCGAGCTCGCCGGCGAGACGGTCGTGCTGTGGTGGGGGCTTTTCGACGCTGAGCTGTTCGCCGAACTCGGCGACGAGCGTTACGGCCCCTTCGATCCGGTTGGTGGACCAGTGCCGATCCACCGCTACCGCAAGCACCGGAAGACCCGCCGCGACGTGCGCCAGGATCGCGTCACCGAGCTTGCGGCCCGCATCACCATCCCGCGTTCCGCCCTGTCCGGCGAACTCGACCTGGTCGCGCGCGAGCCGCAGCGCGCCGCGGTCATCACGCGGCCGTTCGCCGGTCCCGACCGGTTCGAGGAGCTGGCGTTCGCGACGCCGTTGAAGGCGCGCGCGTCGATCGCGGACGAGCTGCGGGTGCCGCTCGGCAAGCTCGCTGCGGACGACCTCGACTTCATCGCCGACCTCCTCGGCCGAACGCTGATCCGCGCCGAGGTGATGACGGCCATACGAGAACGGTTCCCGCCGGGTCGCGCCCATGCGGGTTGAGGAGCTTTATCCATGCTGACCGAAGTCATGCGCCACTACCGGCTCGCCCGTCCGCCCGTCGATGCCGGCTTCTACGAGACCGAGCATCACAAGCAGATCGTTCACGACCTGCGCGCGACCATCATGGCCGGCCGACTGATCGCGCTCACCGCGGTGATCGGCTCGGGCAAGTCGCTCCTGGTGCGCCGTCTGCGCGAGGCGCTCGAGCGCGAGAACCGCGTCATCGTGTCTCGCGCGCTCAGCCTGGAGAAGGCTAAGATCACGGTGCCGCTGCTCGTATCGGCGCTGTTCTACGATCTCAGCCCGGACAAGCTCCCCACCATCTCGCGCCAGGCTGAGCGCCGCGAGCGCGACCTCCAGGAGCTGTTTCGCAAGGCCAAGAAGCCGGTCGCGCTATTCGTCGATGACGCGCACGACCTCCACGCTAATACGCTGAAGGCGCTCAAGCGCCTGGTCGAGCTCGTCCAGGAAGCTGGCGGGCAGCTCTCCGTCGTCATGCTGGGCTACCCGCGGCTCAAGAACGACCTACGTCGCCCCACCATGGAGGAGGTAGGTGATCGCACGACGCTGTTCGAATTCGGAGGGCTGCGCGACCGTCAGCGCGACTTCATCGACTGGGTACTTCGCGCCTCGCTCGAGGAGGGCGTCGAGCCCGAGGAGGTGATCACCGACGAAGCGGCGACCCTGCTCGCCGCGCGGCTGAAAACGCCGCTCCAGCTCAGCCGCTACCTCGTCCGCGCGTTCGAGGCCGGGTTCGGAATCGGTGCCAAGCCGATCGACGGGACCATCGTCGATGGCGTGCTGTCGCGCCGCCTCGACGACATCGAGCCCGAGCTGAACCGGCACGGCTACGACGTGAAGGCGCTGTGCGACCAGTTCGACGCCAAGCCCGCCGAGATCCGCAAGCTCATGCGGGGCGAGCTGGAAGGTGCTCGCGCGACCGAGCTCACCGACGAGATGCGCGTCGCCGGATTGCCGATCTGAACGTCTCACTTAATGCGCGCCGGTCGATCGCCTTCTCGCGTCCGTCTCACACAGAGCGCGCTCGTTCTCAAACAGCGTGGCTTCAGACCGACCTACAATTTCACGGAGCGTGCGTCAGAACGAGCCTATAATCTCGCGCCGAGCCGATCATCATTGCAGGCCGTCACAGATAGGTCCAACCGAGTACTGGTTCGACAGAGGGAACAGCACGCGATCGTGCCTTGGTCGCGGATCCCATCAGATCAGACCAGCCGTGACCATGTGCAAGGGCTGACTCGTCTCACCCGCCTGACGCCAGTGCGCCGAGAAACTTGCCCATCAAATCCGCGACCCGCCGTTGGCGCAGTATCCGCAGATCCCGCACCTCCTCGTTGTTGCCGGCATCAGCGTCGTTATCCTCAAAGCGCGCGACAGCGACCGGCCCATCCCGACGATATGATTGGTCGGGATCGTCGTGAACGAAGCGCGTCTTCAGCTTCGCGAGCGCCTCCTGCACCGCATCGGCATGCGGCCCCGCTAAGGCGTCCTTGAAAGCGCCGATCGCCGCATCGAGCCCGCCCGGATGATGCTCAAGGCAATAGACGAGATCGTGGGCGTCTTTCCGCGCGTTGCGGTGATCGAAGGCGAAGGCCTTGAGGCAGGTGAAGCTGACGATTGGACTTGTAACGGTTTTGTGCCGGTCACCTATCTCATTATGCCACCTTGGCTTCGAACGCGAGCGGGCTGATGCCGCCCAGATATGAATGGCGACGACGGGTGTTGTAGAACCCGTTGATGTACTGAAAAATGGCGGCTTCTGCCTGACGCCGCGTTGGCCAGCTCTGCCGCCAGATGAGTTCGGCCTTCAGGGATTTGAAGAAGGTCTCGACGGACGCATTGAGGCTCCTATATTTGTCAAGCGCTGGTCGGAGGTGCTTTTGGCCGACATAGGTGGGTAAAGATTTCGCGGACGATGTATCGCTTGAGGCAGCGTATAATCTCCCGGTTGCTCTTTCCCTCCATTTTCCGTTTGCTGACATAGGCAAGTGTCGGCGGATGGTTGCGCATCCGAACGATTGCGACCCGATATAGCGCGGCATTGGCTTGCCGGTTTCCGCCACGGTTGAGTCGGAAGCGGTTGGTTTTGCCACTTGATGCGGGGATGGGACACACGCCGCAGAGTTTTGCGAGTGCCGCTTCGGAGCGGATCCTGGTGGGATCGTCGCCGAGCAGTATTAGCATTTCTGCAGCCGTCATCGTCGCGATCCCGTGGGATGCCAGCAATGTCGGCGCGCGGGCCGCTACCAGTTGTTCGAGCGCCTTGTCGTGCGACTGAATTTCTTCGTGTAGAGCCAGCCAGCGTTGCGCCAAGGCCCGCAAGGCGGTTTTGGCCGATGCGATCGTCGAGGTCATTGCGCCGGGCCTGAGTGCAGCAATATATCGGATCAGTGCGATTTTTCCGCTTATCTGATCGAGCGTGTCGCGCAGCGCCGCAGGTGCGTTGATGATCAGGGTTTTCAGGGTCACCATGGCCTGCGACCGGCATTTGACTGCTGTGTCGCGTGCGATTTTGAGATGCCGGATCATCTCGACGGATCCCGTTTGCGTTTTGGGTTGGGCGATCGCCTGTCCGCCCAGCACCGAGCGTGCGGCGCCTTCAGCGTCGAGGCTATCGCTTTTGCCATGCTGATAGCGCAACTGTCGATTAGGTCTGGTGACCTCGATGACTTTATGGCCCTGGGCCAGAAGATGGCGAGACAGCCCGGCTCCGTATGATCCAGTCCCCTCGATGCCAAAGGCTGTGATGGTGCCCAAGGCACATGCCCAGTCTTCGAGCGTTTTATAGCCCTTGGTTGTCGCTGGAGCCGAAAATGCCGTCAATCGGCTGCCATTGTTATCGATTGCCACGGCAACATGGATAGATTTATGGGTATCGACACCGATGATGACACCGCTGATGTTAGTATTGGTCATGTCCTGTCCTTCTCTGAACGGTGCCCGGACACCGTTCAGAGAAGGACAGGACTGTGAAGGGGCGAACCCGTCAGGCTCCTATCAAGTCACATCTCGCCCGTTGCCAGGGCGACTTGATGGCCGACACGTCAACGCAATGACACGGGATCAATCGTAGCATGGGTCAGATCATCAAGCCGCAGCAACATAATCACAGTCGTAGCAATTTCCCTTGCCGCTCATCGATGGACGCAGGCCATAGGCCTGCAGCTTTTTCTGATAGTCGTAAGAGCAATATTGGCTGCCGCGATCCGAATGGAAAAGGCAGCCCTTGGGAGGCTGGCGCAGGCGCACCGCCATATCCAGCGCCCTGATCGCCAAGTCTTTCTTCATCCTGTCGCTGACTGCCCAGCCTACGACGCGACGGCTATGCAGGTCCAGTATAACGGCGAGGTAGAGCCAGCCCTCGGATGTCCAGATATAGGTGATGTCGCCGGCCCATTTACGGTTGGGCGCATCTGCGGCGAAGTCGCCGTCCAGCCAGTTCGCTGCGACCCCCAGGCGATGGTGGCTATCGGTCGTGACCTTGTGCTTGCGCGTGCGGGCTGGCTTGATCCCGTTAATCTTCATCAGCCGCCCGACCCGGCGCTCGCCAACGTCGAGCCCAACCTCTTTGAGTTCCATGGTCATCCTCGGACGACCATAGCTACCGAGGCTGAGGCTGTACTGTTCCCTGATATGGGCCAGCACTTTCATATCCGTCCGCTCCCGCCGATTGATCGGGCGCGAGCGCCAGGAACGATAGCCGCGTTCACTGACATCCATGACACGGCAGAGCAGTTCAACGGGCCACCGGTGTCGCCAGCTATGCACAAATGCGAACTTCACGGCCTTTGGCTCGCGAAGAACTGCGTGGCCTTCCTAAGAAACACTCATCTCAGGTTCGGTCGGCACCTCCTGAAGGGAGAAGCCGAATGCCTTGGCACGACGCCTGAGATTTCCGATGACGCGGCTACGATAGCGCTCCTCATATTGGGTCGCGCCGAGATCATGATATGCCATGCCGTGGCGCAAGCTATTGTAGAACAGGACGGCGATTTTGCGTGCGGTTGCGGTGACCGCTTTTGCTTTTCCAGCGCGCGCCGACAGCCTCCGGTAAAAGGCGCCCAATGCGGTGTCGCTGCGACCAATGGTAGTTGCGGCCAGGCGCAGGAGTGCTGCAGCCCGGCTCGAAGATCGTCGAGTTTTCGACGACAGCAGCTTGCCGCCCGATATCTTGTTGCCCGGTGCCAGGCACAGCCAGGCCGTAAAATGCTTTGAACTGGGCCATGCGGCAAGATCGGTGCCGCACTCGCCGACGAGCTTGAGCGCGAGCGAGGGGCCGATTCCGTGGATCTGCGTCAGGTCCACGCCCAGCACGCGATAGAGCGATGACCGGACCTCGAAGTCAGGCGTGTTCACCTGTCGCCTTTTGGTTCGGACTTTTGGGAGATGGCGAACATCATATCCCTCGTGGATTTCGAGCGCCTTGAGTGCGGCCTCAAGCTTTCGATCACATTCGAGAACTTTGGTTTGGTAGAAGTCGAACAGGGCCAGGGACTGGCCGAGCGCGAAGATATGCTCGTCCCGCCAGTTCCCCGATAATGCCGCACAAATGGTCTCAATAGTCGCATGACAGCGGACGTCGCGCATTTGCGCCAGCGTGTTGGGTGTACGTTCCCCGCTCACAATGGCCCTGATGATCCGCATACCCGTCACGCCGGTGATGTCGGAGACGACGTGATGGAGTTGCACATTCATTTCCATCAGCGCCTTCTGCATGTGCTGAATATGCGAGGCGGCATATTCGATCAGCCGCTCGCGCTGCCGCAGATAGGCACGCATGGTCGCCACGCCCGCCTCGGGACGGAAACTCCCCCGCAGCAGCCCGTAGCTATGAAGGCGTTGCAACCAGGCAGCATCGCTGACGTCGGTTTTGCGCCCCGGTACATTCTTGGCATATCGCGCATTGACCAGGATCACCTCAAAGCCATGTGCTTCGAGTACTTCATAGGCTGGGATCCAGTAAACACCGGTCGATTCCATCGCGATAGTGGTGACGCCATATGTTTTGAACCAGCAGGCCATATCATGGAGATCGCCGGTGAATGTACCAAACGCTCGTACCGGATTATCATCGGCGTTCGGATTTATGGCCGCCATATGCATGGTCGACCCGATGTCGATGGCAGCGGCGCGTGGATTGACCATCGACAACGCGCCGGATTTTGATCGTTCCATTCCAAGTCCTCCTTTAAAGCAGGAGGGTATGGGCGATGCTAAACGTCATCTTCCTAACCGGGATCGCCGCAAAACGGCGTCACCACTCTCAAGTACGCAAACACCCACGGGCCACGTTTTTTAACGGGGTATCATGCCTCCAATAAGCCATCGGCCGCGACCCTCCCGACCGCACCATAGCACGACCCGTTTCTACCGCGCACAGGCGGGCCCAGCCGGCGACGGTTTTTTAGCACTTCCCTCTCCTCCCGCAGCACACGGTTCTCAAGACGAAGGCGTTCATTCTCACGCGCCAGATCTGCCTGCGGCGCTGCCACCAGGTCAGATGGCCGATACTGTGACACCCATTTGCCCAGCGTCGACTTCCCTATCCCCAAATCCGATGCAACCCTGTCGCGGGGTAACCCGCTGGTCAGTGCAATCCGCACCGCCTCCTGCTTGAACTCTTCTGTGTGCTTGATCATCTCGTCGGTCTCCTGTTGCGAGCTCTAATCGCTCAGGTGACCGGCGCAAATCCGTTACAAGTCCAGTTGCGTATAGCGAAACATACTGGCTTGCGGGGCCCGGTGCGTCATGCTGTATCAGGCCCATGAAAATGCGCGAACTGGAGGATCGGACCGGAGTCCATCGGGAAACGATCCGTGTCCTTCTGCGCGAAGGCTTGATCCCTGAACCTGCGCGCCCGCGCAAGACCGTCGCCGATTATGGCGAGGAGCATGTACAGGCTATTCTGGCGGTACGGCGGCTTCAGCGCGAAAACAGGCTGACGCTGGCGCAGATCAAGGCGCTCATCAGCGGGGAAGGGACCGACGGGCGGGTCGAAGCGAGCGCCTTCGACCAGCTGGAGCAACTTGTTGCGCATCGTGTGGGAGTGGATGGTCCGCCGGTGATGATCGCGTCGCTGCTGGACCGTTATCCGCACGCTGCGGAGGATGCGCGCACGCTGGCACGGATTGGCATCCTCGACATCATCAAGACGGAGCAGGGCGACGCACTGAGCATCACCTGCGCCCAATTAATACGCATTTGGGGCGACATGCGCAAAGCGGGGTTCGACCAGCGGCTGGATTATACGCCCGAAATATTGGGATTTTACACCAAGGCGGCGGATTTCGTCGGGCGTTGGGAAGCGTCGACCTTTATGGAGCGTGTCGAAGGGCATATCGACGTCGATGAGGCCGCGACCATGGTGGAACATGCGTTGCCGCTGATGCTCGATTTTTTCGGCCTGTTGCGCCAGCGCGCCTTTTTTCACCATGTCGATGCGATTCGCGCGGGGGCGGAAGCGGATATCCCCAATGATATGATCATGCCGCCGACGACGCGCCCCTAAGGCTGATCCGCATGCGCAGAGCGGACCGGCATGGCAGTTGATCGCGGTCCGCCATTTTTGCGAAACCATCCCTTCGGTCCGTGTTGCTGACCCTATTCAATCTTTGAGCCGCCATTCATTTTCGAGGACGGCAGATGCTCGATTAACGCTGGAATTACGCGGAAAGCCAGCATTTTCAGCCATAAAGAGCATGAATGGTCGGACCGATATTAGCGATTGACGAATCTCTCCTTCTGAAGTTACGTAGTGATTGTACGCAACAATCAAATCGCCACCAGGCAGCGTATCAGGAGAGGGTAGTTTCATGGCGACTTCGCTGGATGCCGACGTGCGTCCCATCATCCCCGACGACATAGCCCGGATCGTCATAGCGCCCAAAAGCTATACCGATGACGCGACCATTTATGGCGCGTTCAAATGGCTGCGCGACAATATGCCGCTGGGGATCGCGCAGGTGCCGGGCTACGATCCGATCTGGGTCGTCACCAAACATGCCGACATCAAGGAAGTGGAGCGCAACGGCAAGCTGTTCCACAATGCCGATCATAATCCCATATTGGTCGATCAGGCATCGGACGCTTTCACGCGTGACATAAATGGCGGCTCGATCCGCATCTTGTCGTCGCTGACCTATATGGACCCGCCCGAACATGCGTCCTACCGCACGCTGACGTCCAACTGGTTCCTGCCCGGCAAGATCAGCAAGCTGGAGGAACAGATCCGCGTTCTGGCACGCCAGTCGGTCGACAATATGCTGAGTTTCGACGGGGAATGCGATTTCGTCCGCGACTTCGCCCTCCACTATCCGCTGCGCGTCATCATGACCCTGTTCGGCGTGCCGCCTGAAGACGAACCGCGTATGCTCAAGCTGACGCAGGAGTTTTTCGGCGTCCATGATCCCGAAGAGCAGCGGCCGGAAATGGCGACCGACCCGGTGGTGGCGGCCAAGCAATGGGCTGCTTCGATCGAGGATTTCTATACCTATTTCGACAAGCTGAGCGCCGATCGTCGTGAACGGCCGACCGACGATCTTCTCTCGCTGATCGCCAATTCGCGCATCAATGGCGCGCCGATCCCGCGCGACGAAGCAAACGGCTATTATGTCGCCATTGCCACAGCCGGGCATGACACCACGTCATCGTCCACGGCAGGCGGCCTGCATGGCATGATGCTTTATCCCGACAACTGGGCGAAGGTTAAGGCTGACCCTTCGCTCGTCGCCGGCCTGGTGGATGAAGCGATCCGTTGGACCAGCCCGGTCAAGCATTTCATGCGCAACGCGACGGCCGATACGGTGGTGCGCGGCATGGACATACGGGCGATGGAGCGGTTGATGATCTGCTACCCGTCCGGCAATCGCGACGAGGCGGTGTTCGCCGACGCGGACAAGTTCGACATCACCCGATCGCCCAACCCGCATATCGCCTTTGGTTTTGGCCCGCATATGTGCCTGGGCCAGCATCTGGCCAAGCTGGAGATGCGGATCCTGTTCGAGGAATTGCTGCCGCATCTCAAATCGGTGGAGATGGCGGGCGAACCGCGCATGGTCGAAACCAATTTCGTGGGCGGTTACAAGGCTTTGCCGATCCGCTTCACCAAAAACTGAACCTTCTCCCCCTGGGCCGCGCCTTAAAAGGCGGGCGCGGCTCTTTCTTTTCACGCCCGGAGATTCTTTCCATGAACGCACCGACTACCATTGCCGCCGGACTGCATGGCGAAACGGGATTCGAAGTTCGCCTGCCCGCGCAAAAGATGTTGATCGGCGGGGCGTGGGAGGATGCCGGAGACGGTCGCACCATCGCGGTGGAGGATCCCGCGACGGGCCAGATATTTGCGAGCGTTCCGGCGGGAACGGCGGCCGATGTGGACCGGGCGGTGACCAGCGCGCGCGCTGCGTTCGAATCTGCGGCTTGGAGCCGGATGCGCCCGCTCGATCGCGGCAAGATTATTGAAGCGATCGCCCGCAAGATCGAGGATAATGCCCAGGAACTGGCGCTGCTCGAAAGCTATGACAATGGCAAGGCGGTGCACCATGCCCTGGCGGTGGATGTGCCTGCGGCCGTCGATATCTTCCGCTACATGGCAGGCTGGGCTTCGAAAATCTATGGTCAGGTGAACCCGATTTCGGGCGATGGCCGCCAATATCACAGCTATTCGGTGCGCGAACCGATCGGCGTGGTGGGGCAGATCGTGCCGTGGAATTATCCGCTGGCCATGGCCGCGTGGAAGATCGCGTCGGCGCTGGCGGCGGGTTGCGCCATCGTCCTCAAGCCGTCCGAAGTCACGCCGCTGACCGCTCTGCGCCTCGCTGAACTGGCGCTGGAGGCGGGGTTGCCCGAAGGCGTGCTGAACATCGTCACTGGCTATGGTCATGAAGCCGGGCAGGCGCTGGTCGAACATGCCGGCATCGACAAGATCGCCTTCACCGGGTCGACCCGCGTGGGCAAGCAGATCGTCCAGACCTGCGCGAAGGATCTCAAGCGGGTTACGCTGGAACTGGGCGGCAAATCGCCCTCGCTGATCTTTGCCGATGCGGACATCGACAAGGCGGCGATAGGCGCGGCGCTCGCCATCTTCTTCAACAGCGGGCAGGTCTGCCTCGCGGCCTCGCGCCTCTATGTCGAACGGTCGGTGTTCGACAAGGTGGTCGATGGCGTGGCGCAAGTCGCCAAGACGTTCAAGCTGGGCCATGGGCGTGATCCCGACACGATGCTGGGGCCGCTGGTGTCGAAGGTGCAGCAGGGCCGGGTGCTCGACTATATCGCACAGGGCCGCGCGAGCGGCGCGGAACTGGTGACAGGTGGCGGCACGGGCGATCGGGAAGGTTATTTCGTCGAGCCGACCATCTTTGCCAATCCCGATGCGGATGCCAGCATCGTGCGGGAGGAGATTTTCGGCCCGGTGCTGGTCGCGACGCCGTTCGACGATGTGAATGATGTGGTCCGGCAAGCCAACGACACCCGCTATGGCCTGGCCGCCAACATCTGGACCCGCGACCTGTCGCGCGCGCATCTGACCGCGCGCAAATTGCAGGCCGGAACGGTGTGGATCAACACTCACGGCATGAACGATCCCTCGGCACCCTTTGGCGGAGTCAAGGAATCGGGCTGGGGTCGCGAAGTCGGTGAAGAAGGCGTCCTGCATTACACGGAAACCAAGACGGTTACCGCGCTGCTGGAGGAGTGAGCGCCGCACACCCGTGAACGAAGAAAAGCAAATAATAATTAAATCAAACAAATAGGGGATGTTATGAAGAACAGTATCGGATTTTTTTTGTGTTCTACAAGCATTGGCTGTCTCGCCATAGCGCTACCTGCAAGCGCGCAACAATCGCCGTCAACAACGGGATCTGCGGCCCAGACAGCCGATATTGTGGTGACCGCGAACAAGCGTGAGCAAAATCTCAATGATGTCGGGCTGTCAATAACGGCGATATCGGGCGACGCGCTTGCACAGCGCAAGGTTTCATCGCTTGAAGATATTGCGTCTATCATACCCGGCCTGTCCTACTCGGCCAGCACGACCAATACGCCCATTTATACGTTGCGCGGCGTGGGCTTTAACGAAAGCTCGCTGGGCGTTTATCCTGCGGTCAGTGTCTATATCGATCAGGCACCCTTGCCTTTCCCGGTATTGGCCAGTCATTCGGCCTATGATCTTGAACGCATCGAGGTGCTGAAAGGGCCGCAAGGTACGCTTTTCGGGCAGAATTCCACAGGCGGTGCGATCAACTATATCGCCGCAAAGC
>NZ_JEMV01000051.1 GCF_000588875.1 Sphingobium sp. Ant17
CGACGGCTGCCGTCGAGGCGGCGCGCGCGCAGCTGGCTGCGGTCGATGCGGCCATCGGCACCGCGCGCAGCCAGGTGATCGGCGCGCGCTCGAACGTCGATGCCGTCCGCGCGACGATCGAGCGGATCGAGGCCGATATCCGCGACAGCGACCTGCGCGCTCCGGTGGGCGGAAGGGTCCAGTATCGCGTGGCCCAGCCGGGCGAGGTCGTCGCCGGCGGCGGGCGCGTGCTCAACCTCGTCAATCTCGGCGACGTCTACATGACCTTCTTCCTGCCTGAGACGGTGGCGGGACGCGTGGCGCTGGGGAGCGACGTGCGGATCGTGCTCGATGCCGCGCCCGACTATGTGATCCCGGCCAAGGTGTCGTTCGTCGCCGATGTCGCGCAGTTCACGCCGAAGACCGTCGAGACGGCAAGCGAACGGCAGAAGCTGATGTTCCGCGTCAAGGCGCGGATCGATCCCGCCCTGCTCGATCGCCACATCACCCAGGTCAAGACCGGGCTGCCCGGCATGGCCTATGTGCGGACCAGCCGCGATGCCGAATGGCCGGCGAAGCTGACCGTCAACGTGTCGCGATGACCGCGCCCGGCATGTCGGAGGGCGCCTCGCCGGAATTGGTGGCACGCCTTTCGGGCGTCAGCCTGCACTATGGCAGGACGCGGGCGCTCGACAGCATCGATCTGGAAATTCCGGCCGGACGCATGGTCGCGCTGATCGGCCCCGACGGCGTCGGCAAGTCCACCCTGTTCTCGCTGCTCGCCGGCGCGCGCGTGATCCAGGAAGGCAGTGTCGAGGTTCTCGGCGGCGACATGGCGGACCGGCGGCATCGCGAAGCGGTCTGTCCACGCATCGCCTATATGCCGCAGGGCCTCGGCAAGAACCTCTATCCGACCCTCTCCATCGACGAGAATCTGGAGTTTTTCGCGCGCCTGTTCGGGCAGGATGCGCAGGAGCGCGAGCGGCGGATCGCCCAGCTCACCGAGAGCACCGGCCTTGCGCCGTTCCGCAAACGTCCGGCGGGTAAGCTTTCGGGCGGGATGAAGCAGAAGCTCGGGCTCTGCTGCGCGCTGATCCATGATCCGGATTTCCTGCTGCTCGACGAGCCGACCACCGGCGTCGATCCACTATCGCGCGCGCAGTTCTGGGACCTGATCGATCGCATCCGCGCCGACCGGCCGGGCATGAGCGTGCTTGTCGCCACCGCCTATATGGAGGAGGCGGCTCGGTTCGACTGGCTGGTGGCGATGGATGCGGGGCAGATCCTCGCAACCGGCACTCCGGCGGATTTCTATGAACGCACCGGCACCGACGGCCTGGAGCAGGCGTTCATCGCCCTGCTGCCCGAAGAGCGCCGGCGTGGTCACAAGCCCGTGACCATCCCTCCGCGCAGCGATGGGAGCGATGCCGAGATCGCCATCGAGGCCAAGGGACTGACCATGCGCTTCGGCGATTTCACCGCGGTCGACCATGTCGATTTCCGGATCGAGCGCGGCGAGATCTTCGGCTTCCTGGGCTCCAATGGGTGCGGCAAGTCGACGACGATGAAGATGCTGACCGGCCTGCTCAAGGCGAGCGGGGGCCAAGCGTGGCTGTTCGGGCGCGAAGTCGAGAATGACGACATGGCGACGCGTCGGCGCGTGGGCTACATGTCCCAGGCCTTCTCGCTCTATTCCGAACTCACCGTCCGACAGAACCTTGAGCTGCACGCGCAGCTCTTCCATGTGCCCGCCGCCCAAATTCCCGCCCGGGTCGAGGAGATGGCCGGACGCTTCGGCCTGACCGACATCATGGACGCGCTGCCCGACGCGCTCCCGCTCGGCCAGCGCCAGCGGCTTAGCTTGGCGGTGGCGATGATCCACAAGCCCGAGATGCTGATCCTCGACGAGCCGACCTCGGGCGTCGATCCAATCGCGCGCGACCAGTTCTGGCAGATGATGATCGACCTGTCGCGGGGCGACAAGGTGACGATCTTCATCTCCACCCATTTCATGAACGAGGCCGAGCGTTGCGACCGGATTTCGCTGATGCATGCCGGCAAGGTGCTGGTCAGCGATACGCCGGCGGCGATCGTCGAGAAGCGCGGCAGCAAAAACCTCGAGGATGCGTTCATCAGCTATCTGGAGGACGCGGCGGCGGGAGACGAAAGTGCGGAGGCGGGAGTGGCGGCCGCGGCGCCGGCCACCGAGACAAAGGCTGAGTCCGGTTCGTCCTTTTCCCGCACCTTCAGCCGCCGACGGATGCTGAGCTATTCCCGGCGCGAGGCGCTGGAGCTGCGTCGCGATCCGATCCGCGCCACGCTCGCCCTTCTGGGAAGCGTGCTGCTCATGTTCATCATGGGCTATGGCATCAGCCTGGATGTTGAGAACCTGCCGTTCGCGGTGCTCGATCGCGACGGCACCACGACCAGCCAGAATTATGCGCTGAACCTTGCGGGATCCCGCTACTTCATCGAACGCCCGCCGATCACCGATTACGCGCAGCTCGACCGGCGCATGCGCGATGGCGAGCTCAGCGTCGCGATCGAGATTCCACCGGGTTTTGCGCGCGACCTGCGCCGCGGCGATCCGGTCCAGATCGGCGTGTGGATCGATGGCGCCATGCCGATGCGGGCGGAGACCGTGCAGGGATATATCCAGGCACTGCACGCGCAATGGCTGGGAGAGATGGCCGTGCAAGAGCTTGGCGCTCGGCCCTCGGCGGGCCTCATCAATATCGAGACGCGCTATCGCTACAATCCCGACGTCAAGAGCCTGGTGGCGATCGCGCCAGCGGTCATCCCCGTCCTGTTGCTGCTGTTCCCCGCGATGCTGACGGCGCTCAGCGTCGTCCGCGAGAAGGAATTGGGCTCGATCATCAACTTCTATGTCACGCCGATCACGCGCATCGAGTTTCTGCTGGGCAAGCAGCTGCCCTATGTCGCGCTGGCCATGCTCAACTATGTGCTGCTGGTGCTGTTGGCGCTGCTCGTCTTTCGCGTGCCGATCACCGGCAATGTGCTGGCGATGACGCTGGCGGCCTTGCTCTACACGCTGTCCGCGACCGCGATCGGGCTGCTGTTCTCGATCTTCATGCGCAGCCAGATCGCCGCGCTGTTCGCAACCGCGATCGGCACCATCCTGCCGGCGGTGCAGTTTTCGGGGCTGATCAACCCGGTCTCGTCGCTGGAGGGCGTCGGGGCGTTTATCGGGCGCATCTTCCCGACCACCCATTTCGTCACCGTCTGTCGGGGCGTCTTTTCGAAAGGGCTGGGCTTCGGCGACCTGGGTCAGCCGCTTCTGGCGCTGGCCGTGGCAGTACCGGTGCTGCTCGCGCTGTCCGTCGCGCTTTTGAAAAAGCAGGAGGGCTGAGATGCGGCATATCGCCAATATCGGACGTCTGGGCGTCAAAGAGCTGCGCAGCCTGTGGCGCGATCCGATGATGCTGGTGCTGATCGTCTACGCCTTCTCGCTCGGCATCTACGTGGCGGCCTCCGCCATGCCCGAGACTCTGAACAAGGCGCCGATCGCAATCGTCGACGAGGATCAGTCCCCGCTGTCCAGCCGGATCACCGGAGCCTTCTATCCGCCGCATTTCACGCCGCCGGCGCTGCTTGCTTTGGGCGAGGTCGATCCGGCCATGGACGCCGGGCGCTACACCTTCGCGCTCGACCTGCCGCCCGATTTCCAGCGCGACGTGCTCGCCGGCCGCCAGCCGACCGTCCAGCTCAACATCGATGCCACGCGCATGAGCCAGGCCTTCACCGGCGGCGGATACATCCAGCAGATCGTCCAGGGCGAGGTCTCCGAGTTCATGCGGGGCACGCGCGCCACCGCCGCGCCGCCCGCCGATCTCGCGTTGCGCGCCCGCTTCAACCCGACTCTCGCCCAGAGCTGGTTCGGGTCGGTGATGGAGATCATCAACAACGTCACCATGCTCTCGATCGTGTTGACCGGCGCCGCGCTGATCCGGGAGCGCGAGCATGGCACCATCGAGCATCTGCTGGTGATGCCGGTCACGCCGTTCGAGATCATGGCGAGCAAGGTCTGGGCGATGGGGCTCGTCGTCCTGCTCGCCTGCGCCTTCGCGCTGCTGGTGGTGGTCGAAGGGATATTGAAGGTGCCGATCGAGGGATCGATCCCGCTGTTCCTGGCAGGGGCGGCGCTCCACCTGTTCGCGACCACGTCGATCGGCATCTTCATGGGCACGATCGCGCGATCGATGCCGCAGTTCGGGCTGCTGCTGATGCTCGTCCTGCTGCCGCTCCAGCTGCTCTCGGGCGGCATGACCCCGCGCGAGAGCATGCCGGAGTTCGTGCAGACGGTGATGCTCGCCGCGCCCACCACCCATTTTGTGAGGATGGCGCAGGCTGTTCTTTACCGGGGAGCGGGCTTCGACGTGGTCTGGCCCCAGTTCCTTGCCATCACCGTGATCGGGGCGGTGTTCTTCCTGATCGCGCTCGCGCGGTTCCGCCGGACGATCGGAACGATGGCATAAGCAGGCACATGGTGATGGCCGCCTCAGTAACACTACCAATATGCCCAACAGCGCGGCTGCGCGAAACTTTTCTCACCACAAAGGGGAGAATCTCCATGCACGCCCTGGACAGAATTCGTCAGTCGATCGACGTCATTTTCCTGTATGGATTGACAGCAGGTCTGGTGATGGCGATCGCCGCCATCATCATGGCGAAGCTTCCCGAATGAAAAGGAAGACGCGTCTCCGGCGTCTTGCGCCGCTCGTTCTGAGTGTTCTTCTTGGGCTTTCTATTCACACCGCCGCCCAGTCGGCGCCCGCTGCCGCCGAAGCGACCGCCCCGGCGGGCTTCCGCCTCGATTCCGACGGGACCTTGGTGCATGTGGGAAGCGGTGCGCGCTTTCCCCATATGCTCGCCGGATTCACCCGCGTAGCCGAGCAGGGATATGATCCCAGCGGCCAGTATGTTTCCGTCGAATATCGTTCGCCAGTGCACGGTTCGACGATCGTTGCCCGCATCTCGCTGGTTCATATCGAGCAAATGTCGGCGAAGGAGCATTATACGATCATGAAGTGGCTTGCGCGCAGCTATTTCGATGAAAGCACGCCGCTGTCCGAGGGGCCGGTCGTTCTTCCCGACATGCCAAAGGATGCCGTCTGGCGCGGACGGTTCCGCGGCAGCCGCGAAGGCGTTCCCTTTGAATTCAGTCTCACGACGGTCGATCTTGGCTATTGGGGCGCCCGCGTCGCCACCGCTTATCCGGAGGCCGAACATGGTGAAGCCGAACAGCGGCTCGATGCGTTGATTGGTGGATTGCGGGCATTGGCGCCGACCGCGAAGCCGGAATAGAGTCGATCTCATGCAGGGCGTTGCCGCTTGCGGTCCAACGCCCCCAAGCAAAGAAGAGGAAGAGCCATGCTCGCCATCACCGGAGCGACGGGACAACTCGGGCGGCTCGTCATTTCGGCGCTGTTGAAAACGGTGCGGCCGGCGAGATCGCAGCCCTGGTACGTAATATCGACAAGGCGTCCGACCTCGCTGCGAAGGGCGTCGTCGTGCGCGAAGCCGATTATAGCCGACCGGAGACCCTGGGCCCGGCCCTGGCGGGTATCGATAAGCTGCTGCTCATTTCGGGAAACGAGGTCGGACACCGCGTGCCGCAACATAAGGCGGTGATCGACGCCGCCAGGACGGTGGGCGTGAAGCTCATCGCCTATACCAGCGTGCTGCACGCGGATACGTCACCGCTCGGTCTTGCCGAAGAGCATCGCCAGACCGAAGCGCTCCTCCGGGAAAGCGGCGTACACTATGTCTTGCTACGGAACAGCTGGTACACCGAGAACTACACCGCCTCGATACCCTCCGCTCTCCAGCATGGCGTGGTGAGAGGCTCCGCCGGAGACGCCCGCATCGCCTCGGCCACCCGCGCCGACTTTGCCGACGCAACCGCCGCCGTTCTGGTGGCGCAGGAGGATCAGGCCGGACGCGTCTACGAACTGGCGGGTGACGAAGCCTATACGCTCGCCGAATTCGCGGACGAACTCTCCCGCCAGGCGGGCATGACGATCATCTTTCGCAACCTGAGCGAGGCCGACTACAAGGCGGCACTGGTCGACGCCGGCCTGCCGGAGGCGGTGGCGGCGATGCTCGCCCAGTCGGACGCTGCGGCCGGACAGGGCGCGCTCTTCGACGACGGCCATCAACTCAGCCAGCTGATAGGCCGGCCGACCACGCCATTGAAGGACGCGATCGCCGCGGCCCTGGCGCGTTGAGCGCTGGGCGCCGGCGGTCAACCGGCGCGCAGCGTTTTCCTGACCAGCACCAGGGTCGAGTCCCCTGGATATTCCTCGACCGTGAAGCCCATGTCGCGTTCGAGTTCGATTGCAGCGACATTGGCGCGGCTCTCGATCGACTCGATTATCGAGAGCCCCCGCGCTTCCGCCTGATCGGCCACGAAGGAGAGCAATGTCCATCCGACGCCTCTGTGCCGATAGTCGGCGTCAACCGAGATCGCCACCTCGCCCCGCTCGCCCGCTGCATCGGATACGAGCATCGCGCTTGCAACCGCGGCGCCGCTCTCGGCATCGAAGGCGAGGAAGCTTAGCGCGTTGCCATCATCGATCGGGGTCAGGGCACGAAGTTGCTCCGGTCCGATCTCGTTCAGTCCTGACAGGAACCGGAAGCGCAAATCCTCATGGCTCACATGGTGGAACAATTGCGTCAGGATCGGCCGGTCCTGCGCGCCTGCCGGTCTCACCGAAAGCTCAAGCCCGCTGCGCGTGACCAGATGGGTTGGGTTATTGCTCATTGTTCTGACCTTTCTGAGACCTCACGTCCATGAGTTCTGCGCCGGACGCCTGTATGGTCCAATCGACAAACTGTGTCGCATAACGCGCCACCGCCCGGTCGAACGCCGCGACAATCCCGCTCTTGCTATTGGCGGTCACCGGCTCCTCCACCGTGAAACGGCGTGATGCGATCGGCTGCCGATCCCGCAGATCAAGCAGTGTTGCGTCTCCGGTGATGATCACGGCTGGCGGACCCTGTTCCGCACCTTCCGCAGGGTAGCGCGCCTCGAACCGGTCGATGCTTATCTGCAATGCCTGTAATGCGCCGGTCGCGCTTCCAGGCGGCGCCAGCCGGATCGTCGGTACGCGCTCGCCGAACTGTCGGCCCAGCGCCTGCACGAAAAGCTCCGGAACGGACGCTACCCAGCGCGTGTCCTTCATGTAGAGCGCGCGCGCGCCTTGTGTTGTGAGGATCCGGTCACCTTCGATCTCCGGCGCGAAGCGGATACGCAGGAGCGAAATGGTACGGGGCATCGGACTGTGCCCAACCGTTGTCGAGGGGCGCGCGGGAAGGTGCGGCACGCCAAAACGGAAAAGATCATCCCGCGCGCCGCCACCGAGCAGGCTGCCACAGCCGGAAAGTGCGAGTAAGCCAATGAGGAGGGCCGCAGATATCCTCAAGACGGCAAAATGTTTCATTGCGGAAGCTCCCGTTCCCTGCCGCTGCCCTTGCCAAGCGCGTGACGTGGATCCCGCTGGATCTGCCGGATGAGACCGTCGAGCGACTCGGCCGTGTCCTGAAGACTGATCATGGCGGCGTTGATGTTGGGAAGGGTGGTGGTGCTTATGTCGGCGCTTCGCGTGTCGAGTCTGGCGACGGCTTCCCGGGCTTCGTGGATTGCGGTCTTGAGCTCACCTGCCGCACCCGAGATATCGGCGAAAGCGCGCCTGCCGTCGCCGTCGGCGATCTGGCGGACCGATGCTGAGGCGCCTGGATGTCGGTCGCGGCACGATCGAGCTTCGCAAGGGCCGAGGCAGCGTTCGATATCATCCTCCGGTTCGCCGCGAATTCCGCGCTGGTCAGGCGAATATCCTCTACAGCCGCACCCACATTGGCGATCGTGCGATCCGAGAGCAGCCGGTTCACGCGGTTGAGCGCCTCGGTAGCGGCCTGGACCATCTGGCCGCCGCCCTGCAGGAGAGTCGACAGAGCGTTGGCCTTGCTGGAAATGATCGGGCGCTCGCTCCCATCGACCTTGCGCAATAAGGGCTTTTGCTGGGATCCGGCGCCGATCTGGATAACGCTGACACTCGAGATCCCCTGAATTTCGGTCGAAGCCATCGAGTCCACGCGGATCGGCGTCCCACGGTCGACCGCGATGTCGGTGAGCACGCGATTGGGATCGTCCTCATCAAGCCGGATATTCTGAATCTGACCAACCTTGATACCGTTGAACTGAACTTCACCGCCTTTGCTCAGCCCGCGCACCGGACCCACAAACATGATGCGATACAGGTCATGGTCACGCCTGAACTGGGACCCGCCCAGCCAGACGACAAAGACGATCGAGGCGATCAGAAACACCGTGGAGACAATGCCCACCAGGGCATAATTGGCATGGCGTTCCATCAGCGCAGCTTCTTCTGGACGGCACGGCCGCGCGGCCCCAGGAAATAGCTCTTGATCCAGGGATGGTCCGATCGCTCAAGTTCATCGACGGTCGCGACGGTGACTATCTTCTTCTCCGCCAGTACCGCCACGCGGTCGCAGATGGCGTAAAGCGTGTCGAGATCATGGGTGATCATGAAGACGGTGAGGCCAAGCGCCTGGCGCAAGGTGGTAACGAGCGCGTCGAACTCGCTCGCTGCGATCGGATCGAGACCTGCGGTGGGTTCGTCGAGGAACAGTATGTCGGGATCGAGTGCGATCGCACGCGCCACGCCCGCGCGCTTGCGCATGCCACCTGAAAGCTCCGCCGGCTTGAGCGACCCGGCATTGTCGGGAAGCCCCGCGAGCGCGATTTTCAAGCGGGCGAGATCGCGCACAAAGTCCTTCGGCAGACGCGCATGCTCGAGGAGCGGCGTTTCGACATTTTCCTGGACGGTCAGGAAGGAGAACAGCGCGCCCTGCTGGAACATCACGCCGATGCGCCGTTCGACCGCCGATCGAGCGTCCGGATCATCGATACGCCGTCCGAAAATCTCGACCGTCCCACCATCGGGGCGCTTGAGGCCGAGGATCGTATTGAGCAGCACCGATTTGCCCGAGCCGGAGCCGCCGACCACACCCAGTATTTCTCCCTTGCGGACTTCGAGATCCAGCTTCTCGTGGATGACCTTCTTACCAAAGGCCGTGCGAAGGCCGGAGATGCGGATCGGCGCGTCGCCGTCGCCGGTTGCGGACGGGGCGCTCACAAGTCGAGCACCGTGAAGATCACGGCGAACACCGCGTCGAACATGATGACCATGAAGACCGACTGAACGACCGAAGAAGTGACGTTGCGGCCGAGGCTCTGCACATCGCCGCCCACCATCAATCCGTGCCGGCAGCCGGCGGCGGCGATCACCAGCGCGAGAAACGGCGCCTTACTCATCCCCATCCAAAAATGCTTGATGGCGACCATCTCGAGCGTCCGTTGGATAAAGAATGCGGGATTGATATCGATCGTTGCCCAACTCACCAACAGCCCGCCGGCGAGGCCGCCTATATCGGCGCAGAAGGTCATCAGCGGCATCATCAAGAGCGCGGCCAGGACGCGCGGGATCACAAGGGCGTCGAAGCGGTCGACGCCCATGACCTGCATGGCGTCGGTTTCCTGGTTCATGCGCATTGCGCCGATCTGCGCGGCGAACGAGGACGCGGAGCGGCCCGCCAGCAGGATCGCGGCGATGACGACGCCGAACTCGCGCAGGACGGCAACACCAACGAGTTCGACCGTGAACACCTCCACGCCCAAAGTCGTCAGCAGATTGGTGCCGACGAGCGCGATCACCGCGCCGATGAAGAAGGTCATCGTGAACACGATCGGCAAGGCGTTGATGCCCGCGTCCTGCATCACTGCGAAGAGCGGCGTCATCCGCAATCGTCCGGGATGGATGATCGTTCGCCCAATGGCCGCTACGAGGTGCCCTGTGAACTCCAGCATGTCATATGCGTCGCGGGCGAGATGGACGACGTGGCGCCCGAAGCGGTCGAAAATGCTGGCCAGATCCCCGCTACTCTGCCGGGATGGTGTTTCCGCATCTAGCGCCGGCCGGACGAGCGTGATCAACCGGTGCAGATCCTCTCGCGGGCCACAGTCGATATCGACGTCTTTCGCCACGAACTGCAGCAGCGCGAGCGCCCCAGCCGTATCGATCCGTCCCAGGTCGGACAGGTCAATGCGACGGACCTCGTCACGCCCACCCATACGTGCGGACAATCGGACCAGGGCGTTGCCCAGGTCCAGCGCCGTCCAGTCGCCGATCGTGTGAAGCGTCGTCTCGCCGTTGCGATCATAAAGGCGCCAATCCGCGGTCGTCATCGCGGGAGCGCCGCTCCAAGTCGAACGCGGGGCGGCGATCGACGATGACCGACGAGATTTTTGCCGTGACTGGCAAGCCACTGCCTGATGCAATGGTAGCCTGAAGCTCCATCAGGTGGTCGGCCGGTGATATCGCTTTCAGTGACGGCGGCGAGCTGAGGTTTGGCCACATAGGCGGCAATCGGGGTCACCGTCCACCTCCTGGTGCAGGCAGGACGCCAAGGGTGTGGACGGCGATCATGCGCTCCTCGTCGGTCGGGATGACGCGGGCGATGATCCTGCTGTCCGGCCGGCTGATGACCGGCGCATTGCGGGCGTGAGATCCCGGTCGATGGTCAGGCCGGTCCAGGCCAGGCGCTCGCAGATCGATGCGCGGATGATCGGGTCATTTTCGCCGATGCCCGCCGTAAAGACGATCCCGTCAAGGCCGCCGAGAGAGGAGACGAGCGCACCGGCTTCCCGCGCCGCGCGCCAGGTGAAGAGGTCGATGGCCTCGGCGGCGTGCGGGTCTTCGCTCTTGTGGAGCGCGCGCATGTCGCTCGACACGCCTGACACGCCGAGCAGGCCGGACTGCTGGTACAGAAGCGTCTCGATCTCGCCGCTGCTCATGCCTTCCTGGGTCAGAAGGTGGAGCAGGACGCCGGGATCGATGTTGCCGCAGCGCGTTCCCATCATCAGCCCGTCGAGCGCGGTGAAGCCCATCGTCGTATCGACGCTCTTTCCCTCACGCATCGCGCACAGGCTCGCGCCGTTTCCCAGGTGGGCGACGATCAATCGCCCGCCCGCCAGCTCCGGGTCGATCTCCCTCAGCGTCCGCGCGATATATTCGTAGGAGAGACCATGGAAGCCATAGCGCCGGATGCCCTTGTCGTGCAGTGCGCGGGGCAGGGCGAAGCGCGTGGCGCTGTCCGCCCGGTCGTGATGGAAGGCGGTATCGAAGCAGGCGACCTGGGGAAGGGCAGGCGCCAGCGCCCGGATGGCCCGGATCGCTGCGAGATTGTGGGGCTGGTGGAGCGGCGCCAAGGGGCTCAGCGCGTCCAGTGCAGTGAGCAGGGCGTCGTCGACCAGTAGCGGCCGCGCAAACGCCATTCCGCCATGGACGACGCGATGGCCGATGGCGATGATCTCATGTTCGGGCAGGTGATCTCCCGCCCAGGCGAACAGGTCATGAAGCAGGGCCTCGTGGGTCAGCCCCGCGCCATTGTTCCAGCTGCGGTCGACCAGGACGGCGCCATCGGCGTCGCGCGCCACGAGCCGCGGAGCCGTGCCGATCCCTTCCAGCTTGCCGGCCGCGGCATGGCGCGGGCCGTCGGTGTCGAGCGTGAACAGCGCGAACTTGATGCTCGACGAGCCCGCATTGATGCTGACGACGGCGCCGCTCATGCCAGGGGCTTGCCTTCGGGCAGGCCCGGTGCCGCCATGGTGGCGGCACGCGCGAGCAGCACCGCGACCGCGCAGGAGGCGAGCCGTGTGCGTAGGGAATCTGCGCGGCTGGTAAGGATGATCGGCACGCGCGCGCCCAGCACCACCCCGGCGGCATCCGCCCCGCCGAGAAATGTCAGCTGCTTGGCAAGCATGTTTCCGGCCTCGAGGGTGGGGACGACCAGGATCTCGGCCTTGCCCGCCACGGGCGAGACGATCCCCTTTTCCTTGGCCGCCGCCTCGCTGATCGCATTGTCGAACGCCAGCGGGCCATCGAGCACGCCGCCTGAAATCTGACCGCGATCGGCCATCTTGCAGAGCGCGGCGGCGTCGAGCGTCGATCGCATCGACGGATTGATCGTCTCCACCGCCGACAGGATCGCGACCTTGGGACTTTCGATCCCGATGACATGGGCTAGATCGATGGCGTTGCGGATGATGTCCGCCTTTTCTTCGAGCGTCGGTTCGATGTTGATCGCCGCATCGGTGATGATCAGCGGAGTAGGGTGCTCCGGCACATCCATCAAATAGGCATGGCTGATGCGGCGCTCGGTCCTGAGCCCCGTTGCGGACGAGACCACTGCGCCCATCAGTTCGTCGGTATGGAGGGAGCCCTTCATCAGCAACCGCGCCTCACCCGAGCGGACGAGCGCCACGGCCTGCGCGGCAGCGGCGTGGCTGTGCGGCGCGGCTATCAGGCGGAAAGCGGTTATGTCCTTGCCGGCGTCCCTGGCCGCCGCCCGGATTTTCTCCTCGGGGCCAACGAGAATCGGCTGGATCAGGCCGGCCTCGGCGGCCTCCACCGCCGCGAGAATCGCGGCGGTATTGCAGGGATGTGCTACGGCGGTCGGTATGGCGTCGCCGCCGGCCGTCATCTCGATCAGTTTGCGATATCCATCATGATCGGAAACGCGGATGTCGGGCAAGGCCATCCGGGGGGCGCGGACCTTTTCGGTCGGCGCCTTGACCTCGGCCTGCCCTGTTATGACGTCCTGTCCGTTCTGGTTGACGCAGCGGCAGTCGAGGCGAACGACATGGTGCTCGGCACGTTTCTCCGTGACGGTCACCGAGGCGGTGACGGTATCTCCGAGGCAGACCGGCCGGATGAAGCGCAGGGTCTGGCTGACATAGATGGTGCCGGGACCGGGGAGCTCGGTTCCGAGCGTGGCGGAAATGAGCCCGCCGCCCCACATGCCGGGCGCGATCACCTGATGGAACATGTCGGTGGCGGCATAGGCCGGATCGAGTTGCACCGGATTTGCGTCGCCTGAAACGCGCGCGAAAAGCTGCATGTCCTGCTCGCACAACGTGCGGACAACGCTCGCCGTGTCGCCGACGACAATCTCGTCGAAGGTGCGGTTCTCGATCATATCGATCACGGCCACCGCTCAATGCTCCAGCACATAGCGGCCGGGAGCGTTGTCGATCACCGGATAGTCCTTGTCCGGCGCGCCCATCGGCGGCGGAGCGACCGGCTCGCCCGAACGCGCGCGCAGCCACTCGTCCCAGGCGACCCACCAGGATCCGTCCCGCACGAGCGCATGCGCCATCCAATCGTCCGGATCGAGCGCGGCGCCGTCTGCCTCACGGGTGAGGATATGGTAGCGTCGCCCCTTGTGCCCGGGCTCGGAGACGATCCCGGCATTGTGCCCGCCGCTGGTCAGCGCGAATGTGATCTCGGCGCTGCTCAGCATATGGATCTTGTGGACCGAACGCCACGGAGCGACATGGTCGCGTTCGGTGCCGACGACGAACATCGGCTTGCGCAGCGCGGACAGGCTGATGGTTCGGCCGTCGATCTTGTAGCGACCCTCGGCGAGATCGTCGTCGAGGAACAGGCGGCGCAGATATTGGCTGTGCATCGCGTAAGGCATCCGCGTGCCATCGGCGTTCCACGCCATCAGGTCCGACATCGGCTCGCGCTCGCCCATCAGATAGGTGTTGAGGATCCGCGACCAGACGAGGTCGTTCGAGCGCAAAATCTGGAAGGCGCCGCCCATCTGCGTGCCGTCGAGATAGCCCTTGCTCCACATCATATTCTCGAGCACGTTGAGCTGCGCCTCGTCGATGAACAAGCCAAGTTCGCCCGGCTCGCTGAACTCGGTCTGGGCGGCGAACAGGGTGATGGTGGCGAGCCGCTCATCGCCGTCGCGCGCCATCGCCGCCGCCGCGATCGACAGCAGCGTGCCGCCGATGCAATAGCCGACGGCGTGAACGGTCGGCGCTCCGGTGATCGCCGTCACCGCGTCGAGCGCCGCCATCGGGCCCAGCCGCCGATAGGCCTCCATGTCGAGGTCGCGGTCCGCGCTGACGGGATTGTGCCAGGAGATGATGAAGACCGTATAGCCCTGCCCGGTCAGCCAGCGGACCAGCGAGTTCTCCGGCGACAGGTCGAGAATATAATATTTCATGATCCAGGCCGGCACGATCAGAATGGGTTCCGGCCGCACGGTGTCCGTGGTCGGCGCATATTGGATCAGCTCGATCAGCTCGTTGCGATAAACGACCTTGCCGGGCGTGGTTGCAACATCCTTCCCGACCTCGAACGCTTCGGCACCCACCGGCAGCTCTCCGCGCATGGTGCGCTGCATATCCTCCAGCAATAGCCTGGCACCCTCGACAAGGCATTGCCCGCCGGTCTCGAATATCCGCTTCTGGAGGACGGGATTGGTCGCGACGAAATTGGTCGGCGCCATCGTGTCGAGGATCTGCCGCATCCCGAAGGCGACCATGTCTTCATGATGCCTCGTGACGCCCACCACGCCGGTCGTGGCCGCATGCCACCATTGCTGGTTGAGAAGGAAAGCCTGCGCGATCAGGTTGAAAGGCGCTTCCTTCCATGCCGGATCGACGAAGCGACGATCCTGTGGCAGCGGCTCGATTGCGGGAGCAGCGTCATGGTCGCCGATGCTGCGCACGGCATAGTCGCCGAGCCGCATGAATTTGCGTGTCGTCTTGGCCGCCAGCTGCAACTGCTTGCCCGGCGAGCTGGCAAGATGCATGCCCCAGTCGGAGAAGGCCTGCAGGATCGTCGCGGGCGAGAGTCCGCTGGTCAGCTGCGCCATGCCGGCGATCGCGGCCCGGTCGAGAGTTTCGGCAATGCCGTCGAGCGGATCGGACGCGTCCTGACGTGAATGCGCTGCTGCCATCTTGGAGCTCCTGAAAAAATCCTGTCTCTACTGCAGCTGCACACGCGCAAGCGCATTACGTAAATGCCCCAAGCCGCATGTCCCACGGCATTCCATTGTTATCACTTTCGTCTGTATTTTCAGGTATTTTGCGCCAAGGCTTGATCCGAGCTTGGGAAAAGAATCGTACCTTCGCAACTGCAGGAAACGGTACTGCAAAGGTTAGATACAGCGCAAGTTCGCCGGTTGCTCCCGAACATTCTCCACTGCGATCCATCGCCGCGCGCGTGCCCTGAAAAAGCAGCTTGCCTCATGGATGATATAGGTGCGACACGGCGGAATTGATCTTGGTAAACCCAATGATCGAACAGAAGCAGACGGTCTTGCCTAGCCGTCCTTACATAGTGACCCTCGCGGCACCAGATCCTGACCGACAATGCTCTCCGTATGGTCATCCAGAGCGCGCGTCTTGCCGCTGTCGCCAGGGGGTTGCAGGGTCGGTCGCGGATGGATTGACACCGCTCCCCTTGGAGTCGAAATCAGCAGTGGCGCTATCCGTCACTTGGGAAATCTACGTAGTTCAGAGCGGCGACATTGCCGTTAGACCGAATCGACCGGAAGATTCCGGCAATCCCTGGTTTGTTTGGCACGAGTGACACATAGGCCCACCGACCTGCAGATTCCTCGCGCCGTGATCCTCCTTGTCGAGAGCGACACCGGATTGAGGCGCGCGTTGCACCTGTTGCTTATGGCTCGCGGTTATGGCGTGAAAGCCTATGCAGAGGAGACCCGCCTCCTGGCAGATCCGATGACAGAGGAGGGAGCTTGCCTGATCGCCGAGCATCGGCCCGTTCATGTGGATGGAATCGATCTTCTGCATCAGCTCCGGGCGGCGGGCTGGCAGCATCCGGTCATTCTAACCACAACCGATCATTCTGCGGAGACTGAACTCTGCGCACGCGGTGCGGGCTGCGCGCATATTCTCCACAAGCCGTTCGCCCATCATCTGCTTTTTGGCCTCGTCGACAGGGTCGTGGCGCGCGGTCCCGGTTAGACGCAGCAATTGGCAGCGGCTAGCGGTCCCATGCACGCGCTGCAGCGGCCAACGCCACTTCGCCGCTCACGAAGATGGGGCAGGGGAGGCGCGGGGCGGGGCCGTCAATCGCGCGACAGCGTCAGCGAGCGCATGCTCGCGCAACGGTTTCTCGATGACGATGCTGAAGCCCTCCTTCATCGCCCGCTCGACAAGATCTGGCGAGCCATAGGCGGTGACGAGGATCGCCGGTCGTTGCCATCCCCGTGCACGGAGGGAACGCAAGACCGCAAGGCCATCCATCTCGGGCATGCGATAGTCGGCGACCAGGCAAACCGCCTCGTCCACAAGCGGATCGGCGATCAATGCTGCGCTTGATGCATAGGAGCGGATGTCATAGCCTTGGGCGTGAAGGAGAAGTTGGAGAGAGCGCCGCACGCCGGGCTCGTCCTCCACCAGTAGAATCTTCGGGCGCTCCATCGGGAGAGCTGCAATATTGCCATTCATGATCGTCTCGCATTGACCGGCTCATGATATTTGGCCGGATGCGAGGAATCGCAGCAAAACCGCAGCAAGTCGCTACGTAGAGGTCCTATGACCCGTCGTTCCCAAGATTGGCGGCGAAGGCGATGCGCAGCGCGTCGGACAGGCTACGGACCCCCAGCTTCGTCATCAGATTGGCGCGATGGACCTCCACGGTTCGGGGCGATATGCCGAGGTCATAGGCGATCGTCTTGTTGGGCAGACCTTCGGCCAGACCCTTGAGCACATCCTGCTCGCGCCCGGTCAGTGCCGAGATCATCACGGCAGCGTCGGCCGCCCGTACTGCACGCTTCCCAGTGTCGTCGAGCCGTTCGAAAGCGATACCAATAGCATCCAGCAACACCGCCTTTTCGAAGGGTTTTTCGATGAACTCGACCGCGCCTGCCTTCATGGCGCGCACCGCGATCGAGATATCGCCATGGCCAGTGAGGATGATGACAGGCATCGCCACGCCACGTTCGAGAAGCGCTTGCTGCACCTCAAGACCGTCCATCTCGGGCATACGCACGTCAAGCAGGATGCAGCCGGGCTCCGCGTGGCGCACCTCGCGAAGAAAGGCGACGCCCGAAGCATAGGTTGCGACCGAAAACCCGGAGGTCTTGAGCATGAATCCAGCTGATCGCCGGATCGCATCCTCATCATCCACGATATGGATCATACGTCTATCCGTCATTGGCATTCTCCGGCTCGGCTTCGACGAGCGTAAAGTGAAATTGGGACCCGCCGCCGGGTCGTGCCTCCAGCCATATCCGACCGCCGTTCGCTTCGACGATGGTGCGGCAGATCGAGAGCCCCAGACCCATACCCTCGCTTTTCGTGCTTACAAAGGCGGTGAAAAGCTGTTCCGCAACGTCCGGGGACACGCCTGGGCCGGAATCGGCCACAGTCACTCGAACGAAGCCTGCTTTCTCACGGCGGGAGGTGATCCACAGATGCCGTTCGGATGATGCCGCCATCGCCTCTACCGCATTACGAAGGAGATTGATCAGCACCTGCTGGATCTGCACCTTGTCGAGGAGCACTTTCGAAGCGTCGGGAGCGAGATCGAACTGGGCATCGACGCCCTTCTCCCGAGCGCCCATCAGCCCGAGCGCCGCCGCCTCGCCGATGAGGGTGGGAAGGTTCTCGACGGTCTTCTCAACCTCCCCGCGCGCGACGAAGTCGCGCAGCCGCCGTACGATCTGTCCTGCGCGCAGGGCCTCTCGAACCGAATCATCCAGGGCTTCGCGGATCATCGGCAGATCCTCGGGATTGGCTTCGGTGAGCAGGTCGCGCACCGCCTCCACATAATTGGCGACGGCGGTGATCGGCTGGTTGAGCTCGTGGGCGAGCGTCGAGGCCATCGTTCCCATGGCGCTCACCCGGGCGACATGAATCAGCTTGGACTGCAGTTCGTCGAGGCGCTCCTGGGTCTCCTGCCGCTCGGTCAGATCCCGGATGAAGCCGGTGAAGACACGCTGGGTCTCGCCGATGCTTCGCCCACCGACAATTCCATCGGGAAGGTCGAGCCGTCACGCCGCGCGCCGATGACGACGCGCCCGATCCCGATGATCCTTCGCTCGCCGGTTGAGAGATAGCGTTCGAGATAGCCGTCATGGCGTTCACGATCGGGCGATGGCATGAGCAGGCTCACGTTCGATCCGCGAATCTCAGCCTCTGAAAAACCAAACAGCCGTTCGGCTGCGGCGCTGAACGAGAGGATGATGCCGTGTTCGTCGATTACGATCATCGCATCGGGGACCGTCGAGAGGATCGAGCGGAGATGGCTGGCGCTGGCTTTGTGCGCACTCTCGGCGGCGCGCTCCCCCGTTGCATCGCGGACCACCTTGCCGAAGCCGCGCAAGGCTCCGCTTTCATCACGCAGCGCAGTGATCGAAACATGCGCGAGGAACTCGGAACCATCCTTCCTGAGCCGCCAGTCTTCCTCCTCGAATTTGCCCTCGTCGCGCGCGCGTTTGAGGTCGGCTTCGGGCTTGCCGGCCTGGACGCGTCCGCCGGGTAGAAGATCGAGCAATATTGGCCGACGACCTCTTGCTCTCTCCAGCCCTTCAGCCGCTCGGCGCCGTCGTTCCAGATCGTGACGCGGCCTTCGGGATCGAGCATGTAGATTGCATAACCCTGTGCTCCGTCGATCAGCAGGTTAAGTTCGTCGGCGATCTCCGAGAGCTGGTTCTGGCGTCTCCTGTCCCAGGCTGCACGCCGTCGTCGCAAGGACGCGTTGCGAGCGTCGAGCAGGGCGATGCCAGCGGCCACCAGCAGCGAAAGCAGCAGATCGAAGGGTTCAAGACCAGGCAATGGGCGCAATAGGGCAAACAAGGCCCCGACCAGAATAGCGAGAATAGCCGCGCCCGTTGCGGCGCCCGTTCCACCCAGCGCGGCTGCAACGATGATCGAAAGGATGAGCAGCAAATAGGGGCTGTGGTTGACGCCCCCCGCGCGGAGAGCAAGATCGGCGGGTACGGCGAGGAGAACGGCCACGATGCCAATCGCATAGCCCCAGCGGGCCTGCCGAGTTGAGCTATCCTGCGCGTCACTTTCCATATGGAATCCCGTCTGGCTTTGGTCCATCCTCTCTGGTTGCACCTTGATTATATTCCGAGCGTCGGAACTCGTCAGTTGGCTACATCAGAAAATGCTACTCGATAGAACAGAAGGACTTTTTTGGAATGAGATCGTAGCCCGTCTTCGCAACTCCACTGCCGTCCTTCTAAAATAGCCTCGAATCGGCCCAAGACCCTCGCAGGTTCCGTCTCACTTTGAGACCTTTATCTGGCAACCTTGCCTTGGAAAAGCATCAAAACATCCGCGATGCCAGGCATCGTTCGGGTTCGCAGCCGAGTGCAATCCTGCCAACAGTGGGCGCCAACGCATCGGTCGATGCGTGAGCAAGCCAAGAGGCATCGCGGGTCATGAGGCATACGTCATTGGCCGTCCCGTGCCTGCCGCGCGTCCCGCCAGTCGGGACGGTTGATCGCGCGCAAACATAGGAAAACGCGCCCGGCGTATTTCCCGAAGGTTTTGTATTCCGCAGGCCGCCCGACCGAAGCCGAGAACCCATGTTTGCCGCGCGATGCGGACCCCTCTTCACGATCAAGATCGGACGGGCGAGGAAAGGCTATGCCGATCGCCCCTGCTTGTCCACAAGATACGACCGTGTTGTTTCCCGAATGACTGTCCGTCCGCGGAACCGATATTGGCAACGAAGATGATCGCCGGCGCATCGTTAAAACCTTCCGTATCAAGCCGCTGCATCGACCCTGGACGCTGTGGCCGCCATAAGGTCTGGTGGCAGCCTTTCAGATCTGATGCGATCGGAGCAGTTTCAGGATGTCGGTGGCGTCACGCTGGGCGAAGTCCTTGGCAATTTCCGCCAGAATATGACCCTGCATTGTCGGGTCGAGGTCGCTGCGAAGCACGCCCAGCATGCGCGGCGGCGCGATAAGGATCAGCGGCCTGTCCTGCCTGCCCAGCGATGCCACCGCCTGCAACGCCTCCTGTCCGAAACGGTCTTCCCGGCGCTGGTGATAGTCGGCATCGGCATAGGCGCTGCGCGTCGGCACCGCGCTGCCGAAGCTGCGCCCCGGAGCGTCCGTGGCCATCGCGCGGCTCGGCGGATTCTTCATCGCCTGCTCGTGCAGAAGCTCCAGTTCGGGCGCGGCGTCGGTGCCGCGATTGCGAAGCACCTGCACGTGGCCGCCATCGACAACCAGAATCGTCGTATCGTGGGGAATAAGCATCGTCTCTTCCTTATCCTGGGGCCGGACCCCGTGCGCCTCGCATGGCGGTCGGACGCCCGGGCGAGCCGTGCGAGTGACCGAAAGGTGTCGCCTCTCGAACCAGCCGGACCACCTCCTCGTCCGTCGTCTGATCGAACACGGCATAGTGTGTGCCAACGGCGTAGAAAGGATCGGGCTGTGCCAGACAGACGATGTCATCGCACTCTGGCGAAATCTCGGCGATGCTGTCGCTAGGCGCGACCGGTATGCCAAGGACAAGGCGTGCCGGCCGATTCTTGCGCAGTCCTTTGAGGGCAGCCTTCACCGTGCCCCCGGTCGCGATCCCATCGTCGATCACGATGACCGTGCGGCCCGTCACCTCCACCGGGACGCGACCGCCGACATAGGATGAGCGCCGTCGCTCGATTTCCGCGAGCTGCCGCCGCATCTCGGCCCTGATATAGTCGGGGCTGGGCGCCAGCTGGCGGACGATGTCCTCGTTGAGCACGAGCTGCGGTTCGGCACCATCGACCACCGCGCCGATGCCCAACTCCTCATAGCCCGGCGCGCCGATCTTGCGGACGAACAGTAGGTCCAGTTCCGCATCAAGCGCCTTGGCCACCTCGAACGCGACCGGCACGCCGCCGCGGGGCAGCGCCAGCACCAGTGGATGCGCCCCCGCCAAGGGGGCGAGCACGATCGCCAGTCTCCGGCCGGCCTCGCGCCTATCGTGAAACTCAGGTTTATGGCTGGCCATGGTCAAGCCTCCTGGAAATGTTGCCGGAACCATCGCGCGGCGTGGTCGATCACTGCGTCGAGCGTGCCTGGCTCTTCGAACAGGTGCGTCGCTCCCGGTACGATCAGCAGCTCGTTCTCGGCATGAAGATGGCGTTGCGCGATCCGGTTCAGCTCGATCACCGGCAGGTCCCGGCTGCCCACGATCAGCAGCGTTGGCGCGCGGACATGCGCGAGCGCGGCCGAACCCGCCAGATCCGGCCGGCCACCGCGCGAGACAATGGCGGCAATGCGTGCGTCGGGGCCGGACGCGGCCAGCAGAGCCGCGCCCGCGCCCGTGCTCGCGCCGAAATAGCCCACCGGCAGCGCCGCCATTCCTGGCAGCAATCTCACCCACCCGGTGGCGGCCTTCAGCCGGGACGCCAATAACGGAATGTCGAACACATTGACGCGGTCCTGCTCCTCGGCCGGAGTCAGCAGATCAATCAGCAATGTCGCAAGCCCCGCGTCGCGTAAGCCTTGCGCGACATGAGTGTTACGCGGGCTGAGCCGTCCGCTGCCGCTGCCATGGGCGAAGATGACGATCCCCTTGGCAGCGACGGGCACGCCCAGCAGCCCCTTGAGCCCATCGGGCTGAACGGTGACGGGAACCGGATCGTGGGCGGCGAGGGCGATCATCGTCACAGTCCGAAGGGCCAGGTTTCGGGCGCGCCATGGGGATGCTCATGTCCCAGCGGGGTCACCGCGGTCGTTTGCTCAAACCAGACCCAGGCATCGAACTGCTCAGCCAGGACCGCCTCGAAATAATGGCTGAGGCGCTCGGTTTCCGGGCGGTACACGACGCCTATGGCGCGCTCGAGCAGGGGCTCGCGCAGCAGCCCGGCGAGATTGGGCTTCCTCCGCCAATCGGTCAGCGTCCGCGCCAGTCCCGTGGACCGAAACGCATGCTCGTAGCTGTCGGCACGTGCCGGCCGCACGGTCTTGATCTGCATGTCGGCGCCCCAGTCGCTGGCGGCGGCGACCGTGCCGGTATCGGTGCCAAAGCCGATCGACACCGCTTCCTCGCCATAGGCCATGCGGCAGAGCTCACCGATGTTGAATTCGCCCTGCCAGCCCATCGCGGTCGCGGCGGCGTTGCCGACATGGCTGTTATGCGCCCAGACGACAGCCTTGGCACCATCGCCGCGATGGGCGAGCAGCGCCTGCAACGTTTCGAACATATGCCGGTCACGCAGGTTCCAGCTCTCGGTCGAGCTGCGGTACATGGCACGGTAATAGCGCTCGGCAGCGCGCACGATACGCGCGTTTTGTACCGCGTCGAACCAGGCTTCGCCGTCTCCGTGCAAATATTCGAGCCGATGGGTCAGAAGTTCATGAAGCTGTGCGACCGCGCGATCCTCGCAACTCGGACGGCCGCCATGAACCACGGCGCGGCCATAATGCGCCGGTTCATCCTGCCATGGTGTCAGGCACCCATAGCGCCGGCGCGCATTCCCGGCGGCCTCGGGATCGACCGTGTCGAGATAGGCGAGCACTGCGTGGATCGACTCGCTGAGGCTGTAGACATCCAGACCATGGAATGACGCGCGGCAATCTTCGTCAAGCGATGCATTATGCCCCCGCATCCAGTCGGCAAATTCCAGCACCTCGACATTGCGCCACATCCAGGTCGGAAAGCGCACGAAGCTGTCGCCGCGTCGGGGGCGCGGTGCTTGATGCCGGACATAATCGTCGATCTGCGCGGCGTCCGGCCAGTCGGCTTCGACTGCCACGACGGTAAATCCGTGACGCTCGACCAGGCGGCGGGTGATTGCTGCTCGCGCACGATAGAATTCGGACGTACCGTGGGTTGCCTCGCCCAACAGGACGATCCGCGCATCGCCGAAGCGATCGAAGAAGCTGCCGAACTCGTCGATCCGCTCGGGCGACGGCAGCGGTTCGGCGTGGCGGCGCAGCGCTTCGATCAGCGCCGCCGGTGCCTCCCGGCCGATACGGTCGTGTAGCGCTGCGTTCGGCATGCGGATCTCCTTGTCAGGTCTGGCCCACTGTCAATGCCCAAGAAGGAGCGGCACCGGACTCTCGGCGAGCATCCGCCGGGTCACGCCGCCGATCAGCCGCTCGCGCAGGCGTGAATGGCCATAGGCGCCGATAATGCAGTAGGCTGGTTGCCGGTCCCGACAGGCGGTGAGAAGCGCATCCGCCACCGTCCATTCCAGCGGAACATCACGGTCGATGCGGGCATGGATGCCATGGCGTGAGAGATAGGCGGCGGCCTCTTCCGCAGGCGGTCCATCGGTCTTGCCGATCTCCACGATCGTCACGCCTTTCGTGAGGGCGAGGAGCGGCGTGACCGCGCGAAGCGTCTCGGCGACAGCGGGAGCACCGTTCCAGGCGACCAGCGCCTGTCCATTGGCATCGAGGCTGCGGAACTGTTGTGGAACCGCGAGGATTGGCTTTCCGGCGCGCATAACGACGTCGGAAACGATCGCCCGCATGTCGGGAGGCTCATGATCGGCGAACATAGTGTTGAGCACGATGATGTCGGCGAGCTCCGCCTCGGCTTCCAGCAGACCGGCAATGTCGCCGGTCGCGTCAGCCCAGTCCCATGCGATGTCCTCGACTGAAAGGCGCGCCTCGATCCGGTCGCGATTAACCGCTTCCCGGTTGCGCGCGTCGGCGAGCAGGGCGACTTCGGCATCGGCCATCATATAGTCTGCGCCGACCAGGATTGGCGCCTGGACAATGTCGAGGCATGTGAGATGCCCGTTGGTCGCGCGGACAAGATCGAGCGCGGCCTGGAAGCGAGCCTCTTCACCGGCGTCATCGTGAATCAACAGCAGAACATTCTTCATATGAATCTCCAGCGCATGCCCGCCATCGAGGCGGAGTCGTAGCCGAACAATGGCGGTCACGTTCGCGACAATCATTACGTGAGGATACGGAGGAAGAGTTCGCGGTGCGCCACTGCGTAGACTTCCGGATGCCGAACAGGTCGTTCGCTGCGTACGACTCCGACGTTCTCCGGCCAGACCCCGGACAAAGATTAAACCCAGGAGTCCCTGATGAACCGGTCCATCCAAACACGCCGAAACCTGCCCGACGGCACCAACCGTTTGCGGATTGGTATAATCATGCTGTGCGGCGTGGTTGCGAGCCAGATCATGGTGTCGATGGCGACTGGGGCTGACCCCCTACCTCGTTTGTCGGCGGTCTTCAGCACACGGCAAGACCATCCCCAAATCGATGCGCGGGCATCCACGATCATGGCGCATTCCCGGTAATAGAACTCCCAGACCGAATAGCCAGTCAGCGGCTCTAATCGCTGTCGAAATTTCGGCGCGTGATGCCCAGGGAGCTTCTCGCTTGATTGTCCGCGGTCCTCGTGGCGCGCGCTCGGAGTGGCTACTTCTGGCCTGTGGATCTTGGCCAGTTCCACGCCGGTTTTGTTCATACCGTCTGAGGAGAGCCGTTGGTATCGATAGCCACGCGAGCGTCCTCGACGGCGGGCACCTCAAAGTCTAGCCCACATGCGTCGATCGCCGGTAGGCGACATAGAAATCGAATGCCAACCCACAGATAATGTAACCGGGTCGATGTGCTCGCCGGCCGGGCTTCCTGCATAAAATGCGAAGAGGAAGGATCGCCAGGAACGGACAGGCGCGGACTTCACGTTCATCTTGAGCGATTATCGAAGCTGGCCGCCGGGATATCCCGACGGCCGTCTGCTCGTGTGCTCGCTGCGAAGGTCAGAAAGCGACGATGATATTGTCGTCGACCGTGGTGACGCCGGGAGCGGCCCAAGCCGCACGCTCGGCGATCTGGCGCTCGTTCCACGCCTTGACCTTGCCGCCCAGCGTGACCTTGCCGCCATCGGTGAACACCGTCACCGATGCCGCATCGAGATCGGCATTGCGCTTGAACGCCGCCATGATCCGGTCCTTGATATCGCCCGACGTCGGCAGCTTGCGCACCTCGATCAGATTGCCGACGCCGACGACGCCGTTGACCTTGCCGACGACCTTCCGGGCCTCGTCGCTCTGGTAGTGCCAGTCGACCGTGCCGCTCAGCGTCACCCAGCCATGCTCGACCTTCACCGCGATCTTGTCGTCGGGGATCGAGACGTTCCAGGAGAACATGTCGAGGATGCGCTTGGCGATTTCATGATCGGCCGTCTTCGGATCGGAGGCGAAGCGCACCTTGATCTCCTCGGCGAGCGCCTTCACGCCAGCTACGCGCCGTGCCGCCTTTTCCGCCGCCAGCTTCTCGGCATAGCTCTTCACGAAACCCGACAGCGTCACCACGCCGTCGGTCACCGCCACCCCGATATCCGCATGATCGACGCTCGGCTCCCACTCCAGCTCCGCCATCACGTCACGCTGCAATTGACTGTCGCTCTTCATCTCAGCTCTCCTTGGCTCGTAAAATAACCGTCCCAGGTGGGTCGCAGCTCATCGACGGCCATAAGCCGGGGACCATCGGCAAGTTCATCGCAGGGTCGCCAATGGATTGACCGCGCATCGGGGAATCCCTGCAACGTCCCTTGTCTGTTGCCTGGCGCTGCCACAGAATCCGTATTGTCCCGGAGGGACCAGGGTATGCCATCATCCCTGCAGGCCGGGGCTCGACTCCTTGGCCAAGCGACAAATTTCAGCCGAGTGCGGCCGCAGGACGGCGCCCGAAGACGATCGGCTAGGTAAACTCCCCAATATAGGCGCCGATGGACCGCCTTTATCCTCAACAAGACTCGGCGAAGGAGGTCATCATGAGTGACAAGAGCACCATCCGGGCGAGCTGGCCGTCCGGTGGTCCCGACGCAGCAGCGGCGATGCTTGCCGCCCAACGCCTGTGGCAGTTGCCGCTGACGCTCTACACGAGTTGGTGGAATGCGGGCGTGGAGACACTTTGGCCACATATGCCGCATCCGCACCATCGCGCCCATCACGACGAGCATGACCAGCTCGTGGTTCCCGAACCGATCGAGGCTGAAGGCGAACATGCCCTGTTCGCCTGACGAAAGGTCTTTCCCTCGTCACGGGATCGACCATCTTTAACCTTAGGAGAAGCAAGATGAACGGTGTGACCAATGTTCCAGTGACCAAAACGCGTCCGGCGTCATCGTTGCGCGATCTCGCAACCCAGATCAGCGAGCCGGTCGGCTGGCTGCGATCGGAGATCGACCGCCTGTTCGACGATTTCGGCAGCTCCGGCCGCAGCCTTTTCCACTTCGCTCCGCGCGGCGCCTTGGCAATCGTGCCGGCGCTCGAGCTGGTCGATGACGAGAAGGCCTATCGTCTTACCGCGGAGCTTCCCGGGCTCGATGAAAAGGATGTGGAGATCAACGTCGCCGATGGCGTGCTCAGCATCTCGGGCGAAAAGAAGGAAGAGGAAGAGCGCAAGGAGAAGGGCTTCCTGCTCAACGAGCGCCGCTATGGTTCCTTCCGGCGCCAGATTTCGCTTCCCGCCGATGTCGATGCCGAAGGTATCAAGGCGCAGTTCAAGGACGGAGTCCTGACAGTGACGCTGGCCAAGGACGAGAATGCGGCGGCACGCACGCGCAAGATCGCGATCGAGAAGGCCTGAGCCAATGGCGACGACATCGCCTGGCCCCGGCACGCCGGACGACCAAGCCGATGTCGTCGCCTTCCTCGACCAGGGTCACGCCTTCGAGCGAACGCGCCCCACGCGCATCGATACCCACTGCGCAAGTATTTTCCTTGTCGGCGACCGCGCCTGGAAGCTCAAGCGCGCGGTCCGGTTCGGCTATCTTGATTTCTCGACCTTCGACAAGCGCCATGCCGCGCTCGAGGCGGAGCTTCGCCTCAACCGCCGAACCGCGCCCGATCTATATCTCGCGCTTCATCCGATCACGCGGGAAGCCGGCGGTCGACTGGCGATCGACGCGCCGGTGACGTGGTCGACTGGCTGCTCGAGATGCGACGCTTCCCCGATGATGCGCTGCTCATCCATATCGCCGATCACGGCCAGCTCGATGAGCGCCTGCTGATGCGGCTGGCGGACCACATAGGCGCTTTTCACTCGGCAGCGGAGGCTGATCGGGCTCACGCGGGTGCGATATCGTTCCGCCGCGTCGTAGACGGCAATATTGCCAGCATGGGGGCCTTTCCCGATATCCTCGACCCGGACAAGGCGAAGCATCTCGGCGACAGCCTGCTCCAGATGACCGATGATATGGCACCGCTGCTCGATGCCCGAGCGCGGGAAGGCCGGGTTAGACATGGTCATGGCGATCTCCATCTCGCCAACATCGCCCTGATCGACGGCGAGCCGACCTTGTTCGACTGCCTGGAATTCAGCGTCGAACTGGCCACGATCGATGTCCTCTACGATCTCGCCTTTCTCCTGATGGATCTCTGGCATCGCAACCTCCGCACCGAGGCGAACATCGTCTTCAACCGCTATCTCGATCTGTCGCCGGCGGATGAGAGCGGGATCGGGCTGCTGCCCTTGTTCCTGTCGGTTCGCGCCGCGATCCGCGCGCATGTGCTGGCAGCGCAGAGCCTGCGTGCTCCTGAAGACAGGGCGCTCGCGCAGAATGCGCGATCCTATCTCGAACTTGCGCTCGCCATGCTGGTGCCCGCTCCCCCGCGGCTGGTAGCGATCGGCGGACTCTCGGGAACCGGCAAGTCCAGTCTCGCACGTCGGCTCGGCGGCGCGATCGGACGCGCGCCCGGTGCCAGGATCCTTCGGAACGATGTACTGCGCAAGCGCCTCGCGGGGCTGTCTCCCGAGGCAAGGCTTCCCCGCGGCAGCTATTCGGCGCAGGCCGCCGCCCGGGTCTATGAGACAACTGACAGGATGGCCGCATCGGCGCTTGCGCTCGGTCAATCCGTCGTGGCCGATGCGGTGTTCGCGCAGCGTGTCGAGCGCGAGAGGATCGAGGCGGTCGGGCGGCAGTCGGGTGTTCCCTTCGATGGTCTCTGGTTAGAAGCGGCGGCAACCGCGCGGCTCAGCCGGGTCGGGACGCGCGGCGCGACGCGTCGGATGCCGATGTTGCAGTCGCGCAGGCCCAATCCCAGCTGGAAATCGGCGATCTCGGCTCGTGGCATAGGGTCCATGCGGACGGATCGCTGGACGAGGTGGCTGCGGTGGCGTCCGCCAAACTGGGTCTCTGCTGACGGAAACGCCTCACCTCATGCCGGTAGGCATGTTGGCCGCAGCCTTTGTCCGCGCCCGCTATTCGTCTTCGCCGGTTATAACTGTGAGCCGCCGGCCGGTTTCACTCCTTGCGAGACTGTCGTTGGTAACCAGCACCGTTGCGCCCTCGGTCAGGATCGCTGCGACGGAACGCCGGAACTCCTCGGCGACGCGCAATCGGTTCCGATCCTCGGATGGCGCCGTCTGCTGCGCCGGCGATGCCTCGCCGGACAACGGGATGTGCAGCCAGTGAAACCCGGTTTCATCGATAGCGCGCAGCGTATAAGCCGTCGTTCGGTCGACGGCGGTGTCGGGTGCTATGGGTGCGGATCCGATCTGGCGGCCGTTGCGGAGCACGATCATTCGTCGATCCGCGGTGCTGATCACGATGGATACAGATCCCGAGGGTGACAGTTCGGGACGCCATGTGAACGGCCCGGAAGGTGGAGCGTCGTCGATGTCGGAGGCGGTCGGCCGCATGGGATCGGGTACCGGCGCGACACGCGGCACTGCCGCCTCTTTCGTGATGACGACGGTCAAGCCGAGGCGGGTGACGCCATAGAGAAGCCTGGCGAAGCCCAGCGGCAGGCGGATGCAGCCATGCGACGCGGGATAGCCAGGTAGATTGCCGCCGTGCAGAGCTACGCCGCCCCAAGTCAGGCGCTGCATATAGGGCATCGGCGCATCGTCGTAGAGGTTGGACTTGTGGTCGACATGCTTTTGCAGGATCGTGAACAGCCCCGTTGGTGTCTCATGTCCGGGCTTTCCAGTCGAGACCGTGGAGACGCCGATCGGCACGCCGTTTCGGTAGGTGACGGCCCGCTGGTTGGCGAGGCTGATGATGATCAGCACGGGGCCGGCGGGAGCAATATCAGGCGCCCAGATATATTCCCCCGGCTTTAGCCGCTCGACCGTCTCAAGGACCGAACTCGTATCCAGCGTCGGTTGCTGCGCGGACAGCGGCACGGACAGCATGCCAAGGAGCAATGCCGACATCATGGCCATCCCTATGCTGCGACCCAAACGCGTCGAGGTTCGCGAAATCGGATATATCGCCAAGCTCAAACACGGCATGGTTCGCGTAGCTGAGGCGTATGTGCCGGCCGAACGCATCGCATTTGATCCTCGATAATCTGTCATGTCGATCCTGCGGACAACGATCCGTATCTGGACCCGTCGCACGCGAGAATGATGTGATCGGCACCGTCCCGGGATTGGTATTATCCCCTAGTTATCCGCGCCGCCCTAACCTCTAGCGTGCGATTTCAAACGGGATCGTAGCGAAAACGAGGAGGGCGTGGTGAAATCGATACTTCTGCATATCCATGACGATCACGGACAGACGGAGCGGCTTGCCGTGGCGCTGGACCTTGCGCGCGCCCACCAGTCACATATCACCTGCGTCCAGGTCACTCCGTTCAACAGCTATGTCGTCGGCGACCCCTTCGGCGGCCTTTATGCCTCTTCGCAACTGCTTGAGGCCCTTCAGGCGCGCGACGATGAGGAGCGAGAACGCATCGAGCAGCGACTGAAAAGCGAGGATATCTCCTGGGATTGGGAGCATGCCGATGGAAATGCCGCCGATGCGCTGGTGAGCCGCGGGCGCCTGGCCGACGTCCTGATCTTGAGCCGCCAGTACAAGGGGCAGGATGACACGCCGGAGCCTCTGCCGATCGTCGCCGACGTGGCCATTCACGCGCGCGCGCGGTGCTGGTCGTGCCCCCGGGCACGACCAGCTTCAACGCCAGCGGGCCGGTCGTCATGGCCTGGAACGGATCGATCGAAGCCGCGCACAGCCTGCGTCTGACGCTTTCCTTCCTGCGGGTGGCGAGCGAAGTCCACATCGTCAACATCTCAAGCGATAACAACGATTTTCCACCGATGGACGCGAGCCGATATCTCGCCCGGCATGGCATAGGTTCTCAGTTGCACGAATGGCCCCAAGAGGGGTGCACGATCGCGCAGACGCTTTTGGACGCAGCGGGAGAACTGGCGGCATCTTCTCTCGTTATGGGAGCCTACGGGCACTCTCGGCTGCGTGAGACGGTGCTCGGCGGGGTGACCCGCGACCTCCTGTCCGACACGTCCGTTCCGTTGCTGCTGGCGCATTAGCCGCTCCGTGAGAATATCCGGTGGCGCCCAAGCACAGCAGGCGCTCCGCACATGATCCAATTCTATTGACGGGATGCTGAGCGGACGTGTGCGGCATACGAACTGAGAATCGGATTTTCGGCAGCATTGTTGACCCGCGATCCGGGAAAGCCGCTTGCGCGGATTGAGCCGTTGGCCGTCCTTGGGTCCTTCGATCAGGAGTGGCAGTTGGACAGATTGCTTTCACGCCTCATCGGGACTGGCGAGTCGTGCTGTTCGAGGCGGACGGCACGCGCCATGACTCCGTAGATACACTTATTTCGAGTCTCTTCCGGATCGGTCACCGTGGCCGCCATCAGAAATTGCGGCGTCGCAACAAGCTTCGGGCTTGTCCTCGAACGCCTGGCGCTGGGCGTGGTGGCGCTGTGTTAGGGCGCACGGAAAAATGCCGCGCAAGACAACAGGAGGCCGGAATATGTCGACATCGAACGCACTCTTCCCAGTCCGCGCCGACACGCAAGCGGGGACCTGTCACGTCGTCGCGTGCCTGGATCGATCCGAGCACGCGGCCGGCGTCGTTTCGCATGCATTTGCGATCGCCCAGGCGCTCGAGGTTCCGGTAACGCTGCTGCAGGTGCTGGAAGGCCAGCCGGCAAAGGAGATGCGGCCTGACCCGATCGAATGGGATCTTCGCCGGCACGAGGCGAGACGCACTCTGGGGAAACTGGCAGCCGCTCCCGAGCCCTCGACTACCATCGCCGAGATCAAACTTGCAGAAGGCGCGACTGCCGAGGAAATCTGCAGATTCACCTGCGGACAGCCCGATTGCCTTCTCGTGCTTGGCACCCAGGGCGAGAATGGCGCAAGCCAGAAAGGCATTGGCGGCACGGCCCACAATGTTCTCGATCGGGCGCCCGGTTCGATCCTGCTGGTCCCGATCGCGGCCTCCGCCGCGCCGGCGCCGAGCTATCGGCGCATCCTTGTGCCCGTGGATGGATCGACCTGGGCCGAAAGCGTCATCCCGCTTGCGGCGCGGCTTGCGAAATCGGCGCAAGCGGAACTGATCCTCGCGCACGTCGTCCCGACGCCGGAACTCACTGAAACCAGGCCCCTCGAGCCTCGCGATCTCGAACTCCAACGGCATGTTGTCGAACGAAATGAAGCGACGGCGCGCGCCTATCTCGACCATGTTCGGACATATGTGGCGGCCATGGGGCTGACAGTTCGGGCGATCTCGATGCGCAGCGAGGATGTTCGCGCTGCTCTGGCCGGGTTGATCCGCGCCGAAGCGGCCGACCTCGTCGTGCTGTCGGCGCGCGGCCATGGCGGCCGCCATCACATGGATGTTCCCTATGGCAGCGTCGCCGCCTACCTCATGACCCATTCGCCCGTGCCGATGCTGATCGTTCGTCCATCCGTGACTGCAGTGGAGCCGATGGTGCTGACGAATGTCCAGAATGCGCGCCTCCCGGCCGTAGGTCCGGTCTGAGAATGGCGGATGTCGAGGATGCGGACCCGATAGTCGCCGCTGCGCACGAGCTTGCGCGCCGTCACCGTCTTGTGGGCTTGGCCCGCAGAGCGGCACCGCTGACAACCTGGTCGCAGTTGCCGGCATTGCGTGCATGGCTGAGTATGGCCCGGATCGCCGCTGGCGCCGCGGAGCCGCAAAGCAGCTCGGCGGCCGAATGGCTGCTCGACAACGATTATCACGTTCAACGCGCAATCCTTCAGATCAAGGAGGATATGCCGGCCCCGTTCTACCGGCGCCTGCCCGGCCTCGCGGGTGAAGCGGCGAAGGGCCTGCCTCGCATCTATGCCCTGGCCCATGGGCTGCTCCACGCGTCGCATCTGCAGATATCTCTCAATACCGCGATTCCGTTCATCGAACGCTATCAGGATGAAGAGCCTCTGAGCATTGCCGAGCTCTGGGCATTTCCGGCCATGCTTCGCCTGGCCTGCCTCGAGCTTCTGGTAACAGGCTTCGGACGCATATTCCCGGATGTGGCGCCGCCGTTCGAGGTGGGGCCCGATGCCGCCAAATCCGCCGCAGCGGACGACACCGAATGCGTCTCGCGCGCGATCGCAAACCTCGCGGTGATCTCGACGATCCAGTGGAAGGACTTTTTCGACCGGACAAGCCGCGTCGAGGCGATCCTGCGGCTCGACCCTGCCGAGGTCTATCCGCACATGGATTTCGACACGCGCGACCGTTACCGGCACGCTATCGAGCAGTTGTCGGACCATGGCGGCCTGCCAGAGTTGGATGTCGCCGAACGCCTGCTCGTTCAATGCCGGGCCAATGACGATGTGCCGGCCGATCATGTTGGCTACTGGCTGGTCGGCGACGGCCGGCCGGCGTTCGAGGATGCGATCGACGTGCGGCCGTTGGCGCTGGAATCGATCGGCCGCAGGCTCCTGCGTTATCCCGCCGCGCTTTATACGGCGGCGCTGTTCCTGGCCGGATTCGTCAGCTTTGTCGTTCCGGCACTCTACCTTGCGCTGGTCGAGGCGACCGCAATTGGGTGGCTGCTGGGCATCGCGCTCACCACGCTGCCGGCTACCATCCTGAGCGTCACGTTCGTCAACTGGGTCGCGACACTGCTCGTGTCGCCACGGGTGCTCCCAAAGCTCGATTTCGAGAAGGGGATCGCCGACGATTGCCGGACAGCGGTCGTGATGCCGGTGCTTGTCGCGCATCCGGCGGACGTGGCGGCGCTCCTCCAGCGGCTGGAAGGCCACTATCTCGGCAATCCCGATCCAGGGCTGCAGTTCGTTCTGTTGAGCGACCATGCCGATGCCGACAGCGACAGCCATCCTGGTGATGCGGATGTCGAGGCCGCGCTGGAAAATGGCGTGAAGCGCCTCAACGACACCTATGGCAGCGCGGGCAGCGGCCCCTTCCATATGCTGCACCGGCCGCGTCTCTATAATCCCGCCCAGTCGGTCTGGATGGGATGGGAACGCAAGCGCGGAAAGCTGGAGCAATTCAACGGCTATATCCTGCGCGGCGACCTCAGCCCTTTTTCACGCACCGCCGGCCGCATCGAAGCACTTCGCGAGGTTCGGTTCGTCGTGACCGCGGACGCCGATACCCGCCTGCCGACGGGCGTAGTCAATCGGATGGTGGCGACGCTCGCCCATCCGCTCAACAAGGCTTCTGTGGTTGCCGCCCGTGATGCAAGAAGTTTCTGATCCGAAGAGCGAGTGATCGAGTGCGGTCTTCTGTCAGGCCTTTGGTTGCGGCGTTTCAGAAGCCGCTGGCCGGTATGGTGATCTGCGGTTCGAGTCCAAATCTCGTTTTCGAGCTGGGATGCTCACGCCTCGTAACTGGTTTTCCCGAACCAGATCTGTTCGCTCATTTCGCCCATTCGGGTCGTCGCCTTCTCACACCCCCATCATCCGACGTTAGGTAAGCTTGTTGGCATGCCGATCATGCAACTGCTGCCTGCGCCGGAATTCTGTATTCATTACCATTTTTTATCAGG
>NZ_JEMV01000052.1 GCF_000588875.1 Sphingobium sp. Ant17
CGCGAGGATATGGACGCCTTTGCGCTGGCCAGCCATGCCAAGGCGGCTGCCGCGATCGACAGCGGCGCGTTCAAGGGGTGAGATCGTCGGCGTGGAGACGCCCGACGGTCTGTTCGACACGGACGATGGCGTGCGTCGTGGCGGCACGATGGAGGCGATGGCGAACGTCAAGACGCTGGAGGAAGGCGGCACGATCACGGCGGCCAATGCCAGCCAGATGACCGATGGCGCGTCGGGCGTGCTGGTGGCGAGCGAGGCGGCGATCAAGCGCTTTAACCTCACGCCGATCGCGCGCATCGTCAACCTGACCGTGACGGCGGGCGACCCGGTGATCATGCTGGAAGAACCGATTCCGGCGACCAAACGCGCGTTCGAACGGTCGGGCCTCAGCCTCAACGATATCGACCTGTTCGAAGTCAACGAAGCCTTCGCGGCGATCCCGATGGCGTGGCTCCAGGCGATCGGCGCTGACCCGGCGAAGCTTAACGTCAACGGCGGCGCGATTGCGTTGGGCCATCCGCTGGGCGCCAGCGGCACCAAGCTGATGTCGACGCTGATCCACGCGCTGCGGGCGCGGGGCAAGCGCTATGGCTTGCAGACGATGTGCGAGGGTGGCGGCGTTGCCAATGTGACGATCGTGGAGGCGCTGTAATAGCTACTCTTCAATCAGGATAGCCGCATAGGGCGGCAGGCTGCCCGATGTCGCGCCATTGGTGGCGGTCAGGATGCGGCCTGATCCGGCACCGCTATCGGGCCAGGCGATCGGCGCGTTCGACAGATTGAAGACGCAGAGCAGCGACTGGTCGTCGAAGGTCCGGCGGAAGGCGAGGCAGGCTGCGTCGGCCACCAATATGGTGAGCGCGCCATGACTCAGAGCCGGGTTAGCCTTGCGCAGCGCTAACATATTGCGGGTGAAGGTGAGGAGGGAGCCAGGGTCGGCCTCCTGCGCATCCACGGCGAGCGCAAGATGATCGTCGCCATGGGGCAGCCAGGGTTCGACGCTTGAAAAGCCTGCCTGTCTGGCATCGACCAACCAAGGCATCGGTGTACGTGCACCGTCGCGTGACAGGGTGAGCGGCCAATTCGCGATCGCTTCGGGATCCTGCAGCCGCTCGAAGGGAATATCGACCTGGGTGATGCCCAATTCCTCGCCCTGATAGAGGATGGCATTGCCGCGCAGCGCCATCAGCAGCGCCATCTTCATGCGGGCAAAGGCCGGGCGATCTTCGGGCGCGCACCAGCGCGAAACGGCACGCGGCGCGTCGTGATTTTCGAACGCCCAGCTGGGCCAGCCCATGCCCGGTTCGTCGGGCCAGCGATCGACCGTTTCGGCGACCAGCGCCGGCGTGAGCGCGGGGGCGTAGAGGAAGGAAAATCCATAGGCGCTGTTGAGGCGATGATCGCCTTGGGTGAAGGCTTTCATCTCCTGCTCGGCGAGCGCACCGCCCACTTCAGCGACAGTGAAGATCGCGCCATAATCGTCGCAGAGCGCGCGGATGCGTTCAACGAAGGGGACGATGTCGGGATGCGACTGGCTGTAGCGCTTGATCTGAAAATCAAACGGGCGGGTGCGTAGGCTGCCATCATCGGGCGCGGGGGGATTATCGCGCATGTCGGGGTCGTGCATCGCATGGTTCAAGGCATCGAGCCGAAAACCATCGACGCCGCGATCCAGCCAGAAGCGCATGACGTCGAGCAGCGCGTCCTGAACCACCGGGTTATGGACGTTGAGCTGGGGCTGGCTGGCCAGGAACTGGTGCATATAATATTGGCCCCGCCGCGCGTCCCAGGTCCAGGCTGGGCCACCGAACACCGACTGCCAATTATTGGGTGGGGTGCCGTCGGGCCTGGGGTCGGCCCAGACATACCAGTCGGCCTTGGCATTGGTGCGATCGGCGCGGCTCTGCGCGAACCAGTCATGCAGGTCGGAACTATGGGCATAGACCTGATCGATCGTGACTTTCAGGCCCAGCGCATGGGCACGCGCTATCAGCGCGTCGAAATCGGCGAGCGTGCCGAAAATGGGATCGACGTCGCAATAATCGGCGATGTCATAGCCGAAGTCGCGCATGGGCGAGGTGAAGAAGGGGGAGATCCAGATCGCATCCACGCCCAGTTGCGCCACATGCTCCAATCGCTGGGTGATGCCGTTAAGGTCGCCCACGCCATCATGATTGCTGTCCTGAAAACTGCGCGGATAGATTTGGTAGATTACCGCGCCTTTCCACCAGGGAAGGTCGGTCTGTACGGGCGCTGACGTCATGGCTGGCCTTTGCGGGTCAGGGTTTGGCAGGGGGCATGCCACTACACTCTTGCATGTCGGTTGCGATAGGTGAAGCCTGGGATCGTGATTGCCAAAGGGCCGCCATGGGGAACGGGATGTGGCGGAGGGGGAGACTGAGTTTGACCATCACCATCACGGCCTTCGCCCAGTCGCCCGATCGCGGTCGGGGGCTGGCCCGCGACATGAGCGTTCGCTGGGCGCTGGAGGAAGTGGGCCAGCCCCATGCGGTTCGCTTGCTGTCCTTTGCGGCGATGAAGGAAGCCGACCATCTGGCGCTTCAGCCTTTCGGACAGATCCCAACCTACGAGGATGGCGACCTGACGTTGTTCGAATCCGGCGCGATCGTCTTCCACATCGCGCAGCGATATATGGGCCTGTTGCCGGACGACGAGGGTGCGCGGGCGCGGGCGATCAATTGGATGTTTGCCGCGCTGAACACGGTCGAACCGCCAATCCTCCAGCGCGAAGGCGCGATGCTGACCGAGCGCGACAAGCCCTGGCATGCCGAGCGTCTGCCGATGCTGGATGGGCAGGTGCATGATCGGCTGGCTGCGTTGGCGTGTCGGTTGGGCGATGCGACCTGGATCGATGGCGCATTTAGCGCGGGCGATCTGCTGCTCGTCAATGTGTTGCGTCGGCTGACGACATCCGGGCTGCTGGCCGCCCATCCCAATCTGCTGGCCTATGTTGCGCGAGGTGAGGGACGGCCAGCGTTCCAGCGCGCCTTTGCCGACCAATTGGCCGTGTTCATCGGCACTGAGCAAAGTGGCCAACCGTGAAATTCGCTCACGAGCGCGGTCTCGAACCATCGCGTGATTCGCTGAGTCGGGCGATAAAAGATCGCTCAATTCCGCATTTTGGCCGACCTAATTCCCCTACGGAAAGCGTTGCATTGCGCTACGGATGCAATTTTTGCAATCGCTCTAAAGGCTTTCGCACTTGCAGCAAAAGTGCAGTTCGGTGAAAACAAACTCGCCTTTCAGGCATCCTCTCCTAAAACTTTTACGGGCTGGTCTTCGGATCGGCCCTTTTTTTGTCCAGCGACGTTTCGGTCTCTTCCGGAGAATGGTTATTGGGCAGCGGCTTGGCCGGATCCCGCCATAGGACGCCGACTTCGAGATAGGCTTCCAGTTCGCGCCAATGCCGGTCCCACCCAGGACCGCGCCGTGCGACGGGCACTTCCTGCTCCACCATCTGGCGCGCGCGGGTGATCGGATTGGCGGGGCGTTGCCCGATCCGATCGACAATGTCGCGCAAATCCTGCGGGCGATCCTTGCTCATGCTGCTGCTATTTCCCTCGGCCTCGCTGCGCGTTTGCGCCATGGCGCGACCGACCGGCATAGGCAAGGGAGAAGCGTATCAACGACGCTGCGGCGCACCATCCTTGCGGGCTTGGGGCTCCCGCGCGCTGATGATCAACTGATTGAGGCGCAGTTCATCTTGCGCACCGGCGGCACATTGCCGACAAAACCAATCCAGATACCGCGCCAGAATAAGCATGGTCCCTCTCCATTTATATTATGGGGCCAGCATATCATAAGTGCAGAGCAAGGGAAGCGGCTCGCTACTGATCCGCACCTATCACGCGATAAAGCAGAATGCGGTTGGAGACGAGCGCAAGGTCGGTGGCGATCGCCGATTGGCGGGCGGCATACAGCGTGCGCTGGCTGGTGAGCGTGTTGAGGAAAGTGTCGATGCCCGCGCGATAGCGGTCTTCGGACAGGGTATAGCGCGCTGGCTGGCGATAACGAGGCGGCGCTGGGCCGCCTGCTGCGCGTCGATCGTGCCGTCGCGGGCGAGCGCATCGGCGACTTCGCGAAAGGCGGTCTGGATCGCCCCCTCATATTGGGCGAGCATCATGTCGCGCTGCGCCTGGCTGAGCGCGATATTGCCGCGCACGGGGCCGCCGAAGATCGGCAGGCTGGCCGACGGCGCAGCGGACCAGGCGAAGGCATCACCGGTGAAGAGCGCGGAAAGCGCGGAACTGGCAACACCGATCGCCGAGGTCAGGCTGATCCGCGGGAACATCGCCGCGCGCGCCGCGCCGATATCGGCATTGGCGGCCATGAGTTGATGTTCGGCCTGCAGCACGTCGGGACGCTGGAGCAGGGTGTCCGAGGTCAGCCCGGCGGGAACTGCGGCGATGCCTGCGATCAGGCTGTCGAGCGAGACAGGAAGCAGAGCGTCCTCGACCGGCGTGCCCGCCAGCAAATCGAGCGCGTTACGGTCCTGCGCGACCTGGGTCATATTGGCGGCAACGTCGGAAGCGGCCTGTTCGACGATCGTTTGCGCCTGATAGACATCGAGCTTGCCGGTCAGCCCAACGCCGTTGAGCGTATTGACGAGGGCTATGGTACGTTGCGCACTGGCGAGTGTCTGGCGCGACACGACGAGCAATTCCTGGTCGGCGGCCAGCGTCGCATAGGCGCTCGCCGTTTCGGCGATGAGCGCAATGCGGGTGGCACGCGTGCCTTCTTGCGTCGCCAGATAGGATTGCAGCGCGGATTGAGAGAGGTTGCGTAGCGCCCGAACAGGTCGATCTCGAACGACCCAAAGCCGATGTCGGCGCTGTAGCTATTCTGCCGCGCATCATTCTGGCGGACGAAGGCGGCGCTGGCGTCACCGGTCACGGTCGGCAGTTGGCTTGCACGCTGGATACGATATTGTGCGCGGGCTGCCTGAACATTCGCGAGCGCTGCGCGCAGGTCGCGATTATTGGTGAGCGCGCGTTCGATCACAGTCTGGAGTTTGACGTCGTTGACCAGTTGCGTCCAGGGCAGGCCCGCCGTTCCAGCCTGTGCCGGGGCATAGGCTTCGCCTGTGGGCAAGGCCGCAGGCACCGGCGCGGCGGGCCGGACATAGGTCGGAGCCATGTTGCAGCCCGCCAGTGTCAGCGCACCGGTCAGCAGGAGGAGGGTGCGGGTCATGCGGGCAATCCTGCGTCCGGGGCCGGGCTTTGTGGCGGCGCTTTGGTCTTATCGCGGTCGAACAGCCGCGCGATGGTGACGAAGAAGAGTGGCACATAGAAGATCGCCAGCAATGTCGCCGTCAGCATACCGCCGATAACGGCCGTGCCGATAGCGACCCGGCTTTGTGCCCCTGCGCCAGTCGCGATCGCGAGCGGGATGACGCCAGCGATAAAGGCCAGCGATGTCATCAGGATCGGGCGAAAGCGCAGCTTTGCCGCTTCGAGCGCCGCCGACAAAGGATCCTTGCCCTGACGATGTGCCAGTTCGGCAAATTCGACAATGAGGATGGCGTTCTTGGCGGCAAGACCCATGGTGGTAAGCAGGCCGACCTGGAAGAAGATGTTGTTCTCAAGCCCGCGCGCCCAGACCGCGATCACCGCGCCGACAAGGCCAAGCGGCACGACCAGCAGCACCGCGATCGGAATCGACCAGCTTTCGTATAGTGCAGCGAGGCAGAGAAAGACGACCAGAACCGACAGGCCATAGAGCAATGGCGCTTGTCCACCCGACAATTGTTCCTGGTAGGACAGGCCGCTCCAGGCATAGCTGGTGCCGGGTGGGAGTTGCTGCTGCAACGCGACGATCCGGTCCATGGCTTCGCCTGAACTGGCACCCTGCGCCGCTTGCCCTTGAATTTCAAAGGAGGGTTGGCCGTTGAAGCGAGCGACGGTGGATGGTCCCATCGTCCAGTGCGTGGTCGCAAATGCTGAAAAGGGGACCATCTCGCCCGTGGATGCCGAGCGCACCATCCAATTGTCGAGATCCGTGGGCAGCGCACGATAGGGTGCGTCGGCCTGCATAAAGACGCGCTTGACCCGGCCGCGATCAACGAAATCATTGATATAGCGACTGCCCCAGGCGGCGCTTAAGACGGAATCGACGTCGCTCTGGCTAAGGCCCAGCACAGCGAGCTTTTCGGAATCCACGTCGATCTTCAGCTGCGGCGTGTCCTCCAGTGCTGCCGCGCGAACGCCGGCAAGGAGCGGGTCTTTCGCGGCGGCAGCGATCAGTTGGTTGCGCACCTCCTGAAAGCGGTCGCGGCTAAGTCCGCCCGTGTTGAGCAGTTGAAAGGTAAAGCCGTTGGATTGACCGAGCCCGCGAATGGCAGGCGGGGTCATTGCCAATACCCGAGCGTCGCGGATCGCCGACAGCTGTTTATTGGCCCTTTCGGCTATGCCACCGGCGCTATTGACCACGCCTTTGCGATCGTCCCATGGAGCGAGGTTGATAAAGCCCATGGCGACATTTTCACCTTGGCCCTGAAAGCTGAAGCCGGTCATGATGAAGGCGAAGGCAACGTTATCCTTCTCATCATTGAGAAAATAATTCTGCACTTGCGCGGCGGTTTCCGTCGTGCGGCTGGACTTGGCACCAGCTGGAAGAGTGATCTGCGCCATGACCTGCCCCTGATCCTCAACCGGGAGGAAGCTGGATGGCAAGCGCACGAAAAGCAGGGCAAGGATGCCGAGAATGACGAGATAGCCCAGCCAGAACAGCTTGCGCCGTCCCAGCATCTGTTCGGTGCGGCGGATATAGCCGTGGGTCAGCCGGTCGAACCCACGGTTGAATTTGCCCGACCAGCCATGGTTGCGCCGTTCGTCATGCACGGGCTTGAGCAAGGTGGCGCAGAGCGCGGGCGAGAGGATGAGGGCCACCACGACCGAGAGCAGCATGGACGAGACGATGGTGATGGAGAATTGGCGGTAGATTACGCCGGTCGAACCACCGAAGAAAGCCATGGGCAGCAGCACGGCGGATAGGACGAGGCCGATGCCAACCAGCGCGCTGCCGATTTCTTCCATCGACTTGATCGTTGCATCGCGGGGCGACAGCCCTTCTTCCTCCATGATCCGCTCGACATTTTCGACGACGACGATGGCGTCATCGACCAGCAAGCCGATCGACAACACCATGCCAAACAAAGTGAGCGTGTTGATGGAATAGCCGAACAGCGCCAGCACGCCGAAGGTGCCGAGCAGCACGACGGGCACCGCAATGGTGGGGATAAGGGTCGCGCGCCAGCTTTGCAGAAAGACGAACATGACCACGACGACCAGTAAGACAGCCTCGATCAGCGTCTTGATGACTTCGTTGACCGACAGTTTGATGAACGGCGTGGTGTCGCGGGGATAGACCAGCTTATAGCCGTGCGGCAGGTTCTGGGACAGTTGCGTAACGGCGGCTTTTACCAGTTCGGCGGTCTTGAGCGCGTCCGCACCGGGCGCCAGTTGCAGCGCCATGCCCGATGCGGGATGGCCGTTCAGTCGCGCTGCGGTGGTGTAGCTTTCATTGCCCAATTCCACCCGCGCCACGTCGGACAGGTGGACGATCGACCCGTCGCGCTGCGTCTTGACGACGATGTTGCGGAATTGTTCGGGGGTTTCCAGGCGCGATCGGGCGGTAACCGTGGCGTTTATCTGCTGCCCGGCGGGTGCGGGGTCAGCGCCGATCTGCCCGGCGGACACTTCGACATTCTGCGCCGATATCGCGCTCTGCACGTCCGAGGGCATCAGCTTGACGGCGGCGAGCTTATAGGGATCGAGCCAGACGCGCATGGCATATTGCGACCCGAAAATCTGGGTCGCGCCTATGCCTTCGATCCGGGCAATCGGATCCTGGAAATTATTGACCAGATAGTCGGAAATATCGGCCTGCGTCGCGAGGTCGGTCTCGTCATAGAGGCCGACCAGCATCAGAAAGTCGGTCTGCTGCTTGGTGACCGTCAATCCCTGCTGCTGCACCGGATTGGGCAGACGGCTCAGCGCCTGTTGCACGCGGTTCTGCACCTGCACCTGCGCGGTGTCGGGGTCGGTGCCCTTCTGGAAGGTGACCGTAATCTGCGACCGGCCCGTCGCCGACGAAGAGGAGGAGAAATACATTAGCCCGTCAATGCCGGTCAGCTGCTGTTCGATGATCTGGGTGACGGCGGTTTCGACGGTGTTGGCGGATGCACCAGGATAGGTCGCGCTGATGCCGACGCCGGGCGGCGCAATGTCGGGATATTGCGCGATCGGCAGGGAGAACATCGACCCGAGACCCGCCAGCATGATGCCGATGGCAATGACCCAGGCGAAGATCGGCCGTTCGATGAAATAGCGACTGAGCATGGCCTATTTCGATGCCGCGACGGGCTTGACGACATCGTCGGGCTGCACCTTGCCCGTGCCTTCGACGATTAGCTTGTCTCCGGCCTTCAATCCCTTGGTGATCAGCCATTTGTCGCCGATCGCCTGACCCGCGGTCACGGTGCGGCGCTCGACCTTGTTCGCGCTGTTCACCACCAGCGCTGTGGCATTGCCCTTGGGATCGCGGGTGATGCCCTGTTGCGGCGCGAGGATGGCGCCGGGCACCACCGATTGGGGCGCGACGACGCGCACGAACATGCCGGGCATCAGCAGCCCGTCGGGATTGGGGAAGCGCGCGCGCAACGTCACCGTGCCGCTGTTGACGTCGACGATCGGCTCGGCGAAGGCGATCACCCCCTCCTGCGGATAGTCGCTGCCATCCTCCAGTTTCAGGCGGATCGTCGCGCTGGCGGGCAGGGTCTCGCCCGACGCCAGAGAGCGGCGCAGCGCAAGCAATTGGGTGCTCGACTGAGTGACATCGACGTAAATGGGGTCGAGCTGCTGGATCGTCGTCAGCGGATCGGCCTGGCTGGCGGTGACGAGCGCACCCGGCGTAAACAGGGTGCGGCCGATGCGGCCGCTGATCGGCGCGCGGACCAGCGTGAATTGCAGGTTGACGTTGCTCGTCTGCAGACTGGCGCGCGCCTGCTGCACGGCGGCGCTGGCCTGCCGGGCCGTAGCCGTGACATCGTCGCGATCCTGTGCGCTCACGGCCTCGCTGTCGCCAAGCTGCGTGTAGCGCCGGGCTCTGGCCTGCGCTGCCATTTGGGTCGCTTGCGCGCTGGCAAGCGCCGCCTGCGCTTCGTCGCGCGAGGCGCGGTAGAGCCGTTCGTCGATCTGGTAGAGCGGTTGCCCTGCCGTCACCATCGCGCCTTCGGTGAAGAGGCGCTTTTGAATCAGGCCTGCGACCTGGGGCCGGACTTCGGACATCATCGCGGAAACGGTGCGGCCAGGCAGTTCGCTGGCCACGGTGACATTCTGCGCGGTCAAGGTAACGACGCCCACTTCGACTGGCCCTTTTTGCGGCGGCTTGGGTTCGGCGCACGCGGCAATCAGGATGCAGAGCGCCAGCGGCGCGGTGCGAAAAGGCGAAGGCATAATGTTGCGTCGATCCTTGCTTGAACCAGGCGGAGCCTCGCGCCGCCGCGTTGCCGACCGGGCACGGGGGGAGGGGGGAGGGATCGTGCGTCGGACGGACCTGTTCCGCTGACGTCGCGAGGACTCCGCTTGGCGTCGGCTAGGGGGTGCCGACGCTTTCGTCCTGACGCCATTGCCTGTCACATGGTAGAGCGACTTATGGTCTTCCTGTCCCGAAGCCTTGCCACCACGTAACGCTTTGTATCAGCCTGTAGCAGGACGCGGAGAGGCGCAGACATTGGCAGGCGTGCGCGATAGAAGGTGGGATGATCGATACCATTTCTGCTCCTGCCGCCACGGTGCTGGTGGTCGATGACGATGCCGATATTCGCGACCTGATCGTCGGCCAACTGCGGCAGGAAAATTACCGGCTGCTGGGCGTCGGCAGCCTGACCGAATTGCGCCAGACACTGCGCGAGGAGAGTGTCGACCTGATCGTGCTGGACCTCAACCTGCCCGATGGCGATGGCTTGTCGCTATGCCGCGAGTTGCGGGCCGAGGGGTCTGCGGTGCAGATCATCATGGTCACCGCGCGGGGCAGTGCGATCGACCGTGTGCTCGGGCTGGAACTGGGCGCGGACGATTATCTGACCAAGCCGTTCGAACCGCGCGAATTGCTGGTGCGTATCCGCAACCTGCTGCGGCGCGGGCGGAGCGAACCGGCGGCAGCTGTGGAAGCGATGCGCTATGCCCATTTCGGCCCGTGGCGGCTGGATCTGGTACAACGGCGGCTGGTCGCGCCCGACGAGCGGCTGGTGATGCTATCCTCGGCGGAATATCGGCTGCTCTGCCGCTTCATCGAGGAGCCGAACATGGTGCTGGCGCGCGAAACTTTGCTGCCCGAACGGCGTGCGACCGCCGCGTTCGATCGGACGATCGATCTGCAGATCAGCCGATTGCGGCAGAAGCTCGCGGTCTTGCCTGGCGGTAGTGAGTTGATCCTGACGGTGCGCGGCGAGGGCTATGTATTGGCCAGCGCGGTCGATTATTCATGATCCTTCGCTCACTTTCGCGCGTACCGATCTTCTTCCGGTCCATGACCGGACAGATTTTCGTCATCCTGACGATCGGCATGTCGGTTGCGGCGATCATTGCGCTGATGGTCGCCGAACAGACGCGTCGGCATGATTTCGAACGGGTAAGGCGGCAACGGGTGGTGGCGAGCGCGCTCGATATTGCCGATCGCTTGCGACGCGATCCCGCACGGATCGAAGCGATGATGGCGACGCATAGCATCATCGGGGCGTCGTCCGCACCCGCCGGGATTGCGATCAATGAACCGGACGCGACCTGCAGGCAACGCTGGCCGACCGCCTTGGCTCACGCTCTTTGCCCGAAGCCGGGCAGGTGCCGCTTGGGCTGTGCTTCCCCGACTTTAGCCGAACGACCGAGCGCGCGGCGGGGTTGGTCGATGCACCCCGACCCGATTGCTGGGTCGTGCGCTTCACCGATACGACGGGCGAGCGACGGGCGCTGGCCCTTACCTTCCCCCGTCTCGCCAAGCCGCTGCGGGTCATCTATAATCCGCTCTACCTCATGGTCATCATTGCAGCTTCGGCGGGCTTGGCAATCCTGGTGGCGCGCTTCGTGTCGAAGCCGTTACGCCGATTGGAACGAGCGGCCGAGGCCTTTTCGGTGTCGCTCGACCCGGAGGAAATTCCCGAACGCGGGCCGGAAGAAGTGCGCGCGGCCCTTTCCACGTTCAACCTGATGCAGCGCCGCGCCCGCGCCGGTTTTGCCGAGCGGACCCAACTGCTCGCCGCGATCAGCCATGATCTCCAGACGCCGATGACGCGGATGCGGTTGCGGCTTGAACTGATGGAGCAAGGGGAATTGCGCGCGCGCCTGCTGCAGGATTTGCAGGCGATGCAGACGCTGGTGCGCGAGGGGCTGGACCTGGCCAGCAGCACCGAAGCGCGCGAGCCATGGTCGCTGCTCGATATCGACTCGCTGCTCGCGAGCATGGCCGAAGATGCGCAGGAACTGGGCGCGCCGGTTCGGTTCATGGCGGGGTGTGGCGGTACGGTGCGCGTGAAGCCCAATGCGCTGACCCGGTGCATCGCCAATCTGGTCGATAATGCGATCAAATATGGCGACAGCGCTGATATCAGCTGCATGCGGACCGGCGGGCGTGTGTTGATCCATGTGCGTGACCGGGGGCCAGGCATCGCCCCCGATCAGCTTGACCAGATGTTCGAGCCGTTCACGCGGGGGCCAAGTGGCCAACCCGGCGGACGGCATGGCACGGGCATCGGCCTCACCATCGCCCGGTCGCTGGCGATGAGTTTCGAGGCATCGGTGCGGCTGCGCAATGCCGACGATGGCGGGCTGATCGCGACCATCGACATGAAGGGATAGGCAAAATTTGCGTTACGCCGCCAAGGCCTGCCAGCCGGCGATGAAGGCGCGCGCCGCTTCGCGACCTGCGCCGCGGTCGCGCCGGGCTTGTAGAGCGCCGAACCAAGGCCGAACCCATTGGCACCCCCCTGAACCCATGGAGCCATATTGCCGGGGTTGATGCCGCCGACGATCAGCACGGGCAGATCCTTCGGCAGAACGGCGCGCTGGGCTTTGAGGACCGTGGGCGTGGCGGCTTCGGCGGGAAAGAGCTTGAGCGCCGATGCGCCTGCCTGGATCGCGGCGAAGGCTTCGGTCGGGGTGAAATAGCCCGGCATCGAGACCATGCCCGCCCGAGCGGTCGCGGCGATGACGGCGACATCGCTGTTGGGCGAGATGATAAGCTGCCCGCCCGCCTGCCGCACCTGTTCGACCTGTTCGACGGTCAGCACCGTGCCTGCGCCGACCAGTGCCTGCCCCTCGAACCGGCGCGCCAGCCGTTCGATACTGTCGATCGGGTCGGGGGAGTTCATCGGCACTTCGATGAGGGTGAAGCCTGCTTCGACCAATGCGTCGCCGATCGGTTCGACCTCGTCCGGCCGCACACCGCGCAAGATGGCGACCAGCGGGCAGCGGGAAAAGGCGGTGGGGAAATCCAGGCTCATGCAATCTGCTCCCAAAGGCGGGTCATGCCCGCGATAAAGGCGGCTTCGCTGTCGACCATGACCGCCGTGCCGCCCAGTTCCGTGATGGCGCAGCATAGAGTGCGCCCAGCGTCGGATCGGCCAACAGATGGACGGTGCCGCCAGCGGCATGGGCGGCGCAATCACTGCCGATCAGCAGGCCGCTGGCGAAGGACGCGGCATCGGCGCGGTCGCGCAGGCCAAGCAGCCCCGCCGGGCGGATGGCGAACAGCGACGCGAGCATGTCCCCGCGTATGGCCTCGCGCACGCCAGCGCGGAAAGCATCGCCCGGTGTGACCGGCCCGGTCATGTCCTGGCCGATCAGGGCATGGGCCTTGAGCAGGGCGAACATTTCACCGGTCATGGCGGTGACGAAAGCGGCGATCGCGCCATCGCGCATCCAGGCCCATTTGCAATGGGTCCCCGGCTGACACAGCAAGGCGTCTGCGGGGACGAGGCCAGCGGCGACCGCGCCGAGCAATTGCACTTCCTCGCCGCGCATCACGTCGCCCCGGCCGTCCGCGATATGGGATACGCCCGGCACGATCATGACGCCGTCGGTAGGTCGCACGATCGCGGCGGCAAGCGCATCGAGGGTGGCGGACGTGGGGACATAGCCCGCATCGATCCAGCCGCGATTGGAACCGACCATGCCCGCCAATAGCACAGGTGCGCCGCCCAACTGGTCGCGCAGGCGATCGACCTCCGGCACGAAGCCGCCTGGCGGCACCGACGTGATGCCCAAGGCATCGCGCTGCGCCGCAACGACCGCACCCTTCACGATCTGGTAGGCGCGGCGGTTTGTCGTGCCCCAATCGACGGCGATGAAACTCTGCTGCCTCATAATTGTCCGACTATAATGCGGCGATAGCAAACGCAACGCGTTAAGCGTGGCATCAATGAGATCGCCTGGCCTCTGATAGTCCAGTTCAGGTCTCTGCAAGATAGTCCTGCGCATAGCATCGCGTAAATAATAGGGAGACGCATCATGGTTCGGACAGAGAGCCTTTGTAACAGGCGCAGCGTGATCGCGACATTGACGCTGCTCCCGCTCGCAGCCTGCGCGACCCCGATGGGGCGCTACACGGTCGAGCAAGCGGTGCGCCGCTTGCTCCAGCTGTCGAGCCAACGCGCTTTTGCGCGGTTGACCGAGCCGGGCGGCTTTTATGATGATCAACTCACCCATATCACGCCACCCGATCTGGGCGGCGACCGGGGCGGCGCGGTCCTGTCCGCGCTGCTGCGCACCCGCGCGGTGCGCGACCGGGTGGACATGGCGCTCAACGATGTCGCCGTCGATCTGGCCGACAATGCTGCGCCGATCGTGATGGATGCGGTGCAGCGCATGACGCTGGCCGATGCCGTGTCCGTCCTGCGCGGCGGGCCGACGGCAGCGACCGACCTGCTGGCGCGGGAAGCACGCGGATCGGTGGTCGAAGCGCTGCTACCCGGCGCGTCGCGCGCGCTGCAATCGGATATGTTCGAAATGCTGACGGCGGCGCTTTCTGCGACGGGGGGCCGGGATTATGCGGCGCTGGCCGGGAATGTGTCGGGCCAGATTGGCGACGCTATTTTTCGCGCCATCGGCCGCGAGGAAGCGGAGATACGGCGCGATCCTGCGGCCACCCGCGATCCCATATTGATGGCATTGCTGCGATAAGCCGCTTGATTTTGGCGGCGCGCCGTGGTGTCCCATACCCATGGAACAGAAATATCCCGGCGTCGCCGCCATCCCTTGGGATCAGCCCGCGACGATGATCGACCTGGACGGAAAGCCGCCCTTGATCGGCACGATCCGCGACTGCGCGACCCACTTTGCCCTCTATAAACCCCACGCCCAGACCCAGGCGCGCGTGTTGCTGACCCATCCCGTTCACCGGGAAGGACGCAAGACGCGGACCTGGCTGCTCGAACCCAATGAGATCGAAGCGCTGGTGGTGCGGATGCGCAGCGAGGCGCACTGAAGGACGAGGTTGGACGATACTGACTTTATTCGCGGCCCACGCCCGACGAATATGAGCATTAGATCTTAGCCGAATACCGTTAACCCCGCGCGCCGGTCCAGCCTGTAACGTGCAGAGGTTTTCAGCCTTCCCAACGGAGCAGGGCGGATGGCATGGGGGTTATTCGCCCCAACCGGTCACGTCATATCCGCCAAAGATCATGCGGCGAATAAAGGGTTGCGCCAGGGACGCGCTGAACCCTAGCGTCGGCTCACTGGTAGCGTCGAGCCGCTGCATCTGTTCGGCGGTCAGGCGGATGTCCGTAGAGGCAATATTACTGTCCAGCTGGGCCACCGTCCTCGCGCCGATCAAGGTGGAGGCGACACCGGGGCGGGCCAGCGTCCAGGCAAGCGCCACCTGCGCTGCGGGCCGTTCAAGCTCGTCTGCAACCGCTTGGAGCACATCGAGAATGTCCCAGTTCCGATCGACGAATTTGCTGTCGCCAAATGGGTTCGCGCCGCTTAATCGGCCGGTGTCGGACGTGTTTCCGCGCTTGTATTTTCCGGTCAGGAATCCGCCCGCCAGGGGGCTCCATGGCATGATGCCCATCCCGCCCTCTCGCGCAGCCGGTAAATGCTCGCTTTCCACATCGCGCGCGACGAGCGAATATTCGAGCTGCATCGCGATCGGGCCGGGAACGCGGCGCTCGGTTGCGATCGTCGCCGCCTTCATTGCCAGCCAGGCGGGCATGTCCGACAGGCCGAAATAGCGTATCTTGCCTGCCCGCACGAGGTCGCCGAGCGTTTGCACGATCTCTTCGACCGGGGTCACGCCGTCCCAGATATGCATCCAGTACAGATCGATATAGTCGGTGCGCAGCCGCTTCAGCGATGCGTCGAGTGCGCGATGAATATTCTTCGCGCCAGCGCCGCCTGCATTGGGATTGCCACCGCCGGCTTGTGTCTGGGTCAGCGGGCTTGTCGAACCGTTGAACGCGAATTTGGTAGCCAGCACGATGTCGTCCCGTGTGCCGCTTTCCGCGATGAACCGACCGACCAGTGTCTCGCTCTCGCCGCCCGAATAGATGTCGGCCGTGTCGATGAAGTTGCCGCCCGCATCGCGATAGGCATTGAAGATCGTCCGAGACAGGCCTTCGTCGGTTCCCCACGCGTTGGACCCGAATGTCATGGTGCCAAGGGCGAGCGGACTGACGACCAGGCCCGAGCGGCCGAGCGTGCGGAAATCGGTGAGCGACATAAGGTTACTTTCCTAGCGTTCGATATGAAAGCCATTATATGTTCGATAAGGCACGTCAATCTATTTCAGAGCGATCACTATGAAATTATCAAATTCCACCGTCACGGCACCGCGCAAGACCGGCAGGCCCTTATCGTTCGATCGCGACGCCGCACTGGAACAAGCCATGCTAACCTTTTGGCGGCACGGTTATGAAACGACCTCGATCGTCGATCTCACGACTGCCATGGGTGTGACGGCCCCAAGCCTATATGCGGCATTTGGCGACAAAAAGCGGCTCTTTCTGGAAGCAACAAGGCGCTACGCGGGGGATCAAGACGCGGCCGCGCGGGCGATCGATGACGCGCCGACGGCCTATGAGGCCGCCCGCTCGATGCTGGTCAACGCAGCGATCATGTACACGGGCGACACCACCCCAAAGGGGTGCCTGCTCGCCAGCGCGACGGCAAGCGGGTCTGCCGCCTCTCGCGATGTGCAGGGCGCCATCGCCGACGTTCGCAAATCGATAGCCGCTTGCCTTGAGGCCCGCATTGATCGCGATATCGCCAATGGCATGATCCCGCGCGGGACGCATGGCCCCACTCTGGCAGGATTCGTGATGGCTTTAGCACAAGGCATGTCCAACCTCGCACGCGACGGTGCTTCCCGTGAGTCCTTGCTGGCCATCGTCGAAACGGCCCTTGGCGCGTGGCCGCGCGCGTGAGTTCGGACAGGACAGCCCTACACCGTGTGCGATATCCACCTGTTTGGTCGTCGGAACAAGCGGCGGCATGGACATAGCAATTTGGCAGAACATCGCGCCATTGCTTGGATTGGGAGGGGTGGCGGAAGCGGTGGGATTCGAACCCACGGTGAGCTTACACCCACGGCGGTTTTCAAGACCGCTGCCTTAAACCACTCGGCCACACTTCCGTTGTCTGGCTTCCTAGCGCGCCGGACGGACTTGCCAAGCGCAAAAATCGCTGATCGATCGGTTCATCCCTTTCTTGGCGCTTGCTTGCCATTAAGGGATTCACCTCGCTGCCTGCCTGTGCAACAACGGGGTTATGGGAGATTCTGTGCGTATATCCGTGTTTTCGTTGCTGCTTGGCCTTTCTGGCGTTGCCGCTTGCAGTGTGGCGCCGACCGAGGCCGTGGCGCAGGACAGCGCGGCCTTCCGCGCCTATCTGGACAGCATCCGGCCCAAAGCGCGGGCGATGGAAATCCGGGATGCGACGCTTGATAGCGTCTATGCAACGTTGACCCCCAACCCCCGCGTCATCCAACTCGACCAAAGCCAGCCAGGGGGTGGCGCTTATTCGCCGATCCCGAATTTCGAACCTATCGGGTCAAGCATGTCGACGCCGCGCGCATCAATCGCGGACGGGTCGCCTATCGTAACAATCGCGCGCGCCTCGCCCGGATCGAAGCGGAAACGGGCGTGCCCGAAGAGATTATGGTCGCGATCTATGGCCATGAGACCAATTATGGTTCCTACACCGGCGATTTCGATCTGATCCGTTCGCTCGCAACTCTGTCCTGGGAGGGGCGGCGGCGGACGCTGTTCGAACCGGAATTGCTCGCGACGCTGAAAATGCTCGACAATGGCGTGCCGCGCAGCCGCCTGGTTGGCAGTTGGGCCGGCGCAACGGGCTATCCGCAGTTCCTGCCCAGCGTCTATCTGCGTCTGGCGCGCGACGGCGATGGCGATGGCAAGGCCGACATCTGGACCAGCGAGGCCGATGCCCTGGCGTCGATCGCCAATTATTTCGTTCAGTCCGGCTGGCGTGCGGGTCAGCCTTGGGGCGTTGCCGTGAACGTGCCCACCAGTTTCAACCGCGCAGCCATTACGGCCCGGACGCAGCCAGCGCGATGCCCCCGCGTCTTCAACCGCCATAGCCGCTGGTTGACCATTGGCGAGTGGCGCAAGCTGGGCATGTCCTTGGCGCGGGATAGCTGGCCCGCGGATAGCGTGATGGCGACGCTGCTGGAACCCGACGGGCCGGGGAAGACTGCCTATCTGCTGACCGGTAATTACCGCGCCATTCTCGACTATAATTGCTCCAATTTCTATGCGCTGTCCGTGGGGTTGCTGGCCGATGCGGTCAAACAATAGGGTTGGTAGGCCGCAATGGGCGGCGGGGATGCTGCTGACGCTGGCCTCTTGCGGTGGAGAGCCACCGCTCGTGCCGCCCACACCCGCGTCACGTCCTTTGCCGCAAACAGCTTTGGTCGCTGACGAGCCGGTCATGATCGGGGCACCCTACGCCGTGGCCGGTGTCACCTACACGCCCGAGGACACGCTCAATTATGACGCGGTGGGCTATGCCGGTTGGTATGGGGAGGAGTTGCAGGGCAACAAGACCGCCAATGGCGAAACGTTCATGCCCATGGCGATCACCGCCGCACACAAGACTCTGCCGTTGCCAAGCTATGTCGAGGTGACGCGCTCGATACCGGCAAAACGATATTGGTGCGCATCAATGATCGCGGGCCTTTTGCGAATGATCGTTTGATCGATCTGTCGCGCGGCGCGGCCGAGCAGTTGGGGATCATCGGTGAAGGTGCAGCGGCAGTACGGGTGCGCCGGGTCAATCCGCCCGAGCAGGATCGCGCGCTGCTCCGTGCCCGTCAACGCGTCGCGGAACGGCTGGAAACGCCCGCCGCGCTGCTGGCCCCATTGCGGGCCACGCTTCCCCCGCGCCAATCGGTCGCCAGCGCACCTGCCAAGTCTAAGCAGCGTCCGACGCTACCCGCTCGGTCGCCCGTGCCCGCTGCAACGGGTGGCGGCTATGTCGTGCAGGTCGGTGCCTTCTCCTCGCGCGGCCGCGCGGAAACGCTCGCGAAACGCATCGGTGCGACCGCCGTCGAAGGCGGCAGTCTGTGGCGCGTGCGCTTTGGCCCTTATCCCACCCGAACCGCAGCGCAGGCGGGCGTCCGGGCAGCCGCAGCAGGGGGCTTTGAGAATGCGCCGATCATCGCTAATGACGCGCGATAGATCCGGCGCAACGCCGCACGATTCCACCCAATTGAAGGCAGTGTCATGAACAAGTCCGTTGCAGTCCTCCTCTTTGCCGGGCTGTTGACCCAGCCGCTGACTGCCGCTGCGCCGCCCTATAGCAGCGAAGCGCCGATCGCCTATATGAAGGATCTGTCGTCGGGCGCAGTACTCTACAACAAGGGCGGCCAGACGCGGATGCCGCCCGCTTCGATGGCGAAGATGATGACGGCGCATGTCGCCTTCCGCCTGATCCAGCGCGGCGAATTGAAGCTCGACACGATGTTCACCGTGCGCCCGGAAACCTGGAAGCAATGGCACGGACCGCAAGCCGGATCGACCATGTTCCTGTCGGCGGGCGAACAGGTGTCGGTGGAAAATCTACTGCATGGTATCGTCACGCTGTCGGGCAATGACGCCTGTGTCGTGCTGGCCGAAGGGATTGCGGGTACCGAACAGGCGTTCGTCGCGCAGATGAACGAGGAGGCAAAGCGGCTGGGCCTTGCCAATAGCCATTTCGGCACGAGCAACGGCTGGCCGGACGAAGGCGTGACCTATGTGACGGCCGAGGATCTGGCCAGCCTCGCTCAGGCGACGATCGAAGAGACGCCCGATCTCTACAAGCGCTTCTATGCCGCGCGCTCCTTCACCTGGGGCAAGACGATGGGCGGGGCCGACATCAGTCAGGGCAATCGCAACCCCATTTTGGGCAAGATCGCCGGGGCGGACGGCCTCAAGACCGGGCATACGCAGGAAGCAGGCTATGGCTTTACCGGGTCCGCCGAACAGGATGGCCGTCGTCTGGTCATGGTCGTTGCCGGGCTGACCAGCTTCAATGGCCGCATCGGCGAATCGGTGCGCTTCATGGACTGGGGCTTCAAAGCCTGGAAGGCGCAGCCTTTGTTCAAGAAGGGTGCCGTGGTCGAAACCGCTGAAGTTCAGTTGGGCAGCGCAACGACCGTGCCCTTGGTCGCGCCGCATAATATGGCGGTGACGCTGCCCCGCACCGCGTCGGCCAACGTCAAGGTGAAGGTCGTCTATACCGGCCCGATCAAGGCGCCGATCGCCAAGGGGCAGCAGATCGCCCAGCTCATCATCCAGACGGCAGACACGCCGCCGCAGGTCATGCCGTTGGTGGCGGGTGAAGATGTAGCGGAAGCCGGTATGTTCGGCCGCATCTGGAATGGCATGAAGTCGCTGTTCGGGTGAGTCCGGGCCGCTTCATCACCCTGGAAGGTGGCGAGGGCGCGGGGAAATCGACCCAGCTTCGCGCGCTCGCCGCTGCCTTGTGCGCGCGCGGGCTGGAGGTCGTGGAAACGCGCGAGCCGGGCGGTAGCGAGGGCGCGGAATCGATACGCGCGCTGCTGCTCACCGGCGGCGAGGATCGCTGGAGCCCGCGCGCCGAAGCCCTGCTGTTCGCCGCCGCGCGCGCCGACCATGGCGAAAAGACGATCCGCCCCGCTCTGGCGCGGGGCGCATGGGTGCTGTCCGACCGCTATCTCGATTCGAGCCGCGCCTATCAGGGGCAGGGCGACCTGACCGACGCTGACATAGTGGCGTTGCACCGGATCGGCAGCGGCGGATTCCTCCCCGACCGGACCTTGTTCCTGACCTTGCCGGAAGCGGAAGCCGAAAGGCGCGCGCGTGCCCGTGATGGCGCCATGTCCGACCGGATTGGTGGGCGGGATCGGTCCTTTCATCGGGCGGTGGCGGACGCCTTTGCCCGCTTTGCGGTCGAAGAACCCGCCCGTTTCCGACCTGTCGATGCATCGGGCGCAGCGGACGCCGTCACTGCCCGCTTGCTCGAAGCGCTGGCCGACCTGCTGCCATGACGACGCTCATCGGCCATGACGGGCAGGCCCGTTTGCTGATCGCGGCGGCGGCCAGCGGGCGGATGCACCATGGCTGGATATTGAGCGGCCCACGCGGCATCGGCAAGGGCAGCTTTGCGCGCGCGCTGGCGCTGCGCCTGCTCGCCGATGCAGCCGGGCCGAAGGTCGAGGGGGAGGGGCTTGCCGTGCCCGAAGACCACCGGGTACGCCACCTGATCGATGCCGGTGCCCATCCCGACTATGCCCAACTTGCGCCGCTCGAAAAAGATGGCGTCACCGCGCGCAACATCAGCGTGGATCAGGTGCGCGGGCTGGGGCGGCTGCTTCAGTCGGCCCCGTCGCTGTCGACGCGCCGCATCGTGGTGATCGACAGCGCCGACGATCTGGAACGCGGCGCGGCCAATGCGCTGCTCAAGACGCTGGAGGAGCCGCCCGCCGACATGCTGTTCCTGCTGGTCAGCCATGCGCCTGGCCGTCTGCTGCCGACCATCCGCTCGCGCTGCCGCACGTTGCGCTTCGATCCGCTGGACGATGCGGCGATGCGAACAGTGCTGCGCGCGGGTGAGCAAGAATTTTCGGCGCAGGAAATGGACGCGCTGGTGCGGGCAGGGGAAGGATCGCCGGGCAAGGCGCTGCGCTATGCCGGGCTTAATCTGGCCGAGATCGAAGCCGCTTTGGCATCGATTGCGACCGATGGCGATCCCGGCAACCGGCATCGGCTCCTGCTGGCCAAAACGCTGGCGCCAAGGCAGCCCGTCCCCGTTATGAAGCCTTTCTGGAACGCGCGCCGGCCTTCCTGGCCGAGGCTGCGCGGCACCGTAGTGGTCCCGCCCTTGGCGTGGCGCTCGACCATTGGGAGGAAGCGCGGCGGCTGGCGGGCGGAGCGATCATCCTGTCGCTCGACCCGGCGGCGGTCGTCTTTGAACTGGCGGGCCATGTCGCGGCGCTGGCACCGCGCGCCGCCTGAAAAGCGACTTTGCGCGCAGGCGAACAGCCGCTAGGGAAGGCGCCATGTCCAAACCCTATACCATCACCACCGCCATCAGCTATCCCAATGGCCGTCCACATATCGGCCACGCCTATGAGGTGATCGCCACCGACGCGATCGCCCGCTTCCAGCGGATGATGGGCCGCGACGTATTTTTCCAGACCGGCACCGACGAACATGGCCTGAAAATGGACCAGGCGGCGCGCACACGCGGCATCGAACCGCGTGCGCTTGCCGATGAAATGGCGGCGCATTTCCAGCACATGGCCTCGGTTCTTAACATCAGCCATGATCGCTTCATCCGCACCAGCGAACCCGATCATCACCGCGCCAGCCAGGCGATCTGGCAGGCGATGGAAGCCAATGGCGACCTCTATCTTGGCCGCTATGAAGGCTGGTATTCGGTCCGCGACGAAGCCTTTTACGACGAGAAGGAAATCGTCGAAGGGGAAGGGGGCGTCAAACTCTCGCCCCAGGGCACGCCGGTCGAGTGGACGGTCGAGGAAAGCTGGTTCTTCCGCCTGTCTGCCTATCAGGATCGGCTGCTTGCGCTGTACGAAAGCCAACCCGACTTCATTCAGCCGGACAGCCGCCGCAACGAAATCCTGCGCTTCGTCGAAGGTGGCCTGAGCGACCTCAGCATCTCGCGCACCAGCTTCGATTGGGGCGTGAAGGTGCCGGGCAGCGACGGCCATGTCATGTATGTCTGGGTCGACGCGCTGACCAATTATCTGACCGGCTGCGGCTATCCAGACGATGCGGCGCGGATGGCGCGCTACTGGGCCGAAGGGGGTGACATCACCCACATCATCGGCAAGGATATCGTGCGTTTTCATGCCGTTTACTGGCCAGCCTTTCTGATGAGTGCGAAGCTGCCCTTGCCAAGCCAGATTTTCGGCCACGGCTTCCTGCTAAACCGCGGCGAGAAAATGTCCAAGTCGGTCGCAATGTCGCCGATCCCATTGCGCTGGCCGAGCGGTTCGGCGTCGATCAATTGCGCTATTTCCTGTTGTCCGAAGTCACGTTCGGCAATGACGGCAGCTACAGCGCCGAAGCGATCGTCGCCCGCGCCAACAGCGACCTCGCCAACAGCTTCGGCAATCTCGCGCAGCGGACGCTGAGCTTTATCGCCAAAAATCTGGAAGGCCGCTTGCCTTGGGGTGGTAACGCTGAGACCGATGCTGATACAGATTTACAGTCCTTTGTGAGCAGGGAAATTGCGGCGCTTGAGAGTGATTTTCAAAGCCTTGCGCCTTCGGACGGTATCCAATCTTGGATGCGCGCAGTATTCGCTTGTAACGCTTATATTGACGCCCAAGCACCCTGGGCTTTGAGAAAAACGGATCCTGCACGTATGGAGGCAGTTCTCGCGACGCTATATATAGCGATCGGGCAGTTAGCGGTTGCCATCTTGCCAGTGATCCCAGCGAGCGCAACGGCATTGCTGGACCAGATGGGAGTGCCTGAAGACGTCCGCCACCACGCGGCGCTTCGTTCGAATTGGTACCAGACGTTGGTAGAAAATGGCTTCACCCTTGCCGCCCCCAAGCCGCTTTTCCCCCGTCTCGAACTGACCGAAGCGGACGGCTGATCCCATGCTGATCGACAGCCATTGCCACTTGAATTACAAGGGCTTGATCGAGGATCAGGAGAATGTGCTGGAACGCGCTCGCGCGGCTGGCATCGACCTGATGCTCAATATCGCGACCCGCGAAAGCGAATGGGACGCCGTCCTCGACACCGCGATCCGTGCGCCCGATGTCTGGGCAACCGTTGGCATTCACCCGCATGAAGCCGACGAGCATCCCCATGTCGATACCGCCAAGCTGGTCGAGCGCGCCGCGCATCCGCGCGTCGTCGGCATTGGTGAAACCGGCCTCGATTATTATTACGACCATAGCGACCGCGATCGACAGCAGAAGAGTTTTCGCGCACACATCTCTGCCTCGCGCGACACCGGCCTGCCGCTGATCGTCCACACCCGCGATGCGGAAGAGGATACGCTGGCGATCATGCGCGATGAAATGGGGAAGGGGGCCTATCCCGGCGTCATCCATTGTTTCACCGCCAGCGGCGCCTTTGCAGACGCCGCGATGGACCTCGGCTTCTATATCAGCATTTCGGGCATCGTGACCTTCAAGAGCGCGAAGGATCTGCAGGAAACGGCGGCGCGCCTGCCGCTTGACCGTCTGCTGGTGGAAACGGACTCGCCTTTCCTCGCCCCCGTGCCCCATCGCGGTCGTCCCTGCGAACCTGCCTTCGTGGCGGACACGGCGCGCTTCCTCGCGACCCTGCGCGGTGAAAGCATGGAAGAACTGGCCGCCGCCACCTCCGCCAATTTCCGCACCTTGTTCAAGAAGGTGGCATGAGCTTCAAACTCACGATCCTGGGCAGTGGCACCTCCTCCGGCGTTCCCCGGATCGGTAATGATTGGGGCACCTGCGACCCGACCGAGCCGAAGAATCGCCGCAGCCGCGTGTCCATCCTGGTCGAAAGTCCGACCACCCGAATCCTGGTCGACACCTCGCCCGACATGCGCGCGCAATTGCTCGCCGCTGACGTGGTCCAGATCGACGCCATCTTGTGGACGCATGATCATGCCGATCACAGCCATGGCATCGACGATGTCCGCCAACTCTTCCACCATCGCCGCTCGCCCGTGCCCGGCTATGCGCGCGAACAGACGCTCCGCCTGCTGGCGCAGCGCTTCGCCTATGCCTTTGAAGGGCGCAACGGCTATCACCCGACCATCGCGCCGCATATCCTGCCCGACAGCCTGCGGATCGGCGACATCGACATCGCCTGCGTCGATCAGCCCCATGGCGACATCTGGTCCACCGGCTTTCGCTTCACCCATGGCGGCCGCTCGATCGGCTACGCCACCGATTTCCATGACCTGACGCCAGCCATGCTCGCGCTCTATCACCGCCTTGATGTCTGGGTGGTCGATGCCCTGCGTGAAAAGCCGCACCCGACCCATCCGCATCTTGCCCTCACGTTGGACGGCATCGCGCAAGCCAAGCCCCGCCAGGCTATCCTGACGCATATGGACCAGAGCATGGATTATGCGACGCTGCGGTGGACACTCCCCACAGGCGTGGAACCCGGCTATGACAGGATGAGGGTCGAACTGGCGACCGCAGAGCAGGGGGATTGATGGACGGCGATCAGGCAGCATCGACCCTTTGGTATGTGCTGGCGCTCGTGCTGGTCGGATCGGCGCTGATCGGGCGCAGGCTGGCCTGGGGCTCGCTGCTACGCCTGGCCTTGCTGTGGGTCGCGATCTTCGCGGGCCTGTTCGGGCTGTTCACACTGGCGCAGCAGCAGGGCTATCTTACCGGTCGCTGGGCTGAGGAGGGCGGGCCGGTTGGCAATGCACCACCAACGCTGCCGCCCGTCCGCGCCGAAGGACAAGCCATTCGCATTCCCGTGGCCCGCGACGGCCATTATTGGGTTGAAGCCAGCATCAACGGCACGCCCGCTCGCTTCCTGATCGACAGCGGCGCGACCATCACGGCGCTGTCGGAGCCGACCGCCCGCGCGGCAGGCCTCAACTATGATGTCGGTGCGCCCGGCGTGGTCATGACCACCGCGAATGGCAAGGTCGAAGCGCGCCGGTCGAGCATCGCGACGCTGGCGATTGGCCCGGTGATCGCCAGCGACCTGCCCGTCGTCGTGTCGCCCGCATTCGGAGAGATTAACGTCATCGGCATGAACATGCTCTCCCGCCTCAAAAGCTGGGGCGTGCAGGACGGCGAGATGGTGCTGACGCCATGACGCCATCGCTCGCACCACCAACGCAGCGCCAGCGGCTCAAGGCTATCATCGGCGGCTCCACCGGCAATCTGGTCGAATGGTATGACTGGTATGCCTATGCCGCCTTCACCCTCTATTTCGCGCCGCATTTCTTCCCCAGCCAGGATCGCACCGCCCAGTTGCTGAGCGCCGCCGGGATTTTCGCGGTTGGTTTCCTAATGCGGCCGATTGGCGCATGGCTGATGGGCGTCTATGCCGACCGGCATGGCCGTAAGAGTGGCCTGACGCTGTCCGTGGCGCTGATGTGTGCAGGCTCGCTTCTGATCGCGGTGACGCCAGGTTATGAGACGATCGGCGTTGCCGCACCGCTATTGCTCGTATTGGCGCGCCTGATGCAGGGCCTGTCGATCGGCGGCGAATATGGCGCGAGCGCCACCTATTTGTCGGAAATGGCGGGCAAGAACCGGCGCGGCTTCTTCTCCAGCTTTCAATATGTCACGCTGATCGCCGGACAGTTGGTCGCCATCTGCGTGCTGCTGGTCTTGCAGGCGACGCTCAGCGAAGCGCAATTGGACGCCTGGGGCTGGCGCATACCTTTTTTCATCGGCGGCGCGCTGGCGGTGATTGTCTTCTGGCTGCGGCGGGGTCTTGCCGAAACGCAGAGCTTTGCGGTCGCCAAGGCGGCAGGCGCGCCCAAATCCGGCTTTGTTGAACTCATCACCAACCATCCGCGCGAAACGCTGACGGTGATGCTGTTGACCGCCGGCGGCACGATCGCCTTCTACGCCTATTCGATCTACATGCAGAAATTCCTGGTCAACACGAGTGGTCTCAGCCGGGAAACGGCGTCGCAGATCAACGCCGTGACCCTGTTCGCCTTCATGCTGCTCCAACCGGTCGCTGGCGCGCTGTCCGACCGGATCGGGCGCAAGCCGCTGATGATCGGCTTTGGCGTCATGGGTGTCCTGTGCACCTATCCGATCTTCGCGACGCTGGCCGTGACCAAAGACCCGCTGATCGCCGGTCTGCTGGTGATGGCCGGGCTGATCATCGTCACTGGCTATACCTCGATCAACGCGGTGGTGAAGGCCGAGCTGTTTCCGGCGCACATCAGGGCACTGGGCGTGGCGCTGCCTTACGCTTTGGCTAATACGCTGTTTGGCGGGACGGCGGAGTTCGTCGCCTTGTGGTTCAAGCAAGCGGGCATGGAGGAAGCCTTCTACATCTATGTCACGGTGATGATCGCCATTTCGCTGGTGGTCTATGTGCGGATGCGCGACACACGCGAGCATAGCCAAATCCAGGAAGATTGAAGCCGATGAGAGATTATATTTAACATAATGTATATTATCGGACTTTATGATTGTAAGCGCTAAATAGAAATGTCACCCCTCCGCTAGTTAGAGATGTCACTCTCGACGTCGCAGTGCGGGTCATCGGTGGCATGGTTATCTCCTGATACAGGAGGTGGCGCTTATGACGGTGATTGGCATGAGCCATGGCGAGCTTTCCCGTTACGATACGCTGCTGCGGGTCGAGCGTGGCGAATTGCGTGTTGAGGATGCGTCGGCGCTATTGGGCCTTTGTCGAAGGCAGATATTCCGGTTGCTGTCACGATTACATGCGGCCGGTCCCGAAGGCTTGATTTCGGGTARGCGTTGCCGACCAAGCAACCGGCGTTATGATGACGATTTCCGCGAGCGCGTCGTCGCGATCGTGCGCGAGCATTATCATGATTTCGGACCAACCCTGGCTCGCGAGTATCTTGCCGAGCGGCACGATATTCATCTGGCCTGCGAGACGCTGCGCCAGTTGATGATCCAGGCTGGTTTGTGGAAAGATCGCGATGCTCGTCGCCCTCGCCCGTATCAGCCTCGCTATCGCCGGGATTGCCGTGGCGAGCTGATCCAGATCGACGGCTCAAAACATTGGTGGTTCGAAGACCGCGGGCCGCAATGCACCCTGCTCGTCTATATCGACGACGCGACCAGCGAGCTGATGCACCTCAAGATGGTCGAGAGCGAGAGCACCTTCGCCTATATGGAGGCAACGCGCGAGTATATCGAACGGCACGGCAAGCCTGTGGCCTTCTATTCCGACAAGCACAGTGTTTTCCGCAATGCCAAAGCCAGCGCGGCGCGTGGGGATGGCATGACGCATTTTGGCCGCGCGCTCGATGCTCTGAACATCGAGATCATCTGCGCCAACTCGCCACAGGCCAAGGGCCGGGTCGAGCGGGCCAACGCCACCTTGCAGGATCGCCTGGTGAAAGCGATGCGCCTGGAAGGCATCTCATCGATCGCGGACGCCAACACCTTCCTCGACAGTTATATGGCCAGGCACAACGAGCGGTTTGCCCGCCCTGCCTTCGATGCCCGCGATCTGCACCGCCCCCTCGCCCCGCATGACGATCTGCGCTCAATCATGGTCTGGCGTGAGCAGCGGACCGTGACGGCAGCGCTGACGCTGCACTACAACAAGGCGATGTTCATCCTGGAGCCGAACGATGTCAGCGAAAAGCTGGCGCGCAAGCGGGTGACGGTCTGCGAATATCCCGACGGTCGACTGGAGATCGAGCATGAGGGCCATGTCCTGCCCTACCGCCAGTTTGACAAGATGCGGCAGGTCAACCAGCCAGCCATTGTCGGGAACAAACATCTGGACGCGGCTCTGATCCTGGCAAAGCAGATGCAGGCGATCATGCCGCATCACCGCAAGCGCAACAACGACGCCCCTGCCCGCCGTGACCAGCCCATGCATATGTTCCCCGAGCCGGAACCACCCGCGAAGATCGATCGCCGCAAACTGGGCGGCTCGAAGCTCAAGCGCGGTCCCAGGCTCAGTGATGAGGCGTTGCGCGAACGCGGCACGCTCAGGTTCGTGCAGAGGACATGACCGGGCCCACTGCAGGGCAGCGGGTCCATGGGTCCGCTACCCCAAGGTCAGCGCATCAGCAGGGTCTGCGCTGCGCTAGACCGATGGCTCCGCGCAGACCCTGCTGTCCATCAACGTGTGACATTTCTATATGGCACAGATAGTGACTTCTCTAATTAGCAGGAACATCAATTCCGATCGGTGGATTCTAGATCGAAGTGCGAAATCCTAGGATTTATAGGGGTTTGATCCCTTTTCCAGGAAGGCACATGATGAACGGCTATCAGCATCTGGATTTGGACGAGCGGCGACAGATTTATCAATTGGCTGCAACCGGGCGGTCCGTGCAGCAGATAGCAGCGGCGCTGCAGCGACATCGTTCGACCATCTATCGTGAGCTCAAACGCAACCGGCATCTCGATGACGAGCCAATGTTTCGTGGCTATTTTCCGACCGCCGCACAAACGATGGCGGACAGGCGCCGGGTGCGTGGTGGCAAGATTGCCCGAAAGCCCGAGCTTGCCGCCTATATCGCCGACCGCTTGTCAGCAGCTTGGTCGCCCGAGCAGATTGCGGGATATCTTCGGCGCCATCGCGGTATTCGTGAAGCCGTCTGTCATGAGACCATCTACCAGTTCGTCTATGGGCCGGACGGACGAAGCCAAGGCCTGTGGCGCCTTTTGCCTGTTGCCCGTCGATCTCGACGTCAACGCTATGCGCGTAAGCCCCGCGGTCTGCATATTCCCTTGGTCAACACCATTGGCAAACGCCCTTCCGAAATCGGTAATCGCAGCAGCTTTGGTCATTGGGAAGGCGACCTGATGATCTTCAGGTTGGAATATGGCAAAGCCAACCTCACCTCGTTAGTCGAGCGCCGCAGCCGGTTTACTATCCTCGCCCGCAATCCCAGTCGGCATTCCGCCGGCGTCATGTCGGGAATCCAGCACCACTTGCACATGCTGCCCCCTTCCCTGCGTCAGAGCATCACCTTTGACCGGGGAACGGAATTTGCTGCCTTTGCGACACTCCAGAAGAAACTCGCGATGACGAGCTATTTCTGCCTGCCATCGGCACCCTGGCAAAAGGGCAGCGTGGAAAACAGCAACGGTCGCATACGGCGCTTCCTGCCGTCTGACACGGACCTGGCGTTGCTATCGGATGAAATCCAGGCCGTTGCTGATCGCATCAACAGTACCCCTCGCAAGTGCCTGAACTATCGCACCCCGCATGACGTTCTGGGAGAGCAAATCACCCTCCTCAACGCCCGATAGATTTTGCCATCCAGGGTGGGGCTCGCCCCACCCTGGATGAAATGCTACGCATCCCATGGATGTCGCGCTTCAAATCGAAACCGCCGCGCTAAATAGAAATGTCCCACTCCGCTAGATAGAGATGTCCCATCTCGATGGTAGGCGCAGAGGTCACAGCGGCCGATCGTCAGTATATAGAAGACAGTCACCGACATAGCACACTAATGAGGACCAATATCAACGTTTTGATTATAGTATATTTTGTAAGTATGACGAAGACTATCGCAGCTTCGCGCAAGCAGTGGAGATCTGGCTCAGGTCCGTATTCTGCCTATCGAAACGTTTGCCGAGCGCCCGATCCCCGGAGCCGGGTCAGGCCTCGTGAACCGCCTTAGTCACAAGACATGCCTCCAGCCTTCCGGGCCGTCTTCGGAGCCGTGTCCAGACCATTTGACGCCACCGAAAGGCGAATCCGGACCACCGACCGCCACGCTGTTGATCGTGATCATGCCCGCCTCCAACTCGCGGGCGATACGACGTTGCCGGGCGGCATTGTCGGTCCAGTTATAGGCAGCTAGGCCATATGGAAGGCGATTGGCTTCCGTGATCATGGCCTCTTCATCCACATAGGGATTGATGATGGCGACGGGGCCAAAAGGCTCTTCATTCATCACTTCGGCGTCGAGCGGCACATTGGATAGGACGGTGGGAGCGAAGAAGAAGCCCTGATTGCCGATCCGTTCGCCGCCGGTATGCAGCGTCGCGCCATGAGCGACCGCATCCTGGACCATCCGTTCCATGGCCTCCGGCCGACGGGCATTGGCCATCGGCCCCATTCGCACATCGGGATCGAGGCCGTTGCCGACCTTGAGCGCCGCGGCACGGCGGGCAAAACCCTCCGCGAAATCATCGAAAATTCCCTGCTGCACGATGAAGCGGGTGGGTGCGACGCAGACCTGTCCTGCATTGCGGAACTTGTAAGGGACCATGATGTCGAGCACCTTGTCGATGTCGATGTCGTCGAACACCAGCACAGGCCCGTGACCGCCCAGTTCCATCGTCGTGCGCTTCAGGTCTTCGGCGGCCAGCTTGAGCAGATGCCGGCCAATCACCGTCGATCCGGTAAAGCTGACCTTGCGGATGACCGGGCTGCCAAGCAGATGGCGGGATACATCACCCGGCACCCCGAACACCGCCTGGCCTACTTCCGGCGGCAGGCCCGCATCAAGCAAACACTGCAATACGCCCAGCGCGGACGCGGGCGTTTCCTCCGCCGCCTTCAAAATGACGGAACAGCCCGCTGCGATCGGGGCCCCCAATTTGCGCCCGGGATTAGCGAGGGGGAAATTCCATGGCGCGAAGGCGGCGACGGGGCCGACGGGCTCCTTCGTCACGGTCGAACGCAAACCTGCCGGGCGCACAAGGGTGCGGCCGTAGATCCTGTAGAGGGCGGTGACAAACCAGGCCAATGGAGCGCCAGCGATTTGCTGAGCGTGGCGGTTTAAAAACCAGCCATTGGATAGGTTGCTTCTTTTAAGGGGGTGGCCGGGGATGTTTGCCGTGGAGAGCTACGCCGCCGTTCGGCACTTTGTTTTGTTGAAGGTAACAGCCAGCGCGAGGCCGCGAAGGTCTTTGGACTGAGCCGCGAGACGATATCGAAGATGTGCCGGTTCTCGCTGCCGCCGGGCTACACGCGGACCAAGCCTGTGGCGAAGCCGAAGTTGGGGCCGCTGCTGCCAGTGATTGACGCGATCCTGGCAGCGGATCGCATTGCGCCTGTGAAGCAGCGGCATAGTGCCAAGCGGATCTTTGAACGCCTGCGCGACGAGCATGACTTTGGCGGAGGCTACACTGTCGTAAAAGATTATGTCCGGCTGTGCCGGGCGCGTGGACGCGAGACGTTCGTGCCGCTGGCGCACCCGCCGGGACATGCACAGGTGGATTTTGGCGAAGCGGTGGGTGTGATCGATGGTGTCCGCCGGAAGATGCACTTCTTCTGCATGGACCTGCCGCAATCGGATGCCTGCTTTGTGAAGGCCTATCCAGCGGAGACGACCGAGGCCTTTCTGGACGGGCATGTATCGGCGTTCGCCTTCTTCGGCGGCGTGCCGCTGTCGATCCTTTATGATAACACGAAGATCGCGGTTGCCAAGATCTGCGGGGATGGAAAGCGCGAGCGAACACGCGCGTTCACCGGGCTCGTCAGCCATTATCTTTTCACCGATCGCTTTGGTCGGCCTGGAAAGGGGAACGACAAGGGGAAGGTGGAAGGCCTGGTCAAGCACGCCCGATCGCGCTTCATGGTACCGATTCCGCATGCGTCCAGCTTCGATGACTTCAATGATGAGCTGTTGGACCGCTGCCGGGCCCGGCAGGAAGAGCGGGCTGGCCGACATAGTGAGACGATCGGCGCACGGCTTCTGGCCGATCTGGCGACGATGCGGGCATTGCCAGCAGGGCAGTTCGAGCCGTGCGAGGCCAGGGCCGCTCGCGTATCATCGACCGCCCTAGTGCGTTACCGCACCAACGACTACTCGGTGCCGACCCGGTACGGCTTCCAGGATGTCATGGTGAAGGGCTTCGTCGACACGGTGGTCATCCTATGTGGCAATGAAGAGATCGCCAGACATCCGCGCTGTTATGGTGAGGCCATGTTCGTGGCGAACCCGCTGCATTATCTGGCGCTGATCGAGACCAAGCCCAATGCGCTCGATCAGGCCGCCGCGCTGCAGGACTGGGCTCTGCCGCAAGCGTTCCAGCATATGCGTCACCTCCTTGAGGCGCGCATGGGCAACAAGGGCAAGCGCGAGTTCATCCAGATCCTGCGCCTGTTGGAGGCGATACCGATGGAGATCGTCACCTTCGCGGTGAACGAGGCGATCTGTATCGGCGCAATCGGCTTCGATGCGGTCAAGCAGATCGCGCTGGCGCGCATCGAACGGCGGCCCGCCCCGCCCTGGACCCTGGGCAGCTATCCCCCAC
>NZ_JEMV01000053.1 GCF_000588875.1 Sphingobium sp. Ant17
CGCCAAGCGTCGGCTGCATTCGTTGGCGCGGTGCCATGCCGCCAACTCCGCTTCGACCTCTTCGATTTGGTCCTGAAGCTGAGAATATTCCTTCGCCTGCGCGGCAAAACAGCGTTTCGCGCAAGCGCCGGCACAGTTTGGGGTCATCGCGATACGATCGAGCAGCGTAACGATCCGGCACTTGCCTTGGGCAGCAATCAGCCCGAACTCGGCTGCATAACCGCGGATCGCGTTTGACCAGCTGCGTACGGGTGCGGATCAACCGATCGCGTACGCGATCAGCATGAGCGCTGCCTGCTGCTCGGCAGTTTTTCATGGGCACAAAAGCGCATCGTGGGGTCGCTCATTGCTTCACACAGAGCCTCAGCATCAGCCGCATCGTTCTTCCCCGCGCTTTACATAGGGCTTCACCAACTGCGGCGCGATCAGCTTCACTTCATGGCCGTACGACGTAAGGAGCCGCGCCAGATGGTGAGACGCCCCACACGCCTCAATTGCAATCACCGTTGGCGGCAGCTTCTCGAAAAACGCCATCATCTCGGTACGACGCAGCTTTTTGCGTAAAATTGGCTTCTCGGCGGCGTTGACGCCATGCAACTGGTAAACGTGCTTTGACGTGTCGACGCCAACTCGGATAAGGTGTTCCACGGACGGTCTCCTCCTTGAGATTTGCAACAACCTCAATCTGGCACATTGTGATGCCGTTTGGAGGCCGTCCACACCAACATGTTTGAACGACGGCCTCGGGAAACACGGCTGTGATCGCATCTGGAAAGCCTTTGAGGCCATCGACGACAGCAAGTAGAATATCCTCTGTGCCACGGTTGCGCAGCTCGTTCATGACCCGCAGCCAGAACTTGGCACCCTCGTTTTGCTCAAGCCACAGCCCGAGCACTTCCTTGGCGCCATCGGCGCGGACGCCAAGGGCGATATGGATCGCTTTATTGCGGACCATGCCTTCGTCTCGGATTTTTACCCGGATCGCATCGAAAAAGACCAGCGGATAGATCGCATCGAGCGGGCGTTGCTGCCAGACGGCGACTTCATCGAGCACCGCGTACGTCACCGTGCTGATGAGATCGGGCGACACATCGATGCCGTACAGATCCTGCAGGTGCCCGGTAATCTCCCGGGTGCTCATGCCCCGCGCATACATCGACACAATCTTCTCATCGAAGCCCGGAAAGCGGCGCTGATACTTGGCTATCAGCTGCGGGTCGAAGCTGGACTGGCGGTCGCGCGGGACATCAATCTCCAGCTTGCCGGTCTCGGTCATTACGGTCTTCCGGCCATAGCCGTTGCGCGTGTTACCGGCACCTTCGCCTGTCGCAAGATGGTGATCCATCTCCGCATTTAACGCGCGCTCCGTGAGCGCCTTCTTCAGCGAATCCAGCAAGCCACCTTGTTCAAATGCGGCACTGGCAGCGCCTCCGGCCAAAAGCTGGTCGAGAAGCGCATTGGGAATAACGGGTTCTTTGCGTCGTGACATAGTGGGACTCCTTGTTACCCATTATGCCCGGTCACACACGGAAATCCTGACAGTCCCCAGCCCCTGCCTGCGCGCGCACCAGCGATTATGAGGAGACGATCGTTACGGTCATCTTCATTGGCGACAGCAGCTTTGCTGTCCACGAACTGGCACATGCGATCGTCCGCCGGGCCACACTCATCAGCCGACTGCGGCTCGACGCCAACTTGTTTGCACAGCCTGCGGGGCGAACGGCACGCACGATGGGGCGACCGGCGCAGAAAGGGCGAGCATTACCAAAACTCAAGACCCTGCTCGCCAACCCGGCGACACGCTGGACCAGCATTCTCGTCTCTGCCTGGTATGGCCATCTCAACGGCAAGACGCTCGAGATCACATCTGACATCGCCTTATGGTACAGGCCCGGCACACCGGTCTTGCCGGTCCGCTGGGTCCTGGTTCGCGATCCTGACGGAAAGCGCGGCCCGCAAGCCTTCTTCAGTACCGACATCACCCTCGAGCCCGCCGAGATAATCGCCCTCTACGTCCGACGATGGCAGATCGAGGTCACCTTTGCAGAAACCCGTGCTCACCTGGGTGTCGAAACACAGCGCCAGTGGACCGACAAAGCCATAGCGCGAACCACGCCGGCGCTGCTGGGTCTCTACAGCCTTATATCGCTATGGGCCTGCGATCTGTTGGCCACTAAAAGCACCCCTTATTCCGCCGCCTGGTATCGAAAAACCAGCCTGACATTCAGTGACGCCATCGGAGCCGTCCGCCTCCAACTCTGGGTCGGCGACATTAATCAACACTCCCCGCCGCACCCAGAACCGCACTATATTCCCACGACCCGCCTAAAGCGCATGGCTCAGGCACTATGCTTTGCTACCTGATTGTACAAAGTCGAGCTAAGAGATTTGGTATTAGTTCCTGCGGTCGAATTAAATTTCTTATTAAACGACAGTTTTGTGGCGGATCCGCCTGCTTGGTTCGTCTGAAAGTGAGTAGCGGCAGTTAAACCGCGCAATCAGGGGAACAGCAATGCGTAACCATAAAGTCATGGCAGGGCTTAGCCTTGCCACGTGCCTTGTTTCGCCGCGTGAAACGCTCGCTGCAATCAATGCGCGGCCTGCTCTATCTTTTGAAAGCGGATTTGAAACCATTGTCCAGTCCGCTGGTCGTGCAGCGCCCCGTTCACTTATTGCGGGTGAAGCCTTGCATGCCGCTCCGATGACTGAGGCACAATCAACGCCCGGCACCGCAACGGCTTCCGTCGAGGCGGATACCGATGATACAACAGCCACAGTCATCGTCACCGGCACCCGTCAGACCACCCGCACCGTCGCTGAAAGCTTGGCGCCGATCGATGTATTTAGTGCAAAAGATCTGGAAGCTAGCGGCAAGCAGTCGGTGCGCGACCTCCTCGGTACGCTCGTGCCATCCATCAACGTATCTAACAACGGTGCGGGCGCAAGTTGGGCGGTCCGCACCTTGTCACTGCGCGGTTTGGGTGGCGATCAACTGCTAGTGCTGGTCAACGGCAAGCGGCGCCATAACAGCGCAACGTTGTTCATCAATGGTTCGGTTCAAAACGGTCAGTCACCGCCAGACTTCGACCTTATCCCCGGCAATGCCATTCATCGCATCGAAGTGTTGCGCGATGGCGCATCGGCACAATATGGATCTGACGCAATTGCGGGCGTCATCAACGTCATCCTTAAAAATGATACATCGGGAGGCGCGGCCATCACGCTCGGCAGTACCGCTGACAATGGTGGCGAGCAGGGCCGTTTTCAGGTCAACAATGGCTTCGCATTGGGAAGCGACGGCGGCTATATCCACCTCTCAGCGGATGGCGTGCTTCAGGCGGGAACGATCGTCGACGGATCGCCCATCGGGGGAAACTTTTACCCCACCGGCGATCCGCGCAACGGCACCGACTTCAACCGCTTTCGCGGCAAGGCCGGGCAACCCGAGGTCATCGGCGGCAACTTGGGCTATGACGCCATGCTACCTGTCGGTAACAGCTTGGAAGCCTATAGCTTTGGTACATATTCCAAACGTCATGCGGCAGGCTGGTTGACCTATCGCACGCCCGCTGCGCTCAATAATATCATCGATATCTATCCCGAAGGCTATATCCCGCGCATCCATGTCTATGACGAAGATTTCCAGTACGCTCTTGGTTTGCGTGGGGAGATCGGCGGCGGTGTGCGCTTCGACATCAGTTCAACCTACTCCCAGAACGAAGTAAAGTATAAGCAGACGACATCTCTCAACCCATCGCTGGGTACGGCAAGCCCTACCAATTTCTATCTGGGGAAGATCCGGTTCGACGAGTGGACCAACAATCTCGATTTAAGTAAGGATTTCGAGGTCGGCCTGCCCGAACCGCTGTCCGTCGCGGTCGGTACCGAATATAAGAAGAACAAATTCATGATCGGCCAGGGCGATCCGGAATCTTATATTGACGGAGGTTACCGATCGCCGCCGGGATCGTGGCTGGCGGGTGTGCAGCGTACCGGCGTCGGCGCGCAGGGCGTCACAGGCTTCGTGCCCGAAGGTGCCGGATCCTGGAGCCGCAGCAACTGGAGCGCCTATCTCAACGTTGAAGGCACGATTGTCGAGGGGCTGGAATTCGGACTTGCCGGGCGCCATGAGGATTATACCGATTTCGGCACGACCGACACCGGCAAGGCATCGCTGCGGATTGAACCGATGCGGGGCATCGCAATCCGAGGCACTGCCAGCACTGGTTTCCGTGCACCCACATTGCAACAGCAGCACTATGCATCGTCCTCGACGATCGGCGTGATTCAGAATGGCGTCAGCGTATTGCTTCCGGTTCAGGCGCTCCCGGTCGCAGGCCTGCGGCGAGGGCATTGGGGGCTGTTCCGCTCAAGCCTGAAAAGTCGGTCAACTTCTCGGCGGGCATCGTGCTTACGCCAGTGCCGAACCTGAATGTCACGATCGATGCCTATCAGATCAAAATCAAGGACCGCATCCTACTCAGCGAGACGCTGAGCGGTCAGGTCGTTATCGATGCGCTCGAAGCGGCCGGCATTAGAGGAATCGCGGGTGGCCTGATCTTCTCCAACGCTGCCGACACCCGGACGCGCGGTCTCGACATTGTCGGAACTTATCGCGCCGGCTTAGGCGACATGGGTACCGCGACGTTAAGCCTGTCGGCGAACTTCAACAAGACTACCTTCACCCACATTGATCCTGTTCCTGGACCGATCGCGGCCTCGGGCTTGGCCCTAATCGGACGCACCAAGCGAGGCGATCTGACCGAAGGCACGCCACGCAATAAGTTCATCGCCAACGTCCTTTGGGAAAAGGATGATTTAAATATGAACCTGCGCGCGACGCGCTTTGGTAAGATCGTTCAGCGCGCCGGCGCGCCAGCCTTTCACACCGCCGATTTCACCGCTTGTGCGGTCAATGTCGTGAGCGATATTTGCTTCCGAGACTTTGTCGATGACACGCTAAAGCCCAAAGTTATTGTCGACCTAGAAATCGGGTACAAATTGACACAGGGCATCAAGCTTTCCATCGGCGCGAACAACCTGCTCAACACCTATCCGAGTAAAGTGAGGCCAGTAAACCAGTTCGTCGGCTTCCTCTATAATGCCTACGCGCCCTACGGTATTAGCGGAGGCTTTTATTACACCCGACTCAACATAGAATTCTAATTATCGAAAAATGATGTGTCTGCTTAAGAATGACAATAGTGTAGATAATAGAAATGGATATAAGCAAAGCAATGGCATTATCGATAATCAGCGGCTGTTGCCATGGCGAGCCATAGTCAGAATTTCGTTGCAATATTTGCACGCTTAAAAATCACTCCAAACCATAGGGAGTTATTATGGTAAGCTTGAAAGCGCTTCCTCCTTTTTTGGTAATGACCACAGCTATTATCTTGAGCAATAATACGCCACTTCAGGCGCAGCCGTCCAATCTTCCGCCCCCCGGTGGCGAGACGCCGACTGCCTTCGATGTGCATGAGGGTACTTCGATGGCGGTCTCGGTATCCCCTGATGGAAAATGGCTAGCGGTCGATCTGCAAGGCAGTCTCTGGATTATTTCCGCCAAGGGCGGGCGGGCGACGCGGATTACGGATTACTTTAACGACGCACGCCAGCCAGTCTGGGCACCCGACGCTCACGCCTGGCATATTTTGGCTTTCGTGACGGCGGTTACGACCTGTGGACCATCAGGCCCGATGGCACGGATGCCCGCAAACTCACACAGGGCACCAATGATGATCGCGAGCCGGCTTGGTCAGCTGATGGTAAGACGATCGCCTTCTCATCCGATCGCTCAGGCAGTTACGACATCTGGACGATCGATGTCGAAACTGGCGCATTGACGCAGATAACCAAAACTGCGCGCGAGGACCGGATGCCGACATGGTCCGCCGACGGCAAGCGCATTGGGTATGCAGGTGCCGAAGGCAGTCAAACGGCATTGTGGGTGACGAACCTAGCTGACGGCAAGGAAAGCCTGATGAAGGAGATCAAGGGCGGTCGAGTGGACGCACCTTCCTTTGGTCCTGACGGCCAGGTGGCTTACGTCGTTCAGGATGGCCAGGGATCAAGACTGGAGATCGACGGCGAAGTTGTGAGCGACGGCGAAAATGTCTTTCCCTTTCGCGCGTCATGGGGCCAGGGCGGTTACTATTATGTGGCTGACGGTAAAATTCGGCGGCGTGTGAACAACCGAGTATCGACGGTTGACTTTGCTGCTAGGCTTGAGGTTATTCACCCCAGCTATACACGCGCGAAGCGCGACTGGGATTCGACCGCAGCTCGTAAGGCGCTCGGCATCGTCCATCCTAAAATCTCGCCCGGCGGTGACCGGATAGCCTTTGTGGCATTGGGTGACCTTTACATGATGCCTTCGCAAGGCGGCGCGCCTGAGAATTTGACCAACGATGCCGCCCTGGATGCCGACCCTGCCTGGTCGCCAGACGGCCAGAGCATCGTTTACAGTTCCGACAAGGGCGGCGGGCTTCTCCAGCTATGGATCAGGTCTCTCAAAACCGGAAAAGATCGGCAACTCACCAGCATCGACACGCAACCGCTTGGCGCGGCCTGGTCGCCGGATGGTGCACTCGTTGCTTTCCTCGACGTCGATAGCGTCTGGGGCGATGCGGGTGTGTGCGTTGTCGATGTCACAACCGGTAAGGTGACAAGGCTGCAAGGTTCTCTCGGCCAGCCAGGTAGCCCCAGTTGGTCGGCAGATGGAAAATATATTGCGATCAGCCTGTCCTATAAATTCTCTAAGAGCTTCCGTGAGGGCACGAATCAGGTTTATGTCATTCCAGTCGACGGCAAGACTGAACCTTTCTGGCAGTTACCAGAGCCGAATATGTCGATGGACACACGGAGTGGGAGCGGCCCAGCCTGGGCGCCGGACGGAACCAAGATGGCGGGCATCTATGAAGGGGTGCTGAAAATCTGGCCGGTCGGATCCGACGCCAAGCCGCTGGGTCCTCCGCGAAGCTACACTTCAGAAGTCTCATATTTCCCAACTTGGACGGCAGATTCCCGCACCATTCTCTACCAGTCGTCCGACAGGTTGAAGAAGATCGACACGGACTCCGGTATCATCACAGACATTCCGGTCGATCTTAGCTATCGGCTTGCCAAGCCAACGGGCCGCACTGTCATACACGTCAGCAATCTGGTCGATGCTGTCCAGGATGTGACCCAGCACGAGAAGGATATTGTGATCGAGGGTAACCGGATCGCAGAAATCCGCGACCATGATCAGACGCTGCACAATTCGGCCGACAAGTATGTGGACGGGACCGGGCTGACCGCGATCCCTGGCCTCATCGAATATCACGCGCATATCCAGAAGGACTTCGGTTCAAACCTGCAACGGGCCTGGCTGGCCTATGGCATCACGACGGTGCGTGACCCAGGTACGCAGGTCTATGACGCGATCGAGGACAGGGAGGCAGCCGAGGCGGGAGTACGTATTGGTCCGCGCCTTTATGTCGGCGGGCCACTGCTTGAGTGGCAGCGCGTGTACTATAAGATGGGCGTCGCGGTGTCGGGTCCAGCGCATCTGGAGCGCGAGATCGAGCGTTCTCGCGCTCTGAAATATGACTTGATGAAAAGCTATGTACGCATGCCCGATATCTATCAACGGCGCATTGTCGAGGCCGCTCATGAAATGGGCATTCCGGTATCTGGCCACGAAATATTCCCTGCAGCCTATACAGGCGTCGATGGGACCGAGCATATGGGGGCCAGCAGTAGGCGGGGCTATTCACCAAAGCAGGGTCCGATGGGCATTGCCTATGACGATGTGGTTCAGCTTTTTGGCAGAAGCCGACGTACATTGGCACCTACTAACTTTGGATCATTGTCGGGCTATTTAGCGAGGAATCCGAGCTATCGCGGTGATCCGCGTGTCAAACTCTATCCCAACTGGGCACAGAAGTCTGTGACAGAGAAGAGTCCGTTCGAGGCATTGGTGCGGCCTATGGTTGCAGGAAGTCTAGCGAGTCTCAAGAAAATATATGATGCTGGTGCAGTCATTGTGGCAGGCACTGACACAATGATCGCAACAAATCTTCATGCGGAGATTGCGTCCTATGTTGAAGCGGGCCTGTCCCCTTTCCAAGCGCTCCAAACCGCGACTATCAATCCCGCGCAGGCCTTAAATCTTGATGCTGGAACGTTAGAGGCGGGCAAACTCGCGGATATCACCCTGATCGACGGTGACCCACTTGAGGATATTGCCAATACCTTCAAGGTGCGCAAGGTAATCACCAACGGCCGAGTGTTCGATGACCAGGAACTGCTAACGGACACCCGCTGAACGCAATTGGCCGTTGGATCCGGTATCAACAAATCCTCCTTGTTTTTATTTTCTTTCCTATGATGGCGATGATTCGAAGAGTAGGGCAGCGGTGAGTGTGTCATCCCATGCAACATGTGGGAACGTTCGTGGGGATCGATCCCCAGTTTTTTAAAATCTGGTTTAAAATTAAACGTGAGGCGCTTGGCTGGCGACTCATGCGGCCGCCAGCCAAGTTACATTGGATCAGATCGCAATTACCAGCGAGTTACAACATTGGTGGTCCCGCGAAGGCGGGAGAGGGCTAAGAAGAGCAGGCCGGTGGCTGAGCGCGGCGGTGGGTTGCAGCGCGCGAGCGGGCGGGGAACCCAAACCCTCAGCGAATATGCTGCGTCTGCGAAACAATCGGCCTTGTGCCGCGTTTTGGCGGGATGATGGACATCAGCCTGACCCATATTACGTCGACTGCCGCCTTCTCGATCGGGCTGGCGGTGATCACCGCTTTCCTGCTGCACTGGGCGCTCTATGCCGTCGTGGTGCGGGTTGTTCGGCAGCGGGTGGACCCGGTGCTGCTGCCCGCGCTGTTCCAGCCGACGCGCTGGCTGGTGGTGTTGATGGCGTTGGGGGCGGGGGTGCAGCCGCTGGATCTGGGGCCGCGGATCGAAAGCCTGTGGTCGATCGGGTCGAAGATGGCGTTCGCGCTTTTGTTCGGATGGCTGCTGTTGCGGCTCATGCGGGCGATGCGTGTGATGATCGAGCGCAGCGTCGATATCAACGCCGAGGATAATCTGAAAGCGCGGCAGCGCCATACCCGCGTCCGCATCCTCTATCGCGTCGCACAAAGCGTCATCGCGGTGCTGGTGATCGCGATGATCCTGATGGCGATTCCCGGCGTGCGGACGATCGGCGTGACGCTGGCGGCGTCGGCGGGCCTGGTCGGCCTCGCCGTGGGCGCGGCGGCCCAGCCCGCGCTCAAAAATCTGATCGCGGGCATCCAGATGGCTTTTTCCGATCCGATCCGGTTGGACGATGTGGTGATCGTGGAGGGCGAATGGGGGCGGATCGAGGATATCACGCTGACCTTCGTCGTGGTGCGGATCTGGGATGATCGGCGAATGGTGGTGCCGGTGTCCTATTTTCTGGAAAAGCCGTTTCAGAACTGGACGACCAAGACGTCCGACCTTTTGGGCACGGTGTTCCTCTATGTCGATCCGACCGCCGATGTGGCGCGCATCCGCGACAGGCTGGTCGAGGTGACCAAGGCGAACGAGCGGTGGGACGGGCGCGTCGTGCTGTTGCAAGTGACCGACCATCGCGCCGATGCGCTGGAACTGCGCTGCCTTTTATCGGCGCGCAATGCCGGGATGGCGTTCGATCTGCGCTGCGACGTGCGCGAGGCAATGCTGGACTTTTTTACGCAACGAGATGCCCGAAGCGCTGGTACGCGGGCGTCAGCGGATCGAGACGGCGGAGGGCGTGGCCCTGATGCCCTTTACCAGGCCGTCCGACGCGGTGGAATGAGACCCATCAGCCCGTCGTAGAGAAGCGGCTTGATGGGTTCGAGAAACTCCACCCCCATGCGGCCATCCTCGACCCAGCGGATGTCGGCGGCGATATCCTGGACCAACGGTAGCCAGACGGTGATGCGTTCGCCCACGGGCAACCCGCCATCGCTGCGGCACATGAGGCCGAGCGACGACAGGTTGATGATCCGCACACTATGGGCGCTGCCGCGCGCCGTGACATGGCTGACCAGATCGACGAGATCGCGGCGCGCCCGGCGCTGATCGACGGCGGGGTCGCGCGAGCGCTGAACATGGTCGAGATGGGTAAATAGCGAGGACATGGCCGCAGCCTGCCCGCACAGTTGTGAACGACATCCTGACCGATAAGGTTAATCTTCGCCTAAGTCTTTATTCCAGTCAGGCGATGATCATTCCATGCTTTTTCGCGCCGAAACTCAGCTTGTCGCCTGCGTTTACGGTTACGGCAGGGTCGGTCAGACCTGGCCATTTACGCGAATCGCGCCTTCGGCCAGCTTGCGGCGGACTTCCTTGTTCGAGGGCGCGAAGCCGAGAGCCGTCGTGGCTTGCACCACGGTCAGGCCGTCGGTGCCGAGGCTGACGGTGGGCAAGTTGGCGTCGGACGCGCCTTCCTCGAACGTCAGCCTCGCGGTTTCGGCCGCGGCGGTGGCGGCTTCCGTACCCCGGCACAAAGCGGTTGCGGCATTGGCGAGGATCTTCTTTGCCTCATTGAGTTCCGCGCCTTGCAGGGCGGCAAGCCGATCGACTTCATCCATCGACAGGTCGGTGAACAGGCGCAGGCGGTTGGCGACATCGGCATCGGCCGTGTTGCGCCAGAATTGCCAATAATCATAATTCGATAGCTGATCTTCGTTGAGCCACACCGCGCCGCCCACGGTCTTGCCCATCTTGGACCCATCGGCATTGGTGAGCAGCGGCGTGGTCAAACCAAAGACCTGGGTGCCATCGACCCGGCGGGCCAGTTCGACGCCGTTGACGATATTGCCCCACTGATCCGACCCGCCCATTTGCAGGCGGCAGGAGGCGCGGCGCGACAGCTCCAGAAAGTCGTAGGCCTGCAGGATCATATAGTTGAATTCGAGGAAGCTGAGCGATTGTTCGCGGTCGAGCCGCAGCTTGACCGAATCGAAGCTGAGCATCCGGTTGACCGAGAAATGCTGGCCGATGTCGCGCAGGAACGGGATATATTCGAGCTTGTCGAGCCAGTCGGCATTGTCGACCATGATTGCGTCGGTCGGGCCATTGCCAAAGGTCAGGAAACGTTCGAAGATGCGTTTGATGCTCGCGACATTTTGCGCGATCAGGTCGGTCGTCAGCAACTTGCGTGCTTCGTCCTTGAAACTGGGATCGCCGATCTTGCCGGTGCCGCCACCCATCAGGACGATCGGCTTATGCCCCGCCTTCTGAAGCTGGCGCAGCATCATGATCGACACGAGATGACCGACATGAAGCGAGGGGGCGGTGGGATCGAAGCCGATATAGCCCGGCACCACCTGACTTGCGGCCATGGCGTCGAGGCCGGCCGCGTCGGTTAGCTGGTGGATGTAGCCGCGCGCTTCGAGCAGGCGCAGAAGATCGGACTGATAGTTGCTCATGGGCCGCGCCTGTAGCATTGGCGAGGGCGTGATTAAAGAGGCGGAGTCTATTCCCTATGCTGGCAATCGGTTTGATGTCCGGGACGTCGCGCGACGGGATCGACGCTGCCTTGATCGAGACGGACGGGGAGGGGGTGGTGACGCCGGTCGCCTTTCACGCCAAAGCCTATGAGGACGGGTTTCGCGTGCGGCTGGCGGAAAGCTGCACGCGGGCGATGGCGATGGATGCGCCGGGGTTCGAGCCGTTGATCGCGTCGGTCGAGGGTGAACTCACCGAATTGCATGTCGAGGCGATCGCGGACCTTTTGGGGCGCAGCGGGCATGTGGCGCAGGATATCGGCGTGATCGGCTTTCATGGCCATACCGTGGCGCATCGGCCCGACCGGGGCTGGACCTGGCAGATTGGCGACGGGGCCGCGCTGGCGGGGGCGTTCGGCATTACGGTGGTGGGCGACCTGCGCAGCGCCGATGTGGCGGCGGGCGGGCAGGGCGCACCGCTGATGCCGGTCTATCATCGCGCGCTGGCCGATGGGTTAGCGAAACCGGTCGCGATCCTGAACCTGGGCGGGGTGGCGAATATCACCGTGATCGGGACGGACGGCGATCTGGTCGCGTTCGACACCGGCATGGCGAGCGGCCTGATCGACAATTGGATGCAGGCGCAGGGCGATGCGGCCTATGACGAGGGCGGCGCGGCGGCCGCGCTTGGCCAAGTGGACGAGGCGCGGTTGGCGGCGATGCTGGCCGATCCCTGGTTCGATTTGCCGCCGCCCAAGAGCATCGACCGCGAAGCGTTCACCATTGACGCGGTGCAGGGCTTGAGCCTGGAGGATGGCGCGGCGACGCTGACCGCTTTTTCGGCCGCGGCGGTGGCGCGGGCGATCGACCATCTGGCGGTGCGCCCCGCCTGCATCCATGTCGCGGGGGGGGGGGCGGCATAATGCCACGTTGATGGCGATGTTGCGGGCTCGGACGGGGCTGGATGTGGTGCCGGTCGATGGCCTGGGCTGGGACGGCGACGCGCTGGAGGCGCAGGGCTTTGCTTATATGGCGGTGCGGTCGATGCTGGGGCTGCCGATCAGCTTTCCGGGCACGACGGGCGTGCCGGAGCCGATGACGGGTGGGGTGCTGTTTCGGGGGTGAGGCGCGCCGGTGGGGCAATGGTGATGAAGGGTGGATAGGCGACGGTTTGCTGAGGAGTGATATTTTCGGGATAGCCGAGATCAAATATCTCGGTGCGTTTCGCCCCTTATCCCTTCCATCAAGCTATCATAGATGTCGTCCATAAGATGCCGTGCCTCCTCCGGCTTGCTGAACCGAACAGCAATCGAAAAGCATTTTTTCAATTCGGGACGGAGGTCGCTAGCCGCGCCCACGGATGAGTTCCAGTCTCGCCACTCCTTTAGGATGGCCCGCCGGTGATCCAGTGCCCCATCCTGAGCCGCAGCGGCAACGGCCCCACCAAGGGAGCCGTAAAGAATATCGAAATCCTCATTAAAATAACAACCGATAAGGTTAGAAAGCAGCGGCCAGCGTCGCTGTGCTAATTCCCGTTGTTCCCGTTTCCTCGTTGTCATCATGCGATAGTGTCATCGGCGGCAGATGTTCGCAATATTTGAAACCTGTCTTAGTTAGGAGCGTCTAATTGCTGGTCATTTTAATCATCCTCCCCTGGCAGGGGAGGTGGCTGGCCGTAGGCCAGACGGAGGGGTGTCTCGCTCTCGATGGGGTTACACCCCTCCACCACTTCGCGGTCCCCCTCCCCTTACAGGGGAGGATTTTAGGGCAAATGTCGGCCGTTTCGAGACCATCACGCGCTTCGCTAAAAGCGTCGCCCGACGAACTCACCGCTTCCGCGTCAATTCCCGCATGGCTTCGTCTATCCCCGCGATCGTCAGCGGATACATGCGATCGTTCATCAGGTCGCGGATCAGGCGGGTGGACTGGCTATAGCCCCAATGGGCCTGCGGTGTTGGGTTGAGCCAGACGGTGGCGGGGTAGGTGTGGGCGATCCGTTCGAGCCAGACCGCGCCTGCTTCCTCGTTCATATGTTCGACCGACCCGCCCGGATGGCTGATCTCATAGGGGCTCATCGCCGCGTCGCCGACGAAGATCACCTTATAATCATGGCCATATTTGTGGAGAATGTCCCAGGTCGGCGTGCGTTCGGCGAAGCGGCGGCGGTTGTCCTTCCACACGCCTTCATAGAGGCAGTTGTGGAAGTAGAAAAATTCCAGATTCTTGAATTCGCCCGTGGCGGCCGAGAATAGGTCTTCGCAGAGCGTGATGAACGGGTCCATCGATCCGCCGACGTCGAGGAAGAGCAGCAGCTTGACCGCATTATGCCGTTCCGGGCGCATGCGGATGTCGAGCCAGCCCTGGCGTGCGGTGCCGCGGATGGTTTCGTCGAGATCGAGTTCGTCGGTCGCCCCTTCGCGCGCGAAGCGGCGCAGGCGGCGCAGCGCGACCTTGATGTTGCGGGTGCCAAGGTCGCGGGTGTTGTCGAGATTGGCGAAGTCGCGCTGTTCCCAGACCTTGATCGCGCGCTTGTGGCGCGATTCCCCGCCGATGCGGACGCCTTCGGGATTATAGCCGCCATGGCCGAAGGGCGAGGTGCCGCCGGTGCCGACCCATTTATTACCACCCTGATGCCGCCCCTTCTGCTCCTCCAGCCGCTTTTTCAGCGTGTCCATGATCGTGTCCCAGTCACCCAGCGACTTGATCTTCTCCATCTCTTCCGCGCTCAGATATTTTTCGGCGACGAGGCGGAGCCATTCTTCGGGGATGTCAGCCTCGACTCCCTGCGCGCTTAACACGCCCTTGAACACCTGCGCAAAGACCTGGTCGAAGCGGTCGAGCAGGCCTTCATCCTTCACATAGGTCGCCGGCGAGATAATAGAAATCCTCCGGGCGGCGGGCGATGACGTCACGGTCGAGCGCTTCGAGGAGCAACAGATGCTCCTTGATGCCGACGGGAATGCCGGCCGCGCGCAGGGCGTCGAGAAAGTTGAGCAACATGGGAAGGCTTGTCGGACAGCGAGGGCGGCGATGCAAGCCGGTCACGCGATCATGACGGCAGCGGAATATTAAGTGTTGCAGTGCATGGTTAATCCGTCACTATCCAGACATAATCGAAACGACGGGGCGCGCTTGAAAAACGGGGATATGTTGGCCGATTTGGGCGAAAGGTCGGGCGACATTGCATTGCAATGCAGCGAAACGGCGGGGTTTCTGGGTGCGCTCAATCATCGAATCCAGGGGGATTCCGCGCGGCTTGTGGATTTGCAGGCGAATATGGACGCGCTGGCGGCAAGCCATGGCGAAAGCGTTGCGGCGGCCCAGGAATTGCGCGTGACCGCGCAGCGCGCCGGACGGATCATTGCCGAGGGGCATGACGTCATCACCCTGTCGATCGACGAACTGACCGGGTTGGTCGAGCATGTCACGGGGCTGGAGGGGCATTTGCGCCAGTTTCTAAGCGTGATCGAAGCGGTCGGCGACGTGTCGGACGAACTGGGCGCGATTGCGCGGCAGACGCGACTGCTCGGCGTCAATGCCGCGATCGAAGCGGCGCGCGGTGGCGCAGCGACGCAGGGCTTTGCCGTGGTGGCGGACGAGATCCGGCGGTTGGCGGGGCAGGCGGGGGAATCGGCCGCGTCGGTCGGCGACAAGCTGGGCCAACTGGATCGCGATGCGCGCCACCTGATCGGTGGGGTCGAGTCCAACATCGTGCGCGGGCGCGGGGTGGGCACCCATATCGACCGGTTGCGGCTGAGCATGGCCGAGATAGCCTCGCTGGTAACGCAATTTGGCGAGCGATCGGAGACGATCGTCGCCTGTACCGATGCGGCGGACAGTGATGTCGCCGCGCTGCGCCACGGGCTGACGACGTTCAGCCAGTCGGCCAGCGAGAGCGCCGCGCGGGCGGACGAAGCACGGGTGCAGCTCGAAGGGCTGGAGGGGATGGCCAATGCGATGCTCAACAGCGCCGCACATGGCCCGCAACGCACGCGCAACAGCCGCTATATCGCGCTGGCCGAGGAGGGCGCGGAGGAGATCGGCGCACTGATCGAGCAGGGGCTTGCCGACGGGCATATCGGCATGGCGCAATTGTTCGATGTCGATTATCGCCGGGTGCCAGGGTCTGACCCGGCGCAATATCAGACCGGCTTTACGGCCTTTGCCGACGCGATGCTGCGCCCCGCGCTCGACCGGCATACGGGGGAGGACCGCACGATCGTGGGATGCTGTCTGATCGACATGAATGGGTATCTGCCCACCCATATCAGCGCGCGATCCCAGCCGCAGCGGCCCGGCCAGCATCATTGGAATATGGAGCATGCGCGCAACCGCCAGATTTTCATGGATAGCCAGACCCGCCGTGCGCTGGACGGAGAGGGGGATTTCTTCCTCTACACCTATCGGCAGGATCTGGGCGAAGGCCGCTACCGCGCGCTGCGCAGCGTGTTCGTGCCGCTGGTATTTGGCGGGCGGCGCTGGGGCCTGTATGAGGTGGGCTATCTCATCTGATCGCGGCCGCGACGGGTGCCGTCAACCCGCGGCGCGCGCCTGTCCCCCATCAACCAATCGCATCGCCAAACGATAGGAGCGGTTATCCCGCTTCACAGTGCCGATATAACGGAACCCACACGCTCCTGATCGCTTACCCTATAGGATCAAGCGCATCGGAGCATATATGGCAAACCCACCCAAGACGGTCGAATATGACAGCGCCACCGGCGGCTGGGGATCATTGCGCGGCATGGGGGAAACCGCCTTGGGCGAGAGGTCGACCCCGGGTGCGTTTGAAACATTGCGGAGCCAGAACAAGACCGGCGGCTTCATGTGTACCAGTTGTGCCTGGGGGAAGCCAAAGCATCCGCATGCTTTTGAATTTTGCGAAAATGGCGCGAAGGCGACCCTGTGGGAATTGACCACGCATCGCTGCACGCCTGACTTTTTTGCCAAACATAGCGTGACCGAGCTGCGCGGCTGGAGCGACCATGATCTGGAGCATGAGGGGCGGTTGACCCACCCCCTGCGCTATGACGCGGCCAGCGACCATTATGTGCCGTGCAGTTGGGATGAGGCGTTTTCCGCGATTGGTGCGGAATTGCAGGCGATTGATCCCAAGTCCGCCATATTCTACGCATCGGGTCGCGCGAGCCTGGAAACCTCCTATGTCTATGCGCTGTTCGCGCGTCTTTATGGGCATAACAATCTGCCCGACAGTTCGAACATGTGTCACGAAACGACGTCCGTTACGCTGAACGCATTGATCGGGTCGCCGGTCGGGACATGCATTCTCGACGATTTCGAACAATGCGACGCGATCTTCTTTTTCGGGCAGAATACCGGCACCAACAGTCCGCGCTTCCTGCACCCCCTGCAGAAAGCCGTCGAACGCGGCTGCAAAGTCGTGACCTTCAACCCCATTCGCGAAAAGGGGCTGATCGAATTCATCAACCCGCAGCGGCCAACCCAGATGCTGACCGGCAATGGTACGCCGATCAGTTGCCAGTATCTGCAAGTGCGCGCGGGCGGCGACATCGCGGCGATCATGGGGCTGTGCAAATATGTGTTTGCCGAAGATGAACGCCGGGGCGGCACGCTGATCGACCAGGCGTTTATCGACGAACATTGTCTGGGCTTCGATGCATTCCGCGCCAAGGCGGATGCGACTACGTGGGACCGGATCGAGCAGGAATCGGGACTGTCCCGCGCCGATATCGAAGAAGCGGGCCGGGTCTATGTCGAGGCCGAGCGCGTGATCGGCGTGTATGGCATGGGGCTTACGCAGCATGTCCATGGCTTTGAGAATATCGCCATGCTGGTCAATCTTCTGCTCATGCGGGGCCATATCGGCCGCACCGGCGCAGGCATATGCCCCGTGCGCGGCCATTCCAACGTCCAGGGGCAGCGCACTGTCGGCATTTCCGAGAAGCCCGAACTGGTGCCGCTCGATACATTCGCCGCGCAGTTCGACTTCGATCCGCCGCGCGACACGGGTATGACCACGGTGGAAGTGTGCGAAGGCGTGCTGGATGAGACGGTGCAGGCCTTTATCGGTCTGGGCGGCAATTTCCTGCGCGCCATCCCGGACCAGGCGCGGATCGAGTCCGCCTGGGAACGGATGCGCCTGACCGTCCAGATCGCCACCAAGTTGAACCGTGGCCATTTGTTCAACGGCAAGACGGCCTATCTGCTCCCTTGCCTCGGGCGCAGCGAAGAAGATATGCAGGCCGGTGGGCCGCAGACGGTGACGATCGAGGATAGTTTCAGCCATATCCATGCGTCGATCGGCCATCGCACCCCGGCCAGCGAGCATCTGAAGTCGGAAATGGCGATCGTCGCGGGCATCGCGAAAGCGACATTGATGCCCAATCCCAAGGTTCGCTGGGATGCGTGGACTGGGGACTATAGCCTGGTTCGCGATCTGATCGCCGAAACCTACCATGAAGAATTCCACGATATGAACGCCCGCATCTTCGAGCCGGGTGGCTTCTATCGCGGCAACGGCGCGCGGGAGCGGATCTGGAAAACGAAGACCGGCAAGGCGCAGTTCACCGCGCCCGCCATGCTTGCCGCAACCGACGTGGCCGATGTGGATGGCCGCTACCGGCTGGTGACGGTCCGTTCCAACGACCAGTTCAACACCACCATCTATGGCTATAGCGACCGGCTGCGCGGCATAGAGGGCAAGCGGGATGTCATACTGATCAATCCCGCCGATATGGCGGCCGCGGGCCTGAGCGAGGGACAGCGCGTGGCGCTGGTCGGGGATGCAGGCGATGGCCATGTTCGGCGCATCGACAATCTGGAAATCGTCCCCTTCGACCTGCCGGACGGCACGATCGTGGGCTATTATCCCGAACTCAACCCGCTGATTGCGCTGCACCATCATGACCGCAATTCCAAGACCCCAGCAAGCAAGGCCGTGCCAGTCCGCATCGAAGCCGCGCCGTGATGGCGCAGGACGAGACTTTCGATGATCCCGTGGGCGATAGCATAGCGGCGGCAGCGCCGGCCGCGTTGGCGGCCAAGGCGCAGCAGCCTTTCGCGCGCATGGGCATGCTGGCGATATTGGCGGGCGCGTTCATTGCTTTCGGATCGGTCGCGGCGATGGTCGCGCAGGCCAATATGGGCGATGGCGGTGCCGTGCGGCTTTTGTCGGGGGCGGCCTTTTCGGTGGGCCTGATGATCGTCATGATCGTCGGGGCCGAACTGTTCACCGGCAATACGATGATGCTGCTGTCGACCATGACCGGCGACCTGAAGCCGCGCCGCATGCTTGGCGCATGGGCCATGGTCTGGTTCGGCAATCTGATCGGTGCGGTCGCCATCGCTCTTTTATTTGCGGCAAGCGGCGGTTTAGGCGACGGCGTCGGCGAGGCGGCGATCGCGCTGGCCACCGGCAAATTGACCAAAGCGCCTGCGGCCATATTCTGTTCCGCCATCCTCGCGAACATCTTGGTATGCCTGGCGGTATGGATGTCGATGAAGGCGCGGACCATAGCAGGCAAGGCTGTGGCGATTGTCGGCCCGGTGATGATCTTCGTCGCCGCCGGACTGGAACATTCGATCGCCAACATGTCCATCCTTCCCCTGGGATGGCTGGCGGCATCGTCGCAAAGCCCCGATTTCGCCAGCGGGCTGATCAACCTGGCGTTCAGTACGGCAGGCAATATCGTCGGTGGCGCCATGTTGGCGATCGGTATCGCCTGGGGGCATGATAAGCTGCACCGATCGGATCAGGGATAGTCATTGATGGAGGGGATAGGGGGCATGACGAGCTATTGCGGCGCGGCGCCTTTGCCGACCGAGTGGATCAGTCGCTGGAATTTTGACCCGCTGCTGTTGCTGGGCCTGATGCTGTGTGCGGCGTTTGCGTTGCGGACGAAGCATCCGCAAATCGCGATGGGCGGCGTCGCGGTGCTGGCCCTGGCATTTGTTTCCCCGCTCTGCGCGCTGAGCGTCGCCCTGTTCTCCGCCCGCGCGGTCCATCATATCCTGATCGTGGCGGTCGTTGCGCCGCTCTTCGCGCTGGCCTGGCCGTCTCGCCGCGCTCATGGCCTTGGCTTGCCGCTGCTCGTCTCTACCGTCACGCTGTGGCTGTGGCACGTGCCTTCGCTCTACGACCGAGCGCTGATCGACAGTGCGACCTATTGGGTCATGCAAGCGAGCCTGCTGGCCACCGCCCTTTGGTTCTGGCGCGCGCTTTTTGCCGCGCCCGCCGTGCCCGCGACGCTCGCGGCGATCTTTGCCATGGTGCAGATGGGGATGCTGGGTGCCTTGCTGACATTTGCGACGCAGCCGCTCTACCAGGCGCATGTCGGGACGACGCTGCCCTGGGGCATGGACCAACTGGTCGATCAGCAGCTTGCCGGCCTTATCATGTGGGCACCGGGCATAATCCCTTATGCCATCATCGCAGCATTGATCGGACGGCGCCTCTGGATGCGGGCGGGACTAGCCGCATGATCGTGGCGCTCAAGCTGCTGCACATTGCGGCCCTGTCGATCTGGTGCGCGGGGTTGATTGCCTTGCCCCTGCTGTTGGCCAAACATGATCATCACCATCAGCAGGCGGCCTTTTCGCGATTGCGGCTTCTGACGCACCGCGCTTTTATCGGCCTCGTCACGCCCGCAGCGGTCATAGCGATCGCGATGGGCACCGCGCTTATCTTCATGCGCGATGTTTTCGTGCCCTGGATGTTCGTCAAGCTGGTGTTGGTAGGGGTGCTGGTTCTACTCCATGCATGGATCGGCCATATTACCGTCAATATGGGAGAACGGCAGGGCAGCTATGACCCGCCCCGTGCCCGGTGGCTTCTCGCCCTATCCTTGACCGCCATGTGTGCCATCCTGGTTCTAGTGCTGGGCAAGCCGGTTTTGAGCGATAGGCTCGCCCCGTCCTGGCTGACAGAGCCGATGGATCAGCCTTTGCCGGTCGATGAGGTGCCGATGTGATAATCGAACACCAACTTGCCGCCATGCCAGCCCGTGATCGCCGTGAACCCCGCCGCGAAGGCGGAAAGCAGCAGGCCCCACGGCAGCACCGCATCCGCATAGCCGACACCGAGACGATAGCCCCAGTTCGCGCCCAGGATCGACAACAGCATCACCGCGATGACGAAATGGGTCCAACTCGCCGCGCGAGCCCGAATGCCCGGCACGAGCAACAGTTCGACCGTGCCCGACAGACCGGCGAGCAGGCCGAAGATGAACGCCATGCCGCTCGCCCACAAGGCGGCACGCGCCCAGAAGACATCGCCGGTCCACCAATAGAAGGCGTCGGCCCCCAAAGTGCACATCGTCAAAGCGATCGGAAAAGCGACCAGCATCGCGTGAATTGGGTGACCCGCGATCGCGATCTGCGATTCGGTGCGATGGAAGTGCGGCTGGGCCGAAATCGGATCGACCAGCGCATCGTCGGCTTGAGTGTCCTTGTCCATGGCCCTGCTGTGCACCGAATGGCGGCCACGATGCCAGCATTGATTGTCGGCGGCTGCGCTGGACCGTTATCGACACTGGATATCGCAGGTCCGGCCGCTGGCCATATCGCCACCCTATGGTGGGTCATGTTGGGGGGGGCGGCGCTACTGACGCTGTTGATGCTGACCTTGCTAGCGCTGGCCTTTCGCCGTCGTAACGGGGGGACAGGCAAGGCGAACAGCGGGCTGTGGCTTGGCGGGCTAGGCCTCGCCATGCCAAGCGTTATCCTGCTGGGGCTTCTGGCTATGCCCTGATGTTGGGTGAGCGCACCATTGCCCGCCCGGCCAGGAATGTCGTCGTGGTGGAGGCGACCGGGCACCAATGGTATTGGACCTTCCGCCATCCCGGTGCCGCCGGTGCGATCGCGACTCGCGATGTGTTGCACATTCCTGCTGGCCGACCGGTGGATGTGCGCATCGCCTCCGCCGATGTGATCCATAGTTTCTGGGTGCCGCGCCTGGGTGGCAAGATGGATGCGATCCCCGGCCTGGTGAACACGCTGCGGATAGAAGCAACCGATCCTGGCCTGTTCGAGGGGCAGTGCGCGGAATTTTGTGGCCTTCACCACACCAGCAACCGGTTCCGCGTGATGGCGCATGATGCGGCGGGCTGGGCGGCCTTCCAGCGTGGGGAAGAATGACATGAACACGCTGCACCGACATCGCGCACTGACGGCGATCTGGGGTACGCCGAAAGGCTGGCGTGGGACCATCAGTTCGGTCAATCACTCCGACATAGGCCGGCGATTCATCCTGGCCGCCTTCGCCTTTTTCGCGATCGGCGGCGTGCTGGCGATGCTCATCCGGGCACAACTGGCGACACCCGACAGCGCCTTTGTCGGCCCAGCGATCTACAACCAGCTCTTCACGATGCATGGCAGCATCATGATGTTCCTGTTCGCCATCCCGATGTTCGAAGGGTTGGCGCTCTACATGCTGCCCAAAATGCTCGGCAGCCGCGACATGGCCTTCCCGCGCCTGTCGGCCTATGGCTGGTGGTGTTATCTGTTTGGTGGCACCATCCTGATCGCGGCGCTGGCGTTCGGCGTTGCGCCCGATGGCGGCTGGTTCATGTACACGCCGCTTTCTTCCAAAGCCTATACGCCTGGCATCAATGCCGATGTCTGGCTGCTGGGCATCACCTTCGTCGAGATTTCGGCGGTTGCAGCGGCGATCGAGATCACGGTGTCGATCCTCAAACTGCGTGCGCCGGGCATGCGGCTCGACCGGATGCCGTTGTTCGCCTGGTATCTGCTGATCACCGCGGCATTTCCCCCTTTGATCCTGGGGTCGATCCTGCTCGAAGTCGAACGCGCGTTCGATTGGCCGTTTTTCGACGCGGCCCGTGGCGGCAGCGCGCTCTTGTGGCAGCATCTGTTCTGGCTGTTCGGCCATCCCGAAGTCTATATCATCTTTCTGCCTGCCGCCGGGGTCGTATCCACCGTGCTGCCGGTCATGGCCCGCGCCGAAATCCTTGGCTATGGCTGGATCGTCGCAGCATTGCTGGCGCTCGCCTTTTTGAGCTTCGGATTGTGGGTGCATCATATGTTCACCACCGGCATCCCGCATATGGCGCTCGGCTTCTTTTCGGCTGCGTCAGCGCTTGTGGCGGTGCCGACGGCGATCCAGATCTTCGCCTGGATCGGCACATTGTGGAGCGGTCGCCCCGAATGCAAGCTGCCCATGCTCTATCTGCTAGGCTTCTTCCTGGTCTTCGTGCTGGGTGGCATGACCGGGGTCATGCTGGCGATGGTGCCGTTCGACTGGCAGGCCCATGACAGCTATTTCGTCGTCGCCCATCTCCATTATGTGCTGGTGGGCGGGTTTATCTTCCCGATGCTGGCGGGGGCCTATTATTGGTTGCCGCATTTCACCGGTCGGGCGCGCGTGCCACGTTTGGGCGAAGCGGCCTTCTGGCTGATCCTGGTGGGCTTCAACATCACCTTCTTCCTGATGCATTTGACCGGATTGCTGGGCATGCCGCGCAGGATCTATTCCTACACCGACGACATGGGCTGGACCTGGCTCAACCTGCTATCGTCGGTGGGCAGCTTCATCATGGCGTTCGGCTTCGCGCTGTTCGCGATCGACGTGCTGCTCCAGATTTTCCTGGCCCGTCGCAGCCGTCGCAACCCATGGGGGGCGGGGACATTGGAATGGGCCATGCCGATCCCGGCGACCGCCTATAATATCGCCAGCCTGCCGCAGGTCGAGGGACGGGAGCCGCTTCGGGACGATCCCGAACTGGCGTTGAAACTGGCGCGCGGCGAGGGGTATCTGGCCGAAATCCGGCATGGCTGGCGCGAGACGATGGCGGTTGATACGACGAGCGGGGCGATCGACCATGTCATCATCCTGCCGGGCAATAGCCGCCTGCCGCTGATCACCGCCGTCGTGACCGGCGGCTTCTTCCTCTCCTTGCTGTCTGGCTATTATTGGTTTGCGCTCCTACCCCTGGCGGGGGTGACGGCACTGGCCTGGCGCTGGTTGTGGGTATTGGGTGCGCGATCCGACGTCGGTATGGTGTCGATCGGTTGCGGACAGACGGCCCCCATCCACCGGGAAGTGGGCGGGGCACCGGGTTGGTGGGGCAGTAGTCTGTTGCTGGTCGCAGACGGGACATTCTTCACGTCATTGGTGTTCGGCTATGCCTTCCTGTGGGTCATCGCACCGAACTGGCCACCGCCCGCGCAAATGGACGGGGGCGTTCTACCTGGTATGATCGCTGCCGTGGCGGCCTTGGGCGGCATCATCCTGGCGTATCGCGCGCATACCACGGTGAGGACTGGCGCCTTGGCGGCAGCCAAGCGGGTTGCGCTGTGGGCCGGTGGGGCGCAGGTCATCGTCATCGCGGCCTTGATTGCGATCGGCGTGACGGCTCTGCCGCTGCCGACCAGTCATGCCTATGCCGCGGCAAGCTGGGCGTTGATCATTTATGCAGGCTTCCACGCCTTTCTCGCCCTCTTTGGCGCGGCCTTTCTTCATGCGCGGATCGGTGCGGGCTATGTGTCCGTAGCGCGGTCGCAGGAAGCGACCATCGCCCAGATGTTCGCGGCCTATGCAGGTGCCGTGACGATCCTTGTTCTGTTATGCCTGTTCCTGCCAGAGGTGTTGGCATGACGATGCTGACGCGCGTGACCATCGGCCTGTGGCTTTGGGCCTTTGCGTTCATGATCCTCTATGCGCTGCACGGCATTGGCTGCGCGCTGCGGTGGGACGTCGTGCCGCTGCTGGGCGGAACGGTTTTCCGATGGACCATGGTCGTCACCTGGCTGTGCTTTGCTCTGGGGGGCGGTGCCGTAATCTTGTGGGCAAAGCGCGCGCCTGAAGGGCTTGAACGGCAATTGGCGATCACCTCTTCGATTGTCGGACTTGTCGGCATCCTGGTTGTCGGATCGCCAACCGCTTTGACATCGGCCTGTCTGTAAAGATCCAGAAGAGACCCTGGCCCTTGCCGTTTCGGCATTTGCCGCACTTTGCTCGATCGCGCATGATTGACGCGGCGCAGCATCGCGGTCACTCAGGGGGCGAAGAGGCTTTGGACAGATGCGAATCGTCATCATCGACGACAGCGGCCTGCGCGCGACGGTTCTTGAGGAAGGGCTGCGCGAAGCGGGCTATGACGATATTCATATCGTGCCACCGCGCGGCGCTTTCGTCGCGCGGCTCGAACGCATGGCACCTGACGTCGTGCTGATGGACCTGGGCAGCCCCAGCCGCGATACGCTCGAAGAAATGCTCATCGTCAGCCGGGCGCTGGCCAAGCCGATTGCGATGTTCGTGGACCAGTCGGACGATGCGATGATCGGCGCGGCGATCGATGCGGGCGTGTCGGCCTATGTCGTCGACGGATTGCGCAAGGAGCGGGTCAAGCCGGTGCTGGAGCTGGCGGTGCGGCGCTTCAACGCCTTTGCCAAGATGCAGAGCGAGTTGGACGAGGCCCGCACGGCGCTATCCGATCGCAAGGTCATCGACCGCGCCAAGTCGATCCTGATGAACCAGCGATCGCTGAGCGAGCAGGATGCCTATGCGCTGTTGCGGTCGGCGGCGATGAACCAGGGCAAGAAGATTGTGGAGGTGGCACAGGCGTTGATCACCGCCAGCGAGTTGTTGGGAGGGGGATTATGACGACGGGCCTGCGGATCGCCTTCCTGCCGCTGACCGATGCGGCCGTGTTGGTCGCGGCGCGCGAGCGGGGTTTTGCGGAAGCCGAGGGCATTGCGCTCGATCTGGTGCGGACCACCAGCTGGGCGACGCTGCGCGACCGGCTGGTCTATGGTCAGGTGCAGGCGGCGCATATGCTGGCCCCGCTGGCGGTTGCGGTGACGCTGGGGCTTAGCCAGCAGCCAGCGGCATTGGCTGCACCCTATAAGCTGAACGTCAACGGCAATATGCTGGTGATGGCGTGCGATTTCGCCAATGCGCTGGAACCCGATGTGGCGGCGCGCCTGGCCGATCCATTGGGGACGGCGCATGATTTCGCCGCCGCGATCGGGCTGTGGCGGCGCAAGCCGGTGATCGGTGTCGTCCATCGCTTTTCCAGCCATGCGATCATGCTGCGTTACTGGCTGGCGAGCGCGGGCGTGGACCCCGATCGCGACGTGGTGCTGCGTGTGCTGCCGCCCTCGCTGACGGTCGAGGCGATGCAGGCGGGCGAGATTGATGGCTTCATCGCGGGCGAACCCTGGGGCAGCGCAGCGGTCGAGGCGGGCCTGGCCGAAGCGGTAGCGATCGGCGAGCGCATCTGGCGGCGTGGCGTCGAGAAAGTATTGGCGTTTCGGGAGGTCTGGGCCGAGGAAAATCCCGAAACGGTCGATCGCCTGCTCCGCGCACTGGTACGGGCGGCGGCCTGGTGCGACGACCCGGCCAATCATGCCGATCTCGCAGGGTTGCTGGCGGCTCCCGTCTATGTCGATCAACCCGCTGATCTGATCGCGCGCGCCCTATCGGGGCAGATCGTCGCGCGGGCGGGCGAAGCGCCGATCGCCAGTCCCGATTTCATGCTGTTCGCGCGCGAGGCGACGCCCTTTCCGTGGCGCAGCCAGGCGCTGTGGATCTATTCGCAACTGGTGCGCTGGGGCATGGTCGATCATGATCCCGCGACGGTGGCGAAGGCAGGGGCGGTGTTCCGGCCCGACATCTTCCGCCGCGCGCTGGCCGACAGCGATGTGCCGATGCCGGGCGCGAGCATGAAGCTGGAGGGGGCGGTAGGCATGCCATTGGCGGTCGGATCGCGCCGGGGCGAATTGACGCTGGGGCCGGACCGATTCTTCGACGGGCGGGTGTTCGACCCCGAACGGATCGACGAATTTCTGGCGAGCTTTACGCCGCTGCGTTGAAAGCAGGCGCAAAATTGTGCCTTGCAACATGATGCGAATCGGGAGATAACATAGGCGTCGCGCGATGAAGCGCGCCTATATTCGGATGCGCTCTCCCAAGGACGGGACCGCCATCCCCATCCACATCGCAGCAAAGCCGCTGACCGGACTACGCCCTTCGTGCGTACGTCCGCCTGCGGCTTTTTTCGTGTCCATTTCCGTTTATTGGGGGACGTATCATGGCTACTGCTTATTGGGATCGCGACAAGGAGGGTGAACAGCCCGCCGCCGCGATCAGCTTCTGGAAGGCCGGCCACACGCCGACCCTCGTCGCCGCCTTTCTCTATTTCGACCTCGCCTTCATGGTGTGGGTGCTGCTCGGCCCGCTTGCGCCGATGATCGCACAGACATTGTCGCTGACCCCGGCCGAAAAAGGCTGATGGTCGCCACGCCGACGCTGATGGGCGCGCTGCTGCGCGTCGTGAACGGCCTGCTGGTCGACCGGATCGGGCCGAAAATGTCGGGTGCGATCAGCCAGTTGATCGTGATCGCCGGGCTATTCACGGCCTGGATGATGGGGGTCAGCAGCTTTGAAGGCACACTGGCACTGGGTGTCGTGCTGGGCTTTGCAGGGGCAAGTTTCGCAATCGCGCTGCCGCTGGCCAGCCGCTGGTATCCGCCAGAACATCAAGGCAAGGCGATGGGCCTGGCGGGCATGGGCAATTCGGGCACCGTGCTGGCGGCGCTTTTCGCACCAGGGCTGGCCAAATTATTCGGCTGGAACGCGGTGCTGGGCCTCGCCTGCATCCCGCTGACCATCGTGTTCGTCGTCTATATGATCATGGCGAAGGACGCGCCCAACGCGCCGCCGCCCAAGAAGATGATCGATTATTTCCAGCCGCTGAAACAGGCCGATGCCTGGTTGCTGATGGCCTTCTATGCCGTGACGTTCGGCGGTTTCGTCGGCCTGGCCGCCAGCCTGCCGATCTACTTCACCGATCAGTTCGGGCTGACCCCGGTCATGGCGGGCTATTGCACCGCAGGATGCGTATTCGCTGGATCGCTGGTTCGCCCGATCGGCGGGGCGCTCGCTGACAAGATCGGCGGCGTGAAGACGCTGATGATCGTCTATCTGATCGCCGCGATCGCGCTGGCAGGGGTCGCCTTTGCCACGACGCTGGTGACGGCATTGGGCCTCTTCGTCCTGGCGATGCTGGCGCTGGGCACGGGCAATGGATCGGTGTTCCAGTTGGTGCCGCAACGGTTCCAGGCGGAAATCGGCGTGATGACCGGGCTTGTCGGCATGGCGGGTGGCATTGGCGGCTTCTACCTCGCCAGTTCGCTCGGCTTTGCCAAGCAGTTGACCGGCAGCTTTTCGGCCGGGTTCCTGATCTTCGCGGGCCTCGCCGTCATCGCCTTCATCGGCGTCGCGCTGGTCAAGGCGCGGTGGCGCGCGACCTGGACCAGTGGCGCGCGCATCTGACTTTGGAGGGGCGGGGGCGGACCTTCACAGCAAGGCCGCCCCCCAATCGTTATCGCTAAACTCCTCCCCTACGAGGGGAGGACCGTAGCGAAGTCCGAGGGGGACAGATTTCCATGCACTATATATTCGCAACGGCGGCCTCTCTGGCCGTCGCAGGGACCGCTTGTGCCCAGGAAGTGACGCTCAAACCGATCGCCGAAGCGCGGTTGCGCTATGAACAGGCGGATCAAGCGGGGCTGGCGACCGAGACATCCGACGCGCTGACCATCCGGGCGCGGGCTGGGCTGTCGGCCAGCAGCGGTGGCTTTTCGGCGATGGTCGTGGGGCAGGGGACGCTGGCCGCCATCGATGACTATTATGACGGGCTGAACGGGGCCGCGACCCGGCCGATCATCGCCGACCCGGAGAATATCGCGCTCTATATCGCCCAGCTTCAATATAAGACCAAGGCGGTGACGCTGACCGGCGGGCGGCAGAAAATCATGCTGGATGACGAGCGGTTCGTCGGCAATGTCGCCTTTCGCGACAATGGCCAGACGTTCGATGCCGTGCGCGCCGAACTGACCCCGGCCAAGGGGCTGAAGCTCGACCTCTCCTATGTGTGGAGCGTGCGGACGATCTGGGGCTTTCAGGGGCGTGGGCCGCGGCAGCAGGCGGTGGGTGGTGACACGATCCTCGCCAACCTGTCCTATGCCACGCCGGTCGGCGCGCTGACGGGCTTTGCCTATCTGGTCGATCAGGATGAGGCGGCGATGCAGGGCTATCGGCTGTCGAGCCAGACCTATGGCGTGCGGCTGGCGGGCGCGCGGCCTTTGTCCAAGGCGGCGAAGCTCAGCTATCAGCTCAGCTATGCGCGCCAGTCGGACTATCACCGCAATCCAAACAGCTATAGCGCGGACTATTGGTCGGCGGACCTGACACTGGATGTGAAGGGGTGGAAGCTGAATGCGGGCTATGAGGTGCTGGGCGCGAGCAGCGGCGCGGCGCTGACGAGTTTCCAGACGCCACTTGGCACCAATTTCAAGTTTCAGGGCTGGGCCGACAAATTCCTGACAACGCCCGCCAATGGCATTCGCGACCTCTATGTCGGCGGCGGCTATGGCTGGAAACAGGTGGGGCCGCTGAGTGGCGTGTCGGTGCAGGCGGTGTGGCATCGATTCGACAGCGATCGGCTCGACCAGCATTATGGCGATGAGATCAACCTGATCGCTTCGGCGAAGGTTAAGAAGACCGCGCTGTCGGTCCGCTATGCCCGTTACGATGCCAAGACGATGGCGACCGACACGCAGAAATTATGGGTTCAGGCCGACTGGGCCTATTGATCGGGCCATGAACAGGAATCGCTTGAGGCATCGGGCGATTCTGTTATGGTGCAGTGCAAGAGGACAAAGCTGTCCTTCCAACCATAGCCGAAGCGATCCAGGGACGGATCGACTAGGCGCATATGATGGCAAAGCCGCCATCCTGACTTCCGGTTCTAACCGGGGGTCAGGATGGCGGCTTTTTTGTTTTCTGGAGTCAAGAATATGGAATTTCAGATCGGAACGGAGCCGATGACGGGCAGCGAGGAGACCATTCTTGTCCCTGCCGATGATGCGCGCGAACATCTGGTCGTGATCGGCAACGGCATGGCCGGGTGCCGCGCGGTCGAGGAACTGCTGGCGCGCGATGCGGGACGCTATCGCGTCACCATCTTCGGCGCGGAACCGCATGTAAATTATAACCGCATCATGCTGTCGCCGGTGCTGGCGGGCGAAAAGACGTTCGATGAGATCATCATCAACGACCGCGCCTGGTATGCGGACAATCGCATTGACCTGATCGTCGCCGATCCGGTCGTGGCGATCGACCGGACGGCCAAGAACGTCACCAGCCAGTCGGGCCGCACCGTCGCCTATGACAAGCTGTTGATCGCGACCGGCTCCGACCCGTTCATCATCCCGGTGCCGGGCAAGGATCTGCCGGGGGTCATCAGCTTTCGCGACATGAAGGATGTCGATGCGATGCTGGACGCCGCCAATCGGGGCGGGGACGCGGTGGTGATCGGTGGCGGGCTGCTGGGGCTGGAAGCGGCGCATGGCCTGACGCTGCGCGGCATGAAGGTCACGGTGCTGCACATCATGCCGACGCTGATGGAACGGCAACTGGACGAGGCGGCCGGCTGGCTGCTCAAGAGCGCGCTCGAAGCGCGCGGCCAGACGATATTGACCGGGGCCGACACGGCGGAAATCTGCGGCGATGGCAAGGTCGAGGGCGTGCGGTTGAAGGACGGCACGCTGATCCCCGCCAGCCTGGTGGTGATGGCGGTGGGCATCCGCCCCTGCGTCGCGCTGGCACGGGCGGCGGGGCTGGACATCGGGCGCGGGATCAAGGTGGACGACCATATGGTCACCAGCGACCCGGACGTGCTGGCGGTCGGCGAATGCGTCGAACATGACGGCAATGTCTATGGCCTGGTCGCGCCGCTGTGGGACATGTGCCGCAGCCTGGCCGATGGCCTGACGGATCGGCATACAGGCTATAAGGGCAGCGTCACATCCACCAAGCTGAAAGTCGCCGGGTTGGACGTCTTTTCCGCCGGTGACTTTTCGGGCGGCGAGGGGTGCGAGGACATCGTTCTGCGCGATGCGTCGCGCGGGGTGTATAAACGAGTCGTGGTGAAGGAGGATCGCGTCATCGGCGCGGTGCTCTATGGCGATACCGCCGATGGCGGCTGGTATTTCGATTTGCTCAAGCGCGGCGAAAATGTTGCCGACATTCGCGACCTGCTGATCTTTGGCCAAGCCTTCGCCTCTGGAGGGGGCGCGCTGGACCCTAAGGCGGCCGTTGCAGCGCTCTCGGACGATGCCGAGATTTGCGGCTGCAACGGCGTCAGCAAGGGCCAGGTCGTCGCCTGCATCAACGCAGGCGCATGCAGCCTTGACGCGGTGCGGGCCGGGTGCAAGGCATCGGCCAGTTGCGGTTCCTGCACCGGATTGGTGGAAAATATCCTGGCGTTGACGCTGGGGGAGGATGTCCAGTCCGGGCCGAAGACGATGTGCAAATGTACCAGTTTCGGCCATGACGATGTGCGGCGCGAAATCGTGGCGCAGGCCATGACGTCGATCCCCGAAGTGATGCAGAAGCTGCATTGGTCGACGCCCGACGGCTGTTCTTCCTGCCGTCCCGCGCTCAACTATTATCTGCTCTGCGCGCTGCCCGGTGCCTATGTCGATGACCAGCAGAGCCGCTTCGTCAATGAACGGATGCACGCCAATATCCAGAAGGACGGCACCTATTCGGTGGTGCCGCGCATGTGGGGCGGGCTGACCAACCCGCGTGAATTGCGCGCGATCGCCGACGTGGTTGAAAAGTTCAACGCGCCGATGGTCAAGGTCACTGGCGGCCAGCGGCTCGATATTTTCGGGATCAAGAAAGAGGATCTGCCCGCCGTCTGGGCGGACCTGAATGCGGCGGGGATGGTGTCGGGCCATGCCTATGGCAAGTCGCTGCGCACGGTGAAGACCTGTGTCGGGTCCGAATGGTGCCGCTTTGGTACGCAGGACAGCACGGGCCTGGGCGTCAAGGCCGAGCGGATGACCTGGGGCTCGTGGATGCCGCACAAGTTCAAGATCGCGGTGTCGGGCTGCCCGCGCAATTGCGCGGAAGCCACGATCAAGGATTTCGGCATCGTGTGCGTCGATAGCGGCTATGAACTGCATGTCGGCGGCAATGGCGGCATCCATGTCCGCGTCACCGACCTGTTGTGCAAGGTGGCGACCGAGCAGGAGGCGCTCGACCATATCGCCGCCTTCACCCAGCTCTATCGCGAAGAAGCCCGCTATCTGGAACGCACCGCGCCGTGGATCGAGCGGGTCGGGGTCGACTATGTGAAGGCGCGCATCGTCGAGGATGAGGCAGGCCGCGAAGCGCTGCGCGCGCGCTTCCTTTTCTCGCAGCAGTTTATGCAGGACGATCCCTGGGCGGAGCGGGCTGCGGGCCAGCATGCCGAACTGCATCAGCATATCGCGCAAGTGCGCCCGTTGGAGACCGTATGATGACCGGAGACTGGCTCGATATCGGTTCGGTGGATCAGATCACGCCGGGCAATGCCCGCACCCTGCCAGTGCTGGGCGGCGAGGAGATCGCGATCTTCCGCACGACCAGCGGCGATTTCCATGCGCTCGTCAATCGCTGCCCGCACAAACATGGGCCGCTCAGCCAAGGGATCGTCCATGGCGGGGTCGTCACCTGCCCGCTGCACAATTGGAACATCTCGCTCAAGACTGGCGAGGCGCTGGGTGAGGATAAGGGATGCGTGCCGGTGATCCCGCTCAAGGTCGATGCCGGGCGCATCTTCCTGCTGCGCGATGCCGTCATTGGGAAGCGCGCGGCGTGAAGGTCGAACTGAAATCACCCCTCCCCTTCAGGGGAGGGGCCGGGGGTGGGGGCTATCGTCTTGGCCTGATGCTTGGGGGCACGCA
>NZ_JEMV01000054.1 GCF_000588875.1 Sphingobium sp. Ant17
CGCAGCCGGGCCGATGCGCCTGCGCGCCCGCCCCGGCGTAATGACGGCGACAAGCCGCGCGGCGCTGCCTTTGGCGCGGCCGCCAAGCCGTGGGCCAACAAGCCACCGCGCAGGTCCGGCACTGGCCCCAAAACAACCGCCAACCCACACCCCGCCCATGCAACCGCCAGCGATGGCCAGGGCGAGCCGCAGCGTATCGCCAAGCTGCTGGCCCGCGCGGGCATTGCTTCGCGCCGCGAAGTGGAACGGATGATCGAGGAAGGGCGCGTCACGCTGGACGGCGCGACGGTCGAGACACCCGCCACCCTGCTCGCGTCGCTGGCGGGCGTGGCGGTGGATGGCGTGGCGGTCGCCGCCCCGGCCCCGACCCGATTGTTCCTGTTCCATAAGCCGAGCGGTTTCCTGACGGCTGAGCGCGATCCGGTCGGACGGCCGACCATCTATGACCGATTGCCTGCCGACCTGCCCCGCGTCATCCCGATTGGGCGGCTCGACATGAATACCGAGGGGCTGTTGCTGCTCACCACTGATGGCGGGTTCAAACGACAGATGGAGTTGCCCTCGACCGGCGTTCCGCGCACCTATCGCGCACGCGCCTTTGGCGAGATCAGCCAGCAGCAGTTGGAAGATCTGTTCGACGGGCTGGAAGTCGATGGCGTCCGCTATGGGCCGATCGAGGCCAATCTGGAACGGCGCACCGGGCGCAACCAGTGGATTGAAATGACGCTGACCGAAGGCAAGAACCGCGAAGTGCGGCGCGTGCTCGAACATCTGGGCTTGCAGGTCAACCGCCTGATCCGCACCAGCTATGGTCCGTTCGTCCTCGCCGACCTGCCGATGGGTGCGGTCGCTGAAGTGGGCGAACAAGATCTGGCGATATTCCGCAAGACATTGAAGGACGCGAAATGAGGATCATTTCGGGCCAATGGCGCGGCCGCCCGCTGACCGCGCCCAAGGGCGATGCCACCCGCCCCACCGGCGACCGGACGCGCGAGGCGCTGTTTTCGATGCTGACCAGCCGGATCGGATCGTTCGAGGGGCTGGCCGTGGCGGACTTCTTCGCAGGCTCCGGCGCCTGGGGTTTGAGGCGCTGTCGCGTGGCGCGGCCTCCTGCCTGTTCGTGGAACAGGACAAGCCCGCGCTCGACGCGATCCGGGCCAATGCCGAGCGGCTGGGCATCCGCCCCGACATTCGCGCGTCGAGCGTGCTGACGCTGGGGCAGGCACCTAAGCCGCTCGACCTCATCTTCATGGACCCGCCCTATGGCACCGGCGCGGGACAAGTCGCGCTCGACAAGCTGTCCCGGCTGGGGTGGACCAGCCCCGCCAGTTGGATCAGCATCGAGACCGACAAGCGCGAGGATGTGGCGGTGAAGGGCTTTACCATCGACACGGTGCGGGATGTGGGCAAAGCCCGGATCACCCTGCTCCGCGCGGAGGTTCAGGCCGCCGCCTGATAGGCGATGTCTTCCTTGGCGATTAGTATATCCGCCAGGAACTGATAGGCCTCCGCCCAGGCGTCCAGCACGGCGTCGGTTGCGACCTCTGCGCCCAGCACCTCGCGGATGGCGGGGAGCAGGGCGGCCGCGACCTTGGGATAATGTTCCGGCTTCACGCCGGTCTGGACGTGGCGCGCAACCATGCGGCTGACGGCCCCGTCCAGCGCGCCCAGTTTATCGATATTCTCCGCATAGCCCAGGATCGCGGCGGCCAGCCGCTTGGGCTGTTCGCCGCTGACCTGCGCGGCCTGGTCGAACATCCTCTTCACCTCCGCATCCTGGAACAGTCGCGCATACATGGCGGTGGTGATCGCGACGCCATGCTGGCGCAGGGCGGGGCCGGTGGATTTCACGATGGCGATGGTCGAATCGGACAGCGAAGCGGACATAGGAGACGCCTTTTTGGATGTTGGATAAGGTGTGTCTAATCCGCATCTTTTAAGATGTAAACGATATATATGTTTCTGTCCGGCGGCGTCGCGGCTACCGCTTTGCGACATGCAATTGACCCGTCACACCGATTACGCCCTGCGCGTGCTGATCCATCTGGCCACTGCGCCCTCCGGCCGCGCCACGATCAGCACAGTGGCGGACGCGCATCGCCTGTCGCGCAATCATTTGATGAAGGTGGTGCATCACCTGGCGCGGGGCGGGTTCATCGCGACCCAGCGCGGCCGGGGCGGCGGGTTTCTGCTGGCGAGACCCGCTGAAGATATCAGCATCGGCGCGGTTGTCCGCCATTGCGAACCGGATATGCGGATGGCGGACTGTCCGGCCTGTGCGATCCGTCCCGCGTGCGGCCTATCCGGCCTGTTGGTGCAGGCGACCGGGGCGTTCCTGGCCGTGCTGGACAATGCCACGCTGGCCGATGCGACGCGCGACAAGAGCGGGCTGGCGGCGCTGATTGCCGCCCTGCCCGCTCCTGCGGAGTCCGCTCCCTTCGAAGCTGTCAGCGCTTGCGCATCTTCCGGGCTTCGCTTGGATTGACGCAGCTATCCTGGACGGTCTTGGAACAGACCGGATAGTCCTTTGCCTCGGCAGGGGGTGGCGTCATGTTGCCGCCGACCGTCACCGGGTTGGATGATGATCCCATGGGGGCGGTCGGATCGTTCGGCGCACCGGGCGTGGCTGGCATCATGCCGGGGTCGCTGGGGACCGCGCCGGTCGGCATACCGGCATTGGGATCATTGGCGGGCGGTGGCGGCGGACCCATGGACGGGTCGGTCGGCGGCGTCATGGCGTCACCGGGCGCCTGGCTGGCGGGCATTTGCTGCGCGATGGCGGCGCTGCTGATCGAGGCGATGCCCATAAGGGCGGCTCCGGCAAGCATGATGGATTTCATGGGGTGATCCTTCCTATTTCTTGTCTCTGCCCCGTTCTGCTGCGTGGGCGAGGCGGAGAACCGGCACCCTGTCGCCTCCGTTCCGCCACTGACGACGAACGGAGGCGGGAATGCCGCGAGAGGAAGGACGGCGCTATTCGCCCGGGAAACGATCGAATTTAGGCAGCAGATGGGCGTTGGCCATCCAGTCGGCGGCTTCGGCCATCTGGATATGGGCTTGCGGCGGCAGGGCGCTGATATCATCGAGCGTGCCGGTCTGAATGTCGATCTTGCCGGGAAAAATCGTTGCGTTGGTGTAGAACAGGCCCGAGCCGCACGTCCCGCAAAAATGGCGGATGGCATGTTCTGAAGAACGATATTCGACCGGCGTTCCGCTGATCGTCACCGCATCCTGCGGGAATAGCCCCCATCCGACCATGGGCGCACCCGAACTGGTGCGGCAATCCTTGCAATGGCACAGCGCGCTATGCGCCGGTTCGCCACGGGCTTCGTACCGGATTGCGCCGCAATGGCATCCCCCTGACAACATCGCTCGTCCTCCCTTGCATGATTCGCCTTTTGTTCTCATAGAAGGCGCTTCGTCGCAAGGGTCATGCCTTGCCCCTGCCGCCCCCTGTCCCTAGTTGTCCTTCATGACTCTTCCATTGCCCTCGCCCCATGATCCGCCCTATTTGCGGGGTTTGAACACACCCCAGCGCGAAGCCGTGCTGACGACCGAAGGGCCGGTGTTGGTGCTGGCGGGCGCGGGCACGGGCAAGACTGCGGCGCTGACCGCACGGCTGGCGCATCTGGTGGCGACGGGTCGCGCTTACCCCTCGCAAATCCTGTCGGTCACCTTCACCAATAAGGCCGCGCGCGAAATGCGCGAGCGGGTGGGCAAGATGATCGGCCCGGCGGTGGAGGGGATGCCCTGGCTCGGCACCTTCCATTCCATCGCGGCCAAGATGCTGCGCCGTCATGCCGAACTGGTGGGGCTGCAATCCAATTTCACCATCCTGGACACGGACGATCAGTTGCGGCTGATGAAGCAATTGATCCAAGCCGAAGGGATTGACGAGAAGCGCTGGCCAGCGCGGCAATTGGGCGGCTTGATCGACCAGTGGAAGAATAAGGGCTGGACCCCGGAGGATGTCGGCGCGGGTGAAAGCGAAGGCTATGCCAATGGCCAGGGGCAGAAACTCTATGCCGCCTATCAGGCCCGGTTGCGCGCGGTTAATGCCTGTGATTTCGGGGACTTGCTGCTGCATATTCTGACGATTTTGAAGAAGCATCGCGATGTGCTGGAAAGCTATCAGGAGCGGTTTCGCTATATTCTAGTGGACGAATATCAGGACACGAATAGCAGCCAATATCTGTGGCTGCGGCTGCTCGCCCAGACGCGCAAGAATATCTGCTGCGTCGGCGATGACGACCAGTCCATCTATTCATGGCGCGGCGCAGAGGTCGCCAATATCCTGCGGTTCCAAAAGGATTTTCCTGGCGCGACGATCATCAAGCTGGAGCAGAATTATCGATCGACCCCGCACATATTGGGGGCGGCTTCCGGGGTGATCGCCGAAAATGGCACGCGGCTTGGCAAGACATTGTGGACCGATATCGATGTGGGCGAAAAGGTGCGTGTCGTCGGCATATGGGACGGGCCGGAGGAGGCGCGGCGGGTCGGCGAGGAGATCGAGACGATCCAGCGCGATGGCGGTTCCCTGGACGAGGTCGCTATTTTGGTGCGCGCACAGCACCAGACTCGCGAGTTCGAGGATCGCTTCATCCAGATCGGCCTGCCCTATCGCATCGTGGGCGGCTTCCGCTTCTATGAGCGCGCCGAAATCCGCGATGCGCTGGCCTATCTGCGGCTGGTGAACCAGCCCGCCGACGATCTGGCGTTCGAGCGGATCGTCAATGTGCCCAAGCGGGGCCTGGGCGACAAGGCGGTAGAGAAGTTGCATCGGCTGGCGCGGGCCGAGGGGATCCCGCTGCTCCATGCCGCGGCGCGGATATTGGATACCGACGAACTGACGCCACAGGCGCGGCGGTCGCTCGGCAGTTTCGTCGGTGATCTGGCGCGCTGGCGCGACCGGGCGGCGCAATTGCCACATGCGGAACTCGCGCGGCAGATATTGGACGAGAGCGGCTATACCGCGATGCTGCAGGCCGAACGCAGCACCGAAAGCGCGGGGCGGCTGGAGAACCTCTCCGAACTCGCGCGCGCGATGGAAGAATATGAAACGCTGGGCGCGTTTCTGGAGCATGTCTCGCTGGTTATGGATAATGAGGCGCAGGCCGAGTCCGCCAAGATCACCATCATGACCATCCATGCCGCAAAAGGGCTGGAGTTTGATTCGACCTTCCTGGTCGGGTGGGAGGAAGGTATTTTCCCCTCGCAACGGGCGCTGGACGAAGGCGGGCTCAACAGCCTGGAGGAAGAGCGGCGGCTCGCCTATGTCGCGATCACGCGGGCGCGCAAGCGCTGCACCATCTGCATGCCGCCAACCGGCGCATCTATGGCCAGTGGACGAGTTCGATCCCGTCGCGCTTCGTGGGCGAATTGCCGCCCGAACATGTCGAGGAAGAAAGCAGCATGACCGGTGGCGCGTCGCTATGGCGGGCCAATTGGTCGGAGCGCGAAGATCCCTTCGCCCATGTCGAACGCGGCACCGGGCGCGGGCCGGGCTGGCAGCGGGCGCAATCATCGGGGCAGTTCAGCCGCGAGCCAGTGCGGATCGTCGAGGCGCGCGCGTCGGCGGTGTCGATCGGCAATAAGGGGCGGAGCGACATGACGGTCGGACTGCGCATCTTCCACCAGAAATTCGGTTACGGGATCGTCGCGGAGATTGAGGGCAATAAGCTGGAGATCGATTTCGAAACGGCGGGCCGCAAGCGGGTGATGGACAGTTTCGTCTCACTGCCCTGAGCGCGCTATGGACAGTGCGTCAGTCGGCGCCGGGGGAGTGACAGGGGTGAAACCGGGCACCCTCGCCCGGCGTGCCGCCGATGCGGATGTCGCCCTGCATCGCGCGGGCAAGGCGGCGCGAAATATAGAGGCCCAGGCCCGACCCGCCCGCATCGTCACGCCCGAGCCGTTCGAATTTCTCGAAAATGCGTTCGCGGTCGGCCACCGCCACGCCCGGTCCCTGATCGATGACGCTGATGCGCGCTTCGCCGGGCGTCGATTCGGTGACGATGCGGACCTGCGTGTCTTCGGGCGCGTAGCGCACCGCATTGCCGATGAGGTTGACGAGGATTTGTAACACGCGGCGAAATTCGCCGGTAGCGAGCAGGCCTTCATCCTCCGGCGGCGGGAGGATGGTGATGCGGCGATCGAGCGCCTTGACGGTCAAAAGGCCCGCAGCGCGCCGTCCAAGATCGGCAAGATCGACCTCTTCGGCGATGACGGCAAAGTCCGGCCGGTCGATCGCCTGAAGATCGGCCAGATCATCGACCAGCGCCATCAAGTGCCGCCCGGCCGAGGCGATATCCTTGGCATAGCCCGCATAATCGGGGCGGAGCGGCCCCTCCATCTGCGCGCTGATGGTATCGGCATTGGCGATGATCCGCCCCAGTGGCTGGCGCAGCGAACGGTCGAGCCGTTTGCCGAACGCACTGGGATAAAGCGCGACGGCGTCCTGTGCCGGGGGAGGAACGACCGCCCGTTCCAGCGGCAGGGCGGTGCCGCGATAGCCCATGAGCTGGCCCGCAAGGTCGAACAGCGGGATGGCCGACAGGCGGAACAGGCGGGCGGGGTCGCTGACCAGCACGGCATCCTGATCGCGAAAGGCGCGCCGCTGGGCGAACCCGCGCAGCATCGCCATGTCGCCATCGGCATCGGGGCGCAGGTCGAAATAGGCGGAAAAGCGGCTGCCCGGCACGGGCGGATCGCGCGGCAGCGCGCCTTGTGCGCCGCCATTGTCCATCGCCATCTGGAACCGCAACTGGGTATCGACCTGCCAGGCCCAACCTTCGGCCATGGTGGCGATGTCGGCTTCGCGGTCGATCAGTTCGATCGGCGCGACCGGGATCGGTCGTTCCTGCCAATCAACGATCGAGAGCGATACGCCCCCATCATCGGGCTTGGCGCGCACCCACATATCGATGTCGCCGCGCTCCGCCGCCGCCGCCACAGGGCGCGATACGGGCACGCCGAGGCGCTGGGTGAGCCGGGCGATGGCCGCGAGCTGGGGGATGACAAGCGCGGTGCCGAGGCTGCCTCCCGCCTCTTCCTGCAGCGCGAGCAGCGGCGCGTCGGCGCTCAGCAGCCGCCCGTCGCTTGCGACGGTCGCGCGCACGAAAGCCGGATGGAGCGGGATGATCATGCGGCGGTGACTTGCAGCAGATGGTCGAGCTTCGCGCGGAAGGGGGCGGGCGTGCGCAGGGCGCTGACCGCCGCATCCGCCGCCATTTCCGGCAGGTCGCGATACTGGGCCGAGGCCTCCACGATCGCGACGTCGGACAGGCCGGGGCGAATCGGGCGCAAAGAGAGGAGCAGATGGCGATAATCGGCATCCGCCCCCCCCAGCGCCCGACACAGCGCCGCAATCTGCGCCACTGGCCCCATCACCAATATGTCGATGACCTGCATCGCGCGCATCCGCAGCCGACGCGCCGCGAGCGCGGCAAAGAGCAGGAAGCGCCGCTGGTCGAGCGCGGCACCCAGCAAGTCGGGGGCGTCCGCCGCCGCGCCCATGCCGCGCACCAGCCGTTCCGCTTCGGCGATCGGGCTGGCGCTTTCGTCATGGTCGGCGAGCAAGGCCCAGCCGGACCGTTCGAAGGCGACCAGCAGCGCGTCGCCCCCCTCCCCCGCGCCGCGCCGCGCGATCGAGGCGAGGCAGGCGGCGACGGTCCATACCAGTTCGGCGTGATGTTCGGCGGGCAGATCGGGCCGCATCGGCTGATCCTCGCCGCCGCGCGCGATCCAGCGGCCCTCGGCCAGGGTGAGGGCGGACACGGCGTTGCCGATCAGGGGATCGTCGGCGCGCAACAGCGGTTCTTTTTCCGCCTCACCATTCTGGTCGGCACCGGGCTGGCCGAACTGCCGCAGCATCAGGCTGACGCCCGCGCGCATCTGCATGTGCGCGAGCACGGCGGGGCTGAGCACGGTCGGCTGATCGCAGAGCATGCGCCAGCAGACGGGATCGGGCCAGGGCGCAAGCGCGGTGGCGATGGCCGGGGCATGATCGAGCGAGACGCGCAGCGCCATCTCGATCGCCGTCATGCAACCGCCCAGATGCCGCCGCGTCTCCGCGATCAGCGCGTCGTGGCGCGGACGGTCGTCCGTTGGAAAGAAAAAGGCCAGGTCGATGGCGTGACCAACCGGCACGGCGGACATGCCCGCCATGACTCGCGTCATCGGCCAGCTGTCCGTCATTGTCGAACCGGCAAGGGACGAAAAGACGCTCATGCGGTGCAGCATAACCGCGCGTCGTTAATATGCACTAAACCGTCCGGTGGAATTCTTCAGGTGCGACGCCGCAGAATGATGGCCCCCACAGAGGCGATGGCGAGCAGCATCGCGACCCGCAATCCCTGCGCCAGCAGGCCGAACAGGCCGGTCCCGACCATCAGCAGCAGGGCGCTGCCGGGGGTGAAGATCATCCAGGGCCGGGCCTCGCCGGTACGCCCCTGCCGATCAGCGATCACGATGATCACCAACAGCAGCGCGAGATCGACCGCCAGCGGGCTGCGGCCCGCCAGGACGATGCCCATCAGCGCCAGCACGGGCGTGGCAAAGGCGAACACACCGGCGGGCGGCGGCCGCAACGCCATGGCATCGAGCCGGTCGGCCAGTTCCGCAAGCAACAGCGCGATCAGCAACAGACAGAAGCCGGTCAGCGGCCAGAGCAGTTCGACGGGCACCAGCGCGACCGCGCCGAGCGCGATGGCGGTGATCCGCACCTGAAAGGCGGGTACCTGCATCCGCATCAGCGGCGCGCTGGCCATGCGGGCCAGCGGCGCGAGGACATAATGTTCGATGCCGCCGCGCGTCGGGGTGCGCGAGGTGCCGGCGGCCGTAACCGCCTGCGCCACCAGATCGGCCTGTTGCTGGCTGTCGACCATGGCGACGCGCCCTTCGAGCAGGTCGTCCTGCGGCGCGGTGATGCGGCGCGCGCCTTTCTGCACCGCCGCCCGCACCAATGTCAGCGACAAGTCCCAGTCGCCGATCATGTCGAGCGTGTCGAACAGCAGCGCGGGGGTGATCCGCGCGACGCCAGCCCAGCGCTGACCGGCGTCGATTCGTTCGAACGGGGCGCTGGCGCGGGTGTCGTCGGCGACGAGCAGGGTGTTGCCTTCGGTCGCGCCCAGCGCATCGACATGCGCCTGTGCGACGATCGCGCCGTCGGCGATCAGCAGCACATCGGTATCGCGGGGCACGTCGCGCACCATCGACACCATGTCGCGCACCAGCGCGACGGCGATGCCGTCCGCGCTGAGACGATCGACCGCCTGCGACACGGCGGGGGTGATGACGCTGACGAGGATCATGATTCGGTCGGCACCGGCATAGGCCGCCTGCCGCGCCTGATATTCGATCAGCGTCTGGCCCGCGAAATGCAGGCTGGCGCGCAGGCCTGCGGGCGTGTCGGCCGTCATGCGGCTGGCGCTGAGAATCGCGGAAAAACTCATTCTGTTATGCTTGTCGACCCGTTGGTTGTTGGGACGACCTTTTCGCAAGGCAAATGGTTTGACGCAAGCAAAGCCGTATCAGCTGTGCGGAATGTCCCTTTCGAGCGCGGCGAGCGCGCTGCGCAGACGGCGCAATATGCGCGGATCGCCAGGCGCGGCCTCCGCCGCTTCGTCGGCCAGCGCCAACAGCGTCATCAGGCCGAAACTCGCCGCCAGCCCCTTCAAGCGCCACGCCGCCAGCGCCCAATTGGCGTCGCATCGGGCGCGGGCGAGCAAATCGACCTGGCGCGCGGCGCTTTCCATGAAGGCGATCCGCAGATCGGCAATTAACGCGCTGTCGTCGCCGACCGCCGCTGCCAAAGCGGCATCTAGGGCACCTGGATCATAGGACATGGCGACCAACGCTATCGAACGCGGGTTAAGTTTTGGTAACGGGGCATTCCCGCGCGCAGAAAAGATGCTAGGATGCGCGGATGACAGGGGGCAGCACAATCGTCGAGTTCTGGCGCGACGAACCATCGCAGACGCCCGCGCAAGCGGACGATATCTTGCTTTTGAAACAAGCCGTTTCGGACATTGAAGAGGATGATCCGGCCGACGGGTCCAGCAATGCCTGGATAAAATGGGTGCGGATCACGCTGACCGTCGCGGCACTGGGCTGGATCGGCTTTGCCGGTTGGGCGATGAGCGCGTCGGGCGACCTGCGCGCCGGGCCGTCCGCCTGGGCGAGCGCCATCGCGACGCTGCTGGTCCCGCTGACCTTGCTGGCGCTCACCTATCTGCTCCTGATGCGTAGCAGCCGGACCGAATCACGGCGCTATCTCGACACGGCACGGGCGCTGCGGACCGAAGCGGACCTGCTGGAATTGCGGCTGGGCCGGATCGCGACACAGTTGGAATCCGCGCGCCAGAAAATGCAGGATCAAGCCGAACTGCTCGACAGCTATGGTGCCGCCGCCAGCAGCAATATGGAAGCATCGGCCGAACTGATCGCCAGCCGGGCGCATGCCAGCGCCGAGCGCGCGGAAGCCGCCGAGCGCGCCGGGGCCGCCCTGATGGCGCAGATGCATGCGCTGATCGGTGCGATCCCCGAATTGGAGGACCGCACCGGCCGGATGGCGGCGCAGATCATGGACAATGGCCATGCGCTGGGCGACCGGATCGACACGCTGGAGGCGCGATTGCACGCGCTGGGCGAATTGTCCGACGATGCGCGGGCGCGCACCCTTTCGGCGACCAAGAGCCTGTCGAGCCAGCTGACCCAATTGCAGGAAGCGAGCCGGGCAGCGAATGAAGAAGTCACCGGCATGGCAGATATCGCCGCCGGACGGATCGACGCGACCGCGCAAACCGCGCGGCAGGCGATGGATCGCACGCGTCAGGATGTCGATGCGCAATCGGCCGCGCTCACGGCCCTGGTCGATGCGGCGCAGGCGGGCGTCGCCACGACGAGCGAAAGCGTGCGCCTGGCGCTGGTCGCGGACCTCGATCGCGCGCAAGCCGATCTGCAGGGTCGGCTCGACCGGGCAATGGCGCAGGTGCGCGAGACGATGGCCGCGAGCGACGATGGCTTGTCGCGCCGCGCCGATACGCTGACGGCGCTGGTCGCAGCAGCCCAGGCGGGCATCGGCAGTGCGAGCGAAAATGTGATGGGCGTCCTGGTCCGCGACATGGACATGATCGAACAGGAACTGCGTCAGCGGATGGGCGGCGCGCTCGATCGGGCGGAGGAAGCGCTGACCTTTACCGATGCGCGCCTTTCGGCGCAGGCAGCGGCGCTCGACGCGCTGATCGCCCGGTCGCGCGCCAGCCTGGACGCGATCGGCAGCGACACGGTCGCGGGCCTGACCGACTCGATCGGCGATGTTGAAGGTCGCCTGCACCAGATCACCGACATGGTGGAGGGGCAGAAGGCGTTGATGAACAGCCTGCATGCCGGGTTGAACGACACCATCGCCGGGACCGAGGGCCGGTTCGCGACGCTGGAAGACACGGCTTTGGCCCGCAGCGAGCGGATGACCGATGCGCTCATGCGCCTGACGGCGGAGACGCAACGCATTGACGGCGCGTTGACGGCGGGTGGCCAGACGGCGGACAAGCTGATCGGTGGTGCCGAGACCTTGCTGGTGGCGCTGGATTCGAGCGTGCGCGAGCTGGACGAAACCTATCCGGCGGCGCTGGAGCGGTTCGATGCGCGCATGGCGCAGAGCCGTGCCCTGCTGGGCAGCGCGACACCGGAAATGGAACGGCTGGAAGCGATTTCGCAGGCGCTGGTCGGTCGGGCTGAAGAGGCCGAATCGCTGCTACGCGGCCAGGGTAGCCGCCTGACCGAATGGCTGGAAAGCACACAGAGCGGGCTGGAAGCCAATCGCCAATTGGTCGATCGGCTGCGCGTCGCGCTGGATGGCGCGCATCAGGATGCGACGCGGATTACCGAGGGGGCCGGGCCGCTGCTCGTCACCGCGCTGTTGCGGGTCAAGGATACCGCCGACCAGGCCGCAGAGCGTGCGCGCCAGGCGCTGGCGCGCGCCATTCCCGACGCGGCGCAGCAATTGGGCGACGCCAGCGAAGCGGCGATGCAACGGGCGCTGGGCGACAAGGTCGCGGCGCAGATCGAACAGGTGGCCAAGGTGGCCGAAGAAGCGATCAAGGCCGCGCATCAGGCATCGGAGCGGCTGACCCGTCAATTGCTGACCATCGCCGACACCAGCGCGAATGTGGAACAGCGCATCGTGCAGGCCGAACAGGCGTCGGAGGATCGCGACCGCGACCATTTCGCGCGTCGCTCCGCCGCGTTGATCGAATCGCTCAACAGCACGGCGATCGACGTCACCAAAATCCTGTCCAACGATGTGACCGATACGGCCTGGTCCGCCTACCTGAAGGGCGATCGGGGGGTGTTCACGCGCCGCGCCGTCAAGCTGCTGGATGCGGGCGAGTCGCGGGAAATCGCGCTCCATTATGACAATGACGCCGAGTTCCGCGATCATGTGAACCGCTACATTCATGATTTCGAATCGATGTTGCGGGTCATCCTGTCGGCGCGCGACGGCAATGCGCTGGGCGTTGCCGTGCTCTCGTCCGACATGGGCAAGCTCTATGTCGCGCTGGCGCAGGCGATCGAGCGGCTGCGGCAATAGGCTAAGCACGACAAAGAGATAGCGTTCCCCGGGCGCAGGCCGGGGAACTGGCTATTGGCTCAGCGTGTGCCGCTATATTTGGGGAGCATGTCCGCCGTCACCCAGCCCTGCACATAATTGGCATAATAAAGGCCGAACAGGATCGTCGCCAGGATCGTCGCGCGCAGCGCGACGCGGCCGGGGCGGAAGTTGCTGGGGGCGCTGTCCGCCTGCCCCTTCAGCATCACCTCGCCCGTTTCGTCGGGCGTGCGGATGCCAAAGGGAAGCATGACGAAGGCGCAGACGACCCACATCAGAAAATAGATGGCGAAGATGGCGTAGAGATTCATGCGCGCCTGATTAGGCGCGAATGAGCAGCACGTCCACTATCGGCTTCTTGCCCGTCCAGCGCGTCGCCGTCCGACGCACGGCCAGGCGAACCCGCTCGCGCACGGCGTCGTCTTCCAGCGACCCCTTGGGGATCACCGCCGCTGCATCGGTCGATGCTTCGGCAAGGAATGCCGCCTTGTCTTCCTCCACCGGCACGCCCTGGGTGCGCAGCGTCGGCTTGCCGATCATCTTGCCCTTGCGGTCGATCGCCACGGCGACGCTGATCTGGCCATGCAGGCCCAATTTGCGCCGTTCGTTGATGGTCGCGCCATCGGCTGGCAGAATGACATCGCCGTCCAGCACCAGCCGTCCGGTATCCTGCTTGCCGATAATCTCGGGCGCACCGGGCGCCAGGCGCAGCAGATCGCCATTGGACTGGACCGGCGCGTGCCGGATGCCGCTGGCCAGTGCGAGCCTGGCTTGCTCCGCCATATGGCGGCGTTCGCCATGGACGGGCAGCAGGATTTCGGGCCGTATCCAGCGATACATGGCTTCAAGTTCCGGGCGGCCGGGATGGCCCGACACATGCACTTCGGCCTGACGATCGGTGACCATCAGCACGCCCGACATGGCCAGCGCATTCTGGATACGGCCGATGGCGATTTCATTGCCAGGGATCTGCTTGGAGGAGAAGACGACCAGGTCGCCCTCCGCCAGCTTGATCGGGTGGCTGTCGAACGCCACGCGGGCAAGCGCGGCGCGGGCTTCGCCCTGCCCGCCCGTGGCGATGATCATCACCTCGTTGCGGGGCAGCGCCATCGCATCGTCCCAATCGACGGTGGGCGGGAAATCCTTGAGATAGCCGCTGGCCTTGGCCATGCCGATGATGCGGTCAAGCGAGCGCCCGGCGACGCAGACCTTGCGGCCCGTCGCGGTGGCGACTTCGCCCAGCGTCTGCACGCGGGCAGCGTTGGAGGCGAAGGTGGTGACGAGGACGCGGCCCTTGGCCCCGGCGATCGTTTCCATCAACCCTTCGCGCACATCGCCTTCGGAACCGCTGGCCTTGTCATTGAAGACATTGGTGCTGTCGCAGACCATGGCGAGGATGCCCTCGTCCCCGATCGCGGTGAGTTCCTTGGGGGTCGCCGGTTCGCCGAGCAACGGGCGCTCGTCGAGCTTCCAGTCTCCGGTATGGAAAATCTTGCCGTGCGGCGTGTCGATCAGCAGGGCATTGCCCTCCGGGATCGAGTGGGCGAGCGGCACATAGCGGAAGCCGAACGGGCCGAGATTGAAGCTGCCTTCATTCTGGATCACATGGAGTTTGACCTCCTTGGTCAGGCCTTCTTCCTCCAGCTTCAGCCGGATGAGGCCCGCCGTGAAGGGCGTCGCATAGAGCGGTACGCCAAGATCCGCGGCGAGATAGGGGATCGCGCCGATATGATCCTCATGCCCGTGCGTCAGCACGATGCCGAGCAGATCCTTGCGCCGTTCCTCGATGAAGGTGAGGTCGGGCAGGATCAGTTCGATGCCGGGATAGGTGGTATCGCCGAAGGTCATGCCGAGGTCGACCATGACCCATTTGCCCTGGCAGCCGTAAAGATTGACGTTCATGCCGATCTCGCCCGACCCACCGAGGGCCAGGAAGAGCAGCTCATCCTTGGGTGTCATTATGCTTATAAACTCCGTTCGTGCATCAGCGCGAGGCCCTGAATCGTCAGATCCGGCGCGATCGCATCGAAAATATCGCTGTTGTCGTTGAAGAGGACCGCAAGGCCCCCCGTCGAAATAACCCTGGTCGGGCGGCCGATTTCGGCCCTCATGCGGGCGACCAGCCCCTCCATCATGGCTACATAGCCCCAAAATACGCCAATATGCATCTGCGCCTCGGTCGTCCGCCCGATCACCGAACGATTTTCCGGTGGGGCGATCGCGATCCTGGGCAGCTTCGCGGCGGCCGCTACTAGCGCATCGAGCGAGAGATTGATACCCGGCGCGATGATACCGCCTTTATAGGCACCGCTATAGTCGATCACGTCGAACGTGGTTGCGGTGCCGAAATCGATGACGATCAAGTCGCCGCTATAAAGATGGTGCGCGGCGATGGCGTTTACAACCCGGTCTGCGCCAACCGATCCTGGCTCGGCTACGTCGAGTTCAATGCCCCAGTCGAGCGGCGATTGCCCGGCGATCAACGCGGTCGTGCGGAAATATTTTTCGGCCAACACCTGCAGATTATGCAGCGCGCGGGGCACGACGGTCGCGATGATGACGGTGTTGACGTCGGCGATCTTATAGCCTTCGAGCATCAGCAACTGGTTGAGCCAGACGGCATATTCGTCGGCGGTGCGGCGCGCGTCGGTCGCGATGCGCCAGCGCGCGCGGATGTCCCGCCCGTCGAGCAGCGCGAAAACCACATTGGTATTGCCCGCGTCGATCGCGAGAAGCATGGCCGATCCTTGGGTCAGATGAGAAATATGTCACCGGCGTGAATGGCACGGCTCTGCCCGTTCGCCAAGCGCAGGATGAGCATGCCGTGGCGGTCGAGCGTGTCGAAAGCGCCGTCCACCGTGCTGCCGTCGGGCTGGTGTACGCGTATCGGCGTGCCGGTCGGGTGCGCGTTGAGCAGCCAATGGGTGCGCACCGGGTCCAGCCCCTGCGCGCGCCAGATGGACAGCCAATGGGCGAAAATCTGGGTCAGACGGTCGAGCAGCACCCCGGCGTCGGCATCGGTCGCGCCCTGGGTGACGAGGCTGGTGACGGGCCGGTCGAGATTGCGGGGATGATCGGTGACGTTGAGGCCGATACCGACGATGATCGCGTCGCCAGTGCGCTCCAGCAAGATGCCCGCGATCTTCGCGCCATCGACCAATATATCATTGGGCCATTTTATCCGCGCCTGCCCGGCGCACAGCGGCGCGACGAGGGCATGAACAGCATTGGCCGCGACCAACGCCAGCGTGTGCGGCAGGGGATCGCCGGGCTGCAGGCGGACAAGGGTGGAGCAATAAAGGTTGCCGACGGGGCTGTCCCAGATGCGGCCCATCCGCCCCCTGCCCCCGCTTTGCCGTCGGGCGCGCAGCCAACTGCCTTCGCTTATACCGGTATCGACCAATGCCAGCATGTCGGCATTGGTCGATATGGTATCTTCAACGAGGCGTATCTGCGTCAGAACAAGGACGCCGCCGCGGCAGCGCTCGCCTGATCCAGCACCGGGTTGAGCAGATAGCCCAGCACGATGACGGCGGCGCAGGCGGTCAGGATGATATTTTCAACCGGGCCACCCTTCGCCTCATAGGCGCCGGTCGGCTCGTCGAAATAGATCGTCTTGATGATCTTGAGATAATAGAAAGCGCCGATCACTGAAGCCGCAATACCCACGGCGGCGAGCGCGGTCAGATCCGCAGCGACCGCGGCTTCGAACACCAGGAACTTCGCCCAGAAACCGAAGAGCGGCGGAATACCGGCCATCGAGAACATGAAGATGGCAAAGGCAGCGGCCAAACCCTTGCGCGATTGCGACAGGCCCGCGAGGCTGGCGATCGTTTCGACCGGCTTGCCGTTGGCATCGCGCATCTGGAGGATGCAGGCGAAGGCACCGATCGTCATGATGACATAGATCGCCATATAGCTCATCGTCGCCGCCACACCGGCGGGCGTGCCGCAAGCGAGGCCGATCAGCGCAAAGCCGACATTGTTGATCGAGGAATAGGCCATCAGCCGCTTGATATTGCTCTGGCCGATCGCCGCAACGCCGCCGAACAGGATGGAGGCGAGCGCGACGAAGATCACGATCTGCTGCCAGTCGAGGCCAGCAGGGCCAAGCGCTTCGATCGCGACGCGCACGGTCAGGGCGATCGCCGCAACCTTGGGCGCGCTGGCGAAGAAGGTCGTGACCGGGGTGGGCGCGCCTTCATAGACGTCGGGCGTCCACATGTGGAAGGGCACGGCGCTGATCTTGAAGGCCAGGCCCGCCAACACGAATACCAGGCCGAACAACTCGCCCTTGCCCACGCCATCGGCCATCGCGACGGCGATACCGTCGAAAGCGGTGCTGCCGGTGAAGCCATAGAGCAGGGAAATGCCATAGAGCAGGATGCCGCTCGCGAGCGAACCCAGCACGAAATATTTGAGGCCCGCTTCGGACGAGCGCCCATCCTGCCGCATGAAGCTGGCCAGAACATAGGAGGCAAGGCTGTTCATTTCGAGGCCGACATAGAGCGTCAGCATGTCGCCCGCCGACACCATCATGCCCATGCCGACGGCGGCAAAGACGATCAGGATCGGATATTCGGGACGCAGCGCGCCATCGGTCGAGAAGAAGCGGGGGGCGAGCAAGATCGCAGCGGCGGCCGCGCCATAGATCAGCGCCTTGGCATAGACCGAGAACGCATCCGCCCGATACAGCCCGTCAAAGGCATCGGGACCATGGGCGAGCGAGCAAAGCAAGGCGAAGCCCGCGCCGATCAAGGTCACGACCGACAGGCTGTTGACGAGGCCCGCGGTACGATCGCCACCGAAAGCGGCGATCATCAACAGGATGAGGCCGCCGACCGTCAGAACGAGTTCGGGCATGACGGCGAGAAGGGACGTGGAGTCGATCATCAGTGCGCCTCCCCCGACGCGGAATGAGAGGGCGCAGGGGCGTCTTCGTGATGGGCCACGCTCGCAGGCTTGGGCGCGCCCAGCTTGATCTGGGAGTCCCCCGCAGGAGCGGCAGGTGCGAGCCGGGCTTCGAGCGCGACGATGTCAGGACGCATCGGGGCGAGGAAGCTCTCAGGATAGATGCCCATCCACAATACCACGGCGGCAATCGGAGCCAGCAGCCACAATTCGCGCGCCGACAGGTCGGGCATGGCCGCCGCGTCGGCATTGACCTGCTCGCCATAGCAGATGCGACGGTAGAGATAGAGCATATACGCCGCGCCCAGGATGATCCCGGTGGTGCAGACAAGCGCGACCCAGGTCGATGCCTGATAAATGCCCATCAGCGCCAGAAATTCGCCGACGAAGTTGGATGTGCCGGGCAGGCCGACCGACGCCATGGTGAAGAAGAGGAACAGTAGCGCGTAGCGCGGCATGTTGATCGACAGCCCACCATAGCGCGCGATTTCGCGGGTATGGAGCCGGTCGTAGATGACGCCGACGCACAGGAACAACGCGCCCGCGACCAGACCATGGCCCAGCATCACCATCATCGCGCCTTCGATACCCGCCTGGTTGAAGGCGAACAGGCCGACGGTCACGATCGCCATATGCGCGACCGAGCTATAGGCGATCAGCTTCTTCATGTCTGACTGCACCAGCGCAACGAGGCTGGTATAAACCACCGCCACCATCGACAGGCCCCAGACCAAAGGCGCGAGCTGCGCCGAGGCTTCGGGGAACATCGGCAGCGAGAAGCGGATGAAACCATAGCCACCCATTTTGAGCAGCACGCCCGCCAGAATGACGGAGCCTGCGGTCGGCGCCTGGACGTGCGCGTCGGGCAACCAGGTATGGACCGGCCACATCGGCATCTTGACCGCGAAGCTGGCGAAGAAGGCCAAGAACAGCCAGGTCTGGACAGCGGGATCGAAATTATAGGCCATCAGCGCCGGGATTTCGGTCGTCCCCGCTTCCTGCACCATCCACATCATCGCGATCAGCATCAGGACCGAGCCGAGCAGCGTGTAGAGGAAGAATTTATAGCTGGCGTAGATGCGATCCGCGCCGCCCCAGATGCCGATGATCAGATACATCGGAATGAGGCCGGCTTCGAACATGATGTAGAAGAGGTAGAGATCCTGCGCGGTGAAGACGCCGATCATCAGCACCTCCATGAACAGGAAGGCCGCCATATATTCGCCGACACGCTTTTCGATCGCGCGCCAGCTGGCGCCGATGCAGATCGGCATCAGGAAGACGGTCAGCGCGATCAGCATCAACGCGATGCCATCGATACCCAGTGCCCAGGCGAACCGCCCGAAGATGGGCGCATATTCCTGGAACTGCCACTGTGCGCCGCTGCCCGACTGGTCGAAATTCGCCCACAGGGCCATGCCCAGGACGAAATCGATCAGGGTCGCGATCAGCGCGATCCAGCGCGCGCTATTCGCGCCCACGAACAGACAGGCGATGGCCCCCGCCATCGGCACTGCCATCATCAGGGAAAGGATGGGGAAGCCGTCCATTATCGTGTCATCGCCCAGGTTGCGGCAGCGGCGAGGCCAATCAGCATCACCAGCGCGTAGGTGTAAAGATAGCCGGACTGGAGCCGACTGGTCACTTTATTGCCCTGCACGACCAGAGCAGCCAGACCATTGGGTCCGAAGCGGTCGATGAAACCGACGTCACCGAACTTCCAGAAGAAGCGGCCGATGGCGAAGGCAGGCTTGACGAAGAGCAGATTGTACAGCTCGTCGAAATACCATTTGTTGAGCAGGAAGGTGTAGAGGACACCGAACTGGGACACGAAGCGCTCCGGCCAGTCGGTGTTCTTGATATAGGCGAGCCATGCGATGGCAAGGCCGGTCAGCATCACCGTGAAGGGCGAGAATTTGACCCAGGTCGGCACTTCATGCGCCGCATGCATCAGATGGCTATCGAACGCCAGCGACCCCTGCCAGAAAGCGATGCCGCCTTCCGATCCGATGAACTGATCATGGAAGACGAGGCCCGCGAACACCGCGCCGATGCTCAGCACGATCAACGGGACCAGCATGACCCACGGGCTTTCATGCGGATGATAGCCACCAGTCCCGGTTGCGGGCGCATGGTGGTGATCATCATGGGAGTGATCGTCATGATGAGCGTCATGTCCGTGGGAGTCATGCCCATGGGCGTCATGCAACGCATGCTGGATATGTTCGGACGCGGCCCAGCGCGGCTTGCCGAAGAAGGTCAGGAACACCAGACGCCAGCTGTAGAAGCTGGTGAGCAAGGCGGCGAACACGCCGACGAGGAACGCGCCAGTGCCCGCCCCGCCAGCGGCATAGGCCGCTTCGAGGATGCCGTCCTTCGAATAGAAGCCCGCAAAACCGATGCGACCAGCGGCAAGCCTACGCCGGTGATGGCGAGCGTGCCGAGCGTCATCGTCCAGAAGGTGATGGGGATGCTTTTACGCAGGCCACCATAATAGCGCATATCCTGCTCATGGTGCATCGCGTGGATGACCGAGCCCGCGCCCAGGAACAGCAACGCCTTGAAGAAGGCGTGGGTAAAAAGGTGGAACATCGCCGCGCCATAGGCACCGACGCCCGCCGCAAAGAACATATAGCCCAGCTGCGAACAGGTCGAATAGGCGATGACGCGCTTTATGTCGGTCTGCACCGTGCCGACGGTCGCGGCGAACAGGCAGGTCGCCGCGCCGACATAGGTGACGACGGTCAGCGCCGTTTCTGAGGTTTCGAACATCGGCGACAGGCGGCACACCATGAACACGCCCGCGGTCACCATGGTCGCGGCGTGGATCAGCGCCGACACAGGCGTCGGGCCTTCCATCGCGTCCGGCAACCAGGTGTGGAGGCCAAGCTGCGCCGACTTGCCCATCGCACCGATGAACAGCAGCAAGCACAGCACGGTCATCGTGTCGAAACGCGCGCCGAGGAAGCCGATGGTCGAGCCCGCCATCGACGGGGCCATTTCCAGAATTTCGGGGATCGAGATGGTGTTGAACACCAGATAGGTGCCGAAGATGCCCATCATGAAGCCAAGATCGCCGACGCGGTTGACGACGAACGCCTTGATCGCGGCGGCATTGGCGCTGGGCTTGCGGAACCAGAAACCGATGAGGAGGTAAGAGGCAAGGCCCACCCCTTCCCAACCGAAGAACATCTGGAGCAGATTGTTCGCCGTCACGAGCATCAGCATCGCGAAGGTGAAGAGCGAGAGATAGGCGAAGAAGCGCGGCTGATCCGGCTCTTCATCCATATAGCCCCAGCTATAGAGGTGAACGAGGCTCGACACGCTGGTGATGACCACCAGCATGACCGCCGTCATCGTGTCGACCCGCAGCGCCCATTGCGCGTCGAAGCTGCCCGACTGAATCCAGGTGAAGAGCGGCGCGACATAGGCCTGGCCCTCGCCCGCGACGAAAGACAGGAAAATGGGCCAGCTCAGCGCGCAGGAGATGAACAGCGCGCCGGTGGTGATGATCTTGGCAGGCAGCTTGCCGAGCGTCTTGTTGCCAAGACCGGCGATGATGGCTGCCAGCAGCGGGAGAAGGACAATAAGCTGGATCATGTCTGTAAGGCTCAGCCCTTCATCCGGTTGACATCGTCGACGGCGATGGTGCCGCGACCACGGAAGTAAATGACGAGGATGGCAAGGCCGATGGCCGCCTCACCCGCCGCGACGGTCAGCACGAACATGCTGAACACCTGCCCCACCATGTCGCCCAGGAAAACGCTGAAGGCGACGAGGTTGATGTTCACGCTCAGCAGGATCAGTTCGATCGCCATCAGGATGATGATGATGTTCTTGCGGTTGATGAAGATGCCCAGCACCCCCATCACGAACAGGATGGCGCTGACCACCAGATAATGTTGAAGGCCGATCACAGCTCCACCCCCTGCCCTGTGGGCTGATTGATATTGCGGACCGCATCCTGCGGACGGCGACGGTTCTGCTTGGCGATATTCTGGCCCTTCACGCCGCCACGGGCGCGGTGGGTCAGGACGATCGCGCCGATCATGGCGACCAGCAGGACGAGGCCCGCCGCTTCGAACAGGAAGATATAGCGGGTATAGAGCAGCATCCCGACCGCCTTGATGTTCGAGATATTGGGGTCGGTGGGCGCGGCACGCTGCGCCAGTTCGATCGGACCCGCGCTCCACAGGCCGATGCCCAGGATGATCTCCGCCAGCAGCACCAGCGCGATCAGCAGGCCGAAGGTAGATAGCTGACGAACCCGGCGCGCAATTCGGCAAAGTCGATATCCAGCATCATGACCACGAACAGGAACAACACCGCGACCGCGCCGACATAAACGATGACGAGCAGCATCGCGATGAATTCGGCACCGATCAGGATCATCAGACCCGCAGCGTTGAAAAAACGCCAGGATCAGCCACAGCACCGAGTGAACCGGGTTGCGCGACAGGATGGTGAGCGCGCCGCTGCACACCACCAAAATGGCGAACAGGTAAAAGGCAAGCACGTGAATCACTGGATCAATATCCCCTTAGGCCGCGCGGCTTAACGATAGGGTGCGTCGGCGGCAAGGTTCGCGGCGATCGCCCGTTCCCACTTGTCACCATTTTCAAGAAGCTTGGCCTTGTCGTAGATCAGCTCCTCGCGGGTTTCGGTCGCGAATTCGAAATTCGGGCCTTCGACGACCGCGTCCACCGGGCAGGCTTCCTGGCAGAAACCGCAATAGATGCACTTGGTCATGTCGATGTCGTAGCGCGTGGTGCGGCGGCTGCCATCCTCGCGCGGCTGCGCTTCGATGGTGATCGCCTGCGCCGGGCACACCGCTTCGCACAGCTTGCACGCGATGCAGCGCTCTTCCCCATTGGGGTAGCGACGCAGCGCATGTTCACCCCGGAAGCGCGGCGAAATCGGGTTCTTCTCGTAAGGGTAGTTGATCGTCGCCTTGGGCTTGAAAAAATATTTCAAGGTCAGGGCGTGCGCCTTCACAAACTCCCAGAGGGTGAAGCTCTTGATATAATATGCGAGGCTCATTGTGCGCCTCCATAGCGCGTCAGCATGAGGAAGCCCGACACCAGGAAGACGAAGAAGAGCGACACCGGCAGGAAGATTTTCCAGCCCAGCCGCATCAGCTGGTCATAACGGTAGCGGGGCACCGTCGCCTTCACCCAGGAGAAGACGAAGAAGAAGAACAGGATCTTGGCGAACAGCCAGATAATGCCGGGCACATAATAGAGCGGAGCCCAGTCGAACGGCGGCAGATAACCACCCCAGAAGAGAATGGCGTTGAGCGCACACATCAGGATGACGTTGGCATATTCGCCAAGCCAGTAGAGCGCGAACGACATGGACGAATATTCGGTCTGATAGCCCGCGACTAGCTCGCTTTCCGCTTCGGTCAGATCGAAGGGCGCGCGCGCGGTTTCGGCGAGCGCCGAAATCAGGAACATGACCGCCATGGGGAAAAGCAGCGGGTTGAAGCCGTTGCCGTTGATGAAGCCATAATAGCCCTTCTGGCTTTCGACGATGGCGCTCAGATTGAAGCTGCCCGCCCACAGTACCACGGTGATGATGATGAAGCCGATCGAGACTTCATAGCTGATCATCTGCGCGCTGGCGCGGATCGCGGAATAGAAGGGATATTTGGAGTTGGACGCCCAACCCGCCAGGATGATCCCATACACGCCGAGCGAACTGATCGCCAAAATGTAGAGCAGGCCGACATTGATGTCCGCCAGCACGACGCCAACATCGAACGGCACCACGGCCCAGGCCATCAGCGCGACGGTGAAAGTGATGATCGGCGCGATCAGGAACAGCGCCTTGTTCGACGCCGACGGGATGATGGTTTCCTGCAGGAAGACCTTGAGGCCGTCCGCGAAGGATTGCAGCAGGCCGAATGGGCCAACGACGTTGGGACCACGACGCAGCGCCATCGCCGCCCAGATCTTGCGGTCGGCATAGATGATCATCGCCACGGCGAGCATCAGCGGCAGCGCGATCAGCAGAATGCCGATGATCGTCGCCAGCAGCCACGCCCCCTCAAATGGCATGCGAGGTCTTGGAAGAAAGCGGTCATGGATGATGCGTCCTGAAACTCATGGCCAGCGAAACAGCGACATTCGGGCTATTGGGGTTTACCGTCACGCTTTGACGCGACGGATTGATGACAAGATCCATATCTTCCATCGGAATGGCCCCGAGCAGGGGCTGATCTCCCAGCACCAGCGCCCCGACCAGACATTGGCGATTCCCAAAACGGATTTTGACCGGGCCAACATAATCCACCATCTGGCGGCTGCCGTTGGCGACGGTCACTTCGCGCTGGTCGAGGACGGGCAAGTCCAATTGGGTCGCAACATGCTGCGGAATGCACAGATGCAGCGCGCCGCTGTCGACCAGGGCGTTGACCGTCATCGGCAGCAGGTCATCCTGCCGTGCATTGGCGAGTTCGATATCGGCGTGCACCAACCCCATTATTCCGCCGCCTCCGCAAATTCGACGCCGTGGACCAGTTCGGCCGAGCATTGCTGCATCGTCGGGCTGGCGCGGCAGATGGCATTGGTGAGGTAGAAATCCTTGATCGGCGACCCGAATTCGCCGGTCGCGCCGGTCGGCAGCGATGGCATGGACCAGCCATAATCGGCCAGACCCTCGATACCCAGCGCCGGCACGGCCTTGACCATTTCCGCCCGCAGCGCATCGAAGCTGTCGAACGGCAGCTTGACGCCCATCACGTCGGATAGCGCGCGCAGGATCGACCAGTCTTCACGGGCATCGCCCGGCGCGAACACGGCCTTTTCGCCACGCTGCACGCGGCCCTCCAGATTGACATAGGTGCCTGCCTTTTCGGCATAGCTGGCACCCGGCAGGATCACGTCGGCGGCATGCGCGCCCTTGTCGCCATGATGGCCGACATAGACTTTGAAGCTGTCGGGGAAAGCGGCATAATCGACTTCGTCGGCACCCAGCGCAAAGAGCAGCTTGGGGCTAGCCGCCGCGATCGCCTTGATCCCGCCAGCGGTTGCGAAGCCGAGCATCAGCCCGCCCATGCGCGACGCCGCGAAATGCAGGACGTTATACCCGTTCCAGCCGTCCTTGATGAGTCCCAGCGTCTCGACCAGCGCCAGCGTGTCGCCATGCGCGCCGTCCTTGGCGAGCACGCCGCCGCCCACGATCACCGCGGGCCGCGCGGCCTTGCCGAACGCCTCGACCACCGCCTCCGGCAGCTTGGCGAGCAGCGATGCGTCATTGCCCAGCCATTCGACCTTGTAGGTCAGATCGACTTCCGGCCCGACGGCGAAGACCTTCGCGCCCGTCTTGATCGCCTTGCGGATGCGGGTGTTCACCAGCGGCGCTTCCCAGCGCAGGTTGGTCCCGACCAGCAGGATCATATCCGCCGTCTCAATGCCGTTGAGCGTCGTGTTGAAATTCACCGCGCCCAGCGACGACACGTCATAGGCGAGGCCGGTCTGACGCCCTTCGAGCATTGCGCCGCCCAGCTTTTCGACCAGAACCTTACCCGCGAACATGGTTTCGCAATCGAGCAGATCACCCGCAATCGCCGCCACGCTGCCGCCATGCGGCACCGCAGCGATCGCCGCAAAAGCCTCGTTCCAGGTCGCCGGCACCAGCTTGCCGCCCTTGCGGACATAAGGCTTGTCGAGCCGCTTGCGGACTAGGCCATCGACATTGTGCCGGGTCTTGTCCGACGCCCATTCCTCGTTCACGTCATCGTTGATGCGCGGCACCGCGCGCAGCACCTGACGGCCCCGGCTGTCCAGGCGGATGTTGGTGCCGACCGCATCCATCACATCGATGGCGTGGGTCTTCTTCAATTCCCACGGCCGCGCTTCGAACGCATAGGGCTTGCTCGTCAGCGCACCGACCGGGCAGAGATCGACCACATTGCCGGACAGCTCGCTCTTGGCGGCATGTTCCAGATAGGTGGTGATCTGCATATTTTCGCCGCGATAGATGGCGCCGATTTCCGGCACGCCCGCGACTTCTTCGGCAAAGCGCACGCAACGGGTGCACTGGATGCAGCGGGTCATGACCGTCTTGACGATCGGCCCCATATTCTTCTCGGTCACCGCGCGCTTATTTTCGTCATAGCGCGACGCGCCGCGACCATAAGCGACCGACTGGTCCTGCAGGTCGCATTCGCCACCCTGGTCACAAATCGGGCAATCGAGCGGATGGTTGATGAGGAGGAACTCCATCACCCCTTCGCGCGCCTTCTTAACCATTTCGCTGTCGGTGCGGATGTCCTGCCCCTCGGCAGCGGGCAGCGCGCACGACGCCTGCGGCTTTGGCGGGCCAGGCTTCACTTCGACCAGGCACATGCGGCAATTGCCCGCGATGGACAGCCGCTCATGATAGCAAAAGCGCGGAATTTCTTTCCCCGCCAGCTCGCACGCCTGGAGGACCGTCGCGCCCGCCGGGACTTCCAGTTCTACGCCATCGACTTTGACTTTAGGCATCAGTGGGAAGCCTCTTTTGAAACATAGGCGAAGCGATCACCCTTACGCTGATGATACAGCGCCTCGGCAACGGCTCCCCGCAATATAATGGGGGACAAGCGGATGGTTTGACCTGTCGCCAAACAGGATGCCAGGGTCGCGGACAAATTGCCCAACGCCTGCTTCTCATCCGCCGAATTAGAATCAGTGCGCAACAACGCGTCAGCATCGGGAGAATTACGCAGCGCGACACACACACCATATTCCATAATGGGGTCGAAATCCACACGGCCGGTGAACTCGGCCTTGGGGTTGGCGGTCATCGTGCCTGTCGTCTGGAAATCCCGTCGATACAGTTGCTGCGCCAAAGCGCCCCGCATATTTTGATAGTTCATGCGCAGCTTGCCCGCACGACCAATGCAGTTGGCGCGTTTGTCGCTTAGCTTGAGCAACAAGGCATGCTCATTCTGCGATTTTACCGGCGTGTCGAGCAAATCCCTGACAGGATCAGGATTACCCCTGACGACACATTGCGCGAATGCGTCCATCCGGTCGATCGCATAGCGCTGATCACCAGCCGTTGCCGCCGTTGCAACCACCGACGTGAATGCCAAGCAGGGCAGCATATAGAGCGTGGAGTAAGTGCGCGATGACATCACTCCGCCGCCTCCATCACAGGCATGCCGCGCTCGTTGATCCGGCGCTCAATCTCAGGCCGAAAATGCTTGATCAAGCCCTGGATCGGCCAGGCGGCCGCGTCGCCGAGCGCGCAGATGGTGTGACCTTCGACCTGCTTGGTGACCTGATGCAGCATGTCGATTTCGGACAGTTCGGCCTCGCCGGTGCGCAGCCGTTCCATCACCCGCCACATCCAGCCCGTGCCTTCGCGGCAGGGGGTGCATTGGCCGCAGCTTTCATGCTTGTAAAAATAGGACAGCCGCGAAATGGCGCGGACGATGTCGGTGGACTTGTCCATGACGATAACGGCGGCGGTGCCGAGGCCGGAGCCGAGCGCCTTCAACCCGTCAAAGTCCATCGGCGCGTCCATGATTTCGCGCGCGGGGACCAAGGGGACCGAGGAGCCGCCGGGAATGACCGCGAGCAGATTGTCCCACCCACCCCGAATGCCGCCGCAATGGCGGTCGATCAGTTCGCGGAACGGGATCGACATCGATTCCTCGACCACGCAGGGCTTGTTCACATGGCCGCTGATCTGGAACAGCTTGGTGCCGCGATTGCCCTCGCGCCCGAAGCGGTTGAACCAGGCCGCGCCGCGCCGCAGGATCGTGGGCGTAACCGCGATGCTTTCGACATTGTTGACCGTGGTGGGGCAGCCGTAGAGGCCCGCGCCTGCCGGGAAAGGCGGCTTGAGACGGGGTTGGCCCTTCTTGCCTTCCAGGCTTTCGATCTGCGCGGTTTCCTCGCCGCAGATATAGGCGCCTGCGCCGCGATGGACGAAGACGTCGAAATCATAGCCCGAACCGCAGGCATTCTTGCCGATGAAGCCCTTGGCATAAGCCTGCTCGACGGCGGCGAACAACACCTTGGCCTCGTATATGAACTCGCCACGAATATAGATATAGGCGGCGCGCGCGCGCATCGCGAAACCGGCGATCAGCGCGCCTTCGATCAGCTTGTGCGGATCGTGGCGGACGATTTCGCGGTCCTTGCAACTGCCCGGCTCGGATTCGTCGGCGTTGATGACCAGGAAACTTGGACGACCATCCTTGCTTTCCTTGGGCATGAAGCTCCACTTCATGCCGGTCGGGAAGCCCGCGCCGCCACGGCCGCGCAGGTTCGACGCCTTGATGATGTCGATGATCGCGTCCTGGCCCAGGCTCAACAGATCCTTGGTATTGTCCCAATCGCCGCGTTTCATCGCCGCGTCGATGGCCCAATCCTGGAAACCATGGACGTTGGTGAAGATGCGATCCCTGTCCTCCAGCGGGCCGACGAACGGCGGAGGAGGCGGCGCAGCAATTGCGGTGTCGTCGGCCATCAGCGGCCCTTTCCGATCAGTTTTTCAGCCACGAAATAAGCGACAACGGCGAGGCCCAGCCCGATGACGAGCCCCAGCACCGCGCCGATGACCTTGAGCGCGATCACGAAGATGATGAGGCCAAGGATGATGGCGATGAGGGTGCTCATGCGGACACCCCACAGTTCCGTTCGCCCTGAGCGAAGTCGAAGGGTTCGGCTGAGCGAAGCGAAGCCACTTCGACAAGCTCAGTGGAGGGCTTCGACAAGCTCAGCCCGAACGGGGTTGGGTGGATTGCTTTCACGCCCACTCCCCCCGATAATCATGATTTTCAGCGACCATGTCCTTCAACGCGGTCGGGCCACCCTCCGGGCAACTCGTCTGGCGCTCGATCTGCGGGCCGATCTTCGGTTGCCCGCCAGCAGCCAGCGTTTCCAGCACCGCGCTCATACTGTCATAGGTCAGGTCTTCGAAATTATCGTCGTTGATCTGGACCATCGGCGCATTGGCGCAGGCACCCAGGCACTCGACTTCGGTCAGCGTGAACAGGCCGTCGGGCGTGGTCGCACCCTTGACCAGACCCTTGTTCTTGCACGCCGCGAACACATCGTCGGAACCGCGCAACATGCAGGGCGTCGTGCCGCACACCTGCACATGATAGCGGCCGACCGGCGCGAGATTATACATCGTATAGAAGGTCGCGACTTCGTAAACGCGCATGTAGGGCATATCGAGCTGATCGCCGATAAACTCCATCACCGGCACGGGCAGCCAGCCTTGCGTCTGCGTCTCCGCGCCGACCTGCCGCTGGGCGAGATCGAGCAGCGGCATGACCGCCGATTGCTGGCGACCGGCGGGGTAGCGCGCGATGATGGTCTTCACCTGCTCGGCATTCTCCGCCGTCCACGCGAAATTGCCCCAGCGCGCGCGGGTTTCGGTTTCGTCGGGGATATGGGGTGCGTCAGCCATTAGTTCACCGTCATCCCAGCGAACGCTGGGATCTCACTGCCTTGAGGAGCAGCGTCAAAGAAAAGAGGGATCCCAGCCTTCGCTGGGATGACGAGAGGGGAATAACTCATCGGTCACACTCCCCGAACACGATGTCCATCGCGCCCAGGACGGCGGTGGTGTCGGCGAGCATATGGCCCTTCAGCATGAAGTCCATCGCCTGCAAATGCGAGAAGGCGGTCGGGCGGATCTTGCAGCGATAGGGCTTGTTGGAGCCGTCCGCGACCAGATAGACGCCGAACTCGCCCTTCGGGCTTTCCGTCGCGACATAGACTTCACCCGCGGGCACATGGAAGCCCTCGGTATAGAGTTTGAAGTGATGGATCAGTGCTTCCATCGACCGCTTCATTTCGCCGCGCTTGGGCGGCGAGACCTTGCGGTCGAAGCTGGCGATCGGACCTTCGGGCATGTCCTGCAAACATTGCTTCATGATGCGCGCGGACTGGCGGACTTCCTCGACGCGGACCATGAAACGGTCATAACAATCGAAATTGGTGCCGACAGGCACGTCGAAATCGACCCGGTCATAGACGTCATAGGGCTGCGACTTGCGGATATCCCAGGGGATGCCCGAACCGCGGATCATCGGACCGGAAAAGCCCCATTTCAGCGCGTCTTCCTTGCTGACCACGGCGATGTCGACATTGCGCTGCTTGAAGATGCGGTTGTCGGCGACCAGGCTGATTGCATCCTCGAACAGGCGCGGCAGGCGGGTGTCGAGCCAGTCGGCAATGTCGGTCAGCAGCTTGAGCGGCACATCCTGATGCACGCCGCCGGGCCGGAAATAGGCGCTGTGCATGCGGGCGCCTGACGCGCGCTCAAAGAAGTTGAGGCAATCCTCGCGGATTTCGAACATCCACAGGTTCGGCGTCATCGCGCCGACGTCCATGACGTGCGAGCCCAGGTTGAGCATATGATTGCAGATGCGGGTCAGTTCCGCGAAGAACACGCGCAGATATTGCGCGCGCAGCGGCACTTCCAGGTTCAGCAGTTTCTCGATCGCCAGCACATAGCTATGCTCCATGCCGAGCGGCGAACAATAATCGAGCCGGTCGAAATAGGGCAGCGCCTGCAGATAGGTCTTATATTCGATCAGCTTCTCTGTGCCGCGATGCAGCAGGCCCACATGGGGGTCGCAGCGTTCGACGATCTCGCCCTCCAGCTCCATGACGAGGCGCAACACGCCGTGCGCCGCGGGATGCTGCGGGCCGAAATTGATCGTATAATTCTGGATTTCGGTATCGCCGTAGGTCGGGTCCGACGCATCGGTGCGATGCTCCAGTTCGTCGAGATAATCAGCCATTACGCCTTATCCTCCGGCTTGGCGACGCCTTCGCCTTCATCGGTGGCCGAAGCCGCCTTGGTCGGCGCGTCGTCCGACTTGACTTGCGACGCCGTATTCGCCGCTTCGCCAGCCCCGGTGTCCGCCTTCTTCTCAGTGGTCTTGGGCGTCGATGCCGCCGGTTCGCCCTTGGGCGCAGCGGGCGGCGGCGGCGGCGCGGCGGCCGGTG
>NZ_JEMV01000055.1:0-2500 GCF_000588875.1 Sphingobium sp. Ant17
GCAATGAGCTGGCGCAAAAATCAGGGGTTTATAATCGATACCGTGCACATATTTAGWTTTGATATTCTGGCTGGCCTAAGAACYACGCCATCTTATTCGAACAACTGTTGCCAGTGCTGTCATTGATGGTGGGACTCTGCGGTTCATTGCTGAACCGTTTAAGCGCGAACAGAGCAATTAGGACTGGTTAGCTTCATGGATTACTCCACTTCCACATCCAGCCTATCAACGTCGTGGTCTACGACGGCTCGATGAAATCTTATCTTGAGGGAGGCTTCCCGCTTAGATGCTTTCAGCGGTTATCCCGTCCATACATAGCTACCCAGCTGCGCTCCTGGCGGAACGACTGGTACACCAGAGGTATGTTCAACCCGGTCCTCTCGTACTAGGGTCAACTCCTCTCAAATTTCGACGCCCACGGCAGATAGGGACCAAACTGTCTCGCGACGTTCTGAACCCAGCTCACGTACCACTTTAATTGGCGAACAGCCAAACCCTTGGGACCTGCTCCAGCCCCAGGATGTGATGAGCCGACATCGAGGTGCCAAACGATTCCGTCGATATGAGCTCTTGGGAATCATCAGCCTGTTATCCCCGGCGTACCTTTTATCCGTTGAGCGATGGCCCTTCCACGAGGGACCACCGGATCACTATGACCGACTTTCGTCTCTGCTCGACTTGTCAGTCTCGCAGTCAGGCGGGCTTATGCCATTGCACTCTAACAGACGGTTTCCAACCGTCCTGAGCCCACCATCGCGCGCCTCCGTTACTCTTTAGGAGGCGACCGCCCCAGTCAAACTACCCACCACAGAGGGTCCCTGTACCGGATAACGGTACGAGGTTAGACATCAGAAAACAGCAGGGTGGTATTTCACCTATGGCTCCACATCAACTGGCGTCGATGCTTCAAAGCCTCCCACCTATGCTACACAGCTCTTTCCTAATGCCACTCTGAAGTTGCAGTAAAGGTGCACGGGGTCTTTCCGTCTAACCGCGGGTACTCCGCATCTTCACGGAGAATTCAATTTCGCTGAGCATATCCTGGAGACAGTGGGGAAGTCGTTACGCCATTCGTGCAGGTCGGAACTTACCCGACAAGGAATTTCGCTACCTTAGGACCGTTATAGTTACGGCCGCCGTTTACCTGGGCTTCAATTCAGTGCTTGCACACCTCCTCTTAACCTTCAGGCACCGGGCAGGCGTCAGGCCCTATACGTCGTCTTGAAGCCGACTTAGCAGAGCCCTGTGTTTTTGCTAAACAGTCGCTACCCCCTGGCCTGTGCCCCCCATAAGAGCTTGCGCTTATATGGGGCCTCCTTCTTCCGAAGGTACGGAGGCAATTTGCCGAGTTCCTTCAGGATACTTCTCTCAAACGCCTTGGTATACTCTACCATTCCACCTGTGTCGGTTTAGGGTACGGTCTATACGGAGGGGCTATTTCCTGGGACGATTTCACAGCCTGGAGCAATCCAATAAGCCCAGACCATTTACACCATCCGTCACACACCTCCAGGCCCACGAATATTAACGTGGTTCCCATCGACTACCCCCTTCGGGCTCGTCTTAGGGGCCGGCTTACCCTGCTCAGATTAGCTTTAAGCAGGAACCCTTGGAATTTCGGCGACAGTGCATCTCACACTGTTAATCGCTACTCATGTCTGCATTCGCACTTCCGATACCTCCACGACCCATTACCAGATCGCTTCAACGGCCTACGGAACGCTCCGCTACCGCGTGATCGTAAACGATCACACCCTAAGCTTCGGTGCATCACTTTAGCCCCGTTACATCTTCGCCGCAGGATCTCTTATTTAGACCAGTGAGCTGTTACGCTTTCTTTAAAGGATGGCTGCTTCTAAGCCAACCTCCTGGTTGTTTTGGAAATCCCACATGCTTTCCCACTTAGTGATGACTTGGGGACCTTAGCTGTAGGTTAGGGCTGTTTCCCTTTTGACGACGGACCTTAGCACCCGCCGTCTGTCTGCCGGACTAGACTCGTTGGTATTCGGAGTTTGGTTAGTGTTGGTAGATCTCGCGACCCCCGCAACCATCCAGTGCTCTACCCCCAACGGCAATCATCCGACGCTCTACCTCAATAGATTTCGCGGAGAACCAGCTATTTCCCGGCTTGATTGGCCTTTCACCCCTAAGCACAACTCATCCGACAATTTTTCAACATTGAACGGTTCGGTCCTCCAGTGCGTGTTACCGCACCTTCAACCTGGTCATGCATAGATCGCCGGGTTTCGGGTCTAATGCATCAAACTCTRTCGCCCTATTCAGACTCGCTTTCGCTGCGCCTACACCTAACGGCTTAAGCTTGCTTGATACACTAAGTCACAGACCCATTATGCAAGAGGTACGCGGTCAGATCTCAAGGATCCTCCCACTGCTTGTAGGCATCCGGTTTCAGGTACTGTTTCACTCCCCTCATCGGGGTGCTTTTCACCTTTCCCTCACGGTACTGGTTCACTATCGGTCATGTACGAGTATTTAGGCT
>NZ_JEMV01000055.1:7500-29675 GCF_000588875.1 Sphingobium sp. Ant17
GCGGCGGGCTATCCGGTCGGCGCCATACTGGGCGGATCGGTCGCCTCCTATCTGCTGATCGCGGGTGATTGGCGCGATATCTTCCTGTTCGGGGGCATCGTCACCGCCCTGTTCCTGCCGCTGTCGCTGTGGCTGTTGCCCGAATCGATCGGTTTCCTGGTCCAGAAACGACCGCAAGGCGCGCTGTTGAAGATCAATCGCCTGCTGGCCCGCATGGGCCACCCCCCTGCCACGGCATTGCCGCCGCTGGACGCGGCCGCGCCCAAACCCTCTTTTGCCGCGCTGTTCGCCCCCGGCCTGGCCCGCACCACCATCCTGCTGACACTGGCCTATTTCTGCCACATCATGACTTTCTACTTCATCCTGAAATGGGTGCCCAAGATCGTCGTCGATATGGGCTATCTTCCGTCCAGCGCGGGCGGTGTGCTGGTCTGGGCCAATGTCGGCGGCTTGTTGGGCGCGTTGTTGCTGAGCATCCTAAGCTGGCGCATCGCTGTCCGCCCTCTGGTCATCATTACCATGGTTGCATCGACCATCATGGTCACGTTGTTCGGCCAGGAACAGACGACACTGTCTGGCCTCAGCTTGATTGCGGCATCCGCCGGCTTCTTCACGAACGCTGCGGTCGTGGGCCTATACGCGCTGATCGCCCAGTCCTTTCCTACGGCCGTGCGCGCGGGCGGGACCGGCATCGTCATCGGCGTCGGTCGGGGCGGCGCAGCGTTGGGGCCGATATTGGCCGGCTTCCTGTTCAGCCTTGATTTCACACTGCCACTCGTCGCCATCGTCATGGCGTCGGGATCGTTGCTGGGCGCGGGATTGCTGCTGGCGCTGCGCCCACGCCGATAAGCCATGACCGCCTCGCCCGTCCCCAGCTTCTATCTCTATGGCGAGCCGCAGCGCAGCGTTGCGGAGGGATTCGTGCATGTCGAAAGTCTGGACGATCGCTCGCGTCCTAGCGAATGGACGATCCGCCCTCATGTCCATCGCGACCTCAATCATATCATCCTGATCGCGGAAGGTGGCGGGGCGATGCAGGCGGAGGAGGCTGCGGTCCGCTTCGATGCCCCCTGCCTTTTGCTGATCCCGGCAGGCATCGTCCATGGTTTTAGCTGGGCCAGTGAATCGCGCGGTGCCGTGGTCACCATCGCCGACAGCTATCTGCGCCACCTCGTCCTGCGCGATGCGGATCTCGTTCCTCTCTTCGCCCACCCCCAGGCCGTCGCGCTTCCTCGATCGGACCGCGCCGCAGCCGAAGACGCCATCGCCCGCATGGACCAGGAGTTAAGCTGGGCCGGGCCGGGCCAGCGCGCGGCGGTCGAATCCGCCTTGCTGCATCTCATGGTGCTGGCCTTGCGCCATGCTGCCTTGGGCCAGCAGGCGCAGCCCGGCAACCCGCGCCAGGCCGCATTGGTCGCGCGCCTGCGGGAACGGATCGACCAGCGCTTCCGCCTGCGCGAGCCCGTATCCGCGCATGCCCGCGCGCTCGGCGTCAGCCTCACGGCCCTGCGCCAAGCGTGCGCCCGCGTGGCGAACAGTTCGCCCGCGCAGATGCTCGACGACCGCGCATTATTGGAGGCGCGCCGGATGCTGCTCTATTCCCAGCTGTCGGTCACCGACATCGCCTATGCCGTCGCTTCGAAGATCCCGCCTATTTTTCGCGCTTCTTCGCCCGCCATGTCGGCCAGCCGCCGCGCAGCTGGCGCGCCGCGCGCGAGAGTTGACGCACCGGCCCGCACCTTTAAGGGTTGGCGCATGACGACCGACAAGCTCATCGACCTGCTCGTCGCCCGACTGGTTCGCGACCATGGCAGCAGCAAGCATCACTGGCGCCGGGTGATCGGCCCGCTGCGCGTGTATAGCCGCGCCACCCACCCCCATTGCAACTGGAACGCGACGCCGACCGGCACGATCGCGGATGTCGCGCTCATAGAAAATATGCTCGACGATCTGCGCATGGCGCATCCGCTGCTAACGGCCTGACGCAAAAGAGCGCAGCCGGTTGCCCCGACTGCGCCCTTTCGTGCGACCCCGAAGGGATGTCGAACAGACGAGCTGTTGTTCCAATTCGCCCAGCACGCGATAGCAGTCGAAGACCTTCGCGACGCTCGAATTGGGCTCGCGGCCTTCGCGGATCGCGCCGATAAATTCGCGGTCCTGCAACTCGATGCCGTTCATCGACACGTCCACCTTCGACACGTCGATCGGCTCTTCCTTACCATTAACCAGATCGTCGTAGCGCGCGATATAGGTGCCGGTGTCGCCGATATAGCGGAAGAAGGTGCCGAGCGGCCCGTCATTGTTGAACGACAGCGACAGGGTGCAGATAGCCCCGCTTTCGCTCTTCAACTGGATCGACATGTCCATGGCGATCCCTAATTCGGGATGGATCGGCCCCTGCATCGCATGGGCCGACACGATCTTGCCCGCCTGATAGGCGAACAGGTCGACCGTATGCGCGGCATGGTGCCACAGAAGATGGTCCGTCCACGACCGCGCTTCACCCTTGGCATTGATATTCTTGCGGCGGAAGAAATAGGTCTGCACATCCATCTGTTGAATGTTCAGATCGCCTGCGGTGATGAGATTATGGACATATTGGTGGCTGGGGTTGAACCGTCGCGTATGCCCGACCATGCAGACAAGGCCCGTTTCCTGTTGCTTGGCCAGCACCGCCTGCGCATCAGCCCAGCTGTCAGCCAGCGGAATTTCGACCTGCACATGCTTGCCCGCATCCATGCAGGCGATGGCCTGCGCCGCATGCATTTGCGTCGGCGTACACAGGATCACCGCGTCGACATCGTCGCGCGCCAGCGTATCGGCCAATTCGGTGGTCGCATGGCCAATGCCATATTTATCGGCAATCGCCTGGGTCGCATCCAGCCGACGACCGACCAGCGACGTCACGGTCACGCCATCGATATTCTTGAGGCCATCCAGATGCTTTTCGCCAAAGGCACCTGCGCCAGCCAGGGCAATACGCATGAGAAACTCCGTATATTCAAGCCCCTCCCTTTCAAGGGAGGGGGAAGGGGTGGGTGCGAGCCAAGCGAGCCTGCACCCTTCATGAAGAGGCTTACTCCGCCGCGATCGCCGTCACCGTATCGCTTCCGGTCATGTCCAGCCCTTCGCCATTATCCGGGCGCAGCACCAGATGGCCGATCGCGGTGTTGGAGCAAGGCACATGATAATGGCGATGCAGCGCGCGGGTCTTCTTGCCCAGCGCCCCGCGCATCACCAGCCACATCACCATCTCGATACCTTCGCTGCCCGTTTCGCGCAGATATTCGATATGCGGAATCCGACGCAGATGATCGCTGTCACCGATCAGCCCGTCCAGGAATTTATTGTCCCATTCCTTGTTGATCAGCCCCGCGCGCGGCCCTTGCAACTGATGGCTCATGCCGCCGGTGCCCCATATCTGAACATTCAGATCTTCGGGGAAACTCTCGACCGCTTTACGCACCGCCTCGCCCAGCGCCCAGCAGCGATTACCCGATGGCGGCGGATAGGTGACGACGTTCACCGCCAGCGGCACGACTTTGCACGGCCAGGCGTCGGGTTTGCCGAACATCATGGAAAGCGGCACGGTCAGGCCATGGTCGACATCCATCTCGTTGATGATGGTCATGTCGAATTCGTCCAGCACCAGGCTCTGCGCGATATGCCAGGCGAGGTCGGGATGCCCCTCCACGTCCGGCACGGCACGCGGGCCCCAGCCTTCATCGGCCGACTTGTAGCGCTCGCCACAGCCGATCGCGAAGGTCGGGATGATCTTCATGTCGAAGGCGGAGGCATGGTCATTATAAACGAGGATGATGACATCGGGCTTTTCGGCCTTCTCCCATTCGCGCGTCCAGTCATAGCCCGCGAAAATGGGGCCGAAATACTCGTCCCGATCCTTGTTGAAGTCCGACGCCACACCCAGCAGCGGCACATGGCTCGACGCCACACCAGCAGTAATTCGCGCCATATCAGCGATCCTCATTCTTGGCCGCAGCCGCAGCTTCATTGGCCCTGATCGACCGCACGCCTTCGGGCGAGCGGCCACCGTTCATCATCATCTCGCGATATTGCGGGAATTCCATGTCCGTCATGGTGCTGACGGCTTCGGCGAACGGAATACCATCGGTCGAAAACAGCTTCGCCAGAAAATAGACATTGCCGCCGAGGTCCAGGCAGCGATTATAATCGCGCGCCAGCATTGCTTCCTTCTGGTCCTGCGTCAGCGGCCATTCGTCCATATAGGCGCGCTCATCGGCCTTGAACCGGGTGCGATTCTCGTCCTTCATCAGGCTCATCGCAAACTGGTTCATATGATAGCCCTGCCGCGCCCGCTTGGCGGTAAAGACACGGGTGCCGGGGATATCTTCCATCTCGGCCAGATATTCATGGATATCCTGGTGCTTGGGATCTTCTGTTATCATAGTCCCTTCTCCTTCAACTGGGCATCAAGGCGCGGGAACACCCGGCGGGCATTGCCCTCGAAAATCGCGGCGCGCTCGGCATCGCTAATCTCCAGCGCATCGACATAGCGTTTGGTGTCATCGAAATAGTGGCCAGTGGTGGGATCGATACCGCGCACCGCGCCGACCATTTCCGACCCGAACAAGATATTCTTGTTGTCGATCACATCGGCCAACAAATTGACGCCCGGCTGGTGATAGACGCAGGTGTCGAAAAAGATGTTGTTCATCAAATGCGTCGACAGGTCCGGCTTCTTGAGCATGTCGGCGAGGCCGCGATAGCGCCCCCAATGATAGGGCACAGCGCCGCCGCCATGCGGAATGATGAAGCGCAGCGTCGGGAAATCCTTGAACAGATCACCTTCCAAAAGCTGCATGAAGGCGATGGTATCGGCGGCGATATAATAGCCGCCGGTCGCGTGCATCGCGGGATTGCAGCTGCCCGACACATGGATCATCGCCGGGACGTCCAGCGCGACCATCTTTTCATAGAAGGGATACCAATAGCGGTCGGTCAGCGGCGGATGGGTGAAATGCCCGCCGCCCGGATCGGGATTGAGGTTGCAGCCTATGAAGCCCATCTCGACGCAGCGTTCGAGCTCGGTGATAGAATTGCTCATGTCGGCCTTGGGCGATTGCGGCAACATGCACACGCCGACGAAGGTTTCAGGGAACATCGCAACGACCCGTGCGATCAGGTTGTTGCAGCGCATCGCCCATTCCTTGGCCATCGCCTCGTCGCCGACATGCGGGGCCATGGCCGACGCGCGCGGCGAAAAGATCGTCAGGTCCGCGCCGCGTTCCTTGATCAGCCGCAACTGGTTCGCCTCGATCGTCTCGCGAATGTCCGCGTCGCTGATGTCGGGATAGGGCGGACAGGGCGTACCCGCCTTGAACGCGGCCTTCTGCTCTTCGCGCCAGGCGTCATGGCCCTTTGGCAACACCGTATAATGGCCATGGCAATCGATAATCAGGCTCATGCGCCCAGTTCCTTCCTGCGAGCTTTGATCGCTTCAAGTTTTGCGGAGAGGCTGTCAGGCGCGGCCAAACCTAATTCACCGATGGCTCGCTGCCAATTTACTGTGCCTTCAGTCATCATTGGCGAAATGCCTAGACCCAGCAGCGTCTGCGAGGATTCATGCATCTCGGCCGCACGGCGCAGGCCATGCACCAGCATCCGGTCGAGATTATAGTCGGCCCGCGCACCCCAAGGCTTCGCCTTCTCGCTCGCGTCGAGCGATGCCAGCACCTCGTCAAGCACATCCGCCGCCTCGGCCGCCAGCACGCATTCGGCGGTCAGCGCTTCCATGCCCTTGACCATGACCGAGCGGATCATCTTGATCGATGAAGCCCGCCCGACATCGGCACCCACGACTCGAATTTTGGCAAAGCCCAGCGCCGCCAGCCGCGCCTGCGCTTCGTCAGCGCGTCCGCCGCTCAGCGACAAGGGGACGTTCAGTCGCGCCGGATCAACCGGCGCCATGACCGCCACATCGACATAATGCGCACCCGCAGCCTCGATCGCGTGCGCCGCCGCCTGCTTGGTCTGCGGCGCAACGCTGTTCATGTCGCAATAGAGCGCGCCCGGCGCAATCATCGCCGCGGCTGCCTCGGCCACCGCCAGCGCCTGGTCCGCCGTCACCAGCGACAGGACCAGCCCGACGCCATCCAGCGCGTCTTCCAGAAAATGCGCGGGCAGCACGCCCGCCTGCCTATAGGCCGCCAGCATGGCGTCGCGCGTGGCCGCCGCATCGGTCTTGGCATCATAGACATGGGCGGCCGCAGCCCAATCCCCCGCCAGTGCAAAGGTGGACCCTGCCTCGCCAAACCCGATAAGACCGACTTCCTGCTCCATGGGAAAGGGCATGCCGGATTGTATCCCGCCCGGCCAATCATATCCGGGGGCGTATCATAAGATTTTACGAATTCATGGTTGCGACCGCCTGTTCGATCGCCGCCATGAACTGTTGCTGCAACCGGGTCGGTCGCCAATCGGCGCGACTGGTGACGCCAATGGTGCGGCTGATCTCGCCGGGCGCGGGGCCGATATCGGCCAGCATCCCACTGTCTAGTTCGACGCGCAACTGATCGACGGACAACAAGGTGAGATAGTCGCCGCTCACCAGCAATTGCCGCACCGTCATCACAGAGCCGCACTCGATCGGCACGGCAGGCAGGTCGCCACCCAGCGCCGCGAACATCGCCTGCCATAGCTGGCGCAGCGGCGTGCCCTCGGGCGGCAATATCCAGGGAAAGCGCCGCAGATCATCGCCATTCCAGCCCTGCTCCAGCACATGCCCTGCCCGCGCGAAAATGGTCGGCCGATCCTCGAACAAGGGTTGCTGCACCAGATCCAGCCCGATTGTCGCATCGCGCAATGCGCCGACCATCATGTCGATCTCGCCATCGCGCAACGGGCCCACCAGTTCGGCATGCGACCCTTCGACCACGGAAATATCGACCTGCGGAAAGTCCCGGCGAAAGCTGGTGATCGCCAGCGGCAGCAGCCGCGCGCGGCTAAGCGGCATGGCGCCCACCAATATCCGCCCGCTATCCTGCCCCATCAGTTCGGCAATCTCTTCCAGCCCCTGGCGCAACTCGGCGAGCGCCAGCCGCAATCGGCGCGCCAGCGTCACGCCAGCGCGCGTGAGCATCAGACCCCTCCCCCGCCGCTCGGCCAGCCGCACCCCCAGCGCCAGTCCCAAATCGCCGACCGCGCGGTGCAACGACGGCTCCGCCACCCCGGCCTGCACCGCCGCCGCCGCATAGCTGCCACTCCGCGCCAGCGCGACGAAGGCCCGGATTTGCGCGGCCGTCACCCGGCTGCTGCCGATCAACCGCAACGCCACATCGACGCGCGGCTTGAAACGTAGCGCGACCGGCGTCGGCACCATCCCGCCGGGTCGCCGCTCGAACAAAGCCGCGCCCAGTTGCGCCTCCAGCTTGGCGATGCCTGGGTCACCGCAGGCTGGGTCAGGTTCACCGCCCGCGCCGCCAGGCTGACGCTGCCTTGCTCCACCACGGCGGCCATTGCGGCAAGATGCCGGATATTGAACTGATCGACCTGCATTTTTGACAATTAGCAAAATTTTATGCAGCCGCGCCAGAACGGATTTGAGCATGACGCCACTATTGTCCATGTCGCTGTCTGGTTTAGGAAAGAGGAGCAAGCGCCCATGTCCGGCATCGTCGTCCAGAATATCGAACGGGCGGACCTTTCCGTCATCGACGGTCTCGCCCAGTGCGGCGTCGCCACCGTCCATGAAGCGCAGGGCCGCACCGGCCTGCTAGCCCCGCATATGCGCCCCATCTATCCCGGTGCCCGGATCGCGGGCAGCGCCGTCACCATCTCCGCCCCGCCCGGCGACAATTGGATGGTCCATGTCGCGATCGAACAGCTCAAGGAAGGTGACATCCTTGTCCTCGCGCCGACCAGCCCCTGCACCGATGGCTATTTCGGCGACCTGCTCGCGACGTCCGCCCAGGCGCGCGGCTGTCGCGGCCTGATCATCGACGCGGGCGTCCGCGACCTGCGCGACTTGAAGCAGATGAATTTCCCGGTCTGGTCGAAAGCGGTCCACGCCCAGGGCACGATCAAGGGCACGCTGGGGTCGGTCAATGTCCCGATCGTCTGCGCCAATGCGCTGGTCAACGCGGGCGACGTGATCATCGCTGATGATGACGGCGTGTGCGTCGTGCCGCGCGCCGACGCCGTTGCCGTGCTGGAGAAGGCGCAGGCCCGCGAAGCCGCCGAAGAAGCCAAGCGCGTCCGCCTGGCCGCAGGCGAACTCGGCCTCGACATCTATAATATGCGCCCCCGCCTCGAAGAAATGGGTCTCAAATATGTCTGAGACCCCTGCCTCCGCTAAGGTCATGTGGATGCGCGGCGGCACGTCGAAGGGCGGCTATTTCCTGGCCGACGACCTCCCCGCCGACACCGCCGCCCGCGACGCCTTCCTGCTGCGCGCCATGGGATCGCCCGATCCCCGCCAGATCGATGGCATGGGGGGGGCCGACCCGCTGACCAGCAAGGTCGCGGTCGTGAAGAAGTCCGCCAGAGACGGCGTCGATATCGACTATCTCTTTCTCCAGGTCTTTGTCGATCAGGCGATCGTCAGCGACGCGCAGAATTGCGGCAATATCCTCGCCGGAATCGGTCCCTTCGCGATCGAGCGCGGCCTCGTTGCCGCGCAACAGGACGAAACGCGGGTCGCCATCTTCATGGAAAATACCGGCCAGATCGCTATCGCCACGGTCCAGACGCCCGGCGGCATCGTCCGCTATGATGGCGATGCTCGCATCGACGGCGTGCCCGGTAGTTCCGCCCCCATCCCGCTCGAGTTTCGCGACACGGCCGGCTCCTCCTGCGGCGCGCTCCTGCCGACCGGCAATGCCTATGACGAAGTCGAGGGGATCCGCGTCACCCTGATCGACAATGGCATGCCCTGCGTCGTGATGCAGGCGCGCGATGTCGGCATTACCGGCTATGAAGATCGCGATACGCTCGACAAGAACAGCGACTTGAAAGCCCGGATCGAGAAGATCCGCCTCGCCGTCGGCGAACGCATGAACCTTGGCGACGTCACGAAAAAGTCGGTGCCCAAGATGATGCTGGTCGCCCCGCCCCGCAATGGTGGCGCGGTCACGGTCCGCAGCTTCATCCCCCATCGCGCGCATGCGTCGATCGGCGTGCTGGGCGCGGTCAGCGTCGCGACGGCCTGCCTGATCGAAGGTTCACCGGCGGCTGAGGTGGCAAATATCCCCGATGGTTCGCGCAAGACGCTGTCGGTGGAACATCCCACCGGCGAAACCACCTGCGTCATGGAATTGGACGGGAGCGGCACGGTCACCAGCGCCGCCATGCTGCGCACAGCCCGCAAGCTGATGGATGGAGAGATTTTCGCATGAGCGCCGCAACGTCCGATCGCGTCATTTCCTGGCACGGCAACCCGTCCAAACCGATTTACACCCCGCCCCCCGGGGCGATCGACGCGCACTGCCATGTGTTCGGGCCGATGGCGGACTTCCCGTTCAGCGCGAAGGCGAAATATCTGCCGGAAGATGCCGGGCCGGATATGCTGTTCGCCCTGCGCGACCATCTCGGCTTTACCCGCAACGTCATCGTCCAGGCCAGCTGCCACGGCACCGACAATAGCGCGACGCTAGACGCCATCGCCAAGTCGAATGGCAAAGCACGGGGCGTCGCGGTGGTCGATCCGGCGATCTCGGAGGCTGACCTCCTGGCCCTCCATGACGGCGGCATCCGCGGCATTCGCTTCAATTTCCTCAAGCGCCTGGTCGACGACGCACCCAAGGACAAGTTTCTGGAAGTCGCTAGCCGCCTGCCTGCCGGCTGGCATGTCGTCATCTATTTCGAGGCGGATATCCTCGAAGAATTGCGCCCCTTCATGGACGCCATCCCCGTGCCCCTCGTGATCGACCATATGGGCCGCCCCGACGTGACCCAGGGACCGGACGGCGCGGATATGAAGGCCTTTCGCGCCTTTCTCGATTCCCGCGACGACATTTGGTTCAAGGCCACCTGTCCCGACCGCCTCGATCCGAATGGCGACCCATGGAACGCCTTTGCCGATGCGGTCGCGCCGCTCGTCGTCGATTATCAAGACCGCGTGCTGTGGGGCACCGACTGGCCGCACCCCAATATGCAGGATGCGATCCCCGACGACGGCCATCTGGTGGACATGATCCCGCGCATCGCGCCAACCGCAGAGTTGCAGCGCAAATTGCTGATCGACAATCCGATGCACCTCTACTGGCCGGAGGAAAATGTCGCCTGACGGACTATGGCGTCAGGCGACCAGCCCGACGCCCACGTCCTGCCCCGCCCATGCGCGCCAGCGATCCGCATCGGGCCGGGCTTCGACCCGATCGACCAGGTTGAATATCTTTACCTGACCCTGGGCGGCATCATAGGCGGGCCAATCCTCCTCCGGCCCACCATGCCGCACGAAATGGGCAATATGCCGCGTCATCCTTTGGCCCAAGGCGGCACGCTGCCCGGTCATCCGTCCCCCCCGCGCCAGCGCAGCGCGCAACCCGTGCATCGGCCATGTCAGCGTGAGGTCCAGCCCATGGGTCGCCCCGGCGATAGGGTGCGCATAATCGAAGCGGTAGAACCAGGTCGGGCTGTGCGCGGCATGGCGATCAGCGAAATGACGGGTCGGCATGACGAACGTCAGGTCACTGGCCAGCGCCCGCCGCCCCGCCTTGGTGCGCGGATAGGTGGCCAATATCGCCTGCGTTTGTTCCAGCCCCAATTGCCCGCGCAACAGCGTTTCCAGCGCGGACCAACTGGTTGGCAGAATATCGCCGGGCATCAACTCGAACAATCGTACCTCGTCGCGCGTCGCTCCGGCCAGCAACGGCACTGGCGCGGCCTGTGCCTCCTGAATGGCCGCGAGCGTCCCCGGCACCAGATCGCCGTCCAGCCAGGGCGATGCGGGAATAGTCCCCGGATTGGCCGCGCCGACAGCCGCCTGCGCCTCAAAGAGGGTGTCCAAATTCAGCACCTGCAGTGCCCCAAGGTCGCGTCCGCCTGCACCCAGTGCCGCGGTATATTGGCGGCCGATGGCCTCGCTCTTCGCCTGACTATGGATCAGGCTGACGGCACCGCTCTGCATGATCGCCTGCTGAAACAACGGCCGCGCTTCCGGAACGTGCAGCAGCAGCGAGACAGACATTGACCCGGCGGATTGCCCGCCGATCGTCACCCGATCCGGATCACCGCCGAAGGCGGCGATGTTGGTCCGCACCCATGTCAGCGCGAAAATCTGGTCGCGCAGGCCGAGGTTGGAGGGAATATCTGCGCTATTCAGCGCGGCCCCAAGATTTACGAAACCCAGTACACCGACGCGATAATTGATCGTGACGACGATGATCCGTCCATCGCGTGCGAGTTGGGAGCCGTCATAGCTGTTGCCGCTGCCCGCGACGAAAGCCCCGCCGTGAATCCAGACATAGACGGGCAGACGTTCATCTTCGCCCAGATCGTCCGGTGCGTAGATGTTGACGGTAAGACAATCTTCGGAAAAATCCGGCTGGGCGATCCGCGCGCGCTTTGCCGCGTTGCCATACATTTGCGGGCATTGTGGACCCGGTACGGTCGCATCGCGCACGTCGGCCCATGTCGGGGCTGCGACAGGCGCGGTAAAGCGGGCGGCTTGCGCATAGGGTATGCCCAGCCAGCGCCGTGCACCTTGGGCGCTTGACCCGCGAACGAGACCAGACTGCGTAGCGACGACCTGATTGTTCATGGCACTCCCCTCTCCTGCGGCGACGTCGCACCGCATCACGCCCCACGCCTATCGCACCATCATCGCCCGCCCAACACGCTTTTGTTCATGCAGCGGATCGCCGTACCGATATCGGGCTGGTCGGACGTCACGCAGATCCAAGAAGGCTGACGAACGCCCGGATTTGCAGCTAGCCTCGCCCAAAATCACCGGAGAGACGATATGGAAGCGCTTGCAGAACTGGTCACCAAGGAAGAGATACGACAGCTGGCGCAGCTTTATTCGCGTGGCGTCGATCGCAAGGATCTCGCGCTGCTGCGCACGCTCTATACGGACGATGCGATCGATAATCACGGCCCTTATTCGAGCGGCCCGGTCACGAACTACTACGCCTTTCTCGAACGGTCGCTGCCCCACATGCATATCGGCAGTCACCATATCTGCAATCATCTGATCAGCGTCGATGGCGACACGGCGCAAGGTGAAGTCTACGCCATCGCCTGGCACCTGATCCCCGATGGCAAGGGTGGCCTCGCGCATGACGTCCAAAGCGTCCGCTATGTGGATAATTATCGCAAGGAAAACGGCCGCTGGCTGTTCGCGCGGCGCGACGTCCAGTTCGACATGAAGATGCTGCTTCCGGCCGCCGATCATGGCGAAAAGCCTGATCCCACCCAGGACGCGACTTACGCAGTGCTTCCCGCGGCTTTGTTTGCGCGTCATTGACGCTCCGCCGCCGGTTCGCCGAGGCGATCAAACCAGGCCTTGCTTGACAGCGTCGGCGGCGATGTTGATCACCCGTTCAAACGACGAAATGGTCGGCATGGCAGGAAGGATTTTTCGATGACACGCTCTCTCAATGGCAAGGTCGCGGTGGTGACGGGCGCGGGGTCGGGTATCGGGCGGGCCATCGCCATCCGCCTAGCCGAAGACACGGCGAAGATCGCCATCTGGGACATCAATGCCGAAGGTGCCGCCGAAACCGCGCAGATGATCGAGGATGCCGGTGGCAGCGCCATTGCCATCGCCGCCGACTGTTCGGACAAGGCCGCCATCCACGCGGCGGCGGAGGAAACCCGCGCCACGCTCGGCCCCGTCGCCATCCTGGTCAACAATGCCGGCATCGCGCCCTTCACCCCATTCATGGAGATTGAGGACGACCTGTTCGACAAGGTCATCCACATCAACCTGCGCGGACCATATCTGCTGACCAAGGAAGTCTTGCCCGACATGCTCGCCGCCCAATGGGGCCGTGTGATCAACATCACTTCCTCCTCGGTCCAGTCCGGTTCCTTTGCCCAGGGCCATTATGTCTCGTCCAAGGGCGGATTGATGGGCATGACCAAGGCGCTGGCACTGGAATTCGCCGCCAGCGGCGTGACGTTCAACATGGTGCCACCTGGCTTCATCGACACGCCCATGCTGCGCGCGGCGCCGATCGACGTCGATGCCTTTGCCCAGACCCTGCCGATGAAGCGGGTGGGCAAGCCGGAGGATATTGCCGCCGCCTGCGCCTATCTGGCGTCGGAGGAGGCCAGCTACATTACCGGCCAGACGATTAGCACCAATGGCGGCCGCTATATGGGATCGCATTAAGCCCGAACAGAAGAGCGTCGTGCCCCAAGCGCCTTGCGTGCGCGCCATCGGCTCTTATGCTGGCACCATGGTCCAGAAACGTCGCATTGGAGCCGAAAGCTCCGAAACCCGCGCCCGCATCGTCGACGCTGCCGAACAGGTGATCCGCGATGAAGGCTATGCCGCCGCCAGTTCGCGGCGCGTTGCCCTGCGCGCGGAATTGCCGCCATCACTGGTGCATTATTATTTCCCCACCACCGATGACCTGCTGCTTGCCGTATTCCGGCGCGGCGCGCAGCAAAGTGATGCGATGATCGACCAGGCGCTGGCCAGCGACGATCCGGTGCGCGCGCTGTGGCGCTTCTTTACCGATACCAGCCGCACGGCGCTGGCGATGGAGTTTGTCGCGCTGGCCAATCACCGCAAGGCAATCCGCGCAGAAATCACGCGCCACAGCGAAGCGATGCGCGCGCGCCAGACCGCCTGTCTCGACCGGCTGCTTGGTCCGAAACTGGCCGAGCAAGGCATGACGCTGCGGCCATGAGTGTGCTGCTCGCGAGTGCAGGACGGGCGTTGGTCATGGAAAAGGGGCTCGACGTCAGCGCTGGGCATGACGATGCGCGCCACGCGGTCGAACGCTGGCTGGATAAGCTCCTCGCCTAAAAATGAGACATGTTGACTTTTTTTCGACCCCATGCTGAACATGTGTTCAAGACATAGGGAAGACTGAGGAGAGTCGGACATGGCAAGCACTGCAATCACGCGCATGGCGCATGAAGAGATCAAGCCGAACATCGGTAGCCGCATCCTGAACAGCAAGGCGGAATTGCTGGCGGGCGATCTGGGACCGCAGCTCCGTGAATTGCTGGAACAGCGCGGAGTGCTGGTGTTTCCCAAGATCGATTTCGACGATGACGAGCAGATCGCCTTCACCAAGACGCTCGGCACATTCGCGCCCGAAATGCAGGACGGCACCAACCACAAGATTCACAAGATCACGCTCGACGTGAAGGAAAACCCGCAGAGCGCCGAATATCTCAAAGGCTCGCTCTACTGGCATATCGACGGCACGATGAACGACACGCCGATCCTGGCGTCGCTGCTGTCGTGCAAGGTCAAGGCGCCCTGGGGCGGCAATACCGGCTTCTGCAACACCTATGCCGCCTATGAAGCGCTGAGCGACGCGCAGAAAGCGGAGTATGAGAAGCTGCGCGTGATCCATTCGGTGTGGGCGACGGTCTTCTATTATGAGCCCGAACCCAGCCTCGCCAAGATTGAGGGGATGCAGCGCATTGGTGAGAATGAGCTGCCGCTGGTATGGAACCACAAATCGGGCCGCAAGTCGCTGGTCCTTGGTTGCACCGCACATCGTGTCAAAGACGTGACCTCCATGGAAAGTGCGAAAATTCTGGTCGGCCTGCGCGAATGGGCGACGCAGGAAGAATTCAGCTACAGCCATGAATGGAGCGTCGGCGATCTGGTGATCTGGGACAATACCGGCACCATGCACCGCGCCGAGGCCTATGATCCTAGCTCCAACCGCATGATGCACCGCACCAAGTTGCAGGGCGAAGAACCGTTCGAATAAGACGGCTTCAGCGCGGGCCAGTTAGAAGCCCGTCGCCAGATATGGCGGCGGGCTTTTCAATAGGCATCTCAGATATTTAATCGATCGACTTTGGTGCCCCGGTGCCCATGTAACGCGCCAGATTCTGGTGCAGGCTGGCGACCGAGCGCTCCATATAGGGATTGGGCTGGGTGCCGCGGAAGCCTACATTCTTCATACCCTGCTGGACGGCGGCCATGTTGGTGAAATCCTGTTGCAGGACCGGCGGCCATTCTTCGGGTTTGGTATATTCCCAGTCGGTCGCGGGTGCTTCGCCGTCGGGGAACAACTCGAATACCGCCGCCTCGAAAATACATTTGTCCGGGTCGCCCTGATAGGGACGGGCCGAATAGCAGAGCATGTTGTTGACGGCGTGGCCGATCTGGAAATTGGGGAAGATCTGCCAGGCGGTCCCGCTTTTTGCGGTATGGGATGGCTCGACCACCGGCCAGATGACGCCGCGCTTGGCGTCGTCGGCGCGGGCAGTGGCCAACCAATGCTGCAACACCTGCGGCGCGGGAGTGCCTTCGGGCAGCTCATCCTTCAACCGCTGCGCCGCGTTGACCAGCGTCATGGTCGTATTGGTGTTGGCATTTTCCCAGGTGAAGAGCTGCATCTCCGCCGTCGAGAGGCGCGGGTCTTCACCCGATCCGACACGCAGTTTGGCCTGGTTTTCGTCCATATTCTTGGGCGCGTCATAGCCGATATTGCTGTGCAGGCCATGTTGGCGCGCCCAACCGCGAAATTCGCCGAAGGCATTGAATTCGGGGTGGGTGGTCTGGACATGATAGGTTTCGCTGAAGGCTTCGAGCGCGACTTTCCAGTTGCAGTCGAAAATGATCCATTTGCGCCAGCGATAGCGCATATTCTGGAGGCCGAAGGGATCGAGCATGCCCGGCACGACGCCCAGATAGTCGGTCAGCGACTCCCCGTCGGGACCAAGGCTGATCCATGCCCAGCCGCCCCATGTGTCGACCCGTACCTTGCCCAGCGCGGTGCGTTCCGCGGTCAGCTTGCCCTGCCAATCATCCTGATGGTTGACGAAGGTGCATTGCCCGGCTCGATCGAAGGTCCAGCCGTGGAAGCCGCAGATGATACTGGTGCGGTTGCCGCGTGCGTTGCGAGCGCCCGCTGGCGTGTCGATCAGACGGCGGCCACGATGGGGGCAGACATTATGAAAGGCACGCAATTCGTCGGGACCAGCCCGCATGACGATGACCGAGTCTTCAAGGATATCGTAAGTGACAAAATCACCCACATTGGGAATGTCCTCCAACCGGGCGGCCTGCAGCCAGACCTTGCGCCACAATCGGTCCTGTTCGGCGCGGGCATAATCGGGCGATATATAGGCATCGGCCGGGACGGTGACCGGCTGTGTCAGATCTGTCATGGCATCCTCGCTTGTCATCTATCGGCCCTGCCACCGGGGCGGGCGTTTTTTTTTTTTTTTTTTCCGCGAAGGCGCGGGGGCCTTCCTGTGCGTCTTCGCTTTGGTAGGTGTATTCCGACGCGGCACGGGCGGCCTGGAGGGCAGCGGAGCGGCCCATCTCGGTCGCCAGCATCACCGTGTCGCGGCCCGCCTTCACCGACAAAGGCGCGCCGTCCAATATTTCGGCGGCAAGCGCGATGGCGGCGTCCAGCAGTGCTTCGGGTTCGGCCAGGCGGTTGACGAGACCGATCTCATAAGCGCGCTGCGCAGTGATCGGTTTGCCGGTCAGGATGATCTCCATCATGATCCGCTGCGGGATCATGTGGATGAGCGGGGACGCCCAAGGGGAGGATCGGCCGACCTTGACTTCGGTGATGGCAAAGCGCGCGGTGCTACTGGCGACGCACAGGTCGCAGGCCTGTGCGATCATCCAGCCGCCTGCAAAGGCAACGCCGTTGACGGCGGCGATCGTGGGCTTGCTCAGTTCGATCGTGTCGTAAGGGAGCGGGAACATGGCGCGCGGCGGAACGGTCATGCCGGTTTCGACCATTTCCTTGAGGTCGCCACCCGCGCAGAAGGCCTTGTCGCCCGATCCTGTCAGGATGGCGACGCGCAGCGCCGGGTCCGTTTCGAACCTGTCCCATGCCGCACGCAAGCCTTCGCGCACTTCGCGGCTGAGGCAGTTGCGCTGGTCGGGGCGGTTGATCGTCAAGACGGCAATGCCATCGGGGCGGGCGTCGAAGAGGATGGCGTCGGTCATGTCGCTGACATTCCTCCCCTGGCAGGGGAGGATTTCAGGCTTTGAGCGGCGTGGCTCCATCTAAAACCCCCTTTGCGCGATGATATGGGCGGCCCGGTCCAATTCCTCGCGGAAGTCTGGATGGGCGATGGCGATCAGGCGGCGGGTGCGTTCGGCAAGGCTTTGCCCCTTGAGTTCAGCCGCGCCATATTCGGTGACAATCACGTCCACGTCGGTGCGAGCGGTGGTGACCGGGCCGGAGAGTTGGGCGACGATCTTGCTGAGCGTGCCGCCCTTGGCCGACGCTGACAAAGCGATGATCGATCGGCCGCCCGGCGATCTGGCACCAGCGCGGACGAAGTCCACCTGCCCGCCCGTGCCGCCCAGATAGACCGCGCCCGATTGTTCGGCATTGACCTGTCCGGTCAGATCCACCTCCAGCGCGCTATTGATCGTGACCAGGCGTGAGAGCCGGCCCAAGATCGCGGCATCATGGGTGTAGCTGGTCGCGCACATGCGGATGGCCGGGTTGCGATGCGCCCAGTCGTAGAGCCGCTTCGTGCCGATGAGCGCGCCGTTGATCGAGACGCCGGGGTCGACCTCCTTGCGGGCGTTGGTGATGACGCCAGCCTCCACCAGTTCGACAAGGCCATCGCCCAGCATGCCGGAATGGACGCCCAGATCCTTGCGGTCGTGCAGCAGCCGCAGGATCGCGTCGGGAACGGCCCCGACCCCCGTCTGGATCACCGCGCCGTCGCCGATATAGGCGGCGCAGTGGCGGGCGATGGCTTCGTCGGTCGGGCCGATCGCGGCAGGGGCGACTTGGACCGGCGGCCGGTTGACGGGGATGGCGACGTCGATCGCCGAGGCCGGGATGGTTTCGCCAGGCGTGAAGGGGACCGCTTCGTTGATTTCGGCGATGACGACCCGCGCCTTGTCGACGGCGGCGCGGACATAATCGCTGATCAGGCCGCAGCTATAATTGCCCTGTTCGTCGGACGGGCTGACCTGGATCATCGCTACGTCGCAGGGGATGATCCCGGCGGTGATGAGTGGGCCGACCTGGCTGACATGGACGGGAATGACCTGCAGCTTGCCCGCCTTGGTCATGGACCGCAGCGCGCCGATCGCGCCCATGCTGGACAGGGCGAAGCTGTCGGCGGTGGCAGGGGTGAAGAGGCCGGAAAAGCTGGTGGCGATGAAGGCGGACAGGCCCGGAATATCGCGGCCCTGTTCGATCAGCGCCTCGACCAGGGTCGTGGGTTCGCCACAGGCTTGGCCGATGACGATATGGTCGCCGGCCTTTAAGTGTACAGCGAAGCGGACACTGGTTTCGCTTTTCACAATCGTCCTACTTGTCGGAGTAAATGCTCGGCGCGGCTGAGATGGGGACGATCGAGCATCCCGCCCTTATAGCCGATCGCCCCGACGCCCGGATTTTTCGCAAATATATCAACCACTTCAAGCGCGTGCGCGATTTCTTCCTCAGTGGGCGTGAAGGCGGCGTTGATCACATCGACCTGCGCGGGATGGATTGCCAGCATGCCGCGATAGCCATCGCGCCGTACTTTTTCCGCACGGGCCTTCAACCCTTCGAGATCTCGGAAATCGCTCTGGATCGTTTCGATCGCGGTGACGCCGGCGGCCGCTGCGCCGAGCAGGCACATGGAGCGCGCCAGTTCATAGGTGAAGCCATAGCTGCCGTCGTCATTGCGGTTGCTGCTGGCGCCGATCGAGTCGGCCAGATCCTCCGCGCCCCAAGTGAGCGCAACGACGCGCGGCGCGCCCTTATAATCGCCCGTATGGAACATCGCTTTCGCCGTTTCGGTGACCAGCACGATCAGCGGGGTCGAGCCTTCATCAATGCCATTGGCGACTTCAAGCGCGGAGAGATAATGGTCGAGCCGCTCCACATCCTGCCGCCCATCGACTTTGGGCAGCATGATGCCGCCGGGGCGCGCGGGCATGATCGCGGCGAGATCGAGCAGCGTATGGGGACCGTCGAGCGGATTGACCCGGACCCACAAACGGTCCCGGCCTTCAGGGCGGCTGGCCAGACAATCATGGACCAGCTGGCGCGCCAGCACCTTATTTTCGGTCGTGACGGCATCTTCCAGATCGAACAGCGCGATGTCCGCCGCGCTGTCGGCGGCTTGGCCATCTTCTTCTCGCTATCGCCCGGCGCGAACAGCCAGGAGCGCATCTTGATCGCAAGGGTGGCGGGGGTGGACATGATCTTCTCTCCGGTCAGTAGGATTTGGGCAAGTCCAACACTTTTTCGGCGAGAAAGTTAAGGATCATATGCGGACTGACCGGCGCGGTGCGTGGAATCAGCACTTCGCGCAGCAGCCGTTCGACATGATATTCCTGGGCATAGCCCATGCCACCCAGCGTCAGCATGGCGGTATGGCAGGCCTCAAACGCAAATTCGGCGGCGAGATATTTGCCGGCGTTCGCTTCAACGCCGCATTCCTCGCCCTTGTCGAATTTGGTCGCGGCCTGCATCACCATCAGATTGGCGGCTTCCAACTGCGCCCAGCATTTGGCGAGCGGGTGCTGAATCCCCTGATTCATGCCGATCGGCCGATCGAACACGATGCGTTCGCGGGCATAGCGGGCGGCACGCTGGATCGCGTTGCGGCCAATGCCCACCGCTTCGGCCGCGAGTAAAATGCGTTCGGGGTTCAGCCCTTTCAGAATGATGCGGAAGCCCTGCCCCTCCTCGCCGATGCGGTCCTCTTCGGGGATGAAGAGGTCGTTGATGAACAGCATGTTGGAGCCGACCGCATGACGGCCCATCTTCGGGATCAGCTGATGCTCGATTCTATTGCGGTCGAGCTTGGTATAGAAAAGCGACAGGCCGTGGGTCTTGTTCTCCACGTCATCGATCGGCGTCGTCCGCGCTAGCAGCATCATCCGGTCGGCGACATGCGCGTTGGTGATCCAGATTTTTTCGCCATTGACGCGATAGCCGCCCGCCTCGCGCACGGCGCGGGTCTTGAGCTTGGTCGTGTCCAGCCCGGTATTGGGCTCAGTGACGGCAAAACACATTTTTTCCGCGCCCGACAGGATCGGCGGGATCATGCGCTGCTTCTGTTCCTCGGTGCCGAACAGGTCGATGGGTTCGAGGCTGAATACCGGGCCATGGATGGTGGAGGCCGCCGTCATGCCGCCGCCCGCTTCGGCCACCGCCTGCATCATGATGGCCGCTTCGGTGATGCCAAGGCCCGCGCCGCCCACCGATTCCGGCATGGCGACGCCCAGCCAACCCGCCTGCGCCATCGCGGTATGAAACTCGACCGGATATTGGGCATCCCGATCGCGCGCGAGCCAATAATCGTCGCTGAACTGGCTGCATTGGGCCAGCACGGCGTCGCGAATATTCTGCTGGTCGTCGGTAAAGGCAAAATCCACGTTTCTGGTCCCGATTGCCGCAAGGGGCGGTCCTGATGGTCGGCCTTTTGGGTATCAGCGGGGGATGGAGCGCACAATCGAACGACTGTTCAACATCCGACATATCGGTGGGGCGAAGTGGTTGGCCATGGCGTCGCCGCGCCGCCTGTCCTAGCCCGACGGCATGGAACAGGAGAGAGACATGGGCGAGCCAAAGGGTCATGGTGGGCCGCTGACAGGCGTGCGGGTGGTCGATCTGACCGCGATGGTCTTTGGCCCCTATGCGACGCAGATCATGGCCGATATGGGCGCGGACGTCATCAAGGTGGAGCCGCCGGGCGGTGGCGACCAGACCCGCTATATCAATGGCGGCAATGCGCCGGATCTGGGCGGCGTGTTCACCAACGTCAATCGCGGCAAGCGCAGCATCGTGCTGGACCTGACGCGCGAAGCGGACAAGGATGTGCTGCGTGCACTGATCGCGACGGCCGATATCTTCATTCATTCGATGCGGGGCAAGGCGATCGCGCGACTGGGGTTCGACTATGCCGCGGTCAGGGCGATCAAGCCCGACATCGTCTACACCAATTGCTATGGCTATAGTCGGCGCGGGCCGGAGGCGGACAAGCCGCCTATGACGATACCATCCAGGCCGAATGCGGCATCCCGCATCTACAGGCGCTGATGACCGGCAAGCCCGATTTCATGGCGACGATCATTGCCGACAAGGTGGCGGGGCTGACCGGCCTGTACGCGACCATGATGGCGCTGTTCCACCGCGAGCGCACCGGCGAGGGGCAGGAGGTGGAAGTGGGCATGTTCGAAACGATGGCCGCCTTCATGCTGACCGAACATGCCAGTGGCGCGATGTTCGATCCGCCGATCGGCCCCGCCCATTATCACCGCGTGGTCGCGCGCAACCGCAAACCCTATGCGACCAAGGACGGGCATATCGCGGCGCTGGTTTATAATGACAAGCATTGGAACGCCTTTATCGGCGCGGTGGAGCCGGAATGGGCGAGCGAAGAGTTCGACAGCCTGCCCAAGCGGGCGAAGCAGATCGACCGCGTCTATGGCTTGCTGGGTGGGACATTCGCGCAGCGCACGACGCAGGAATGGCTGGATTTGCTGGCCTCGCTGCATATTCCCGCCGCACCGTTGCGGACGACGGATGAGCTGTTCGAGAATGACCATCTGAACGCCATCGGCTTTTTTGAAACGGTGGAGACCGAGCATGGTGCGGTACGCTTTCCGGGCGTTCCGACCTGGTTTTCCGCGACGCCGGGGAAGGTCGCTGGCGGTGCGCCGGGGCTGGGCGCGCATGGGGACGCGGTGCGGGGGGAATTACGCCATTCCTCCCCTGTAGGGCAGGGGAATCGCATATGGGCTTGAACGATTGATCGAATGGGATTCTTGGGTGGTCTCCATAGTTGGAGGCGACCGATGGATGATTTTTCGGCATATTTCGGTGAGGTTGACGATCCGCGCGCGGGCAATGCGCGGCACAATCTTCTCGAACTGATCTTCGTTGCGCTTGCGGCGGTTCTGTGCGGTGCCGAAGATTGTACGGATATGGCGGAGTTTGCCCGTGCCAAGCTGGGCCTGCTGCGTCAGGTGGTGGATCTGGAGCATGGTCCACCGAGCCACGACACGTTCAGCCGGGTCTTCCGGTTGCTCGATCCCGAACCGTTCGAGGCGGCGTTTGCACGCTTTA
>NZ_JEMV01000056.1 GCF_000588875.1 Sphingobium sp. Ant17
GCTCAGCAGGCTTCTGCAGCAACGGCAGGCTGAGTCGACTGACGGCGCTTCGGTAAAAGCGCAGATGGCGTTGCGCGAAAATGAACTGACTGCGCTGGCCGAAGGTTTTCGGCTTCAGAAGGAAGAAGCACAGCAAAGCCTAGAGACCGCGCAATCGGAAGTCGTGGCGCTTAGCAAGCTCTTGCAGCAACGGCAGGCAGAGGTGACGGATGTCGGATCTTCAAAGGAGGTCAGGCATCTTTCAACCCAGCTCAAAGCCAAGGAAGCGGCCGCGGATCAGAGCAGCCGTCACGCAAAATGGTTGCAAGAGGTCAATGCTGTGGTGACGGGATATCCGAACTGGTGGGCGTTCGCGCCGAAAAAGATGCGTGAGAAATGGCAGAATGGACGTTTGCTTCGCAGAGGCCTGTTCGACGCGGATGCGTATTTGGTGCGCTACCCCGATGTTTTGTCATCCGGTATCGACCCCCTCCGCCACTACATCATTCACGGCATCAACGAGAAAAGAACTTTCTAGTCATCTAGGTCTGTTCAAATTTTTATAATAATCACTCGATCTTAGAGAATTATTCTATGACCATGTCGAATAAAGAAGAGATTTCAAACCTGAAAAATTCAGGATGTTTTGACGAATCATGGTATCTTGAAAAATATCCGGATGTCAAAGAACTGGGCATGGATCCAGCGGAACATTTTTTATGGATCGGCGTGAAAATTGGACGTCGACCATCTTCGACGATGTCGAACGAACAATACCAGTCTATAGCATCAATCATAAGTGATAGAGCGGATACAGAGCAGAGTGTTGAGGGCGTATCTCAACACGAATCCTTAGATAACGGAATAATTTCTGAAATAATGCCCATCTTTGCGGAGAAATATTTCAATGCAGACGGCTATTTAGAGCAATATAAGGATATTGCCGAAGCCGGTATTGATCCTTACCAACACTTCTTGAAAAATGGTTTCAATGAAGGGCGCACTGGCAGTTTCTTTGACAACAAATGGTATATTTCCCAGCATAAAGACGTAAGATTGTCAGGCACCGATGGTTTTTCCCATTATAAAGGTTCTGGTAAAGAAGAAAAGCTGCAGTCAAAATTTATAGAAATACGGTCTTTTATTGAAAACGGATCAAATTTTTATTCAAATAAAGAGTATAAAAACTGGGTAGACGAGTTTGATTACCCTGATTGCGATCGAGAATTGTACCTCTCTTATGCCAAAAGATTTGCATATAGGCCGTTGATATCGATCATAATGCCAGTGTATAAGGTAGAGATTGAGTATCTAGAGCAAGCTATAAATTCTGTAATTAACCAGAGCTATAGCAACTTGGAACTATGCATTGCAGATGACTGTTCCGGCGACACGCGTATAACACAGCTGTTAGATAAGATGTCATCTCTAGATAATCGGATTAAGTATATTACTCGTGATAAGAACGGTAATATATCTGAATCTTCTAACACAGCGTTGGGTCTTGCAAGCGGAGATTTCATTGGTCTCATGGATCATGATGATGTGCTGCATCCTAACGCTGCATTCTGGATCGTTAACGAACTAAATAAAAATCCAAATATAGATATTGTTTACACAGACGAAGATAAGCTTGGCGATGATGGCGATCGTTACGATCCTCATTTTAAAAGTGATTTCAATTACGAACTGTTCTTGACGCAGAACATGATATCGCACTTTGCAGTTTATCGTACAAGTATCCTGAAGGAAATTGGAGGTTTCCGCCTTGGTTTCGAAGGATCGCAAGATTATGATATGACGCTTCGTTTTCTTGAGCGATGCGCGCGCAATATTGCCCACGTTCCACGCGTTCTTTACCACTGGAGAGCTATCGCGGGTAGTACGGCGCTTGCACCTTCGGAAAAGGCATATACTGAAAGTGCGAGCATCCTTGCGCTTCGCGAGCATGTCGAGCGAGAGGGTAAGCGTGCGGATGTCACGATAGCACCCGAACTTCCCCAATATTTCCGTGTTCGGTTTAAGGTCGAGGGCAACCCCAAAGTCAGTATCATTATCCCTACAAAGGATAAGGTCGACCTGCTAGATCAGTGCATATCGTCGATAAATAATATTTCGACATATGATAATTATGAGATAATAATTATCAATAATGGGAGTGTTGAAGAATTATCCTTTAAATACTTTGATAGAATATCTTCCAGCGGTATTAATGTTATTAATGATAATAATCCATTCAATTATTCAAGAATTAACAATCTGGGATTTTCTTATGCATCAGGTGATCATATTTGTTTGATGAACAATGATATCGAAATAATTTCGCCGGACTGGATGGAGGAAATGTTATCTTTTGGCCAGTGGAACGATGTTGGCTGTGTAGGTGCCCGCCTCTGGTATCCCGACGATACGCTCCAGCACGGTGGTGTCATAATTGGTCTTGGTGGCATTGCAGGTCATTCTCATAAATATATTGAGAAGGGTGCAGTGGGGTATTTTGGCCGTGCGGCGTTGCCCCAGGCGCTCAGTGCGGTGACTGCTGCCTGTTTGATGGTGAAAGCATCCGTTTTCCGCGAGGTGAATGGCCTGGACGAAGGATTGTCCGTGGCTTTCAATGATGTCGACTTCTGCTTGCGCGTTCGTGAAGCAGGCTATCGCAATGTGTGGACACCCTATGCTGAGATGTATCATCATGAATCAGCCTCGCGTGGCACCGAAGACACGCCTGAAAAGCAAGCACGTTTTAATGGTGAAATTGCTTTCATGAAAAATCGCTGGGGAACCTTATTAGCAAAGGACCCTTATTACAGTCCCAATCTGACAATTGAGCGAGAAGATTTCTCGTTCGCCAAAACACCTAGGGTGCAAACGATCAGGGATATGATTTAGGCAGTTGCCAATAGAGTATCCTATCATCACTAGGGCGGAAGGCGATCGCACATTGTGGCTTAGTAATCTCAAGCGTCCGAGATTTTGACCCAAGACTACTTTTTGGGGGGAGCAAGCATGGATCACTGCGATTTGTGGGATTCTGAATAGCGGCGTGAGGAAGGTGTATGGGATGCGCTGCTGCAGGCGCAGGCCAACTGGGGTTTGCCGATGGCTGGCCGCATATAATCGGCAGCATCACGGTCCGCAGCCCCTTCTACGTCGCGCAGGACAGGCATGACTCAACAGTGATCGGAGTAGAAGGCGAGCGACGCTAACGGAGAGGCGTGGGCGCGGGCTTTTTCGCCGTTCAGCCACGGCTTTACGAGCAAAGTCAGTGCCCGCTGTAACCATCAAGGACGGTCTCTGGGGATCATCCTGACCGGCGGAAGGCTTTGGGCTATGCTGTCGTTGCAGCCCTTGCCGTTGCTCAAGCCAAGGCTGGGGTAGCCGTCAAACTCCGCCCGGGGCCTGTAGGTGGAGTTGTGACGGCGACCGATTCCGCGAAAAACCTGCTCAAGCGTGACATTCTGCCAATCACCCTGCCGCGCTCTAACCGCAACAGGCCAGCCCATCCCAATATCCGATAATTTACCAGCAGCCGTTGATTGGAACCTATCTGTGGTGTTCCCCGGCGAAGGCTTGGGTCCTATTTCACCCTCTCAACTATATCCCAGCTTTTGACAGCCAGTCGATGCTGATAACAGGCGGCATGATGCAGATCGCCCGCGACCATCAATCTCGCGCGTATCGGTCCTCATAACGGACGATATCGTCCTCACCCAGATAGCTGCCGGTCTGCACCTCAATCATCTCGACCGGGATCTTGCCAGGATTTTCGAGTCGGTGCTTTGCACCCAGAGGCACGTAGACGGACTGATTGGCGCTGACCAAGCGGACATCCTCGCCGATCGTCACTCTCGCTGTGCCGGCCACGACAATCCAATGTTCGGCGCGATGGTGATGGCTCTGAAGCGATAGCGCCTGTCCTGGTTTCACCACGATGCGCTTGACCTGGAACCCGTCACCGATTGCCAGGCTTTCGAACCAGCCCCAGGGCCGTTTGTCCGATGCCATGGCTTCGGCTTGTTTGACGTGCCGGGCCTTGAGCACGGCGACTGCCTCCCCTACCCGCTGACTAGCAGAACGAGGTGCGACCAGCACTGCGTCGGGCATGGCGACGACGATCATGTCGGTAAGCCCGATGCCCACGACTTCCAACCCCGGCGCTTCGGACCGCAGCAAGCTGCCGCTGCTGTCGATGACCGTGGCATTGTGTGACAGGACATTGCCTGCATCGTCAGGGCTGCCTTCCTGCCAGACGCTTTTCCAGTCGCCCAAGTCGGACCAACCGGCGGAAAAGGGCATGACGACCAGATTGTCGGCCTTTTCCATGATGGCATAGTCGATCGATATGCGGTCCGCCCGGCCCCAGGCATCCTTGCCCAGGCGAGTAAACCCAAGGTCGCTGCGCCCACCTCAACGGCTTCATGGACGGCGGCCAATATGTCGGGTGCATGTTTGCGATAAGCATCGATAATAGCTGCAGCGGAAAAAAGGAAAATACCCGCGTTCCAAAGATATTGCCCAGAAGCCAGCATGGCAGCGGCGCTGGTCGCATCGGGCTTTTCGACAAAGCGTACCAATGATTGCGGCGTGGTGACCGAACGGGCCGAAGGATCGGCCAGTTCCAGATAGCCATATCCTGTTTCCGCACGGGTCGGCTCGATTCCGAAAGTTACGAGCGCGCCGTCCATGGCGCTCTGGCTCGCGGCGCGGACCGTGGCGCGGAACGCTGGGCTATCGGGGATCAGATGATCGGACGGGAGGATCAGCATCAATGCGTCCGGCGCTTGACCGTGCAGGACAAGAGCCGCGGCTAGAATGGCAGGCGCGGTATTGCGACCTTCCGGTTCGATCAGGATGGCCGACGGCGTCTTGTTGATTGCTTCCAGCTGTTCGGCCACGATGAAGCGGAAAGGATCGCCCGTAACGATTGCGGGGTCGGCAAATCCATCGCCACATGCCAAGCTGGCTGCGCGCTGAAACAGGCTGGTTTCATCCATCAAATGCGCAAACTGTTTAGGATAGGCCTTACGCGAGAGCGGCCATAGCCGCGTTCCAGCGCCACCGCAAAGGATCACAGGATAGATCATAGACATAAGAAGGCTGGGCCTTTCCGAACATAGCATCGCGGGAGATCGTCGACGGAATGACGCGGATTTTCTGCTGTCGTCATGTCTCTAGATCAATATAGGTGAAATATTGACTTGAGCCATAGCTTTATTGAGATAGCGATGAAAACTCTTGGCGCGCCCTGCTTGCCTAGCGCGGAGCCATGCCAGCGCGACCACAGGCCGCCACATACTCATGTCAGAAGCCGAAAATGTCGAAGATGTGAGATAGCATCTGGCCAAGTGCCGGGCGGCCCAGTCGCGCCACAGATTTGTGATCGCGTCATCTGGCCCCTCGCCAAAGCGCATGAGCATTTCGGACCGCACAGCATCGGCCGCTGGATGACCTGCCGCCGCCTTTGACCAGTCGATGACCTTGAGGCCAGCGTCAGTCATCATGATATTACCCAGGTGAAAGTCGCCATGGGTCAGGATGGGTGCGTCCGGTAATGTTCGTAGATAGGCAATTGCGGATTGCTTGATCGCCATAGGAGCCGGGCCGTAGCTGATGTCGGTTTCCAGAACCTGTTTGAGCGACCGCAACTGCCCTGCGGGCGCCTCGCTTATGCGCCGATGGAGATCCGCCATCTGTTCCAACGCCCAGCCCGCACGCACGGGATGGCGCCGCAACCACGCCATCAAGGTCGGTCCTTCCAGATAGGGGTAGACAATGGCTCGGCCCTCTTCGCCATCATGGCGGCCAAGCGCTGGCGCCGTCGGCAGGCCGACGGTGTTGGCATGGACCGACACTGCGACTTCGCGCGCAATCATCTCATCCGAAACGCTGTTTCGGAAAATCTTGATCACATGGCCATCGCCCCTATCGTAGAGCATTGCACTCGCACCTTGGGCGATGAAGCGCAGGTCGGGCGTTGGAGGTTTGGCTGGTGCAGGGCTTTCCATGGCTCATGTCCGCAAATAGGCGTAAGGGAACAGGGCGGCGGCATAAGCCGACTGCCTGACAGACCGACCCGTAGCAGATGCCGGGATGGATGGGATCGGATAAGAGCGAATGACTTGGACCAAGATTATAGCGTCCAGCATCACCGCATGAATTCATGCCTCCAAATAGGCTTTGCCGAGCGGATATTCTCCCACCCTTTTGCCACATGCCAATCGGTCATCGAGAGATGACAGGAGTGGTATGTGACGCGGATCAATCGAAAACACGCGAACCCATCGGGCTCTTCGGGTTAGCCGGGCATGTAAAAAAATTGGCGGAGACGCGGGATTCGAACCCGGGGAGCCCCATTCAGGGCTCGACGGTTTAGCAAACCGCTGGTTTCAGCCACTCACCCACGTCTCCGCACGAATTGCCTGCCGGTTAGGCGGACAATGGCTGGGGAGGGGCTATAGCGATGGCCTTCTTGCATGGCAACGGGTCTGTCACAGCTATTTTGCAGGCATTCCCCCCATGCGCATTCGTTCCGGCGCAGAATCGACTCAGATTGGCGTTCGTTCATTGGCCTTTCAGCTTGAAAGCCGATAACCGGGCCTATGATTGAGTGCAGATTTTTCGGGGAGCGACGGGCATGAACAGCAAAATGGGGCAAATGGCCGCCCGTGTTGCGCGAGCAGGGACGCTGGTCGTGGCACTTGCCGGACTGGCGCTGACGCCCGTCGCGACGCAGGCACAGGTCCGCACGATCGATCCCAATACGGCGATCGATGCCGATCTCGCGCCGCCGCCCCCAACAAATAGCGCGCCAACAGCCCCAGGCGTCGATTCCAGTGTCTATGATGGCCCACCAGCGATCGAAGATCCGGCGACGGCAACCGGCGCGCCGGTAACCGCCAATTCGCCCCCCGCCGCCCCAGATCCAACCATCTCCTATCAGGAAGACGATTTGATCGGTGCGGCCGAGGGTGTGTTCGGCAAGGGCGCGGAAGGACTGGCCGGCCTCATCGAAAAAGTGCTGAAGGATCAGGGGCGTCCCAACGCCTATATCGCCGGTCGCGAGGCTTCGGGCGCTTTCGTCGTTGGCCTGCGCTATGGGTCAGGCACATTGAACCATAAGGTCGAAGGCAAACGCGAAGTCTATTGGACTGGCCCGTCGATCGGTTTCGACGTCGGCGGCAATGCGGCCAACACCTTCGTCCTGGTCTATAATCTCTACGACACGCAGGATCTTTACCACCGCTTCCCCGCCGCTGAAGGCACGGCTTATCTGGTGGGTGGCTTCACCGCCAGCTACCTGCGTTGGGGCAATGTGGTGCTGATCCCAATCCGGCTTGGCGTCGGCTATCGGCTGGGCGTCAATGCCGGCTATATGAAGTTCAGCGAAAAACGGAACTGGATGCCCTTCTGACGCAGGCTATAGCGACAGGGCGAGTTGTTCGCCCTGATCGGCTGTTTCCTCTGCTTCCAGATTATGCACGCCCAGGCCCAGTAGTCGCGCGCCCATGCGCAAGGGCAATTGGGCCAGCAGAAGCTCGCGTGCGACCTGCACCAATATATCGGGCGATCGTACTGGCACAGCGAAGCTGCGCGATCGGGTGATGATGCGAAAATCGGCGAATTTCACCTTGAGCACGATCGTTCGGCCCCAGGCTTGTGCCTTGTCGATCCGCGTCCACAAGCTGGCAGCGATCCGTTCGATCTCTGCCAGCAGCGCGGCCCGGTCGGTCAGGTCGTCGGAAAATGTGTCCTCCACGCTCACCGACTTACGCCCTTCGCGCTCGCGCACGGGTCGGTCATCCTCGCCCCGCGCCGCGCGATAATAATAGTCCGCCGAGCTGCCAAAATGGGCTTGGAGAAAGCGGAGATCGCGGGCGCGCAGGTCCGCCCCCGTCTCGATCCCCAATTCATGCATCCGCCGCGCGGTCACTGGCCCAATGCCGTGGATGCGCCGCACCGGCATCGTCGCGATGAAGGCTGCGCCCTCGCTCGGCCGCACCACGCACACGCCATCGGGCTTGTTCTGGTCCGATGCCAGCTTGGCAATCAGCTTGTTGTAGGACACGCCAGCAGATGCGGTCAGGCCCGTTTCCGTCCGAATCAAGTGCCGTATCTCTTCGGCCACCTGCGTTGCGACGCGATCCCCGACTTGTTCACCGTCACGTCCAGATAGGCTTCATCCAGCGACAGCGGCTGGACGATGTCCGTATAACGACTGAAAATCTCGCGAATATGCGCGGACGCCGCCCGGTAGGCATCGAATCGGGGCGTGACGAAAATCAGCCCGGGGCAGAGCCGCCGCGCCCGTGCGCCGGGCATGGCCGACTTGACCCCGAATGTGCGCGCTTCATAGCTGGCCGTCGCCACGACGCCGCGAGGGCCAGCTCCGCCCACGGCGATCGGTTGGCCGCGTAGCGCAGGGTCATCGCGCTGTTCCACCGACGCGTAGAACGCGTCCATGTCGATATGGATGATCTTGCGCAGTGGTTGCGGCCCCGGGTCCATCGGCCAATGCTATGCCATAATCGGAACAAAAGGAAAACGGCGTTGCGCCGCTCCGTTATTTCTTGGTCTTGAGCGCCAGCAAAGCGGCAAAGGGACCGGTCTGATCCTCGTTCAACACGCCAACCTCTTTCAGATAGGCGTCCGCATCCGGGGATCGGGGATAGGGGGCCATGACCAAAGCCATGGTCTCCGCGACGGCTTCGCCCATATCGATGATCTGGCCGTCATAGCCGATCGTGTCGCAATCCTCGACATCCAGCTCCAACTCGTCGCTGTCGATCACGTCGGTCCCTTCGACAATGAACCGCAGCAGGAAATCGCTGTCGATCAGCTCCGGCACGGGCAGCCCGGTCGCAACGCAGGGCTGCGACAGCGTGGCGCGTATCCGGCCCCGCGCCACGATCGCGCCATTTTCCTCACCAAGCCCGTAATCGGCTTCCAGCCGATCGAGCGCGAGCAGGCCGAACCGGCGCATCAATGCCAGGCGCTCCTCGGCCTTGGCCGCGATATGCACGCTGCCCGCGAGCCGACCGATCTGGTCGACCTTGAGCGGGCGTGAAAATTCAGGCGCGGGGACGGGCGTCATCCGATATCTCCGGCCAACAGGGCATCGCGCGACAGACAACCCAGCCGGGTCCAGCGCTCGCGCAAAGCCCCTTCGACATGGTCGAGCGCGGTGTCAGGCGCCGCCGCGCCGCGATAAAGGTTGCGCACCAGCGCCTCGCGCAAATCCGCCTCACCGCCCAATGCCGCGCGATACGCGCTGATCCGCCCGCCAAGCGCGCTCATCATCCGGCCGACATGCTTGCCGACCACGACATCGCCAATCCCTTCCTGCCGCAACTGGCCGTCCATATCATCGACGAAGACTTCGGTCAGCCAGACGCTTTCCTGCGTGGCTCCCTGCTCTTGCAGCCGAACCATCACCTGGCTCAGGATCGCGACGATCATGTCGAACCGCCCGTCCAGCGTGTCGGGCACCGCGCCCTCCAGATACCAGTGCGGCTGGCGCCCTTCCCCGACGATCGCCTGATAAAGCGGCATCAGCCTATCCTTGGGGTCGGTGCGCCCGAACAGTCGCTGCAGGAAGGAAGGGGAGGTGGTGGACATGCGGCAACGTCTTTTCATGGTGGATGGGCGGGCGGCGCGCATTGCCCCATATTTCGCGCCCCTTGCCGGGGGCGGCGCATTTCCATATTGATCGCTGCGCCGCCCAATGCAATGGCGGCGTCATGTTTCTTGGGTTCGCGGGTCCGCCCCCGCAGGAGAAGTCGATGCGTCCGTTCAGCCGTCATTCCGCACAGGGGCGCATCCTGCTCGCCATAGGCCTTGGCGCACTCGTGCTGGGCGCATCGGGCTGCACCCGCGTTCGCACCCATCAGGGCTATCAAGTCGACAAGCTGCTGGTCGATTCGGTCCAGCCTGGCATCGACAACCGCGCTTCGGTGGAAGGGACGCTGGGTCGTCCGACCTTCACCTCGCAATTTGGCGAGCAGGAATGGTATTATATTTCGCGCAGCATGCGTGCGCTGGCCTTTTCCAATCCCAAGCCCGTTGAACAGACCGTGTTGCGCGTCCGCTTTGACGATGCTGGTAATGTCGCCGCGGTCGATCGCATGGGGCTGGAACAGGTCGCTAATATTTCGCCATCGGGTGACAAGACTCCTACGCTCGGCCGCAATCGCAGCCTGTTCGACGAGATTTTCGGCAATATCGGCGCGGTCGGTGCCGGTGGCATGGGCGGGGCCGGCGCAGGCGGCGGCGGTGGACCTGGTCCCAACGGCAGTTGAGCCTAGGCAGGGTGCCATCGGCTCTGGACCATCCAGCGACCGCGTCACTCGATTAGACAAGACATTTCTGGCCCTCGCTGCACCTTCCGATCGGCCGATCGAAGGTGGATGTCGGTTTAGGGTTGCCTCTCGACATAGGAATGGGGAAGACGGGCATCATCATCGGATAGGCCTGCCATCATCGTGCCTTGAGGGTATCGACCCGGAGAAGAATTTGTTTTTGGTCCTGCTTTGCCTCCTGCCATTCGTCGGCACCTTGCTGCTGTCGATCATGGGCCGGGCAGGGCGCGATGCGCAGGCCCTGATAGCCTTGGTTCCCGCCGTGGCTGGGCTCGCTTTGCTCGGCTGGTTCGCCCCGCTCGTGCTGGGCGGCGGGGTGGCGCAATGGCATATGGCCTGGGTGCCGCACTTGGGGCTGGACTTCAGCCTCCACCTCGACGCGCTGGGCTTTCTGTTTGCGGGCCTGATTCTGGGCATCGGCCTGCTCATCATTCTTTATGCGCGCTTTTATCTGGCTGCTGACGAGGCGATGGGCCGGTTCCTGGCCATGCTGCTGTTGTTTCAGGGGGCCATGCTGGGCATCGCCCTGTCGGGCAACATCTTGCTGCTGCTCATCTTCTGGGAACTCACCAGCCTGTCCTCCTTCCTGCTGATCGGCTTTCGCAGCGACAAGGCGGCGGGGCGGCAGGGCGCGCGCATGGCGTTGGCGGTGACGGGCGGCGGCGGTCTGGCGCTTATCGGCGGTCTGGTATTGCTGGGCACGATCGCGGGATCGTTCGAACTGGCCGACATATTGGCGAGCGGCGACATCATTCGGGCGTCCACGCTCTATCCCGTGGCGCTGATCCTGATCCTGCTGGGCTGCTTCACCAAGTCGGCGCAATTCCCGTTTCACTTCTGGCTGCCCCACGCCATGGCGGCTCCCACGCCCGTCAGCGCCTATTTGCACAGCGCGACCATGGTAAAGGCCGGGATATTCCTGCTGGCCCGTTTCTGGCCGGTGCTATCGGGGACGGACCTGTGGTTCTATCTGGTGACGACGACCGGGCTGATCACGATGATCCTCGGCGCGGCCGTTGCTCTGTTTCGTCATGATCTCAAGGCCATCCTCGCTTACTCCACCATCAGCCATCTCGGCCTGCTGACCATGTTGTTCGGCTTCGGCACGCCGGTCGCCGCGATGGTTGGCGTCTTCCACCTGCTCAACCATGCCCTGTTCAAGGCCGCCCTGTTCATGAACGCGGGGATCGTCGATCATGAAACCGGCACGCGCGACATCCGCCTGCTGGGCGGGCTGGCGACGTTGATGCCGATCACCGCAACGCTGGGTATCGTTGCGTCCGCCTCCATGGCGGGCTTGCCCCCGCTTGCCGGTTTCCTGTCGAAGGAAATGATGCTGGAGGAGGCCGGGCACACCCTATGGGCGGGGCAGGCGTGGATCGTACCGCTTGCTGCGGTGATTGGAGCCACGCTGTCGGTGGCCTATTCGCTGCGGTATATCGTGCATCTCTATCTCGGCTGCCGCCCGGCATCCTATCCCGTAGAACCGCATGATCCGCCGTTCGGGCTATGGGCACCCTCTGCATTGCTGGTTGCGCTGACCATCCTGGTCGGCCTGTTCCCGCAGACGTTGACAGTGGGCCTCGTCACGCCCGCTGCCGCCATCGTCACTGGCGGGACCGCGCCGCCGTTCAAGCCCGCGCTTTGGCATGGCGTGACGCCTGCGTTGGTGATGAGCATCGTTGCGGTAGCCGTCGGGGCGTTGATGCTGTGGCTTCATGGCCCGTTGCTGCGGCTATGGGATGCCCTGCGCCTGCCCGATGCCAAGCGGATGTTCGACCGGGCGCTGGAATGGCTGGTCGATCGGGCAAGAGACATGACGATGGCCATCCATAATGGCTCGCTGCAACGGCAACTCAGCCTGTTGTTCCTGGTCGCGATCCTGGTCGGCGCGCTGGGCGTGTGGACTGGCGGCTACAGCCCCGGCACCCGTCCCACCATACCAGCCCATCCCGTGGCGATCCTCGCCTGGGGCTTGCTGGTTGCAGCGGTCATCGCTGTCGTGAAGGCACAGCGCCAACGCTATCTTACGCTGGTCTATATCAGCGTGGTCGGCCTCGTCATCTCACTGGCCTTCATTTATCTGTCGGCCCCGGACCTCGCTCTGACGCAGATTTCAGTGGAAGTGGTGACGATCCTGTTGCTGCTCCTCGCGCTCAACCTGATGCCCAAACAGCCGGTGCGCCTGTCCAGCAACGGTCTGCGTCTGCGCGATGGTTTGATCGGGCTGGCCGGTGGCACGGTCGCAGGCCTGGCGGCTTGGGCCGTGATGACGCGCGAACCCAATGATCCGATCTCCGCCTATCATTGGGAAAACAGCTATTCGGGCGGCGGCGGGACCAATGTGGTCAACGTCACCTTGGTCGATTTCCGCGCTTTCGATACGTTCGGCGAAATCACGGTGCTGGGCATCGCCGCGCTCACCATCTTCGCGCTTCTGCAACCGGTGGCGCGTGGGCCGTCGGGCCAGCGCCTGCGCGAGTGGGTGGCAGATCTTCCGCGATCGCCCGAACGCCATCCCATGATGTTCGCGGTTGCCGCACGGCTTCTGCTGCCACTGGCGACGATGATCGGCCTTTTCATCTTCCTGCGCGGGCATAATCTGCCGGGCGGCGGCTTCATCGCCGGGCTGGTCGTCTCCATCGCGATGCTGATGCAATATATGGCGTCGGGCTTTGAATGGGCGGATCAGCGGCGGCGGATCGACGAACATATGCTGATCGGTTTTGGCGTCACCATTGCTGCGTTGACTGGTCTTGGTTCGCTGTTCTTCGGCGCGCCGCTGTTCACCAGCGCTTTCGGCTATGTCACGCTGCCGCTCGTCGGAACGTTCGAATTGACGACGGCGATGCTGTTCGACGTCGCGTTGCCATGACGGTGATCGGCGCGGTGATGCTGGCCTTGGCCGAACTTAGCCACATCGCCCAGCGCGCGGAAAAAGCCTTTGTGGAGGATGATGGCCCGATGGACATCGACCCGGCCAAACTGCGGGGGCGCCGGACATGAGCATAGAATTTCTGGTCGCATCGGCCATCGCCGTGCTGACGGCGGCGGGCATCTATCTCGCTTTGCGCGGCCGCACTTTCCCGGTCGTGCTTGGCCTTGCCATGTTGTCCTATGCCATCAACCTCTTCCTATTTGCCATCGGTCGCCTGACGATCGATCACCCACCGCTCTATGAAAAGGGCGTGACCGACTATGCCGACCCCTTGCCCCAGGCGCTGGTCCTGACCGCCATCGTCATTTCCTTCGCCATGACCGCGCTCGCCGTGGTGCTGTCGCTGCGCAGTTTCCTCGAAACCGGTACGGATCAGGTCGATGGTATCGTCGAGGCTGATCCGCCCCAGCCCGATCGGGATGCCGCGCCATGATCGATGCGCTGATCGCTGCCCCCCTGCTGCTGCCCGCATTTGCGGGAACCGCGACCTTGCTGTTCCGTCGCCGTCGGCGTTGGATCGGTGCGGCCATCTCGGTTGGCTCGGCGGCCGGGCTCGTCCTGCTGGCGCTTGTCCTTATGGCGCGGGCGATGGCGAGCGAACCCTTGGCCTATGCGCTGGGCAATTGGCCAGCGCCCTTCGGCATCGTGCTGGTGCTGGACCGATTGGCGGCGCTGATGCTGCTGCTGACGGCTGTGCTCGGCCTTGCCGTGGCGACTCATGCGACCCTGACTGGCCTTGATCGTAAGGGATGGCACTTTAACCCCCTCTTCCAGTTCCAGTTGCTTGGTATCAATGGCGCATTCCTGACTGGCGATCTGTTCAATCTGTTCGTCTTCTTCGAAGTGCTGCTGATCGCCTCCTATGGCCTGATGCTGCATGGGCAGGGCGCGCAGCGCCTCACCGCGGGCGTGCAATATGTGATCGTCAACCTGATCGGCTCCACGCTGTTCCTGATCGCGCTCGGCCTGCTCTACGGGATCACCGGCACGCTCAACATGGCCGACATGGCGGTTCGCGCCGCTGCCCTGCCACCGGGGGATATGGGGCTGTTGCGCGCGGGCGGGTTGCTGCTCGTTATGGTGTTCGCACTCAAGGCTGCGCTTGCGCCGTTGCACCTGTGGCTGCCGCGCACCTATGGTTCGACGGCCCCCGCCGTAGCCGCGCTGTTCGCGATCATGACCAAGGTCGGGGCCTATGCGATCATGCGCACCGTACCGCTGATCTTTGGTGATGGCGTTGGACAAGTGCTGCTTCCTGCGGCGCTGGTCACTATGCTGCTGGGATTTGTCGGCCTGCTCGCGGCGCGAAGCTTGCGGGATATGGCCGCCTTCGGCCTTATCGGTTCGACGGCCACCCTGCTTGTCGCCATCGCTCAGTTCGATCAGCCCGCCATGACTGCTGCTCTCTTCTACCTGCCGCATACCACCTTGGCCGCTGCCCTCTTGTTCCTGACGGTCGATCTCGTCATCCGCTGGCGTCCGGCCGAGGGCGACTCGATCGTGCCGACATCGTCCTTTGCCGGCCAGGGCAGGCTGGCCCTGCTGTTTCTGGCGGCGGCGATCGCGCTGGCGGGGCTTCCACCGCTGTCTGGCTTCATTGGCAAGTTGCTCATCCTTCAGGCATCGCTCGCATCGCCTTATGTCATCGCCATCTGGGCCTTGGTGCTGGGGACCAGCCTGCTGGCGGTGGTCGGCATGGCACGGGCAGGCACCACCGTGTTCTGGAAGCAGGGTAGCTGCCCACCCACGTCCAAAAGCCGCACCGCCTTCCGCGCGATCGAAGCGATGCCGGCCTTTTTCCTGCTGGTCATGCTGGGCGCGCTGACCGTGGCCGCTGGCCCCGCGACGGCCTATGCCGACGCCACCAGCCGCCAGATTTTCGATGTGCCCGCTTATGTTCGCGCCGTACTGGGACCAGCGGCACCGGGAGCAACCCCATGAAACGCCTGTTGCCGCATCCCGGCCTCACGCTTCTGCTCGTCATCATGTGGATGCTGGTGCTCAACAGCCTGAGCGTCGGTGGCTTTCTGCTCGGCCTCTTCTTCGCCATCGTGGTGCCGCTCTTCACGGCGCCCTTCTGGCCGGATCGGCCGCAAATGCGTCTTGGCTTGCCCTTGCTCGGCTATGCGTTCCTGGTGCTATGGGACATCGTCGTTGCTAATTTTCAGGTTGCCTGGCTGATCCTGTTCCGGCGCAACCGCGATTTTCGCTCCTGCTGGCTCAGCATACCGCTGGAACTGCGCTCGGCCGAGGCGATCACTTTGCTCGCGGGCACGATCAGCCTGACGCCCGGCACCGTCTCCACCGATATTTCGACCGATGGCCGCCATCTGCTGGTCCATGCGCTCGATACCGGCGATCCTGCGGGGGAAATCAACCGCATCAAGGTGCGCTATGAGCGCCGCCTGCTGGAGATATTTCGATGATAGAGACCGCTCTGTCGATCGCGTTGGGGTGCGTCGCGCTGGCGATGCTGCTGAACCTTTACCGCTTGCTGCGCGGACCCAGTGCGCCGGACCGTATCTTGGCGCTCGACACGATGGTGATCAATGCCATCGCGCTGATCATCCTGTTCGGCATATTGGAAGAAAGCGGCACCTATTTCGAGGCGGCGCTGTTGCTGGCCATGGTCGGCTTCGTCGGCACCGTCGCCTATACCAAGTTCCTGCTGCGCGGCGATATTGTGGAATAGGATGGACCAGCCGGAATGACCGCCATGATCGATCTCATCATCGCTTTTCTCATCGTGCTCGGTGGTGCGTTCGCGCTGATCGGCAGTTGGGGACTGGCGCGCCTGCCATCGCTGATGAGCCGCCTGCACGGCCCGACCAAGGCCACCACGCTGGGCGTTGGCGGATGCCTGATGGCGTCGATGCTGTATTTCCCGACCCATGGCCTCAGCTGGTCGGCGCATGAATTGCTGATCACGCTCTTTCTGTTCATCACCGCGCCGATCTCGGCCAATATGATCGCCAAAGCCTATATCCATCGGCGGCACAGCGAGTCCGGGATAACGGTCGAAACGGCAAGGATGCTGCCCGACTCACCCGCCGGGGGCGCCGAATGGGCAACATTCGGCGTTGCGGACGCCGACCGACCCAAGCAGCCTTCAGGGGAACCCGCTCAGCCCTTGTAAAGCGCGTCCAGCCGGTCGGCATAGCGTTTGCGGATCACATGGCGGCGGATTTTGATCGAAGGGGTCATTTCCTCATTCTCGATCGTGAACGGCTCGTCGGCCAGGATGAAGCGACGAACCCTTTCGGTCACCGACAGATCGCTATTCACCCGGTCCACCGCCGCGCGCAACGCCGCCATATAGGCCGGATCGGCGCGCGCCTCCGCCAGCGTCAAACCCTTGGCTTGCGCCCATTCCAGCGTCCATTCGGCATCCGGCACGATCAGCCCGACCAGATAGGGCCGCCGGTCGCCATGGACCATCGCCTGCCCGATCTCGGCCTGCAGCGTCAGCATCCCCTCGACCTTCTGCGGCGCGACATTGTCGCCTTTGTCGTTGACGATCAGGTCTTTCTTGCGGTCGGTGATGCGGATGCGCCCCTTGGCGTCGAATTCCCCGATATCGCCGGTGTGGAGCCAGCCGTCTTTCAACACCTTCTCGGTTTCCGCGGGATTGCGCCAATAGCCGTGCATGACCAATTCGCCCCGGACCAGAATTTCGCCATCCTCGGCGATCTTCACTTCCACCCCATCGAGCGGCGGGCCAACCGTGTCCATGGCGATTCCCGCGCGCGGGCGGTTGCAACTGACCACCGGCCCGGCTTCGGTCTGGCCATAGCCCTGTAGCAGGATCAGCCCCATCGCGTCGAAGAACAGGCCGACATCGGGATTGAGCGGTGCCCCGCCCGACACCAGCGCCTTCAACCGGCCGCCGAAACGGGCCCGGATTTTGGGGATCAGGGTGCGGGCGAGCAGCGCCTTCATCGGCCGGTCGAGCAAGGACGTTCGTCCCTGCTGCTCCTTGGCAGCGATTCGTAGCGCCTGGGTCATCAGATAGCTGGGGAATTTGCCCTGCTTCTCGATCGACTTCATGATCCGCGCGCGCAGCACTTCGAACAGGCGGGGCACGACGACCATGATGGTCGGCCGCGTCTCCTCGATATTGCTGGCGAGCTTTTCCAGCCCTTCGGAATAATAGATCTGCCCACCCAGCAGCATCGGCAGAAATTGTCCGCCACTATGTTCATAGGCATGGGATAGCGGCAGGAAGGACAGGAAGACTTCCTCACCCCGCCCGAAATCCTCTACGACGATCGCGCCTGCGCCCTCGGCATTGAGCAGGATCGCGCCATGATGCTGCATCACCCCGCGCGGTGCGCCGCCGGTACCGCTGGTATAGATGATGCAGGCCTGGTCATTGCGGGTCGCAGTCTGGGCCGCGGCGCAGGCGGCGACATCGGTCGGGTGGGCCGCGATCAGGTCATCCCACATATGGCAGGCGATCTGTCCCTGCGTCCCGCGCAACGGCTCCATGCCGATGATGAAGGCCGCTTGCGAGCGGACGACGGCGGGCATCAATGCTTGGGCGAGTTTGGCGGTCGAGACGATGACCGCGCGCGCGCCGCTATCGGTCAATATATGTTGATGATCGCGCGTCGTGTTGGTGGTGTAGGTCGGCACGGTGATGCATCCCGCGGCCATGATGGCGAGGTCGGCGATGCAGAATTCCGGGCGGTTTTCGCTGACCAGCATCACCGGATCGCCCGGCTTCAGCCCCTGCGCCTTGAGCGCGGCGGAAAGCGCAGCGACCTGCTGCGCCACCATGGTCCAGCTTAGCGACTGCCATGCGCCGCTCGTCTTGCGCCAGAGGAACGGCGCGTCGCCCTTCTCGCTCGCGCGCGCGAAGAACATGGTGACCAGATTGGGGAATTTTTCGATGGCCCTCAAGGCGCTGCTCCTGCGGTTCCGGCGCGTCTGACGCACGCCTGCTCATCGGGAGGCTATAGCTGCGCCTTGCCGTAACGGCCATGGGCTTTGTTGGCTTTTGTCAGTCGAAAAGTCCGTTCTGGACATCCTGCGGGGGATTGAGGCCCAGATGCTTCCACCCTGGCCCGTTGAGGCAGCGACCGCGCGCCGTGCGGGCAATAAGGCCAAGCTGAATGAGGTAAGGCTCGATCACTTCCTCGATCGTGTCGCGCGCTTCCGAAAGCCCTGCCGCCAGCGTTTCGACCCCGACCGGTCCGCCGCGATAAATGTCCGCGATCATCATCAGATAGCGCCGGTCCATCAGGTCCAGCCCCAACTCGTCGACTTCCAGCCGCCGCAACGAGGCGTCGGCAACCTTCGCATCCACGGCAGCGACGCCCGCGACGTTGGCGAAATCGCGCACCCGGCGCAGCAGTCGCCCGGCGATGCGCGGCGTCCCCCGCGATCGCCGGGCAATCTCCATCGCGCCGTCGGGCGTAATGGCAAGGTCCAGCAATCGCGCGGCGCGCCGCACCACCAGTTCCAGTTCGTCCACCGTATAGAATTGCAGGCGCACCGGAATGCCGAACCGGTCGCGCAGCGGCGTCGTCAGCAAGCCCTGCCGCGTCGTGGCTCCCACCAGCGTGAACGGCGGCAAGTCGATGCGCACCGATCGCGCCGACGGCCCTTCGCCGATCATCAGGTCGAGCGCGCGATCCTCCATCGCCGGATAGAGCACTTCCTCGACCGCCGGATTGAGCCGATGGATCTCATCGACGAACAGCACGTCGCCTTCATCCAGATTGGTGAGCAATGCGGCCAGATCGCCCGACTTGGCAATGACCGGCCCGGACGTGGCGCGAAAGCCAACGCCCATTTCCTTGGCGACGATCTGGGCGAGCGTCGTCTTGCCAAGGCCAGGCGGACCGAAAAACAATACATGATCCAGCGCTTCGCCCCGCGCCTTTGCCGCCTCGATAAACACGCGCAAATTCCCGCGTGCCGCTTCCTGCCCTATAAATTCGTCGAGCGACTTGGGACGCAACGCAGCGTCGACATCCTCAACGCGACGGGCAGGGGTTAGGAGGCGGTCGTCGGTCATGTTGTAATTTTCGTTAGCTGCGCCACGATTTCTCGCAGTCCGAAACCAATTTGAAAAGCTATCCAAGCAAGAAAAATGGAAAGCGGTATCGTGATGGCTAGGGCGGTCAAAAGATGTTTAGTTGTTCGCCCTGATAAAGGTTTCATAACTAATAAACCAACAGGTAATCCAGCGTATGCACCGAGAGCAAGAGCAACTAATACATTGGCTATATCAATAGCTACGTTGTTCGTTCTTTCAGCAGCAATCTGAAAAAAAACTGATAAAACAATAGCTTCACCAAATTTAATGATAAAATCAGCGGCAGGCTGAATATACGCACTGTAGATTGTTCTGTCGGTCACTTCGCCGCCTTCCGCAGCGCCAGCCTTACCAGCGCGTCAAGGCTGGCGTCGTCACCCAGCTCGGCTTCAGCGACGCGACAGCGGTGCTGGCTTCATAGGGCTTGAAACCCAGATTCTGGAGCGCGGACAGGGCGTCGGCGGCGAAGCTGCCCGTCGGCAGCACGGCAACGCCGCCTGCACCGATCGGACTGCCGACCGGGGCCGCGCCGATCTTGTCCTTCAATTCATTGACGATGCGCTGGGCCAGCTTGGGACCGACGCCATTGGCGCGGGCGATCATCGCCTTGTCCCCCATCGCGACGGCCCGGTGCAGTTCCAGCGGTTCGAGCGCCGACAATATGGCCAGCGCCACGCGCGATCCGACGCCCTGCACGTGGGTCAGCAGCCGGTACCAGTCGCGCTCCTCCGCACGGGCGAAACCAACAAGGCGGATCGAATCCGCCGCCACCAGCATTTCGGTATGGATCGTCACAGCTTCGCCCACCGCACCCAGAGCCGCGAGCGTACGCGACGACGCGCCGACCAGATAGCCGACGCCGCCCACATCGATGATGGCATGGTCGATGCCCGTGCTGTCCAACAGCCCCTTGAGTTTCGCGATCATGCCCGCTGCCCTTTGGTCATGATCTGTTCTTTACAGCCTGTCGCGCTGTGCGCCAGTCAAAAGAATAAGCATCTAAGGCAGCTTTTTTCCGCGTCATGCGTAATGCTGCGCAACCCATCTCCATTTCAAGGTACCTATCATGCAGATGACTGCGCCAATGCTCGGCCCCAAGGATTTTGAATATCCCGCGATCATGCTGTCGGGGGTGGTCGATCATGGCATGTATCTTCATTTCAAGAATTGCCTGTCCACGGCACCGCAGCAGGGGCTGGTAGTGGTGGAAATCTCTACGTTGGGCGGCGACCCGGAAATCGCCCGGCTGATGGGCGAGGATATTCGTTTCCATTCAGACCTTTACCCTAAACGGCGCTTGGTGTTTCTGGGCCGCACGGCGGTTTATTCGGCCGGTGCGACCTTCATGAGCTTCTTTGCGACTGAAAACCGCTATGTCACGCGCGGCACGCGTCTGATGATTCACGAGCGGCTGATCACCAAGACGATCCAACTCGCCGGCCCATTATCGACCTGTATCGCGACGCTGAAGGCAACCCTCAACGAAATCCAGTCGTCGATCGCGATCCAGAATGAAGGGTTCCAGAATTTGATCCTGGGGTCGGACATCTCGATGGAGGAACTGCTCGAAAAAGCGCCCGAAAACTGGTATCTCGAAGCCAATGAAGCGCGCGCACGAGGCTTGATCGCAGCCGTGCTGTGATCGCCGCTTGCGTGCCTCGCCATTGCGCGCTGTAAACAGCGCATGAGCCGCGCCCGATCAGGATCGCCTATCTTTCCTTGGCGTTATGGCATGTTCCTGGCCTTGCTGGCGACGATAGCGCCTTTGGCGCTGGCCTTCCCTTGGCATCAGCCGTGATGGCGGGGTTCGACATTGCGGCGCTCGCCTTCATGGCATCTGTGACCTCACTGCTTCGCGCCGACGTCATGGCAATGCGTCGCAAGGCGGTGGCCAATGATGCCAATCGCGAAATCATGTTGTTGATGAACGCCATCGTCAGCCTGGTGGTGCTGGTCGCGGTCGGCGTGGCCGTGGGGGAGCAGGGCACGCATAAGGGGCCGACAATCGCCTTGCTGCTGGTAACATTGCTGGCCGCTTGGCTCTTTTCAAACCTCGTCTACGCCATGCACTATGCTCATATCTTCTATCGTGCAGGGCCGGAGGGGCAAGACAGTGGCGGCCTGGATTTCCCGGCGACGGACGAGCCGGGCTATTGGGACTTTTTATATTTCGCCTTCACGTTGGGCATGACGTTCCAAACGTCCGATGTCTCCGTTACGAGCAGCAGCATGCGCCGCACGGCGTTGTTTCAGAGCTTGGCCGCCTTTCTCTTCAACCTTGGCATATTGGCCTTCACGATCAACGTATTGGGCGGATGACGCTCATGCGGCACTGTCCCAGCCGGAACGCTGCTGCTGTCTTTGTCTACGCAGCCTTTTTGCTGGACCCATAGCGTTTGCAGCGTCCTCGTCCATATGCGCGACCGAACGCCACCATTCTGCCGCTACCGGGTGGAGGATCGATAGACTGCCTACGCGCGGCATGGCGTACCAATTTTCGCCACGACGATGATAGGTCCAGTTCGAATCACAATTAAGCGGCACCCGCTCGAAACGGGGCGCTGTGTCGGGGCAGGCCGGATCGCTTATTTCCCGCAACTGGGCAGGCACATTCTGGATGCTCCCATCGGGAAACCGCACCGCGATCGTCATCTCCTGCCTCCATCTTATCGGTTGATGGAGGCTTAACGCATTGAGATAGAATGGGTTCACGACCTTGCGCTAGGTTAAGCAGTTTGTTCGGAACCATCCCAGAGGAACCCCCTTCACTGCTTGCTTACCAAATATTGCTAGGCTTCCCGCCATGCGCCACTCTGACGATCCCTGCCCCAAATCCGCCGTCAGCCATGGCGTCGGCATCGCTGGTCTATTCGGCCTTGCCCTGTGGACCCTGGTCGCGCGTCATTATGGCATGAACGGTCCCAATGCCGGGCTGGCTGCGGTCGTGGCTTGTGGCCTACCGATGGTGCTGTGGTCGCTGCTGATCGACAAGGTGCATCGCAATGCATCGACCGGAATCGACTGGTGCGGGCCTGCCCGTTCGGTTCGCAGCATGTTGGACACCAGTATCGTCAAGATCGCCGGGCTATGGGCGACCTGGCTCGCCATCGCCATCTTCTATTGCGTCGCCCGCTGGTATTGGAGCGGCAATTACCGCTTTTCGATGGACCTGTTCACCAGCGCCGCGCCGTGGCTGCTGGCGCTCTCCATCCCCTATGTCATCTGGATCGACCGCCGGATGGTCGATCCGAAAGACGCTTCCTACAGCTTTGGCCAATGGGTGATTGGCGGCGCGGCGGGGGTGCCCGACATGGTGCAGGTCGCCCATCACGCCCGCGCCTGGGCGGTCAAGGGCTTCTTCCTTGCCTTCATGGTGTCGATCGTACCCGGCAATTTTTCGAGCGTGGTGGAATGGCGGATCGCTGATGCGCTCGCCAATCCGATCGCGCTCGCTAGCTTCCTGATCGCGGTCATGTTCATGATCGACGTCTGCCTGGCGACCGTCGGCTATATCCTGACCTTCAAGCCGCTCGATTCGCATATCCGCACCGCCAATCCCTATCTCGCTGGCTGGCTGGCCGCGCTGATCTGCTACCCGCCCTTCGTCCTGATGGGCGGCGGCGGGCCGCTCGATTATCATGCGGGCGGCGCGGAATGGGATTATTGGACGCAAGGATCGACAGTGCTGCAATGGCTGTTGGGCGGCTGGCTGGTGCTGCTGACCGCCATCTATGCCTGGGCGACGATGGCGTTCGGCCTGCGCTTTTCCAACCTCACCCATCGCGGCATATTGACCCATGGTCCCTATCGCTGGACCCGGCACCCGGCCTATCTGTCGAAAAACCTCTTCTGGTGGTTTTCAGCGCTGCCGTTCCTCAGTGTCAGCGGATCGATCACCGACATCGTGCGCAATTGTGCGATGCTGGGTCTCACCAATGCCGTCTATTATTGGCGCGCCCGGACCGAGGAGCAGCATCTGTCCGCCGACCCCGACTATCGCGCGTATAGCGACTGGATGGAACGCAACGCCCCGGTGCCGTGCTTCATTGCGTGGATCACCGGGCGAAAGCGGGAACCGGCAGAAATGGCGCAGGCCGCAGAGCAGCCCGCGCCCTAAAAGCTTTCCTCGGCATAGACTTTGCTGACATCGCCGCCCCATTCGCCATGATAGCGATCGAGCAGCCGTTCGGCATGGGTCTTGCCGGAGGACACGACCTCTTCCAGGCCGGACAGATAGCCCGTCTCATTGTCGCCCGCCGCATTGAGCCGACCGCGTGCGACCAGACCCGCCCGTGCAATATCCAACACTGGCTGGGCAATGTCGCGCAGCGTGCGACCGCCACCGATCGGCGCGTCCAGGCCGAGCCGAGGCACGGAATCGCGCAAAATCTGCCGGTCCTCCATGTTCCAGTCCTTGACCAGATTCCACGCCGCATCGAGCGCGCCTTGATCGTAGAGCAGGCCGACCCACAAGGCGGGCAGGGCACAAATTCGCCCCCATGGACCGCCATCGGAGCCGCGCATTTCGAGAAAACTCTTCAGCCGCACTTCAGGGAAAGCGGTGGAGAGATGATCTTCCCAATCCTTCTCGGTCGGTTTTTCGCCGGGAAGGGCGGACAGTTTGCCGTCGAGAAAATCGCGGAAGCTAAGCCCCGACGCGTCGATATATTTGCCATCGCGAAAAACGAAATACATCGGCACATCGAGCGCATAGTCGGCATAGCGTTCATAGCCAAAGCCGTCCTCGAACACGAAGGGCAGCATGCCGGTGCGCTTGGGGTCGGTATCCGACCAGATATGGCTGCGATAGGACAGGAAGCCATTGGGCTTGCCCTCGGTAAAGGGCGAATTGGCGAACAGCGCCGTGCCAAGCGGCTGCAGCGCCAGCGAAACGCGGAACTTCTTGGCCATGTCCGCCTCGCTGCCATAGTCGAGGTTGGTCTGGATGGTGCAGGTGCGCAACATCATGTCGAGACCCATCGATCCCACGCGCGGCATGTGCCGCAGCATGATCTCGTAACGGCCCTTGGGCATGATCGGCAATTCGGCGCGCGTCTTGTCGGGCCACATGCCAAGGCCCAGGAAACCCAGCCCCAGCATGTCGCCGACATGCTTCACTTGCTCCAGATGCCGCCCGGTTTCGGCGCAGGTCTGGTGCAGATTGTCGAGTGGCGCGCCCGATAGTTCCAACTGCCCTGCCGGTTCCAGACTGATCGTGCCATCGTCCCCCGACAAAGCGATGATATTCTCGCCTTCGAACACCGGCTTCCAGCCATAGCGGGTCAGGCCGATGAGCAGCGTATGGATGCCCCCCTTTTCCTCATAGGAAGGAGCGTGATGATCCTTGCGGTTATAGACGAATTTTTCATGTTCGGTGCCGATGCGCCAGCGGTCCTTGGGCTTTTCACCCTTGGCAAAGGCCGCGATCAGCTGGTCGCGGCTTTCGATGACGGGATCATGATCCCCCGAGTCGGTTCTGGTGCTCATGCCCCGCCCTTACTGCTTCCCCTCTGCCCGTCAAACAGCAGCGGGCGTCGATCAAATAGGCTTTGTTGCTATCCGGTTCAATCCAATAGCGAAATGAAACTATTTCCAGTCGCCGTTGATCGTCATCCAGGCGGCCGTAGCGGCGATGGCGGCGGTTTCCGCGCGCAGGATTCGGGGACCAAGCGAGACCGGCACGGCTTGAGGATGGGCACGGATCGCCGCGCGCTCGGCGGGGTCGAAACCACCTTCCGGCCCGATCAGGAAAGCGGCCGGGCCGGGATAATTAGCAAAAGCCTCCGTCAGCGGCGCACCGCCGGTTTCGTCGGCAAAGAAGAGAGGGCGCGCCTGCGGCCAATCGCGCAGCAGCGCATCGAGCTTCACCATGGCGGCAAGCTCGGGCAGGGCGGTGCGCCCGCACTGCTCGGCGGCCTCGACCAGATGCGCGTGCAGCCGGTCGAGGTTGAGCTTGTCCACCACCGCGCGGCGGGTCAGCACGGGCTGGAGTTTCGCCACGCCCAATTCGCACGCCTTTTCCGCAATCAGGTCGATGCGCCCCTTCTTGATCGGCGCGCAGCACAGCCAGAAATCAGGCACGGTTTCGGGAGGCTTGGTCTGCGCCACGCATTCCAGCACCAGGTCGCGCTTACGAATGTCGCGTGCCCGCGCGGCCCATTCGCCCGACCGGCCATCGAACAGCAGCACGATGTCATCTGGCTTCACCCGCATGACGGCGATCAGATAATGGGCCGGATTACCGTCGATCGACACCACCACACCTTCGCCCAACTGGGTTTCGACATGCAGGCGCGGGGCGCTCTGCGGCGGCCAGGCGGGGGTAGCGGTCATTTCGGTCTTTCCGTATGGCAATGGCATCCCTAATGCCGTTCGTATCAAGCGAAGTCGAGACGCGCCCCTCGATCAGCGGCGAAACGGAGATAGTGTGAGCAGTAGCATCGTCCCCGACACCCAAGCGCGCGGTCTGCTGTCGCGTTTGCCAAACACGCCGCGCGGTCTTGCGCTGCTGGCGCGATTTGATCGGCCGATCGGCTGGTGGCTGCTCTTCTGGCCCGGCGCCTGGGCCGTGGCGCTGGCCGGGGGTGGCTTTGTCCGCTGGCCGCTCATCCTGTGGTTTCTGCTCGGTAGCATCGCGATGCGCGGCGCGGGATGCGTATTCAACGATATCGTCGATCGCGATCTCGATGCGAAGGTCGCACGTACCGCATCGCGCCCGCTTGCCAGCGGCGCGATCTCGCTCAGAACCGCGTGGCTCTGGCTGCTGGCACTCTGCGCGGTCGGGCTCATCGTGCTGCTGCAATTGCGGCCCTATGCGCAGGTCGTGGCGCTGGCGTCGCTCGCGTTGGTGGCGGCTTATCCCTTCATGAAGCGGATCACGGGCTGGCCGCAAATCTGGCTGGGCCTTGTCTTTTCCTGGGCGGCTTGGTGGGTTGGAGCGAGGTCGCAGGCACGCTGACCAGCGCTGGGCTGCTGCTCTATGCAGGAACCATTTTCTGGGTTGTGGGCTATGACACAATCTACGCGCTGCAGGATCGGGAGGACGACGCGCTGATCGGGATTGGTTCCAGCGCCTTGTCGATGGGGCGGCATGTCCGCGCGGGCGTATCGCTTTGCTATCTTCTGGCGCTTGGCCTTTGGGCGACGGCGATCTGGCAGGTCCGGCCGGACGGGCTTGCACTGCTCGCCCTCCTGCCCATCGCCGCACATTTGCTGTGGCAGGTTGCTACGTTGCGCGAGGACGGCATCGACCCCCTCGCCAAGTTCCGCGCCAATCGCTTTGCGGGGTTGTTGATGTTCCTTGCGTGTCTGGTAGTAGGCAGCGCATGAGCGAGCATCCTATAGGGCCAGTGCCCGGCGACGATTGCTGGAAAATCGAGACCGCCACCCGCGCCAGCGTCATCATCGATGCCGACACCTATTTTCGCCATGCCCGCGCCGCGATGCTCAAGGCGCGCAAGCGGATCATGTTGATCGGCTGGGATTTCGATGCGGCGATCAGCCTGGTGCGCGACGATGAGGTCGGAGACGGCTCGCCAGCGGTGATCGGCGATTTCATCAGCTGGCTGGTCAACCGCTCGCCCGACCTCGAAATCTTTCTCCTGCGCTGGGACGTCGGCGCGATGAAGTCGATGGTCAGCCCGGTCAACCTGTTCACCACGCTCAAATGGATGGCGCATCCGCGCGTCACGGTGAAGCTGGACGGGCATCATCCGCCCGCTGCCTCGCACCATCAGAAAATCGTGGTGATCGACGATTGTTTCGCCTTTTGCGGCGGCATCGACATGACCGGCGACCGGTGGGATACCCGTCACCATCGCGACGAGGAACCGGGGCGGCATCATCCCGACGGATCGCCCTATGGGCCATGGCATGACGCGACCACGGCGCTCGCCGGGCCGGTTGCTGCGGCGCTTGGGGCACATGCCCGCATGCGCTGGAAGATGGCGGGCGGCGACGATCTGGAGCCGGTCGAGGGGGGCGAGGATTGCTGGCCCGACACCCTGCCGGTGCAGTTTGAAGGCGTGGACGTCGCCATTTCCCGATCCGCACCGCAAATGGACGACCAGGATGGCGTAACGGAGATCGAGCGGCTCTATTGTCACCAAATCGCTGCGGCAAAACGCTGCATCTATGCCGAGAGCCAATATTTCGCCTCACGCCGTATCGCCGAAGCGATCGCCAAGCGGCTCGCCGAACCCGATGGTCCCGATGTCGTTATCGTCAACCCGGAACATGCCGATGGCTGGCTGGAACAGCAGGCAATGGATACGGCGCGCGCGCGCCTCTACGAAGCACTCAAGGCGCGCGACACCTATGGCCGCTTCCGCATCTACCACGCCTTCACGACGCGCGGCGCCCCCATCTACATTCATGCCAAGATCCTGATCGTGGACGATCGGTTGATTCGCGTCGGCTCCTCCAACATGAACAATCGGTCGATGCGGCTCGATACCGAATGCGACGTCACGATCGACACTGTGCGGCCTGCGAATGTTGGTCGGCAGGATCGTATCCTTGCCATTCGCAACGATCTGATCGCCGAGCATCTCGACATGCCGGTCGAGCGCGTTGCCACCGTGATCGCGCAACGCGGGCTGATCGCGGGCATAGAGGAAATGCGCCAGAAGCCGGGGCGGACCTTTCGCCCCTATGTTACCCCGGACCTGAACGACGTCCAGACCTGGCTCGCCGATAATGAAGTGCTCGATCCCGAAGGCCCGGAAGAAATGTTCGAATCCATCAGCGAACGCGGCCTGTTCCGCAGGATGAAGGGCTGGTTTGGCAGGAGCTAGGCCTTACTCCGCCGCCAGCAGCGCCTCGGCGCTCTGAAGGTTGACCGAGACGAGGCGGCTGACGCCCTGTTCGACCATAGTGACGCCGAACAATCGGTGCATCCGCGCCATGCTGACGGCATTATGCGTGACGATCAGGTAACGGGTTTGAGTTTGCGCCACCATCGCATCGAGCAGATCGCAAAAGCGCTCGACATTGGCGTCGTCCAACGGCGCGTCGACCTCGTCCAGCACGCAGATCGGCGCGGGGTTGGTTAGGAACAGGCCAAAGATCAGCGCCACCGCCGTCAACGCCTGCTCCCCGCCCGACAAGAGCGTCAGCGCGGCCAGCTTCTTGCCTGGCGGCTGCGCCATGATTTCCAGCCCCGCCTCCAGCGGATCGTCGCTGTCGATCAGTTCCAGATGCGCCTGCCCGCCATTGAACAGCGTGGTGAAAAGACGGCGGAAATGCCCGTCCACCGCCTCGAACGCGGTGAGCAACCGTTGCCGTCCTTCGCGATTGAGGCTGCCGATCGATCCGCGCAGCCGGTGGATGGCCTGCGTCAGTTCTTCGCTCTCCGCGCGGCTGGCGGCCTGGCTGGCTTCCAGTTCGTCCAATTCTTGCGCCGCGACCAGATTGACCGGACCGATTCGTTCGCGCTCGGCGACGAAGCGGTCATGCTCGGCCTGTTCCGTCTGGGCGATACGGATATCGGCACTGGCAAAGCCGAGTTTTTCGGGCAGGACGGGGGGCGGACATTCGAACCGTTCGCCCGACAGGCGGTTCGTTTCGATGCGTCGTTCATCGGCGGCTTCGGCGCGGGCCGCAGCCGTCGCCCGCGCTTCCCGCGCGGCGGCAAGCGCTTCGCCCGCCT
>NZ_JEMV01000057.1 GCF_000588875.1 Sphingobium sp. Ant17
ATCGCTTTGCGCGGATGCTACTGCGCGGTGGCGAACTGGATGGGGTGCGGTTGTTGCAGGCCGATACGGTGGCGCGGATGCGGTCCAATCAACTGCCCGGCGGCGGTGATCTCGCCAGCCTGTCGAGCGCGATGTTCAGCGAAGCGGATTATCAGGATGTGGGGTTTGGCCTCGCTTCGCCATGGGGTTAGAGCGTGGCGAATATTATTGGGGCGGGGTGTTTTCGACGTATTTCTGGATCGATCGGCCGAGCGGCTGATCGGGATATTCATGACTCAGTTGCTGCCGTCGAGCGCCTATCCCGTCCGCGCGCAATTGCGTGCCGGCGTGACGGACGCGCTGGTGCGCAGGGGGTAGCGGCAAGTCCCGCGAAACAGTGGACAATATTGCTGCGCTGCAAAATTGCGGTTGGCGCGGCCTTGTCGGCTGTGCCATCATCCCTTGCAATCAGACAAGGGAACCGTGCGCCATGAACATCAAGGGCCAGACCAAACTTCCCAAACCCGCGCCGCGGCGGATGGACCCGGAAATCCTGGCGCATGAGATCGTCGAGCGGCTGACCTATCGCATCGGCAAGAATGCCGCCGCCGCCAAACCGCATGACTGGCTGCATGCCGTGATCCTGTCGATCCGCGATCGGGTGATCGACGCCTGGATCATATCGACCCAGAAAACCTATGAGGAAGAAGGGCGGCGGGTCTATTATCTGAGCCTGGAATTCCTGATCGGGCGGCTGATGCGCGATGCGGCGTCCAACATGGAAATGCTGGACGACATGCAGGCGGCGCTGGCGTCGCTCGGGGTCGACATCGACATCATCGCCGCGTTGGAGCCGGATGCGGCGCTGGGCAATGGCGGCCTGGGGCGTCTGGCGGCTTGCTTCATGGAGAGCATGGCGACAGTCGATGTGCCGGCCTACGGCTATGGAATCCGCTATGTGAACGGCATGTTCCGGCAGGAGATTTCGGACGGCTGGCAAGTGGAACTGCCCGAAAACTGGCTGGCGCATGGCAATCCATGGGAGTTCGAACGGCGCGAGGCGAGCTATGAGGTCGGCTTTGGCGGGCTGGTCGATCCAGCCGAGGGTGCCAATGCCGGGCCGCACCAGATGCACTGGAAGCCCAGCGAGCGCGTGATCGCCACCCCCTATGACACGCCGATCGTGGGTTGGCGCGGCAAGCGGGTCAATACGCTGCGGCTATGGGAAGCGCAGCCGATCGACCCGATCCTGCTCGACAAGTTCAATGCGGGCGACCATGTCGGCGCGCTGTCCGAAAGCAATCGGGCCGAGGCGCTGACGCGGGTGCTGTACCCTGCCGACAGTTCCGCCGCTGGCCAGGAATTGCGGTTGCGGCAGGAATATTTCTTCTCGTCCGCCTCGTTGCAGGACATTGTGCGGCGGCACATTCAATATTTCGGCACCATCGCGACGTTGCCCGACAAGGCGGCGATCCAGCTGAACGACACCCATCCGGCGGTGGCCGTGGCCGAGTTGATGCGGATATTCCTGGACGACCATGGTTTCGATTTCGACGAGGCGTGGGACATCACCCGGCGCACCTTCAGCTATACCAACCACACCTTGCTGCCCGAAGCGCTGGAAAGCTGGCCGGTGCCGCTGTTCGAACGGTTGCTGCCCCGGCATATGCAGATCGTCTATGCGGTCAACAGCCGCCTGCTGGCCGAGGCGCGGCGGGCGGGGCAGTTCGATGACACTGCGATCGGGGCGATCTCGCTGATCGACGAGGGCGGGGACCGGCGCGTGCGGATGGGCAATCTGGCCTTTGCCGGATCGCATAGCGTCAATGGCGTGTCGGCGCTGCATACCGACCTGATGAAGGTCACGGTCTTCGCCGACCTGCACAATCTCTATCCCACCCGGATCAACAACAAGACCAATGGTGTCACGTATCGCCGCTGGCTGATGCAGTGCAATCCGGGGCTGACCGGCCTTATTCGCGAGGCGATCGGCGACAGGTTCCTGGATGATGCCGAGGCGCTGCGCGATCTCGACGCTTTTGCCGATGACAAGGCGTTCCAGGAGAAGTTCGTCGCGGTGAAGCGCGCGAACAAGGCGGCACTGTCCGACCTCCTGCGCAAGCGGTTGAATGCGCGGATCGACCCGTCGGCGATGTTCGACATCCAGATCAAGCGCATCCATGAATATAAGCGGCAATTGCTCAACATCATCGAGGCGGTGTCGCTCTATGACCAGATCCGGTCGCACCCCGAACGCAACTGGGTGCCGCGCGTCAAGCTGTTCGGCGGCAAGGCGGCGTCGAGCTATTATAATGCCAAGCTGATCATCAAACTGGCGGGCGATGTCGCCCGCGCCGTCAATCATGACCCGGCGGTGCAAGGGTTGCTCAAGATACAGTTCGTGCCGAATTACAATGTCTCTATGGCCGAGGTGATGATCCCCGCCGCCGACCTGTCCGAACAGATTTCGACGGCGGGCATGGAAGCGTCGGGCACGGGCAATATGAAGTTCGCGGTCAATGGCGCGCTGACGATCGGCACATTGGATGGTGCCAATGTCGAGATGCGCGATCATGTGGGCGAGGATAATATCATCATCTTTGGCCTGACCGCGCAGGCGGTGAATGACCGCCGCGCCAAAGGCTATGTGCCGATGGACGTTATCGGCGAGAGCCGGGAACTGAGCCAGGCGCTGCACGCGATTGCCAGCGGCGTCTTCTCACCCGACGACCCGAATCGCTACAAGGGGTTGATCCAGGGCATTTACGACAATGACTGGTTCATGCTGGCGGCCGATTTCGACAGCTATTCCGCCGCGCAACGGCGTGTCGATAGGCTCTGGACGGACGAGGCCTTGTGGACAAAGATGGCGATCCACAATGTTGCGCGCATGGGATGGTTTTCGTCCGATCGAACCATTCGCGAATATGCGCGGGACATCTGGAAGATCGGCTGAAGATGGGAGGCGGGGTGACGGGATCGTGTTGAGCGCGGAGCAGATCGACCGGCTGGTCGAAGGCCGCGATCCCGATCCCTTCGCCACGCTTGGCGTGCATCCTGCCGACAATGGTTTTACCGCCTGCGTCCTGATACCCGACGCCGTATCGGTCGCGGCGCAAACGCTCGATGGCGCGGCGATGGGCGATTTGACATCGCTGCATCCGGCCGGGTTGTTTCAGGGCGCGGTTGCGATCCGCCAACGGCAGCCGCTGCGGTACGTCGCACGCTATGCCGATGGCAGCGATTATGCGCTGATTGATCCCTATGGGTTCGGACCGGTGCTGGGGCCGATGGACGATCATTTTCTGGCCGAAGGATCGCATGCGCGGCTGTTCGACAAGATGGGCGCGCATGTCCTGACCCATGAAGGGGTGGCGGGGGTGCATTTCGCAGTCTGGGCCCCCAATGCCCGGCGCGTGTCGGTGGTGGGCGATTTCAACCAGTGGGATGGTCGCCGGGGCGTCATGCGCCATCGCGTCGATAGCGGCGTGTGGGAAATCTTCCTGCCCGCCGTCGAGCCGGGCGCAGCGTATAAGTTTGAGATCATCGGGGCGGATGGCGTGCTGTTGCCGCTCAAGGCTGATCCGTTCGCGTTCAAGAGCGAGTTGCGTCCCTCCACCGCTTCGATCGTCGCTGCGCCGCCCGACCATGTCTGGGGCGATGCGCGCCACCGCGACTATTGGCAGAAGGCCGATGCGCGGCGCGAGCCGGTGTCGATCTACGAAGTCCATGCGGGGTCATGGCAATTGGCCGATGATGGCGGCTTCCTTGACTGGGACGAGATGACCAGGCGCCTGATCCCCTATGTCGTGGGCATGGGCTTTACCCATATCGAATTTCTGCCGATCAGCGAATATCCTTATGATCCAAGCTGGGGCTATCAGACGCTGGGTCTGTACGCGCCGACGGCGCGCTTTGGCGATCCGGCCGGGTTCGCGCGCTTCGTCGATGGCGCGCACCGGGCGGGGGTCGGCGTCATCCTCGATTGGGTGCCGGCGCATTTTCCGACCGACGACCATGGGCTGGCGCATTTCGACGGCACCGCGCTGTACGAACATGCCGATCCGAAAAAGGGCTTCCACCCCGACTGGAACACCGCCATCTATAATTTCGGGCGGCGTGAAGTGGCGCAGTTCCTGGTCAACAATGCGCTGTTCTGGGCCGAGCGCTATCATATCGACGGGCTGCGGGTCGATGCGGTCGCGTCGATGCTCTATCTCGATTATTCGCGCGAGCCGGGCGAATGGATACCCAACGACCATGGCGGGCGCGAGAATGTGGAGGCGGTCGCTTTCCTCCAGGAGATGAACCGGGCGCTCTATGGCGCGCAGCCCGGCATCATGACGATCGCGGAGGAATCGACCAGTTGGCCCAATGTGTCGCATCCGGTCGACAGCGGCGGGCTGGGCTTCGGCTTCAAATGGAATATGGGCTTCATGCACGACACGCTGCGCTATCTGCAGCGCGATCCGGTGCATCGTGCCCATCATCACGACGATATCACCTTTGGGCTGCATTACGCCTTTACCGAAAATTTCGTGCTGGCGCTGAGCCATGACGAGGTTGTGCATGGCAAAGCATCACTGCTGCACAAGATGGTGGGTGACGACTGGCAGAAGTTCGCGACGCTGCGGGCTTATTATGGCCTGATGTGGGGCTATCCCGGCAAGAAGCTGCTGTTCATGGGGCAGGAGTTCGCCCAGCGCGGCGAATGGAGCGAGGGGCGGGCGCTGGATTGGCATCTGCTCGACCATGCCGCGCATCTGGGGGTGCAGTATCTGGTGGGTGATTTAAATCGCCTCTATCGCAGCCGCCTTGCGCTGCATGCCCGTGATTGCGAGCCGGAGGGGTTTGAATGGGTGCTGGTCGATGGTGCGGCGGATTGCGTGTTCGCGTGGCAGCGCCGTGCGCCGGGCGTGCAACCGATTGTGGTCATCAGTCATTTTACCCCCGTGCTGCGTCATGGGTATCGCATGCGGCTGCCTTCTGGCGGGCGGTGGCGCGAGATATTGAACAGCGACGCGGCCGACTATGGTGGTAGCGGCGCGGGGAATATGGGGATGGTGATGGCGGATGAGACGGGCTGGGCGAACATCACCCTGCCGCCGTTTGCCACGCTGATGCTCGAACTGGATATGTGACACCAACGGACGCGTGCAGGCGGTCGCGGGCGATAATGAGGAGAGGCCCATAATGCAGATACGACACCAGCCGATCGCGCGCGATGCCATGGCCTATGTGCTGGCCGGAGGGCGGGGCAGTCGCCTTGCCGAACTGACCGACAAGCGCGCCAAGCCCGCGGTGCATTTCGGCGGCAAAGCGCGGATCATCGATTTCGCGCTGTCCAATGCGCTCAACAGCGGCATCCGGCGGATCGGCGTCGCGACGCAATATAAGGCTCATTCGCTGATCCGTCATTTGCAGCGCGGCTGGAACTTCCTGCGGCCCGAACGCAATGAGAGTTTCGACATATTGCCCGCCAGCCAGCGTGTGTCGGAAAGCCAATGGTATGAGGGGACCGCCGACGCGGTGTTCCAGAATATAGACATCATCGAAAGCTATGCGCCCGAATATATGGTGCTGCTGGCGGGCGACCATGTCTATAAAATGGACTATGAGTTGATGCTGCAGCAGCATGTCGACAGCGGCGCGGACGTGACCGTCGGCTGTCTGGAAGTGCCGCGGATGGAGGCGGTCGGTTTCGGCGTCATGCATGTCGATGAAAAGGACGTCATCACCGCCTTCATCGAAAAGCCCAAAGATCCGCCCGCGATTCCCGGCCAGCCCGACATGGCGCTGGCATCGATGGGCATTTATGTGTTCCAGACCCGCTTCCTGATCGAGCAACTGCGTCGGGACGCGAACGAGCCGGGCAGTGGTCGGGACTTTGGCGGAGATATCATCCCTTATATCGTCAAGCATGGGAAAGCGGTGGCCCACCGCTTTTCCGCGAGTTGCGTGCGGGCTGAAAGCGAGCTGGAACCTTATTGGCGCGATGTCGGCACGATCGACGCCTATTGGCAGTCGAGCATCGACCTTACCGATATCGTACCGTCGCTTGATCTCTATGATCGTAGCTGGCCGCTCTGGACCTATTCGGAGGTCACGCCGCCTGCCAAGTTCGTCCATAATGAGGAAGGGCGGCGGGGATCGGCCACCTCTTCGCTGGTGGCGGGCGGCTGCATCGTGTCCGGCTCCTCGCTGGATCGCAGCCTGTTGTTTTCCGGCGTCAAGACGCACAGTTTTTCGTCCGTCACCGACAGTGTCATCATGCCCAATTGCGAGATCGGGCGGGGTGCGCGGCTGCATAAATGCGTATTGGATTCAGGGATCATCATTCCGCCGGGGCTGATAATAGGCGAGGATCCGGTGGAGGATGCGCAGCGGTTCCGGCGGACCGATAGCGGCATCTGTCTGGTGACGCAGCCGATGATCGAGCGGTTGGGCGCTTGATCGCCATGCAATTGCTCTCGGTCGCATCCGAAATCTATCCGCTGATCAAGACCGGGGGGCTTGCCGACGTCACCGGCGCGCTGCCCGCTGCGCTGGCTGGGGAGGGGGTGGCGTCCCGGACGCTGGTGCCGGGCTATCCCGCCGTTATCGCGCGGATCGGCAAGGCGAAGGTCGTGCGTCGCTATGAGGCTTTGTTCGGCGTGCCCGCGACCGTGCTGGCCGCGAGCGTAGAGGGGCTGGACCTGCTGGTGCTGGATGCGCCCGATTTCTTCGCGCGCGAAGGCGGACCTTATGGCGACCATGCGGGCAATGATTGGGGCGATAATTGGCGGCGTTTCGCTGCGCTGTCGCGGGTCGGCGCGGATATAGCGGCGGACGGGTTGAAAGGCTGGCGGCCCGATGTGGTCCATGTCCATGACTGGCAGGCGGCGCTGACCGCGGCCTATATGCGCTTTGGCCCGGCGCATGCGGTGCCCAAGATCGTGACGATCCATAACCTGGCGTTTCAGGGCCGCTATGGCGCGGATGTGTTCGGGCAATTGGGCCTGCCGCCCGAAGCCTGGGGCATGGATGGCGTCGAATATTATGGCGGCGTGGGGTATCTGAAAGCCGGATTGGTGTCGGCTGACGCGATCACGACGGTCAGTCCGACCTATGCCGAGGAAATCCGGTCGCCGATGCATGGCATGGGGCTGGATGGGTTGATCAATGGCCGGGTCGATCGATTGTACGGGATATTGAATGGGGTCGATACGGCGATCTGGAACCCGGCAGACGATCCGTTGATTCCCAAGGCTTTCAGCGGTCGGGCGCTGGCGGGGCGAGGGGCCAATCGCCGCGCACTGGAGCAGCAATTCGGCCTGGATGCCGATGATGCGCCGATCTTCATCATCGTCAGCCGCCTAACGTGGCAGAAGGGCATGGACCTGATGGTCGATGCGCTCGATCATCTGGTGGGTCTGGGCGCGAAGCTGGCGCTGCTGGGGTCGGGCGATCATCCGCTGGAAGGTGCCTTCCTGGGCGCGGCCGACCGGCATCGCGGGCGCATCGGTGTGCGGATCGGTTATGACGAACCGATGTCGCATCTGATGCAGGCGGGCGGCGATGCGATCCTGATCCCGTCGCGCTTCGAGCCGTGCGGGCTGACGCAGCTTTATGCGTTGCGCTATGGCTGCCTGCCGGTGGTGGCGCGGGTCGGCGGGCTGGCCGATACGGTGATCGATGCCAATGCGGCAGCCGTGGCGGCGGGCGCAGCGACGGGTTTGGTGTTCGCCCCATCGGACCCGCTGGCGTTGCACGGCGCGATTGCGCGGACGGTGCGTCTGCATGGCGATCGGCCGGTGTGGCAGGCGATGCAGCGCGCGGCGATGCGTGCTGACGTGTCGTGGGGGCAGAGCGCGGCGCGCTATGCGGCGCTCTATCGCAGTCTGTTGACGGCGGCGGCGTGAGCGCAGCAGGCCCGGCCGCGCCGCGATTGAGCGAGAGCGGCGCGCATTTTTCGGTCTGGGCACCGGAGGCGAGCCATGTCTGGCTCTGCCTGTTCGATGGGGACGATCGCGAAACCCGGATGCCGATGACGCGCGATGCGGAAGGTGTCTGGCATGGCGAGGCGGCGGCTGTTGGTGCGGGCGCGCGCTATGGCTATCGCGCCGATGGTGGCTATGACCCGGGGGCAGGGCTGTGGTTCGATCCCGACAAATTGCTGCTCGATCCCTATGCGACGGCGATCGATCGCGCCTTTGTCTATGACGCGGCTTTGGCTGCGCCGCGCGGCGAGGGGGCCGATACCGCGCCGCTTATGCCCAAGGGCGTGGTGGAGGTGCCCCTGCCTCCTGTGTCCGGCGAACCACCCTGTTTCCGATCCGGCGGGCTGGTCTATGAACTGCACGCGCGTGGTTTCACGATGCTGCATCCCGACGTGCCGGAGGCGCAGCGGGGGACGATCGCGGCGCTCGCGCACCCGGCGGTCATCGCGCATTTCAAGCGACTGCATGTGTCGGCGATCGAGCTGATGCCGATCAATGCCTGGATCGATGAGCGGCATTTGGGGCCGCTCGGCCTTACCAATTATTGGGGCTATAATCCCGTCAACTGGTTCGCGCTCGACCCGCGCCTGGCCCCCGGCGGCATCGCGGAACTGCGGGAGACGGTGGCAGCGCTGCATGGGGCTGGCATCGGCGTCATCCTCGACATGGTCTATAATCATGACGGGGAAAGCGATGCTCAGGGGCCGACGCTGTCGCTGCGCGGATTGAATGCGCGCGACTATTTCCGGCATGCGGCGGACGGGCAACTGATCAACGATACCGGCACCGGCAATGCCATTGCGTGCAATCAGCCGATGGTCCGCCGCTGATCCTCGATTCGCTGCGCTATTTCGTGACGCAGGCGGGGGTGGACGGGTTCCGCTTCGATCTAGGCCCGGCATTGGGGCGAATGGCCCATGGCTTCGATCCGCGCGCGCCATTGCTGGAGGCGATGCGCACTGATCCGATCCTGGCCGACCGGGTGATGATTGCCGAGCCGTGGGACATCGGGCCGGGCGGCTATCAGCTGGGGCAATTCGGCGATCCTTGGCTGGAATGGAACGACCGGTATCGTGACGATATGCGCCGTTTCTGGCGCGGGGATGCGGGGATGCTGGGCGCTGTGGCGACGCGGCTGGCGGGATCTTCGGATATTTTCAGGGGGGAGACGACCCGGACGGTCAATTTTCTCGCCGCCCATGATGGCTTCACGCTGGCGGATCTGGCCGCCTACGAGCAGCGGCATAATCATGCCAATGGCGAAGAGAATCGGGATGGGCATGGCGACAATCTGAGCTGGAACAACGGCGTCGAAGGATCGAGCGACGACCCGGCTGTGCAGGCCGCCCGGCGACGCGATGGCAGGGCTTTGCTCGCCACGCTCTTTTGTTCGCGCGGGACGATCATGCTGACCGCCGGAGACGAGTTTGGGCGGACGCAGCAGGGCAACAATAATGCCTATGCGCAGGATAATGCGATCAGCTGGGTCGATTGGGCAGGGCGGGATACCGTGCTGGAGGCGGAGCCTTTGCGCTGGCGGCTTTGCGGGCGGAGAATGTGGATCTGGGCGGCACGGCGATCCTGTCGGAGGCCGATGTCGCCTGGCTGGACGAGGGCGGGGCAGCATTGGGCATTGTGCAATGGGAAGACACCCAGCGGCGTCGTTTCGCGCTACGCTATCGGGGCAGCGGGCTAACGATCTGCGTCAATGGTGACGGGGAGGCATGCCGGTTCCTGCTGGAGGGGGTAGCGGTGGACGTTCCCGCTCGCGCGGTCGTGGTCCTTTCACCGGCACACTGAACATATCTGAGCTCGCAGGCATAACGCCATCCGCCTGTTCTTCCATCTGCTTGTTCGCTACGGGACTCGTGCGCCCAAGGTTATGTGCGCAATTGCGTCGGCATCGCGCGTATGGGCGGGCGCGTCGTGCAGTCGATGATTGCGGGGCATGCAACGACCCATCAATAGATGGGTGGCGATATCCGCACGGCGATTCGACCCTAGCTTTGGTCAATCCTGTCCGCCGATAACGTTACCAGTAATCATAATTGGTCTTGACAGTTTGGTATAGCCACTGGATAAGACGGGCTGTTAGCGTTACCATAAAGCTTGCCGGAATGTCGGAAGCAGTATCAGGAGGGATGACCCATGTCGGTGTGTAAAGGCTCCATTCGTTTGTCGTTGCTGGCCGCGTCCGCGCTTGGCTCGCTCATGTTGTCGCAGGCGGCGCTTGCGCAAGCCGATGCCCCAGCCGCCGAGGCTGCGCCGCAGATTGATAATGAGCAAGTTAACGATATCGTCGTTACGGGTTATCGTGCATCGCTGCAAAATTCGACCAACGCCAAGCGCGATGCCACAGGGTTCAGCGACTCAATCTTCGCGCAGGACATCGGCAAATTCCCCGACACCAACATCGCCGAATCGTTTAACCGCATTCCGGGTATCACGATCAATCGCGACGTGAACGGTGAAGGCGTCAATGTGGCGATTCGCGGCCTGGGGTCGAACTTCACCAATGTAACGCTGAACGGTGCCCCCATCGCCGTGTCATCCTCCGGCGCGACGGATGCGCAGGGCACCGACCGTTCGGTCGACCTCAGCTTCTTCCCGACCGACCTTTTCACCAAATTGACGGTGAACAAGAGCTATACGGTCAACCTGCTGGAAGGCGGCGCAGCGGGTAATATCGACATGCGCTCGGCCCGTCCTTTCGATCGGCCCGGAACGCGCCTGACCTACAGCATGCAGGGAACCAAGCAGAGCGGCGTCGATCGCATTGGCGCGCGCGGTTCGATGATCTTCAGCACGACGAATGACACGGTAGGCTTCCTGGTTGGCGTGTCGGGCCAGCGCCTTTTCACCGACAATCGCGGCTATGAAACCATTGGCTATACCAACCCGGCTTTGACGGCTGCCCAGTGTGGCGCGGCGACCGGCTGTAATACGACCGGCGGCGGCAACTGGACCATTCCGGCAACCGTACCTGTCGGTGCGGGGGCAGGCACAGTGCCCGGACAGACGATTGATCAAGCCTGGTTGCTGGCCAATAATCCGGGCGCAACCATTCAACAGATCGACAACGGCATCCTGCCGCGTCTCGGACGCTTTACCGCCCAATATGGCCGACGCGACCGCATCAATGCCATCGCCAGCGCCGAATGGCGTCCAAACGACGCGATGAATTTCTATGTCGATGGGCTTTATGGCTATAAGCAGAACGATCTGACCCGCGAAAATATCGCCTGGATCGTTCGCAATGGCCAGCTTATCCCCACCAACACCACCTATGACCGGGAAGATTGTGCGACGGGTTGTCAGGTTACCAGCGGCACCTTCGCCAATTCGCAATTCTTCCTCGAATATCGGCCGCTGACCGAAACGACGGAGCTTTTCAGCGTCAATCCTGGTCTCGACTGGGAGGTGAGCGATCGCCTGAAATTGTCGATCCAGGCCAATTACACGCGCAGCACCTTTCATCGTGAAATTCCGACCGCCGGGCCAGTCACCGCAATGGGCACGGGGGTTTCGGTCGATTATACCGCCAACGCCAATGGTGCGCCCAGCATCGTGTCCAGCGTCGACCTGAACGATCCCAATAATTTCGTGTGGAATGGTGGCCGGGTCAACATGTCCGACGAACGGCGGCGCAATGAGACGAAGGGCGTTCGCGGCGCGCTGACATGGGGTGATGAGCGCTTCAACCTGCAGGTCGGCGGCAATTATGACGATGTCAGCCGCCGTATTCGCGGCTTTGACAATAGCCAAGCCTGGCAGAATGCCGTGTGCGGCGGCAATCCCAATGTCTTCGTGCCTGGTCCCAACAGTCAGCCCCCATGCGTTGGCGCAGCATCGGTAGCGCCGGGCACGCCGGGCTATCCGACCTATCCTGGCTATGGCACGGGTTCCACTGCGGGGCAAAGCGGCCCGGTCAGCTATGGCGGTTCGTTGATCCCCGTTGGCCAGCTCCCTTCCTTCCTGATGCCGGGGCGTGCCGGCTTTGTGACGGTCGATTGGGATCGTTTCAAGCAGGCATCCAACTATGACAGTTTCCATGAAAACACGCCTGAATCGGGCGGTTCGAACACCGGTGCGAGCGGGGGCCTGATCCGCGAAAAATCCTTCGCGACCTACTTCATGGCTGCTGGTAAGCAGCAGGTTGGCGACAATGAGCTGCGCTTCAATGTCGGCGTGCGCTATGTGAAGACCGATCAGACCATCGAAGGCCGCGTCTCGCTCGCCGATCCGCGTAATACGCTGCCGGATGGCAGCAGCCTGCCCGACGGCTCGCGGTATCCCAGCATCGTCACGCTGGTGCGGACGTCGAACAGCTATGACAAATGGCTGCCTGCAGCGACGGTCGCCTATGATATCGGTGATCTGGCAGTCGTGCGCGCCGCCTATTCCAAAACGATGACCCGGCCTGACCCTGCCGCGCAGTTGCCCGGCGTCGGCTTTGGCGATCCATCGGCGGCGACGGCGACGATCGGCAACCCTGCACTCAATCCCTATTTCTCGGACAATCTCGATTTCGGCGTCGAGCTTTACACGGGGCAGGAAGGGTTGGTGTCGCTCAATGCGTTCCGCAAGTCTCTGACCGGCTTTACGACCAACCAGATCACGACGCAGCCATTCTCGTTCCTGGCGCAATATGGCATTACCTATGACTCGCTCAATCCGACCCAGGCTGCGGCGATCGACCTGCGCGGCGGTCCCAGTGTCGCGACGATCCAGGTGCAGTCGCAGGTCAATGTGCCCAACAAGCTGACGGTCAACGGCCTGGAATTCCAGTGGATCCAGCCGCTCGATTTTCTGACCGAAAGCATTGGTGTGCGGGGCTTTGGCTTCAACGCGAACGCAACGATCGTCGATCAGCGCAGCGACGGCCCGGCGGTCGCTTTCGGCGTTGCGCCCTTCACCTATAATCTCATCGGCTATTATGAGAATGGTGGCGTCAACCTGCGCGTTTCGACAACCTTCCGTGAAGGGTCGCAGAGCAGTGGTGCAAACCAGAACGGCATTCCCACCGCGGCCTTGTACAGCGACAATTATCAGCAGTGGGACTTCTCTTCGAGCTTCGATCTGGAGGAGCTGTTTGGATGGAATGGCGCGCCGCAGTTGACTGTCGATGTCCAGAATTTCACCAACTCGACGCTGCGCAGCTATTTCCAATATGAAGGCGCGACATTCACGCAATATCGTCCGGGTGTGCAATATCTTGTCGGCCTGCGCGGTACGTTCTGATCTGCTCTACCTGAAAGGCGGCGGCTGGTTCGACCCGGCCGCCGTCTTCTTATAATCGCTGATCGCCTATTCCATTGACCGGTCGAACCGGAGGAGCCCCGCCATGCTGTCTCGCCGCAATCTCCTGTCTGGGTCGCTTGCAGCAGCGTTGGCTGCCAGCCCTCTTCGCGCTGCGGTCAGCTTCGATGGTAAGGGGCGAGGGTTCGAACTGGCCGGGCAAGGTCAGGTGGTGCCCCTGTTCGTGGAGGCCAGTGATTTTACGGGCGTGATCCGGGCGGCGCGTGACCTGTCGGCGGATATCGGCCGTGTCACCGGCGTGGATGCGCAACTATCGCCCACTGCCGATAAGGGGCGGATGGTGTTGATCGGCACGCTTGGCCAAAGCCCGCTGATCGACCGGCTGGCAGACAGCGGCAAAATCGATGTCGCGTCCATTCGCGGCAAATGGGAATCCTACACGATCCAGACCGTGGCCAATCCGGCACCGGGGATCACCGAGGCGCTCGTCATCGTGGGCAGCGACAAGCGCGGAACGATCTACGGCATCTACGATCTGTCCCAGAATATCGGCGTATCCCCCTGGTATTGGTGGGCCGATGTGCCGGTCATGAAGCGTGACCGCATACAGGTTTCCTATGGTCGCTATTTCCAAGGCGAGCCGGCCGTCAAATATCGCGGCATCTTTCTGAACAATGAAGCGCCCTGCCTGTCGGCCTGGACGGCGGAGAAGTTCGGCGGGATGAACGCCGACTTTTACAAAAATGTCTTCGAACTGCTGCTGCGTTTGCGCGCCAACTATCTCTGGCCTGCCATGTGGAACAATGCCTTCAATGAAGATGATCCACGCAACGGACCGCTGGCCGATGAATATGGCATCGTCATGGGCACATCGCATCATGAGCCGATGAACCGCGCGCATAAGGAATGGACATCGCGTCGCCCCGGAAATGGCGAATGGAATTATGCGACCAATCGTCCTGCCGTTCAGCAATTTTTCCGCGAAGGCGCCAAGCGCAGCAAGGACCGCGAACTGCTGGTGACGATGGGGATGCGCGGCGATGGCGACGTAGCGCTGGAAAGCACAGGCGGCATCAAGTCCGACATAGCGCTGCTGGAAACGATCATCGCTGACCAGCGCCAATTGCTGGTCGAGGAGACCAGCAAACGCATCGAGGATATTCCGCAGGTCTGGGTGTTGTTCACCGAAGTCCAGAAATATTATGACGCCGGACTCGAGGTGCCCGACGATGTTACCTTGATGTTTGCTGACGATAATGTCGGCTATATCCGCCGCCTGCCCACCGCGCAGGAGCGGGCCACCCGTACCGGCGGCTTTGGTATCTATCACCATATGGACATGAATGGCGGGCCGTATAGCTACAAGTGGATCAACACCAATCCCTTCCCGAAAATATGGGAGCAGATGAACCTGGCGCTCACCTATGGCGCGGATCGGATTTGGATCACCAATATCGGCGACTTGAAGCCGCTGGAACTGCCCATCGAATTTTTTCTGACGATGGCCTGGGATCCCAAGGCGGTGAGCAAGGACCGGATCGCGGAGTGGTCGCACATATGGGCCGCGCGCGAATTCGGGCCGGCGCATGCGCAGGAGATTGCGACGCTGGTCTCACGCTATGCGAAATATAATGCCTGGCGCAAGCCGGAGCAGTTGCGTACCGACACCTACAGCCTTGAGAATTTCGATGAAGCCGAACGGATGGTGGCGTTGTGGCTGGACCTGCGATCGCGTGCCGAAGCGATCAACGACAAGCTGCCGGAGACGCATAAGGCAGCCTATTATCAGCTTGTCCTCCACCCCATCAGGGGCTGCTGCAACCTAACGCAAATGCAGGTCGCCGCCGCGCGCAACAAACGCTTCGCAGAGCAAGCGCGCGCCAGCACCAACGAGGAGGCCGAAGAGGTCAAGCGGCTGTTCAGCGAGGCCCACGCGATCCGCGACACCTATAATCACGATCTGTCGAATGGGAAATGGAACCACCTGATGGACCAGACCTATATCGGCTATTTCGACTGGTATCAGCCGGTTCAGGATATTCGTCCGCCGGTGTCGGAACTTGATCTGCCGGACACATCGCAATTCGGCGTGGCCGTGCAGGGTGCGCGGCAAGGCTGGCCAGGCTATTATCTGGCCCCTAATCTGCCGGTGCTCGACAGTCTGTACCGGCCATCAAGCTGGATCGAGACATTCCCGCGTGGCAAGCGCCCCGTGGACGTTCAGCTGGTCGCCAGCGAACCTTGGATCATCCTGAAACAGGACACGGCGTTCAGTGTCGGAAAGGCCGACCGGCGCCACCGCGTCGAGATCGACTGGCGCAAGCTGCCGCCCGGCCGCAGCACCGGAACGGTCAAGATCAGTAATAGGCAAGACAGCGGTAGTGCCGGGGCGCAAAGCGTGACCGTGACGGTCACTGCCATCCGAGCGTCGGCGCAGGAAGAGCGGGCAGCCAAAGGCTGTTGGGGTTCGCTCGCCGGTGCGTTTTCGATCCCGGCCAGCGACTATGCGCGCAATGTGCCCGCCGATGGGGTCCAATGGGAACCGATTCCCGACTATGGACGGGTCGATGCCGCGATGTCGATCTTCCCCGTAAATGCTGCATCCATGGCGGACCCGAAGCGTGCGCCTCGATTGGAATATCCCATTTTCGTTGGCGAGGCGGGCGAATGGGCGTTCGATCTGGTGACGGCACCCACGCTCAAGGTCGATCCCAACCATGCGCTATCACTGGCCCTGTGGGTAGATGACGGCGCGCCACAGATCGTGACCGTATTTTCGCCCGAAAATCGCGAGTCCGAAGAGTTTTTGGGCAAGGCGTCGGAGATCAATGCGCGCAATGACATGCGCATCATGCGTTTCAAGGCCATGATCGCGAAGCCGGGGCGGCATGTCCTGACCGTCGCGATGGTCGATCCGACGATCGTCCTGCAAACCATCATTGCCCATCGCGACACGCTACCTACCAGCTATTTCGGCCCGCCCGCCAAAAGAATAGCGTAAGCTTGGGGTCGTTGGCCTGATGGGCTGATGCGCAAGGAAGGTAAGAGGAACGGCCGATCAAGCGCGGCGATCATATATATGTCGAATTTCCCGTTATGTTCGGAGTGGTGTCGCGAAAAGTCGCGGCCACCGCCGAGAGCAAAGAGCTATCGCCGATCGAACGCTCTTCTATCCGATCGCCATTTTGCAATACTTCCCGCGTCACAGCGCTCTCAGGTGCGAGCCCATCCAGCAATATCGCTCTTCCATGCCAACCACTGGCCCGCATCCGGGTAAGAAGATCGAGACCGTCTATGCCTTCCATTTCAACGTCAAGGATGATGCAGGCGTAATTTCTGGAGTCCGGGTCGGCCAATAGGGCGGCACAGGTCGCGTAAGATTTCACATCATATTGTTCGGAGCGGAGCATGAGTTGGCGCGCGTGCCGCACGGCCGCGTTTCCATCAACAAGCGCCACCCCTGCTCCTTTGTCGGCCGGTGGGTGCAAAACATCTGTCATATATCATCCTCGAATTTCTTCGAGGATTGCATGTCGCGCGCTCATGGTCTGTACGTATTGAACGAGGTAACTCGTGTGGACCGCGTCTTCCTACTCTGGTTTGTCATAGCGCAAAGACGTCCGGGCCATCAGCCCGTATCTGTCGCCTGCGTAATTCCCGATGCTCCCCAGCATCGGCCCGTGCCTCTATGCGGGGCGCGTGAAGTCATATGTCGCGTGGCGGCGCAGGCCCGATCGGTGGGCTTGTTGCAACGGTGGCACGCAATGAGCGTGCTGACTGGGCTGCAATGTGCGGAGCTTGGAGCATAAGGAATGATCGCTGCCCGCCTGCTAGAGCGAACAGATACGCGCAAATTGCTGCCTTCGGAATCTCCCTGGCATGCCTTGCATGCAAGGCAGGTGATAGCGCTGACCAAAACGCGCGAGAGCGGGCTGAGTAGGCAGGAGGCGGCGGTTCGATTGGACCGTGACGGTGCCAACGCACTCGCCCCCCGACGGCCACAATCGCTGCCGCGGTTGTTCCTCCGCCAATTCAACAGTCCGCTCATCTATCTGCTGGTTGCTGCGGCGGCTGTGTCGCTGGGTCTCGGGCATGTCACCGACGCCGGGTTTATCGGCTTGGTCCTGATCGTCAACGCGCTGATCGGGACGATCCAGGAAAGCAAAGCCGCGACCAGTCTGAACGCTTTGCGGCATATGATCGGTCAGAGCGCATCAGTGCGGCGTGACGGCGCAATCGCGGTTATCGATGCCCGCGATATCGTCGTAGGCGACATTGTCGAGGTGGAGAGCGGGATGGCGGTTCCTGCGGATATACGCCTGATCTCCAGCAATGATCTTCGGATTGATCAATCGACGTTCAGTGGCGAATCCGCTCCGGTTGCCAAAGATGCCGACGATATTCTGGACGAAGGGGCGCCCGTAGGTGACCGCACCACGATGTTGCTTGCAGGCACGATGGTGGATCAGGGCCGAGGTGTCGGCATCGTGGTCGCAACCGGGCCAAGGACACGCCTGGGTGCCATCGATGCCACCTTGAAATCGACAGAGCCGACTCCGCCCCCGCTGGTTCTTCAACTCACGCGACTGGCGAGGCAGATCAGCATCGCCACGGTCGGCCTGATCGTGCCCTTTGCCATCATTCTCCTTCTGCAGGGACGGCCAGGGGACCAAGTGCTGCTATTGGCCGTCGCGCTCGCCGTTTCGGCAATTCCCGAAGGGCTGTCTATTGCCGTGACCGTCGCGCTGGCCGCCGGAAGCCGCCGCATGGCAGCGCGCAAGGTCATCGTCAGATCCCTGCCAGCGGTCGAGGGACTGGGGGCCTGCACGATGATCGCGAGCGACAAGACCGGCACGCTCACGCAGAATGTCCTGACTGTCGAACGCATCGTCCTCCCCGACGGCATGATGATGGATCGAACGCATTGGTCCGAACCCTCGCCAGCGCTGGCCGACATCCGGCGCGGCAGCGCCATCTGCAACGAAGCGGCCATAAGCGCGGAAGGGGCGCTGGTTGGGGATACGGTGGATACAGCGTTCCTGCGCTTTGCGGGTGAAGGTGGGGTGGACATTGCGGCGATCGGGATGCTCGCCCGGATGGACCTGCTGCCCTATGAACCCTCACGCAAATATTCCGGCGCAGCGGTCGATGAGGCTGCGGGGCGGCGCGTCTATGTGAAGGGCGCGCCTGAAACGATATTGCCCATGTGCGATCCTGTGTCGGATGCAGCCCGGACAAAGGCGACCGATATGACCAGCGCTGGCTTTCGCGTTCTTGCGCTTGCAGCGTCCAAGGCGGGGGCCGCAAGCGACGTCGATCTGACAGACCCCAAACATCTGGTTTTGCTCGGTTGGATCGGTTTGATCGATCCGGTGCGTCCTGAAGTCCCTGCGGCGATCGCAGCCTGCGGGGAGGCGGGGATCGGCGTGCGCATGGTGACGGGCGATCATCCTCGCACCGCGCTCACGATCGCCCGTCAGCTAGGGATAAGGGCGCACGACGACCAGGTGGTGACGGGCACGCATTTGGCGAACCTGGCGGACAGGCAGGAGGAACAGGCGGCACTGGTTTTGAAAGGCCGTGTGTTCGCGCGCATCGAACCCCATCAGAAGTTGCGTATCGTCCAGATCCTCGCGAACAGTGGGGAACTGATCGCCGTCACGGGCGATGGCGTCAATGACGCCCCGGCACTCCATGCCGCGCATATTGGCGTTGCCATGGGGCTGGCCGGCACCGACGTGGCGAGGGGGGCCGCCGACCTTGTCCTGGCGGACGATAATTTCGCGTCGATCGTCGCCGGTGTGGAAGAGGGTCGCATCACCTACGCCAATGTGCGCAAGATCGTGATCTTCCTGATTACAACGAGCATTGCAGAAATAGCCATGTTCCTGGGTGCGGTTGCCACCGGGCTGCCCATGCCGCTCACGGCGGTACAGCTGCTGTGGCTCAACCTTGTCACCAATGGCGCGCAGGATGTCATGCTCGGCTTCGGGCGGGGCGAGGGGGATGAACTCACCCGGCCCCCACGGCGTCCCACGACACCCTTGCTGGATCGCAGCGCCTTTGCGCTGATGATCCCTCCGGCTTTGACCATGACCGTCTTGGCGCTTTTCCTGGCTTTCCGGATGCAGGAACAGGGACTGCCGCTGGCGGACATTCAAAATGGCGTGCTGCTGATGGTCGTTCTTTTTCAGAACGTCTATGTTCTGTGTATGCGCAGCGAGCGAAGGCCACTGTTTCGCGAGCCGCTATTCTCCAACCCATGGCTGCTTCTGGGTGTCGCAACGGCCCTTGGCCTTCAACTCACGGCTATGTTCTGGAGCCCGCTCAGCAACTTGCTCGGAACCGCACCCGTCAGTCGGGACACGCTCCTATTCTGTCTGACCGCAACGGCGGCGACGCTGATCGTGACCGAGATAACCAAATGGGTGGTCGCCAAATGGCAGCGGGGCAGGGTGCATGGCGCCCTATAATAGCATGCACAAACGTCCCGCACCTTGGGCCGGAAACATCAGAACAATGATAGGACGCGCGACATGAAGCGACGACATTTTCTTGTCGGTGCAGCAGGCTTGGCGGCCGTTGGTGTCGGCGCGACGGGGGTGAGCCTGGCGCGAATGGGGTCGTCATCCGACTATGCCGATGCGACCAAGGCAATGCGCGCGGTGATCCCTCCGCACGCTCAAGCGCACGACTTCATCCGCTATGCCACGCTCGCCCCGAACGGCCACAATACGCAACCGTGGCAATTTTCGGTTGCGCCAGGGCGCATCACCATCCGTCCCGATTTTAGCAGGCGGACCGTGGTGGTTGACCCCGATGACCATCACCTGTTCATCAGCCTGGGGTGCGCCGCAGAAAATCTCGTGCTTGCGGCCGCGGCGCGGGGGTATCGGGGCGACGCACTGTTCGACCCCATGGGTGCCGGGTCGATTGACTTTGCCTATGGTCCCGCTGCCAAAGAGGCGTCGGCGCTGTTCGATGCCATCCCCGTCCGTCAGTCGACCCGCGCGCTATTCGATGGGCGAGCCGCCAGCCTGGCTGTGCTGCGCGCCCTGTCACAGGCCGGAACAAGCGCCGATGTCGACGTGGCGCTCATCACCGACCGGACGGCGATGGAAAGGGTGCGCCAACTTGTGGTCACCGGGAACAGCGCGCAGATGGCAGATCCCGCTTTCGTGCGGGAATTGAAAGCCTGGTTGCGCTTCAATCCGCGTCAGGCGCTGCAAGCGGGTGACGGACTATATAGCGTCGCCAGCGGCAATCCCGCACTGCCCGACTGGCTTGGCCCGGTGGCCTTCGACTGGCTATCCACGGTGCAATCGCAGAATGATGCATATTCCCGGCAGATTGCGTCGTCGGCCGGACTGGCGCTGTTTACCGGCGCGCGGGACGATCCGGCGCATTGGGTGGCGGTCGGTCGGGCCTGTCAGCGTTTCGCACTGCAGGCGACCGCGCTAGGGCTGAAACATGCCTTCATCAATCAACCTGTCGAAGTGGCAGCCCTGCGCTCTGATCTTGCAGGAATCGCTGGGATCCCGGGGCGCAGACCGGATATCCTCATGCGGTTCGGCTATGGCTCCTCCATGCCATATTCGCCGCGGCGACCCGTTGCCGCAGTCCTGCGCGATAGCGAAGTGTAGGCATCCGCCCACGCCAAAGCGGCCATCGCCACGCTTATCGGGGTCAAAGGACTGCGTACTTTCCGATCCTGATATGGCCAGCCGATGCGGTCTATCTTGCCCATGTTGATCCAGTCGCACGCGTTCGACTGAAAGGCCGCGCCGCCCCTGTTTTGGAGCGATGCGCAATCAGGAGCAAGCAGACCCATGAAAGCCCTTGTGTATAACGGTGTCGGGCAGAAAAGCCTCGAAGACCGACCCAAGCCCCAGCTTCAGGATCCGGGCGATGTGATCGTGAAGATGGTCAAGACGACCATCTGCGGCACCGACCTGCATATCCTCAAAGGCGACGTCGCAACCTGCGCGCCGGGCCGCATTCTGGGGCATGAAGGCGTCGGAACCATCGAGAGCGTTGGTACGAGCGTCACCATGTTCAAAGCCAATGACCGGGTGTTGATCTCGTGCATCTCATCCTGCGGGAAGTGCGACTATTGTCGCCGGGGCATGTATTCGCATTGCACGACGGGCGGGTGGATTCTCGGCAACGAGATTGACGGTACGCAGGCCGAATATGTTCGCATCCCCCATGCCGAAACCAGCCTCTATCCCATCCCCGAAGGGGTAGATGAGGATGCCATGGTAATGTTGAGCGACATCCTGCCCACCGGCTTTGAATGCGGCGTGCTCAATGGCAAGGTTGCGCCTGGATCGACGGTGGCGATCGTCGGCGCGGGGCCGATCGGTCTTGCGACCCTGCTGACCGCCCAGCTCTATTCTCCGTCCGAGATCATCATGATCGATGTCGACGACAGTCGGCTTGCCGCAGCGCTGACGTTCGGCGCGACCCGCACGATCAACAGTTCGGATGGTCAGGCGGCGGAACAGGTCAAGGCTTGGACCCAGGGCAGGGGCGTCGACACCGCGATCGAGGCGGTCGGCATTCCCGCTACATTCGATCTTTGCCAGCAGATCGTCGCCCCCGGCGGGATCATCGCCAATATCGGCGTCCATGGTCAAAAGGTCGACCTGCACCTGGAAAACCTATGGTCGCAGAATATCGCCATTACCACGCGTCTGGTCGATGCGGCCACCACGCCGATGCTGCTCAAAACGCTGCAATCCGGCAAAATCGACCCCAGCCTCCTGGTTACGCACCATTTCAAGCTCGATCAGATTCTCGATGCCTATGACACGTTCGCACGGGCGGCGGAAACCAAGGCGCTCAAGGTGATCATCGACGCCTGATCAAGACAATGACGGCGACCGAGCCGGATCGTCATGCATCCAAACAGAAAGCCGATTCCCAATGACATATCAAAGCCGCAATCCATTCGACGGCAAACTTGTCGCATCCTTCGAGTCGCTCGGCGACGCGGCGCTAGAAGCCAAGGTCGCAGCCGCGCAGGCCTGTTTCGAGACCTGGCGCCACACATCCTTTACTGACCGCGCAGCGATCATCGCCAAGGCCGGCGACCTGCTTCACGCGCGCGCCGATGACCTCGCACGCATCGCGACGATGGAGATGGGCAAGCGGATCGGCGAGGCGCGGGGCGAAGTCGAGTTCAGCGCGCGGATCATGGCCTATTATGCCGAGCATGCCGAACGCTTCCTGGCACCGGTCACGCTCGACCCGACCAATGGCGAGGCGCATATGGAGAGTAGCCCGCTGGGCGTAATCTTCTGTGTCGAACCCTGGAATTTCCCCTATTATCAACTCGCGCGGGTGGCAGGCCCCCATCTGATGGCGGGCAATACGCTGCTGGTGAAGCATGCCGGTATCGTACCGCAATGCGCGATCGCGTTCGAGGAACTGATGATCGAGGCGGGGGCACCTGTTGGCCTCTACACCAATGTGCTCATCAGCCACGACCAGTCCAACGCGCTCGTCGATGATCCGCGCATCAAGGGGGTCGCCCTGACCGGCAGCGTCGCGGCGGGCCGCAGCCTCGCCGCGCGTGCGGGGCATAATCTGAAAGTCTCCTCGATGGAGCTTGGCGGCAGTGACGCCTTCATCGTCCTGGAGGATGCCGATCTCGATCTCACCGTGCCCTGGGCCGTGTGGGGACGAATGTATAATAGCGGCCAGACCTGCTGCGCCGCCAAGCGTTTCATCGTCGTCGAGAGCATGGCGGACAAGTTTCTCGACAAGTTCCAGACGGCTCTGGCGGCACTCAAGGCGGGCGATCCGATGGACGAGGCGACCACGCTGGCACCGCTGTCGACCGAACAGGCGCTCCTCGATCTTATAGGCCAGGTCGATGGCGCGGTGGCGAAGGGGGCGAGGGTCGTGATGGGCGGCAAGCGCATCGACCGTTCCGGTTCGTTCATGGCACCGACCATCCTTACGGACATCGCACCGGACAATCCCGCCTTCCGCGAGGAGTTTTTTGGGCCGGTCGCGCTCTTCTTCCGGGTCAAGGATGAGGGCGCGGCCATCGCGCTCGCCAATGATTCAGACTTTGGCCTCGGTGGTTCGGTCTGGACCAAAGATGTGGCGCGCGGGATGCGGGTTGCCGGCCGTGTCGACACGGGCATGATGTTCATCAACAATATCGACTGGACCGATGCCGAACTTCCGTTCGGCGGCCTCAAACATTCAGGCTATGGGCGAGAATTGGGCGACATGGGCATCCAGCAGTTCGTCAACAAGAAACTGGTTCGTACCCACGCGGTCAAAGCTCCGGCCTGATCTCTCGTTGACGCCAATGGCGGGCGGCATCCGGCATATAGGTCGGGTGTCGCAGCCTTTGAGGACTCTCGCGAAAAGACGAGAATATCCTCATGCATCGGCCGTTCGCGCTAAATGAACTCGATTTCTCAAATTTCCGATCAAATCAATGCGATAAAACGCTTGATTGGTGACCCCTACGAGAATCGAACTCGTGCTTCAGCCGTGAGAGGGCCGCGTCCTAACCGCTAGACGAAGGGGCCATGGGACCGCGCGGAGCGGTCGGCAGAGGCGGGCTGTAGGCAGAGGGGCTGGCCGCGTCAAGTGAAACAGCGCTTCGCCCGAACCTCATAAAAAACCACCCCATGCAGAGCATGGGGTGGCCAAGGTTCAGGGAGGAGACGCCTCCAAAGGGGGAGACGCCCATACGATACACCCGAAAGGGGGGCAGGTGCACCGCATGATTGATAGATAGGGCAGGATGCTTCGCCTTACAAGGGGAGAAGCAACGCCCTTTCTATCAATTATTTGAACCGTTTCGGGTTAATTCCCGGTTCAGGCTTCAGCAGGCTGCGGCGCAGCGGGCAGGGCAATCGGCCCCTTGCCCTGCGACACCTGCGTTTCGAAAATCTCGCGCATCAGCTGCAACGAGAAGAGATGGGCGTAGATCAGGGGCAGCATGCCGTTCTGGTTGATCTTGCGCAGCTGGTCGCCCCGCATGTCGCGCAGCTTTTCCTCGTTGATCATGCGAAAGCCGCGATAGACGAAGGGTTGCTCGTTGAGGGGCGTCTGGATCGAGACTTCACCGTCCATCAGCAAATCCATTTCCTGCAATTCGCGCACGAACTGGCTGGTGCGCGCTGCGGCTTGTTCGAAATCTTCGCAGAATTTGAGAACGCCCTGGGTCAGGTCACTAGGCTTGCCATCCTCGAAAAGGGCGTTGCCTTCTTCGAACGCGCCCACAGCCGAGCTGGTGGGGTCAAAGCACAGCGACAATTCCTCGCTGTCGGGACGCAGCTTGGCCAGCATCCAAGGGTAACGACGCACATAGGCCGGAACATAGGCCGGTCCGCGCAGCTTGCCTTCATCATCGACGAAGACGTTCACGCCTTCGTTAAGGCCCATCAGCGCCAAAGGCACCGAATCGTTACCCGACGAAAAGATGATCGGCACGAAGCGCTGGGCCGAGACGAATTCGTCGATCGTCAACGGCACGGCATGCTGGCTGACCAGGAACGGTGCCGCGTCAACCGTGCGGGTCCGGAAATCGACATGGTCGACGCTGCTGAGCGGCATCAGGTCATTGTAGAAGATCGGCAGATTGTTCGCGGGCGCACTGGCCATGGTCCGTTTTCCATTGTTGGAGGCGGCGGTTTTTCAGGCCGGCCGCGGGTCTTATGAATGGGGCAGGGCGATAAAGACCTTGGCGACGCCGTGCAATCGCTTTGTCGCGCTCACGCCTCCCCGGGCAATGGTATCAGCTTGCCGGGGTTCATGATGCCTTTGGGGTCGAAGGCCGCTTTTATCGCACGCAGCGCGCCGATCCGCGCCGGGCTGGCCAGCCGCCCCAGTTCGGCGCGCTTCATCTGGCCGATGCCATGTTCGGCCGAGATCGATCCGCCCGCCGCGACCACCGCATCATGGACGAAGGCGTTGATGGCCTGGCCCTGCGCCGCGATCCAGGCCGGGCCATCGCTGGTGCCCTTTGGCGCGCGGACATGGAAATGCACATTGCCATCGCCCAGATGCCCGAAGGAGGAGGCGGTCGTGCCGGGAAAGCGTATCTGCGCCGCCTCCGCTGCTTCGATCATGAAGGCGGGCATCCGCGCGACCGGTACGCTGATGTCATATTGCAGCGCCGGTCCCTGTGCTTTTTCCGATTCCGACAGGGATTCGCGAATGCGCCAAAAGGCATCGGCCTGCGCCTCGTTCGCAGCGATGGCAGCGTCGATCGCGATGCCGCGTTCGAGCGCATCGGCCAGCGCATTTGCCAGCCGTTCCGCAGGACTGGGATCGTTTAGATCGGGATGGTCCACCTCGATCAAAACATGCCAGGGTGCGCGCGTCTCGATCGGGCTGCGCGTGCCGGGGATATGCCCCAGCACGAAGCCCAGGGTCTCATCAGCGATCACCTCGAACCCCTCGACACTGTCGCCCAATTGCGCTTCTGTCAGCCGCAGCAGCGCCAGCGCGTCGGCAGGGGAGGCGACGCCGACCCAGCCGACCGCACGGGCCGCAATAACCGGAACCAGTCGCAAGGCGGCGGCTGTGACGATACCGAGCGTGCCTTCTGCGCCGATCAAGAGCTGCTTGATGTCATAGCCGCGATTATCCTTCTTCAGCGCGTCCAGCCCGTCGAAGATGCTCCCATCGGGCAACACGGCCTCCACCCCCTCGACCAGCGCACGCATCGTGCCGTGACGCAGCACCTGCGTGCCACCTGCGTTGGTGGAAACCAGCCCGCCGATCGTCGCCGATCCCTTCGCGCCGAGGCTTAACGGAAAGCGCCGCCCCGCATCCTCCGCCGCGTCATGCAGCACGCTCAGGATCACGCCTGCCTCGCACACCGCCAGATTATCGTCCGCCGACAGGCTGCGGATCGCGTTCATCCGCCGCAGCGACAGGATCAGCGCCGATCCGTCGGCGGGCGGCGTTGCCCCCCCGACCATCGACGTATTGCCGCCCTGCGGCACCAGCGCGACGCCCAGTTCGGCGGCCAGCGCGACCGTCGCCGCCACTTCCTGCGTCGACGCAGGCGCCAGGATCGCCGCTGCCACACCATGATAGCGACCGCGCCAGTCGCTGGTCCATGGTGCGATGTCGTCCGGGTCGGTGACGACGCCCTTCGGACCGAGCAGGGCTGCGAAGCGGGCAATGATGGGCTGTTCAATCATGGGACGCTTCTATGCCTGCAAATTCATCGACGGTTCAACCATTCGTCGATAGCGTATCATTCCCATAAGGGGTCCGCTTTGTTTCATTCCATCCTGCTATTGCTTGCCGCGCCCGGCGCGCAGCCCGTGCAATGGGCGCAACTGACGATCGAACGGCGCGTCATCGTGCGCGTGCCCATGGCCCGCAAGGGCAAGGCACCCACGCGGATCACGCCCGATGCCGCTGATGATTGGGACGAGAAAAAGGGGCCGCGCTGCATCGCGCTGCGCTCGATTCGCGCCGCCAGCATCATCGTGCGCAATGGCGTCGATCTCATCCTGGCCGACCAGCATCGCTATCGCGCCCGGCTGGAGAAGGGCTGTGATTCGGCGGGCTTCTATTCCGGCTTCTATGTCGAGCCGGATGCGGACGGATCGCTCTGTTCGGGCCGCGATGAATTGCAGGCGCGCAGCGGTATGAGCTGTGCGATCGACAGTTTCCGCCGCCTCGTCGCTGCCGACGATTGATTGCGATCCTCAAGCCCCAAATTGCGGGATTTTCTTGACAAGTGGCCGATATTTCCGCAATGCGCGGCCGATTTCCATCGTGCGGACTGGCAGGATGGGGCAACCTCCTGTTCCCGGACCATTGAATGACTTTTGCCGATCTCGGCCTTTCCGACGAATTGCTCAGGGCCGTAGCCGAATCTGGTTATGACACGCCCACCCCCATTCAGGCGCAGGCGATTCCTTCCGTTCTGATGATGCGTGACATCGTTGGTGTCGCGCAGACGGGGACCGGCAAGACGGCCAGCTTCGTGCTGCCGATGATCGACATTCTCGCCCATGGCCGCAGCCGCGCGCGCATGCCGCGCTCGCTCATCCTGGAGCCGACGCGCGAACTCGCCGCGCAGGTGGCCGAGAATTTCGAGAAATACGGCAAATATCACAAACTCTCGATGGCGCTGCTGATTGGTGGCGTATCGATGGGCGACCAACTCGCGGCGCTCGAAAAGGGTGTGGACGTGCTGATCGCGACGCCGGGCCGCCTCATGGACCTGTTCGGTCGCGGCAAGATCATGCTCAACGGCTGTTCGCTGCTCGTGATCGACGAAGCCGACCGGATGCTCGACATGGGCTTCATCCCCGATATCGAGGAAATCTGCACCAAGCTGCCCGCGCAGCGCCAAACGCTTCTTTTCTCTGCGACGATGCCGCCGGTGATCAAGAAACTGGCCGACAAATTCCTCTCCAACCCCAAGTCGATCGAAGTCGCGCGCCCCGCCAGCGCTTCGATCAACATCACCCAGCGGTTGGTGAAGGTCGATGCGCGCAAGAAGCGGACCGTCCTCGCCAAGATGCTGGCGGAGGCCGACGTGACCAGCGCGGTCATCTTCTGCAACCGCAAGACCACGGTGCGGGATCTGAACAAGAGCCTGCAACGCGACGGCTTCAAGTCGGGCGAAATCCATGGCGACATCGACCAGGGTTCGCGCATCGCCGAACTGGAACGCTTCCGCGCGGGCACCGTCAATATTCTCGTGGCGTCCGACGTCGCGGCGCGCGGGCTGGACATCAAGGGCGTCAGCCATGTGTTCAACTATGACGCGCCCTGGCACCCGGACGATTATGTCCATCGCATCGGCCGTACCGGCCGCGCGGGCGCTAGCGGAGTCGCCTACACCTTCGTCACCGAAGCGGACGCCGAAGCGATCGACAATATCCAGAAACTGATCGGCACCAAGATCGAAGTCGTCGGCGCGGCCGAAGCGATTGCTGCGGTTGAATCCACCGAAGAAGCCGCCCCTTCGCGTGCGCCGAGGGGCCGCAAGCCCCGCGCGGCAAAGCCCGCCGCCGACAAGCCTGCCCGTGCCAAGGAACCGCAGGCGCAAGCC